>NZ_JBYTED010000002.1:341974-901428 GCF_058792175.1 Bacillus sp. EB106-02-03-XG38
TACTCTACCATTCATTTAAAACTCCCTCTCTCTTTCACTCTATGTTCACATAAGGGTCACATCCACCTTTTATAGTAAATGTATCGGAGCTGTTCCTCCCTAATTTATAAGACATTCCCCAGTGTCTTGAACAGCTTCCATCCCTAATTAAATTGACATAAATTGTCCCCTTCCTTAGGCCATCATTTGCGATGGTCTTATTTTTTTGTTTACTCTACCATTCATTTAAAACTCCCTCTCTCTTTCACTCTATGTTCACATAAGGGTCACATCCACCTTTTATAGTATATATATCGAAGCTGTTCCTCCCTAATTTATAAGACATTCCCCAGTGTCTTGAATAGCTTCCATCCCTAATTAAATTGACATAAATTGTCCCCTTCCCTAGACCATCCTATGCGATGGTCTATTTTGTTTTCTAAATAGATTATTTAACTTTTTCTGCTTACTTTAGCAAAGGCAATCTATATTTAAATAGATATCTTTATGCTAAATATTCAGAAAATACTGTCAAAAAAGGTGGTTTTTCGGTACAATTAATTTAGAAAGTAATTTCATAAAAATAAGGAGGGGGTTTTATTGAAACAAACGAAAGCAATCTTAATTGCATTATTTCTCGGTTTAGTTGTCGGACTGACTTTAAATTTGGCTGCACCATCCATTTTTGAACCATTAAATCAATATGTGTTCAATCCACTTGGTCAATTGTTTATACGCCTCATTAAAATGCTAGTTGTTCCTGTTGTATTCATTTCTATCGTACTTGGAGCTGCTGGGCTTGGGGACCCGAAGCAACTTGGAAGAATTGGCTTAAAATCAATTTCATTCTTTCTTGTAACTACAGCCGTTGCCATCTCTATTGCAGTTACATTTGCACTTATTATACAACCAGGATCTGGTGGTAATTTTAAAACCGAAGGGCTTAAATATGAAGGTGCAAAAACCGAAACATCTTTCGTTGATACATTGCTAAATATCGTACCAGATAACCCAGCAAAAGCGATGGCTGATGGAAACATGTTACAAATTATTGCCTTTGCCGTATTAATTGGACTTGGTATAGCTATTTTAGGAAAGCGGGTCCAAGGTATTCATTCATTACTTGAACAGGGCAACGAATTAATGATGTACCTTGTTAATCTCGTTATGAAATTAGCTCCAATCGGAACATTTGGGTTGCTTGCTTCATCCGTTGGTAAAATGGGGCTTGCAGGCGTCGCTGCGATGTTCAAGTATATGATTGTCGTTATGCTAGTACTTATTATTCACGGCGTCTTCGTCTATGGCGGATTATTAAAGGTATTAGCAAAAGAAAGCATTGTCCGTTTCTTTAAACATTTCGGACCAGTAATGGCGATTGGATTTAGTACATCTAGCTCTAATGCATCTCTTCCGTTTGCAATGAAAACCGCACAAGAGAAACTTGGCGTTCCAAAAGCGATAAGTTCTTTTGTACAACCACTAGGTGCAACAATTAATATGGATGGTACTGCTATTATGCAAGGTGTAGCAACTGTATTTATCGCTCAAGTGTACGGCGTTGAACTTACACTGACACAATTAGCTGTCGTCGTATTAACTGCTGTACTAGCTAGTATCGGCACTGCGGGTGTACCAGGTGTTGGGCTTGTAATGCTGACGATGGTTTTAAATCAAGTAAATCTACCGGTAGAAGGTATTGCCTTAATTATCGGTATTGACCGAATTCTAGATATGTCACGAACAGCTGTAAATATTTCTGGTGATGCAATTTGCGCAATGATTGTCGCAAAATCAGAAGAAAAATATAATACAGATCAATCTGCAGCATCTTAAATCAAAAAAGGAGTGAAATGATTCACTCCTTTTTTGATTTACTTCCTTTTTTCGAACGATATTCTTTTCCTTTATTATCATTACCAGTCTCAAATTCAGAACTAAACTCTTGCTGAAATTGACCTGATTTCGGTGAGCCTTGATTTCCGCTCCCTTTACTACCATTACGATTTGTCATATTTCTGCCCCCTTTCTTTACTAGTAGTATGTTACATATTTTCTTTTTTATAATCTTTTACATACGAAAGAAGACCTTCCTCATATAAGGAAAGTCTTCACCTTTACTACGTAAGCGTTTTCTTACTAAAAATGACTTAAATAAGTTTTTTAGAAATAGATATCATTATATTCATTTCTTCTTCTGAAAGCGTAGAAAATCTTTCTTGTAAATATTGTTTTTTCGCACCTTCCATTTTCGCAACTAAATCTTTTCCTTGTTCTGTAATCTCCAAATATACAACTCGTCGATCTGACGTAGAACGTGAACGAGTTACAAAACCTTTATTAATTAATTTTTCTGTAACAGCTGTAATATGACTATTCGACACATTTAACTCATTCGCTACACGTGATACCATTTCTTTATTCGTACGATTCAATATTCTAAGGACGATGAACTCATTCCACGGTATGTAACCACCAAATATTTTTCCGATATCATTACGCAACGTGCGGAACATAGCAAATACATTTGTCGATAGTTCTTCCATTAATTGCTCTCGATTTTGAGACAACTTTGACAGCCCCTTTTATTTCATTTAGTTAAATAAAAACCTTATTAATAATTTTACATGAAATCTTACTTTTTGTCACCTTATTTTCCCGTAATTCGTAGTTTTTTAATATATATTTCATGATACAATAATGTTGAATTTCCAGAAAAAGGAGTTGGAATAATGGGGGAAGAAGACAAGTTTTCTAATCTTAATCTAAAAGGTAAGACTTTGATTATTGGTTTTGCTATTCTATTTCTCATTATATTTTTTGCATTTATATTTTTTGTATATGTAGGAATCTTTCATATTACTGGTGTAGAGTATAGGTCGCGCACTTCCTTACTTCTATTTTTTTTATTAATTACTTTCTTAGACGGTATTATATTTTTCATCTTCGGTTTCTTTAAGGCACTGCTATATCCAATGACACAAAACATGCCAAATTGGCTTTCTATTACTCTTTTCGCAATCATTGAAATTACGCTAGATTGGTTTGTCATACATACCGCCGACGAATGGATAGAAAGCGTACAACTGTCCAACATAGCTGAATTATGTGTCGTACTATTCTTTTTCCTATTAAATAAATTATTAAGCGCCAAGAAAGAGTAAGAATACAAGCTTTTCTATATAAAAATTGGTACAATGAAAACAAATTATACTAAAGAGGTGTTATTTATGAACTTACTACAATGGGCTGATAAAGGTATGTCCTTTGATACATATGTGAATGAAATGAAAGTAAATCAATACGAGCTACTGCACATTTACAATAACTTTTTAATTCCAAATGAGTTACTTCCTGTATTAGAAGAACGTCAAAATGATGGCTGGCGTGTTATCGTATTAACAGCTGATTGGTGTGGTGACGCTCTTTTATGCGTACCTGTTATGAAACGAATTTCTGAAGTTGCAAATATTGAAATGTCATTATTAATTCGCGATGAAAACTTAGAATTAATGGATCAATATTTAACAAATGGAACAGCTCGTGCGATTCCAATCTTTATTTTCATTGATAAAGATGGAAATGAACAAGCCGTTTGGGGACCACGCGCTCCAAAAGTACAAGAGTTAGTAACTTCAATGCGCGCTACATTGCCTGAAAAAGAAGATCCAACATTCGAAGAGAAACAAAAAGAAATGTACGCTAATTTCCGTGCTACATTAGCGGATGATACTTCTCTTTGGGAACATGTAATGGAAAGCATGATGGAAAAAGTAGTAAAATAAAAAAACTGCCGAACTCGGCAGTTTTTTTATTACATAATGAAGAAATAGAATACCGCAGCTAAAATGAAACGGTAGTAAGCAAACGGTGTTAGTTTTACACGAGATAATAATTTTAAGAATGAAACAATTGCAAGCATCGCAACAATGAATGCTGTAATAAATCCTGTTGCAAATAATGGTATATCAGTCGCACTTAATATATCCCAGCTTTTAATTAAATCTAAGCCACTTGCAGCTACCATCATTGGTACTGCTAAAATGAATGTATATTCAGCCGCCGCTGTATGTGACACGCGAGCTAATAAACCACCACTTATTGTAGAACCAGAACGAGAAAATCCTGGCCAAAGTGCTAAACATTGGAACATTCCGATTGTAAATGCTTGCTTATATGTGATTTCATCTAATGTTCTTGCTGTACTTGGCTTTGAAAACTTCTCAGCAACAATCATTAAAATACCACCAGCCACTAAGCTAATGACAACTGGGCCTGGCCCAAATAAAACCTCTTTAATTGTACTATGGAACAATACACCAAGTACGCCGGCAGGAATCATCCCGATAATAATATGTAATAAATTTAACGATGGTCCTTCTGTTACTTTTCCTACACCTACTAAAGACCATAGACGCTTCCAAAATATAACGACAACTGCTAAAATCGATCCCAATTGAATAACAACTTCGAAAACTTTCGCTCTCTCGTCGTCAAATCCAAGTAAATGACCTGTTAAAATCATATGTCCTGTTGATGATACTGGTAAAAACTCTGTTAAACCTTCAACAGCACCCATGATTATTCCAATTAACCAATCAGCCACGAGTAGTGCCTCCTTAATAACAAATATGTAATTTTTCACACCTTATCATAATACCTTATCCCCTTTTAAAGTGCATCTTTTTTTTATTGCTTGTACATGTTGTATACGCGTATTTCTTTTCTATTTTTTGATTAAATTGTATGATAATAAGAGTTTGTTTTTTAGCGGAAAGGGGATTTTATGAAAGAAACTAATTCATTCTCACAAAAATTAAAGCAATTTGTATTACTATTTTTCCCGATTTTCGTTACGCAAATGTCATTATTTGCAATGAGTTTTTTCGATACGACAATGTCAGGACATGCAAGCCCTATTGATTTAGCAGGTGTCGCGATTGGAACAAGTATATGGATTCCAGTTAGTACGGGATTAACAGGAATTTTGATGGCCACTACTCCAATTGTTGCGCAGCTCGTCGGATCTAAGAAAAAAGAGGATGTTCCTCACGTTGTTATACAAGCAGTATATTTAGCTATTTGTGCTAGTTTTGTTGTTATCCTTATCGGATTCTTCGCTGTTTCACCTATTTTAAACGGCATGCGATTAGAAGAGCCTGTGGAACGTATTGCAGCACAGTTTTTAAGTATTATTGCAATTGGAATTATTCCTTTATTTACTTACACTGTTTTACGCGGATTTATTGATGCATTAGGAAAAACTCGTACAACGATGATCATTACATTACTATCATTACCAATTAACGTAGTATTAAATTATGTATTAATTTTCGGTCATTTCGGTTTTCCAAAACTCGGTGGTGTCGGGGCAGCAATTGCTTCTGCAGCAACCTATTGGTGCATTTTAATTATTACCGTTATCATTATTCGTACGAAAGAGCCTTTCGCATCTTTCCATATCTTTAAACAATTATATCGTCCTTCTCTTTCGAGTTGGAAAGAATTCTTAAAACTTGGCGTCCCTATCGGATTCGCTATCTTTTTTGAAACGAGTATTTTCGCTGCGGTAACACTTATGATGAGTAATTTTAGTACGACAACAATTGCAGCTCACCAAGCAGCTATGAACTTCGCTTCCTTGTTATATATGACTCCTTTAAGTTTAGCAATGGCAATGACCATCGCTGTTGGATTCGAAGTTGGAGCAAAACGATATAATAACGCAAAACAATATGGATTTATTGGGATTGGCTTAGCACTTGCATTCGCCCTATTATATTCCATTCTTCTTTACTTCTTTGATGATGTAATTGCTTCTATTTATACGACAGATGTACAAGTTCATCATTTAGCAAAAGAATTTCTTATATTTGCGATTTTATTTCAAATTTCAGATGCAATTGCAACGCCTGTACAAGGGGCTCTACGTGGTTATAAAGACGTAAATGTTGCCTTAATTATGACATTAATCGCTTATTGGGTAATAGGTCTCCCTCTCGGTTACATATTAGCAACGTATACGGACTGGGCAGCAAAAGGATATTGGATCGGTCTTATTATCGGTCTAGCATTTGGCGCCATCTTCCTTCTTGTCCGCCTCTTTCAAGTGCAAAGACAATATACTACAGAAAACCACCGCTCGCGATAGAGGGTGGTTTTCTTTATGCATATTTTTTCTATGAACGTATAACATAATGAAAAAGAAAGGTGGATGTATATGGACGAAAAAGAAAAAAAGCAATCATTCGATGAAGAATTCGCCCCTGAAATTTCACCTGGATATCAGCAAGATGTACATAAGCCACCGAAATATAAAAACACTTCGTTTTTAATGGGTATTACCATCTTTGCTGCTGTATTACTCGTGCTTATCATTTTCGTTTATTTTTGATGGAAGGTGATTTATTATATGAAGAAACAAGATTCCAATCGTTCAAAAAGAACTGTAAAAACAGAAAAAGGGTATGCAGGTGATTCTGTTCTTACTCAGAAACAAGTCGAGCAAGGAAATTTATATATTGCTCAAAAAGAAATTGGTCAACAAAATGAAAACCTTTAGAATCCCTCAAAGAACTGGGGGGTTTTTTTATAACGCTATTTATGGTATTGGTTCATGTTTCCCTTTATTGTACGTACTGTTTTTGTTCTAACACTTTAAATATATTATTAACCTTTACAATTTTCATTTCATAATTCAATTTCATTTCGCTTCTCTTACCATTTTCAGTACCCGCAACGTATGCTACAGCTTTCTAGAGAAAACCTTCATCCATCACTTCACGTATATCCTCGTTTATAAATTTATACTCTAAATCCTGAAAACGATTTGGATAATAATTTTTCATTAATTGCTCATACCCTCTATTTACAAATATTTCTTCACCTTTTCGTTTCACATCTTCTTTATTATGAAACGAAAACACTGATAGTTGCTCTGTCACAAAATGTTCTCCTACCTTTTTCATTTCATTATGAGTTAAAGTTCCTATACTTTTGTTCTGTAACCCCTTATTTAATCCGTACTGATCAATCGGTTTATAGCTAGCGAAAACCGCCTCTTTATATGACCAAAACAATCCAAAAGCGATACATAGAGAAATGATTAATAGTCTTTTCTTCGTAATACTCCCACCCTCCTTTATAATGATAGTTATATTTTAACATATAGAAAGAAAATTCTGATATCATAAAGTGGAATAACTTAACTTTGAAATGAGGAACAATGATGGACTCTTACAAACAATATATAAAAGAAGCTTTGCCTAATCTTTCTATACACTCCTATAAGCAAAATGAAGAAGGGTGGGATAATGTAGCGATTATAGTAAATGATGAGCTACTGTTTCGTTTCCCGCGAAAACAAGAATATGCAATGCGCATTCCGTTAGAAAAAGAATTATGCACACGTCTCTCTTATTCACTACATGAAATTGAGGTTCCACAGTATCACCTATTCTATAGAAAAGATACTGATACTATTCCTTTTTGTAGTTACTATACTCTCATTCATGGTGAACCATTAAAAGCAGACATAGTAATTAAGCTTGAGGATAAAGAACTGAAAATAATTATTACACAATTAGCTACCTTCCTTGCGACCCTACATAGTATTCCTTTAAAACAAGGTACCACGTTAGGATTCCCAGTTGAAAAAACACTTACCTACTGGAAAGAGCTGCAAACTAAGTTAAATCAGTATGTTACTAACAGTCTTACTTCGTTCCAGCAATCATCTTTAAATCGTTTGTTCGAAAATTTCTTTACTTGTATCGATACAACCACTTTTCAAAACACAATTATTCACGCTGATTTTACACATCATCACATTTTATTTGATAACCAACATAAAGATATTTCAGGGATTATCGATTTCGGTGATGCTCAAATGGGAGATCCCGCCTTTGACTTTGCTGGGCTATATTATGATTTCGGGCATGAATTTACTGCATCAGTATATGAACAATACTGTACACTTACTTCACACCATGATCCATTACTCATTCACCGCATCACTACCTTTTATCAGTACAGCCCTTTACTACATAATATTATTTATAACTTTGAAACAAAGAATGAACTTGAATTCCTAGCGAGTATAGAACGACTGAAAGTAATACTACAGGGATGAGATTACATTCTCTCCCTAAGCTCTCTCTCCTCATACACCATTAACTTTTTATCCATTTCAACAATGACTTTATACAGTTGAAATGCCTGTAAAATTTGCAGTTGAATTCCAAAAGGAGCATTCTGTTCTTTTAACCATTGAAATACTTGTATTTCATCTTTCATTGATTATTCCTCCCTTTATTAAAATCTGCTATAAATATACGGTAAATGATGAAAAGCTTTTCATGTCAATAACAAAAAAGGATACAAACTTGTATCCTTTAATGTAAGATATTTTTCTTCTGCTTCGCTTCTTTCTGTACTTCTTCCCTTTGGCATTCACTACGAAACGCACAACTTATACACTCTGAACGAAAATGTCGCTCTGTATAATGCTCTGGTTGCTGCAACATTTCTTTCATTCTAGATAAATCAGCCATTCCAGTTATAATATCTTCCTGTTTTGGAATGTACTCATACTTAGTTCCTTCTATTAAATTAATTACTTCAATTTTTCCTGGAAGAATGCCGAAAGCTTTATAACTAAATACTGTCATTAACTTTTGACAAAGAGCAAGCATTTCCTCATCCGCATCGACAACATACTTTTTAATTACAAACGACTCAGTACTCCACTCACCAACTTCTAATGTCAATGACATGTGGACACCTAGCTCTTCCATATATGTTTGAAATTTTTCATATAAAAATAACGGCGGTATCTGACTATCATCTCTTTCAACAAATTGTAATAAGTGGTCTGTTAGCTTCGCTAACACAATATAATACTCCGTCTTCGAAGCAAACATATTAACCCTTACTTTTTTCCAATACTTTTCTATTAATATTAAAAGTACGATTTTCGTTTGTTGGCCCGCAGGTAGTGTGTAATATTCGTTAATAATTCGATTCACAATCATTTGTGCGATTTGTTGCCATTCAAACGAAGAAGGTTCTCTTCTTTTTATATGACGAAAATAAAATTTATGCGGACAACGCATAAAATCATACAAATGATAATCTGTCATCGTTTTGATTGCGATTTTCTCGTGCACTTGCTCTTCATCTCCCTTCTGCCATTAAGAAAGGTGTTTTACAAATTCAACTCCAAACTGTAAACATTTTTCTACATCTTCATCTTCTGGCGTTAATTCTACTTTTAGTCCTTCTAACACAACTGCGGCTCCGCGCTCTTGTAGCTTTTCTATTAAAATGTCCACCGCCACGCCGTACTTCGGATAAGCTGAATCACATGACCCGAATGCTGCCGCTTTTTTCCCAGTTAAATCAATAGAATCCATTGCGTCATAAAAATCTAAGAAATCATCAGGAAGGTCACCATCTCCCCAAGTGTATGCACCTAAAATAATTCCATCATACTGTTCTAGTATAGAAGCTTCTGGTGAATCCATAATATCAATAACTTCAATTTCATGTTCTGTTTCACGAATCACGCCGGCAATATGATCAGCCATTTCCTCTGTATTTCCACTCATACTTGCAAAAATCATTACTAACTTACTCAACTGAACCTCTCCCTTTACTTTGTATCTCTTTTTCTGTCTGAATGCTCTTCTTCTCATCTACATATTCTGAACGAATTACATTTCGTTGCCATTCCATATGCTGATCAACTTCTTTATTTTTATCTTTTAATCCCCTCCGCAGAAGGTGAAATTTTTTTCTCATTAACATGTCGCATCCATCCTATTGATAATAATTATCAATGTCAACTACTTTTAGATTAATTGACATTGATTATCACTGTCAACAACTATTTTTTAAAAAATGATGAAAATGTACAAGCTTGTCCGTTAGCTATTCATATACTATGAATGAGCATAGTTCTTTCTCAGCCCTCTCTGACGGAAAGAAATAAAAGCAACTGCGATAGAGCGCAGTTGCCTTTTTTTATATCTTTCTATGATTTTAGTAGCCTTATCGCTGTCTCTAAAAATAGTTCCACTCCATAAATTAGCGCTGATTCATCTACATCAAATTTTGGATGATGATGCGGGTAGCAAGTATCTATCTTTTTATTACCAGTCCCTAATTTAATGAAACAACCAGGTGCTTTTCTTAAATATGCTGAAAAATCTTCTCCTCCCATAGAAGGTTCAAGCTTCACAACACGCTCATTCCCAAACAAATGTAGTGCACTTTCTTCTACTACTTTCGTAATATATTCATCATTTATAACCGGATCATATCCATATCGATACGAATATGTATACTCCCCTCCATGTGCTTTTGTAATTCCTTCCACGATTTTCTCAATTTTCTCTTCCGCTTCCACCCTTAACGCTTGATTAAATGAACGAACAGTTCCCATTAAAGTTGCTGTGCTAGGAATGATATTATCAGCTATTCCCCCATGAAACTGCGTAACGGAAACGACTCTTTGCATGAAAGCACTTGTATTTCTTGATACGATATGTTGTAGATTTGTAATAATCTGCGCTCCGATAGCAATTGGATCTATCGTTTCTTCTGGCCTCGCTGCATGCCCTCCTTTCCCTTGAATTTCAACTGTAAATACGTCTGGTGCCGCCATCATCGGTCCATACGCAATTCCAATCTTCCCGCTCTCAAGTCCTGACATAACATGTAAACCTATTACATAATCAACACCATCCATCACACCTGCCTCAACCATTTCTTGACCGCCGCCAGGATACACCTCTTCTGCGTGCTGAAAGAATAGGCGGATTTCACCTGCAAAATCTGCCTTTATATTTGATAGTACTTCTGCTGTACTTAACAAAATAGCGGCGTGAGCATCATGTCCACATGCATGCATCACTCCTTTATTTACAGACATATAAGATTTACTTATCTCCTCTTGAATTGGCAAAGCATCTATATCAGCCCGAATCGCAACTACTTTCCCTTGTTCCGTTCCTCTTTTAATTGCTAGTACACTATACTTCGTCGGTCTCGTTACTTCAAAAGAAGAAAATGAGCATAATGTATCATATATAAATTGTGAAGTTTCTTTTTCATGAAATGATAATTCCGGATGTTTATGAAAATACCGTCTCCATTTCATAATGTTTTCTTCTGAAATAAGATCCTTCCACATCTTCTTCATCAGAAATTCCTCCTTTTACGAAACTTTAACAATTCATACATTAACTATGAAAAACTCAAAAATTCAAACAAATATTACATTCCTATCCATTCTCCCAGACCACTTTTATACATTCACACAATCCACTTCCTATTTACATATCAAACCCATTACAAATTGGTGCTGAATGTAATATAATTGCTAAGTTAGGGATTTTCTTTTTTAGTATTTAGTGCTAATATCAGAAAAGAGCCTTTTGACTTATTTTTACCTAAAATGTGGAATTTTGTTTTTTTCACAATAATGTAGGACATGATACCTACAAAGAGCTATTATTTCATTAAGAGAGGGAAAGACATGGAAAGATTAAAAGAGATATGGTCTCGACCACTCACACAATGGGTTGCAAAGACGGTTTATTACCTTGCAATTTTATTTGCATTACTTTGGTTGTATGGATTCCATGATACAAACACAAGTACATTTATTTACAATGAATTCTAGGGTGGGAACGTTATGAAGTTATTAGAACAAATTGAAAAGTGGGCTATTGAAACGCCTGATCAAACTGCTTTTGTTTGGCGAGATGCGAAAATTACGTACAAACAATTAAAGGAAGATTCTGATGCGTTAGCACATTGGATTTCTTCTGCGTATCCAGATGATCGTTCACCAATTATGGTGTATGGCCATATGCAACCTGAAATGATTATTAACTTTTTAGGATGTGTAAAAGCTGGACATGCTTATATTCCTGTAGATTTATCTATCCCAGCTGATCGTGTACAACGTATCGCTGAAAATTCTGGTGCGAAACTACTTTTATCAGGAACAGAAGTAACTGTAACTGATTTACCAGTTCGCATTGTAAGTGAAGACAACTTAAAAGATATTTTCTTTACTCATAAAGGGAACACTCCAAATCCTGAACATGCGGTAAAAGGTGATGAGAACTTCTACATTATTTACACATCAGGAAGCACAGGTAATCCGAAAGGGGTTCAGATTACTTATAACTGCCTTGTAAGCTTTACAAAATGGGCTGTAGAAGATTTCAACTTACAAACAGGGCAAGTATTCTTAAACCAAGCACCTTTCTCATTCGATTTATCTGTCATGGATATTTACCCATCATTAGTAACAGGTGGTACACTTTGGGCAATCGATAAAGATATGATTGCACGTCCAAAAGACTTGTTTGCTTCTTTAGAGCAATCGGATATACAAGTATGGACTTCAACACCATCTTTCGCAGAAATGTGTTTAATGGAAGCATCTTTCTCTGAGAGTATGCTACCGAACATGAAAACATTCTTATTCTGCGGTGAAGTGTTACCAAATGAAGTAGCTAGAAAATTAATTGAGCGTTTCCCGAATGCAACAATCATGAATACGTACGGTCCAACAGAAGCTACTGTCGCTGTAACAGGTATTCACGTTACAGAAGAAGTGCTTGATCAATACAAATCACTTCCAGTTGGCTACTGTAAATCAGACTGCCGCCTTCTTATTATGAAAGAAGATGGTACGCTTGCACCTGATGGTGAAAAAGGTGAAATCGTAATTGTCGGTCCAAGCGTAAGCGTTGGATATTTAGGAAGCCCTGAATTAACAGAAAAAGCATTTACTATGATTGACGGTGAGCGCGCCTATAAAACAGGCGATGCTGGCTATGTTGAAAATGGTCTTCTATTCTATAATGGTCGTCTTGATTTCCAAATTAAGCTGCATGGTTATCGAATGGAATTAGAAGAAATTGAGCATCACCTTCGTGCGTGTTCTTACGTAGAAGGAGCAGTTATCGTTCCAATTAAAAAAGGTGAGAAATACGATTATTTATTAGCGGTTGTTGTTCCTGGAGAACATTCATTTGAAAAAGAATTCAAATTAACATCTGCAATCAAAAAAGAACTCAATGAGCGATTACCAAACTACATGATTCCACGTAAATTCATGTATCAATCTTCTATTCCAATGACACCAAATGGAAAGGTAGATCGCAAAAAATTATTGAGTGAGGTTACAGCATGACCGCATATGGATCATTTTATTTTTTCGCTATAGTGGGCATTTTATTAATACCTACTATCATAGCTGGATTAAAAGGTAAAATGTTGCGTAAATATAATGCCGTATTAACATTAGTCATGATTGCTATTATCTTCTCGGATAAACCGAAGCAAGCAATTATGTTAGCCGCATTTATTATTTGGCAATATGCCCTGATTAAAGGCTATTTATTATTAAGAAAACAAAATAATAGTACATTCATGTTTTGTATAGCTGTTATTTTATCGATTTTGCCACTTATTTTGGCAAAAATCGCACCATTTGTACCTGAATTGCATTTTATTGTTTTCGCAGGTATGTCTTACGTAACATTTAGAGCTGTACAAATGGTCTTTGAAGTTCGTGATAATTTAATTAAAGAACTTTCCTTCTTTAATTTCTGGGAGTTTGTTTTATTCTTCCCTGCGATTTCAAGTGGACCTATTGATCGTTACCGTAGATTCCAAAAAGATATTCAAAAGCCACCTAGCGCTGAGGAATATCAAAAATTACTATATACAGGGCTTAACCGTATTTTCCAAGGTTTTCTGTATAAGTTTATAATCGCACACTTAATAACAACATATCTTGTTAAGGCCGTATTCGCCAATCAAGATACACTTTTATCTAATGTAATTTTTATGTACGCTACTAGTATGCAGTTATTCTTTGACTTTGCAGGTTATAGTGCGTTCGTAATTGGTATCAGTTACATGATGGGAATTAAAACTCCTGAAAACTTTAATAAGCCTTTCCTTAGTCGTAACATTAAAGACTTCTGGAACCGCTGGCACATGAGTTTATCATTCTGGTTCCGTGATTTTATCTACATGCGTTTCGTCTTTTTTGCAACGAAGAAAAAGTTAATTAAAAACCGTTACACAATTTCGTATATCGGGGCATTTTTAAACTTCTTCATTATGGGAATTTGGCACATCCAAGGAAGCGCTGTTGCACAATATGTTATTTATGGTCTCTATCATGCCGCACTGTTCATTTTATTCGATATTTTTGAACGAAAAAACAAGAAGCATAAGTTTTGGCCAAATAATAAATTTACACACGTCCTTGCGATTGTAATTACGTTCCACGTTGTATGTTTCGGTTTCCTAATTTTCTCTGGACACCTTAACAGATACTTTTAATGCACCCTTCTTATAATTAGTAAGAAGTTGCACATATAATATATTTCGGATATAAAGGAGATTTTAAAAATGGCAGAATTCAAAGAGCAAGTATTAGATATTTTAGAAGAAGTATGTGAAAACGATATTGTGAAAGAAAACTTAGATGTTCAATTATTTGAAGAAGGTATTCTTGATTCTTTCGCTGTAGTATCTTTATTAGTTGAATTCCAAGAGCGTTTAGATATTGAAGTTTCTATTTCTGATTTTGACCGTGACGAGTGGGCTACTCCAAACATGGTTATTAAGAAGTTGGAAGAAATCCGATGAACAAAGCAAAATTTGGTCCGATGCTTTTAGCATTGGCCCTTTTTGCTGTATTCTTACTTATTCCAACGCGCTTCCTACTTCCACTTTTAAGTGATGAAAAAGTAGAACAAGCTGCCACTTCTTTAAAAGAAGAAAAGATTCAAAGTATGATTTTACAGCAAAAGATGTTAGCAGACTCGAAATACCTTCCGATGTATGGATCATCGGAGTTCGCACGTATGGATGCTTACCATCCATCAAATTATTTCAAAGTAAAGCCTGAAGGATTCACACCATTCCTACTTGGACGCGGTGGAACACAAGACCTTGTACATGTATTAAACTTTGCATCTACAATGGATCAATTGAAGGATAAGAAAATGGTATTCGTTCTTTCTCCGCAATGGTTTGTTCCACAAGGGATTGATGAAACACACTTTGCACCTAACTTTTCAAAACAACAAGGTTACCACTTCATTTTCAACGATGATGTAAAACCTGAAATGAAAAAACAAATTGCAAAGCGCTTATTAAACTTTGAGATTGTTAAGAAAGAAACTTTACTTAAAATTTCGCTTGAAGGTATCGTTTACGATGATACAAAGCATAAAGTAAAAGCACTTGCTGCTAAACCTTTCGCTTATATTTATCGTAACATTTTAGATCGCAAAGATTTATTTACAGCAATGTTTGATATTAAACCGCATAAAGAAAAGCTTGACCCTTCATTAAAACAAATGAACTGGGATGAAGCTCGTAAACATGCAGATCAAACAGGTGCAGCAGAATCTGGATCTAATGAATATGGTATCGAAGATGGTTACTTCAATAGCAAAATCAAGAAGAAATTAAAGCAACGTGAAGGCTACTTAAAAAATGATGCTTATGATCAATCGCCAGAATATGAAGATTTACAAATTGTACTTGATTTATTAAAACAATCTGGTGCAAAACCACTCTTCATTTCTGTTCCTGTAAAAGGTCCTTGGTACGATTACGCTGGCTTCCCGAAAGAACGCCGCGAATTGTACTATAAGAAAGTTCATGAGCAAATTGAGAAAGCTGGCTATCCAATTGCCGACTTCTCAAATCATGAGTATGATAAATACTTCTTAAAAGATCATATGCACTTAGGTTGGAAAGGCTGGGTTTATATCGATGAAGCCGTCCAACAATTTTATAAAGCAAACTAATGAAAAGACCGCTTGAATTATTCAAGTGGTCTTTTTCTATATACATTTGGTAATTGTTCAATTACATTATCTGCTTCTTTCATCACTCGCTCCACAACATGCTGAGCTGATTCTATTCGTGCTAATGATGAAGCTTGTCCTGCCCAAAGTGACATATATTTTCCTTTATTATGTTTTGCTGCTTCTTGACGTATTTTAGAGGTTAATACATTTTGTACGGGATACATTGGAAGCCCTTCTTCTTTCCCTTCATGCTTCTCTATAAATTCATTACGAATACCCCGTGCATATTTCCCGGAAAACGCACGAGTCACAGTTGTACTTGTATCTGTACTACGTAAAACCGCTTGTTTATATACATCATGCGTAATACTTTCTTCACTCGTTAAAAAAGCAGATCCCATTTGAACAGCTTCTGCCCCCAGTGTAAATGCCGCAACAAGCCCTTGTCCGTTCATTACACCACCCGCTGCTACAATTGGGATATGCGGGACTGCTGCTACTAACTGCGGAATTAATGCGAACGTCCCAATCATAGCGTCCTGTTCTTTTCCGATAAATGTCCCTCTATGTCCTCCTGCTTCGCTACCTTGACCGACAATAATGTCTACTCCTAATTCAGCAAGCACTTTCGCCTCTGCCACATGAGTAGCTGTTCCGATGACTTTTATTCCTCTTCTTTTTAAGTCATTTATTTCTTCTTTTTCTAACGTTTGAAATGCAAAGCTAACGACTGGCACGTTTTCTTCTACTAACACTTGTAATTGATCTTTATAACTTTTTGGAAGCTTTAACTGCTCTTCTTCCTCTATACCGAATTCTCTATTCACTCCGCTAAGTAATCTTTTTGCCAAGATTACCTTCTCTTCTTCTATCTGTATCTCTTTCGTTAACAGTAAGTTAACACCGAAAGGCTTATCCGTTCGTTCCCTTATTTTATAAATTGCGTCACGAATTTGTTCAGGGCTCATATAGCCTGCTCCAAGCGTTCCTAATCCTCCGCTATTACTTACAGCTGCAACAAGTTCTGGCGTCGTAATCGCACCTGCCATACCTGCTTGAATGATTGGATACTTAATTTGTAATATATCTAATACTCGACTTGTAAACATCAATTCTCCTCCTATTCCCCTTATATCTTCTTTATTTGACAAACTTTCCCCTTCTTTTACAAGGGTTGAACTTCCTATGAAGCGAATATATTGAAAGTGAAGGAGGCTGAAAACAATGATATATCCAAAAGCGTTACAACAAGGTGATACAGTAATGATTATTGCACCGTCCGGCCCACCAACAATTGAAAATGTATTAAAAGGTGTAAACGTACTACAAGAAATGGGGTTATCTGTAGTAATCGGAAAAAGTGTTTATGAGAAATATGGATATTTAGCTGGAAGTGATCAAGTTCGGCTCGATGATATACATGAAGCTTTTTCAAATCATGAAGTAAAGGCCATTTTTTGTGCACGAGGTGGTTACGGAAGTGCCCGTCTCCTCCCTCACATTCAATATGAAATCATTAGGCAAAATCCAAAAATCTTTTGGGGATATAGCGATATTACAGCTTTACATACTGCCTTTTCACGTTATGCAAAGCTCGTTACTTTTCATGGCCCAATGGTGGAAGAGTTAGGTAAAGGGGTAGATTCTCTTTCTTTATCTTCTTTCAATCAACTATTTCATCCGTATTCCACCATCTTATCTGCTTCAGAATGTATCGTACCTACCTCTTCCTGTACTGTTACAAGCACGTTGACGGGAGGGAATTTAACTGTATTAACGAGTATAATTGGCTCACCCTATGAGACAAATACGGCTAATAAACTTTTGCTCCTTGAAGATATTGGAGAAGAACCATATCGCATTGACCGTATGTTAAATCAGCTACTTTTATCTGGAAAATTCAATGAATGTAGTGGTGTTATTTTTACAAGTTGTCACAACTGTACCCCTTCTAAACCATCTCAATCATTACAAACAATACTATATGAATATTTCGCACCATATCATATACCTGTTCTATTCGGTTTACCGATCGGTCATATAAGCCCAAACATCGGGATTCCTCTTGGAGCTACAGCGACAATAAATACAAATAATAAAACACTCTCTATTTCCGCTGGCATAGCCACTCCATTTTCAAATTAAAAAGGAAAAGCGATTCCGCTTTTCCTTTTATTTATAATAATTAAAAATTCGTCCAGATGCGATATCTGCAATTTCTTCTGGAATAAATGTTTTACTAATATCAGTGCCAACATTTAATACTGCTGTAGCATCTTTCTCAATGCTACCAAATAACTCTTTCCCACGTATCGTAATAAGGGGCGTTCCTTCTGGCAACACATCTTTTACAAATTCCATTTGTGTAAAGAACGGAACGATCCATCTATCCTCTCCTTGGAAATGACGCAAACGAAGTATTCCTTCTGTTGCCCCGTCCTCTGCTTCTAATGAACCAGCAACATAAAACTCAGTAGATAAGAGCAATTCATAAAATTCCTTTTGCTTCTGTTTATCGTTCCCTGCTACAACAAGTACTTCTTCTATTCTCTTTACCGGAATTTGCTCCATATGATGCCACCCCTATTTCTAAATGATTGTACTTAGATTATACGAAATATTCTTATTTTTTTCTACATAATTCGCAATTATTTTCGTAAAATAATTTTAACACTTCTTTTGTCATCATAATTGTAGCAAACTCTTCATGTAAATTTACAAGTGTCATATTGTGAATGTCTTCTGCACTATACTCTTTACCATCTTGACCTTTACGGTTAAAAGTAGCCGTTGCATCACTCACTACATACGTTGTAAATCCTAAATTTCCTGCCATTCGTGTCGTAGTCTCTACACAATGATTTGTCGTTAATCCTACAACCACTACTGCATTGCATTTGTTCTCTCTTAATCGCTTTTCTAAATTTGTCCCAATGAATGCGCTGTTAACAGATTTCTGAATAACCACTTCATCTGATAGTGGCTGCACTTCTTCTTTAAAGTTTACCGTTTCCGTTCCCTCATAAAACATCGACTGAGCATTTTCTTTATTTACATGTTGAATATGAAAAACTGGTCGTTTTCTTTTTCTCCATTCTTCTAATAAAATTCTCATGTTTTCTTCAGCAAAAAGGTTATTTCTCTCGCCCCAGTATGGTAATTGAAACGCTTTTTGTACATCAATTATAATAAGAGCTATTTGATTCATCATCATTTTCTCCTTCATTCGGCTGTAATTGAAACAGAAAACCAAGTTGTTGTGACGCAGTCATAAAACAAATATAAGCACAAAGCTCTACAATTTCTTTTTCCGTCCAGTATTGTTTCAATATATGAAACATATTATCATCTATCGCTTGCTTATTATGAACAAATGTATGTGCAAAAGTAACGGCTACACTTATTTCTTCTACCTTCTGCATATCATCAGGCCTTCCTTTTGCCATACAGTACGGACATTCATTCCCATAAGCTAATGTTCTTCTTACTTGCTCCTTCAGCTCTGCCGAGAGAGTTCCTTTACTATACAATGTATTCTCTACCATACTCCATGAATGTAATAACTCTGGATTATGCCCTAATAACTTTTGAAACTTTGTATCTCCTATATTTGATAATGAAATTCTCTCCATCATTTCCCCTCCTATTTCCTTCTGTTTTATTGTAAAATAAATAAAGTTCACTTCACATTTCATATGAATCTTAATTTATATTTTTCCTTTACAAAAATCATTATTTTACTGGAGGTATATTTACAAATGCAACTAGACCGTGTTGATCGAAAAATTTTAAATGAATTATATAATGATAGTCGCCTGTCCATGCGCGAATTGGCAAAGCGAGTAAACTTATCTGCTCCATCTACTGCAGAACGTGTTCGTAAACTGGAAAGTGAAGGCGTGATTCAAAAGTACACAATCGATATCGATTATAAAAAAGCAGGACTTGTTTTAGATTGTATTTTAGAAATCACTTTAAAAAATGGTGATACAACACGTATGCAACAGTTTATTCAGTCTTATCCATCTGCAAGTTTTTGTTACCGCGTAACAGGGAGCTTATGCTACATTGTAAAAATTTCTGTTCCTTCACTCGTTGAACTTGAAGAATTTATCAATAATGTTTCCTCATATGCAACGACAGTTTCTCATATCGTATTATCAGAAGTATCTCTTACTCCTGATATTGAACATATCTTCCCAGAAGATTAATTAATTTTTATTCATAAAATATAAAAAAACCCCTTACAATAAGAATAAAAATAATATATTATGTATTAAAATACATAAAGTTCTAGAAAGGGGCTTTACATTGAAAATCTGGTTTTATGAAAAAACGGCACAATTAGATGAATTGCTTGGTATTTGGGATAATGTTCCGACTATCCCTCGAATTGGTGAAAAAGTGGAGATTTTAAAAACAGTCCGCACTGTTACAGATATTAAATATGTAAAGAACGGTAATAATTTTCGTGTAGAAATTATTACAAATTAAAAAGTAGCTCCTAAGGAGCTACTTTTTAATTATCTATCAAGCACTTTCTTTATCACAATTTTATCTCCTTCTACAGATACTGTTACATAATCATTTTCCTCTAACCGAAGCTTATTCACAGCCTCATCTGGCAGCTCTACAGCCATCAACCTATCTGTTACGAACACTTGACTATACTCTTCATTTTCTTGTAATGCACTCACTACTTTTTCCTCATTTATAAAGCGCATCGGCGGCACACCAACTTCTTTTACTGTACGCCATTGTTTCCAAACGTAAGGAATTAACCAAAGTAATCCAACACCTGTAAGACCGATACCGATCCATAAATTACTTTGCGCTTGTAATTCAGGAATTGAAATGGCACTACTCTCTTCGCCACCGACAAATTGCATACTTGTTGCAATGAAATTATTTAGAGCGTGCACAGCGATATTCGTCCATATATTTTTCGTCTTTATGTATAAAAGACACATTACAACACCAAACATGAACGCGCCAATCACATCAAAATGTCCTAGACCAAAAATAAGTGAAGATATGATTACAGCTTTTTTAATTCCCCATTTGTAAGCCATTCGCTGTAAAAAGAATCCCCTAAAAATAACCTCTTCCATAATAGGTGCTAACACACACGCTGAAATAAAAGTAAATATCGTCATATATACGTTACTCGTGTTAATAACATTTCCGTCTTCTAACATAGTAACTAAGAAATTCGGTAACGTATGTGCTAATATGTAAAATTGAATATGAGATATACCAACTGAAAAAATCATTCCCATTATCGTTGCTAATACAATTAATCCCCACGGTAAACGTCCTGGCTTATCAAAAAAACTATTGAATACAACATTATTTTTATTGGTTTTTACGTATAACCAAAATAACGGAAATACAAAAAATATAGTTATTTGTGAAATAACTTCCATCGTATTCTCAGAAACATTTGCTAGACTTAATGGGATCATCGTAAGGAACAATCCTATAATCATCCATCCAAAAAAGCTGCGTAGTCTTATGCGTGAAAATGCATAGTACATATAGAACACCTCCAAAGATAGTAAAAATAATTGGTGTGATAATTAAATTATAATATGAATATAGTTGAAATTCTTCCTATTTTTCTCAAACACTTTCAGACAACATAAATAGTAATTTATTTTACACTTTTCTTTCAGGCGAAATATACGAGAAAGTTATGTAATAAAAATCCCCGTTTTTACAAGCGGGGATTTCTTTTATTATAATACGTCACGTTTTTGGAATAATGCACTTGATGCTACAAGTAATACAACAAAGTATGCAGCTACAAGTAAGAATGAAGTTGTAAATGTAAACTCTGAAAATGTTGGTTCCGCTCCGCCGCTTACTAGTTTATCGCTATCGTACACACTTAAATTTAAATGGAAAAACACTACAAACTTTGCTACACCTTTTGCAAACATCATCAGTACCATATTAATTGGTCCTTGTAAAAAGAAAAGGAACATCGTAATAATTAATGGTAAGACAGACTTTCTAAATACGTTCGCTAAGAAAAATGCAAGCGTCGCAAAGAAGAACGGTGAAAGTACTTGATATAACGTAGATTTCATTACGATTCCTATCGTTAATTCTGTTTTATTACCATCCATTACAATTCCGCCAATTATCATTGAAATGATCGTGTTAGCAAATATGATAAATACTATAGTAAGTAATACTGTAATATATTTAGAGAATAAAACGGTAATTCTTTTTCTTGGACGGATTAATAATTGCTTAATTGTACCTTTTTGGAACTCATCCGTAATCATACGAGTAGCAATCGTAATACCAAAAATTGTTGCAAGTAAAGTAATTAAACCAATATCTGAACTTGCAAAATTTAAATACGATCCTTTAAATTCACTTCCGTCTCCCCATTTCAGCATTGCTAAAACTCCCAAAATCTCCAATACTGCAATAACACCAATTAAAATATACATACCTTTTTTCGCATGCAACTTTAAAAATTCATTTTGAATTAATTTAAACATTACGCTTTCACTCCCCCTGTAATCGCTAAGAACTCATCCTCTAACGTTTTATTTTGAACAGTAACTCCGTATACAAGCACATCGTCATTCACAAGTCTTTTTACAAGTTGCGGGATTTCCTCTTTCGTTACAGATACTGCAATTACATTTCCTTGCGACTTACCTTTAATGATCTCATTTGCTTTCTGTACTTGATCTACTTCAAACGCTACGACGACTGTCTCATCATGTTTCGCTTGTTCATGTAAGTTGTACTCTTGTACAAACTCACCTTGCTTAATAATAACAACGCGATCACACATAAGTTCAATTTCACTTAATAAGTGACTTGATACAATTACAGCAATATTCTCTTCTTTCGCTAAACGTTGTAAATAATCACGAATTTGGCGAATACCAGCTGGATCTAATCCATTTGTCGGCTCATCTAAAATTAAAATTTTCGGCTGATGAAGTAATGCCTGCGCAATTCCTAAACGTTGTTTCATACCAAGTGAATATGTTTTCACTTTTTTATGAATCGCATGCTCTAACTCAACAAGCTTTACAATCTCAGCAATGCGCTCTTTGCTAATTGGTGTAATTGCCATATTCGCAAAATGCTTTAAGTTTTGCATTCCAGTCATATAATCATATAGTTCAGGATTTTCTACGATCGCTCCAATTTGCTCTAACGCCTTTTCACGCTCCGTGCGAATACTATGACCGCAAATTGTAATATCGCCCTCTGTCATTGATATAAGACCTGTCATCATACGAATTGTCGTTGTTTTACCACTACCGTTCGGTCCAAGAAACCCGTACACTTCCCCTTCACGAACTTCAAATGATAAACCGCGAATAATTTCCGTTCCACCAATCTTTTTTCGAACATTCTCTAACTTTACTACTACGTTTCCCAATGTTCATTCCTCCTTTAGACTTCTAGTTTTTTGTCGATTATGCGACCGGTTATATAAACAAGTAGAATAAATATTCCTATAGAAAAACTAAGGCTATATAAATTCATAAGTTTTTCTGGAAATAACATTATATCTGCATCTGGTGATTCATCTATATAAACTAAATTTCTTATTAAGGGTGCTATAGGAGCAAGCCCACCCAACATTTCATATATAATGCTCATAACTTTTGTTACTAATAAAAACAAGAAAAATATAATCGTATATTCAAGCTTCTTCTTTTTCAAAGAAAACATTTTAACGCTAGCTACTGCAAAAAGTAATACTAGCAATATGCTAGATAATTTAAATACATATAACATAGTACTAAAGAGGTGTTTTAGTGGATTGAATACACTTTGGGTAAATAACACTTCATAGAGCTCTGTACCTTTTATTATTTTCATAGAAATACCATATAAAAAAATAGAACCTATTACTTCGAAAATAAGGAGATAAATTACAGCATATAACACTATTGCTAAAACAATCTTTTTACCAGGTGTCGGTGTTAACCGAAATAATGTACTTTCAGTCATTTTCCCAAATGCAGACACTGCTTGAATATATATCATTGCTAAAAAGGTTATATATACTAGAATAACCAAGCTAATTATAATTATTTGCCTTACCTCTCCTGATTCTTGCTTAATGTAATTCCCCAAACTTACGAAAGCTACAGCGACAACAAATATAAATGATAACAAAGAAATAATAATTTGCTTTTTATTTATATTGTATATATATATTAAGCTCGATTTCACTTACTAAACACCTCCTTAAACACATCTGTAACAGCTTTTCCTCGCTGGAAGCGTAATTCTTCTACATTTTCATACAATACAATTTCCCCATCTTTTAAAAAGATTACTTCATCAAAAATATTTTCAACTTCATTTATTAAATGAGTCGCGATTAGTATCGTACAATCTTCGCGATAAAACTGTAATATAAGTTCCAGTACGTGTTCTCTAGAAACGAGATCAATTCCGCCAAGCGGTTCATCTAGTACGTATAACTTCGCTTTCCTCGAAAACGTTAAAATAATTTGTAACTTTTCAACCATACCCTTTGATAAAGCTGTAATTCTTTCTTCTAACGGTATTTTAAATTCCGCAATCGTATCTACCGCTTTTTGAATGTCGAAGTCTTTATAAAAATCTCGATAGAAAAATAAAGAGTCTTTTACCGTCATCCAATCATCAAATACTGGTTTATCCGACATAAAAGAAACAATTTCTTTCGTTTCCAATCCGACCTTTTTACCAGCGATTGTAATACTCCCTTCGGAAGGATGTTGCAGACCGGCAATTATTTTCAATAACGTCGTTTTCCCGCTTCCGTTATCTCCAACGAGTCCTATAATTTTCCCTTCCGTAATCTCTATGTTTAATTCACGAATCACTGCTTTTAATCCGTATCTCTTCCATAAGTTTTCTATTTTTAATAGCTCTGTCATTCGCTCTCCTCCCTCTTCTCATGTAATGAAGAACGAAGGATTGTAAGAATTTCTTCTTCTGAAAAACCTAAATTGTCCATTCCATCTATAAAAGAATGAAGTAATTCTTTGGCCATCTCTTTTCGCAGCTCCATAATTTTCTCCCCTTCATTCGTTACATATCGTCCCATTCCTCTACGTGTTACAACAACTCCGTCCCGTTCTAGCTCTTGAAATGTACGCTGAATCGTATTTGGATTTACTTGTAATTCACTCGCTAATTCACGCACAGAGGGAATTTTATCACCAGGCAACAAATGTCCTGTTACGATTTCTTTTTTTATGTATTCCATTACCTGAATGTAAATTGGTGTATTTGGAGAAAACTCTATTTTCATTTCTTCCCTCCTTTTGTATCGGTGTACTAGTTAAATAATACACTGATACAAAAAGATTGTAAATACCCATTTAATTACAAAAAAGTGCTATCCATTAGCCGAATAGCACTTTTCAAACAAAAATCGTTATACAAAAATAATAGTGTTATGTAAACAAAATCATAAAGAAAAGCTGTCTTATTAATGAATAAGACAGCTTTTCTTTATGATCATATATTAAAAATTAAACACGAAGTCATCATCAGATAACTTTTCAACGTTCGTCGCTTTTACGTAACCATTTCCTTTTACAGAGAAGAAATCATGGTTTTTCGTATCTGTACGTAAACCATTTAAAACGATTGGGTTAATTTCTTCTTCTTCAAACTTCGGCTCAAGTCCTAAGTTCATAAGTCCTTTATTCGCATTATAACGAACGAAACGATTTACATCCTCTACAAGACCGATAGAAGTGTAAATTTCTTCTGTGTATGCCATTTCAATTTCATATAGTTCCATTAATAACTCTTGCGTTTCTTTTTGCACTTCTTGTTGATCTTCTGCAGAAAGTTCCGCGAAGATTTGTTGTGCTAAAATACCGACGAATACGCCGTGAATTGACTCATCACGAATTATTAAGTTGATAATCTCACCACTTGCCGTTAGTTTTCCTTGACCAGCTAAGTAAAGTGGGTAGAAGAATCCACTATAGAATAGGTAACTCTCTAAGAACACACTTGCTACCATTGCCATGTATAACTCTTTTTTCGTTACTTCAGGCTTTAATAAACGACGATAGTAACTTGTAATAATACCAGCCTTTTTCTCAAGTAATGGATGATTGTCTACCCAGTCAAAAATATCATCGATTTCTTCTTCAGTAGCTAACGTTGTGAAAATATGACTGTAACTCTTCGCATGTACTTCTTCCATAGCACCCATGAAAGCTAATACACTTTTCGCTTGTAAATTTTCAAGATGAACAAGTACAAGAGGCATCCCTTCGCCGCCTTGCTTCGTATCTAACAGTGTTAAACCACCTAATACACGCTTATAAGCAATTTGTTCTTCTTTCGATAATTGCACCCAAGTATTTTTGTCAGAAGACACTGCAATTTCTTCCTCTGTCCAAAACTGAGCGATGTTTTGCTTCCAAAACATTAAACTAAAATCATCTTCTTTTTTGTTCCAGTTTACCGCACGCATTCAATCGCCCCTTCTCTAAATAAACATGAAAAATTGATAACTAAGCATGAGCAGGGTTCAGAAAACCCTGCTCATCATGTATCAATTTTTATATTAAACTGTACAAGCCACGCACTCTTCCACGCTTAACTTACGTGTTCTCGTATAATACAGACTCTTTAAGCCTTTTTTATGTGCATAGATGTAGTAACGTGCTAATTCACGTGTTGAAATATCACTATTAACGTAAAGAATTGTACTAATTCCTTGGTCAATATGTTCTTGAATTTCTGCGATTAAATCAATTAATTTAAACTGATTCATATCGTAAGAAGATTTATAGTACCAGAACGTATCTTTTGATAAATACGGCATTGGATAATATGTTGTCGCATTCGCATACGTTCTTGATTCGATTTGACTTACGATTGGCATTACGCTTGAAGTTGCATTTTGAACGTAACTGATCGATTGCGTAGGAGCGATGGCAAGACGATATGAGTTGTATAAACCATTCTTCTGCACTTGCTCTTTTAAACTTGTCCAATCTTCTTTTGTTGGAATATAAATTCCTTCAAATAATTGCTGAACTTTTTCAGTTACTGGACTATAATCAGTCGCTTCATACTTTTCAAAGTATGTGCCGTTCGCATAATCAGACTTATCGAAGTCTTTAAATGTTTCGCCTTTTTCTTTAGCGATTTCCATACTTTTCTCAATAGAGTAGTAATTTAACATCATAAAGAATGTACGAGCGAACTCTTTCGCTTCTGCACTTTCATAAGCGAGTTTATTTTTAGCTAAATATCCGTGTAAGTTCATGGCACCAAGTCCAACTGAATGAAGCTCATCATTAGCTTTTTTCACAGTTGGTGCATTCGGAATGATTGTCATATCAGAAACAGCTGTTAAAGCTTCCATTCCAGCATGAACCGCTTCACGAATTTCTTTATTTTCCATTACATTTACGATATTTAACGATCCTAAGTTACAGTTAATATCACGACGGATAATGTCATCTGTACCGTAATCATTTATTTCAGAAGTTTCTTGAAGCTGGAAGATTTCTGTCTCGAATGTTCAACCGAGTTCGCTATTCCTCAGTCCGTTGCTCATGCAACTGCTGTATGTCACCATACAGGACAGACTATATCACCACCTACAGCATTACCTGATTAGGTGCTCCGCTTTTCGAACGCCAATCGCTTGCGCTCTACTCCCATAAGGGATAGTCGTTAGGCTTTTACTTATCTTATTACTTCAGAAAGTCTCTTATTACTTTATGTTGTCCCATAACTCTGCTATACAAAATAATAAGATACATTCTGAACTTTTATATTTTCATTCTAAGATAAGATTTAGCACGGTAGGTTACCTCAAATTTGAGGCTTTCCCCGTTTAACGGAGTTTTCGACTAGCATTTCTACTAGAAGGTGCTACATATTTAACACAAGTTCGACATCTTCACAGTTCCAATATCCTTCAGTGGATGTTGGTTATTTGCATTTGATTTAAACATTAAGTACGGATAACCTGACTCAAGCTGAATCATAGCAATTTTAATAAGCATATCACGTGCACTAATATCTAGCGGTTTCTTCTTCACTTTAGGATTGCTCATTAATTCATCGTACATTTCATCGATATCAATATCATCTAAGTGCTTTCCGTATTCTTTATACACCGTATAAGGCGCGAAAACATGGAAAGGTTCGTTTTTCTCAGCAAGCTCAAAGAACTTACTTGGAACGATAATTCCGATTGATAGAGACTGAATACGGCTCTTCTCATCGGCATTTATTTTTTTTGTATCAAGGAATTCAATAATATCCCAATGGAAAATGTTTAAGTATACTGCGCCGGCACCTTTTCGTTGGCCAAGCTGATTTGCATATGAAAACGAATCTTCAAGTAATTTCATAACAGGTACTACACCACTTGCTGCGTTTTCGATACCTTTAATTTGCTCACCGCGTGCGCGTAGCTTAGATAAGTTTAAAGCTACTCCTCCGCCGATTTTCGATAATTGCATTGCAGTATTAATGTTAAAGCCGATTGAATTTAAGCTATCATCCATCTCTAACAAGAAACAAGACACCATTTCTCCTCTTCTGCTTCGTCCCGCATTTAAAAAGGTTGGTGTCGCTGGTTGGTAGTTTTGTTTTACAATCATGCTTGCGAAGTGTTTTGCCTTCGCAACATCACCGCGTCCTAAGTATAATGAAACAATTGCTACACGATCTTCATAGCTTTCTAAGTATTGTTTTTGATCATTTGTTTTTAACGCATAATCTTTGTAGAACTTAGATGCTGCCATATAAGATTGGAACTCGAAGTTTTCACCATAAGCGATGTTATATACCTCTTCTACTTCCTCCAAGCTATACTCGTCCAGAACGTTGTAATAGTAATCATGTTCTTTCATATACTCCATTCGCTCTGCCACGCTATTAAAATGAACGGTATTCTCTCTAGCTTCTTCCATAAAGACTTCTAATGCCTCTTTATCTTTATGAAGCTGATAAAAACCGTCCTGCATTTGCGTGATTTCATTATTCAGTTCAATGTGTCGCAATCTCCCGCACCCTTTCCTTAAAATATTCTACATCGTTATTTGTTCCTGATAACTCAAATTTTGATACAATAGGCACTTCATATTTAGCAGAAATTTTGTCAGCACTTGCACCGAACATGTCTCCCCAGTTACGATTGCCGCTTGCAGATACGCCTTTTAATTTTTCATTATTGCGCTCTAAAAATTCTAAAACACGTTCTGGTACATTGCCAAAACCTGTTGTATACGTAATTAAAACAAAGTCTTCATCTATTACTAGATCTTCACCAATTTGAACGGCCGGCATATTTAATTTGTGAATGAAACGCTTCACGTTTCCTGTCATAGAATCATATGCAACTAACATTTCCGACCCTCCCTCTCCAATCTATACTCTCTGTATGTTGTTCTTGATTTCTCTATATATTGTATTACGTTTCAAAATAAGACACAAGATATATGTATAAATTCTTTCTTTTTTTAACTTTTACTTTTCGACAAGACAGTCGATTTTTTTCAATACAATGACTATGAAACAACATTCTAAAACTCATGTCAATAAAGTGCTTTTCAAAAAAGTTGTCAACGAATTTAACCTTATTTTTAAAAAAGTTACCAATATATTTTGTCATAAAACGGCAAATGCTGGAGGAATATATTTCTCCAGCATCACGCAAAAAAGAACAGACATGAAACGATAATCTGTTCTAAAAAACGATTACATTTATCAATTTTACTTTATTAAATATTATACATATACTTTCGGTTCGCGTTACATACTAAAAGATAACTATTATAGAAAAAGATTATTATTATGGAAATTCAATGTATGCATGAAAAGATTATTCAGAGTGCTCAATGCGCAAAATATCTTTTACAAATATATGATGTGGATTTTCATCTTTATCAATCATTGTACATACAGGAGCTTCTTCATCAAAGTACACAATCATTCCTTCTACGTACTGATATGTATGTTGAACTTGTACAGTTACTTTAATTTCTACAGCCTCTTCATATGCTCTTTTTATTTTCTGAAGCATTTTTGCCGAACACTTACGTTTCTCTGGATACATGACCATCCCCATAAACCTATTGCCGGCTCTATCTTTCCACATATAATCCCAATGCGGTAATATGCCTTGTTTAAAATCGCCCATAATTCTCCTCCCCTATATTCTTCTAGTTACGAACGTGGCGTTTCTGAATATGTATAAATGACTTTTCCGCCGCGCTGCGCGTTCCCAATAATATGTTTAAAATCTTCTCTACTTACTACAACTTCCCTGAACGTATAAAATACATCTTTCGTAACAACGTACTCCTTTATTTCACCATTTTTCAGCTGATCTAAAATTGCATTTGCTAATTCTTTATCCATGTATTTCACCTCTATGCAATATTTTATTTTATCGTATATTCTATAGGTCAACAACTGTAAATTTATCCAGGTGCTATACCTTTATCTCATTTTCATTATTTTTCAAAAAAGATCTCTTTAGTATATGTCCACTAAATATCATATACTAACATAGCTACTTCTCTATATCAATCATTTCGACATTCAATTATGCAAAGTTCCATACCACTATGCTACAATATATAAATAGAACTAGGAGGGATACTATGATTCGGAAAGCAAAAAAGACAGATGCGAAACTGGTAGCACCTTTATTGTATAACGCTCTGCACGAAATTGCTGAAAAAATCACAGGTAGCACAGTTGAGACAGAAGTATTACTAGGACTTGAAACATGGTTCTCAAAAGAGAGAAATCGACTGAGCTATGAAAACTGTTTTGTATATGAGCAAGACGGAGATGCAGTTGGAGTTATTGTCGCTTATCACGGTAGTGAAGCAACAACGCTTGATGCCCCAATTGTACATCACTTAAGAGAATTACATAAAGATGAATCGATTACGTTAGAAAAAGAAGCTGAGCTTGATGAATATTACATTGACACATTATCAGTTTCAAGTGCATTTGGCGGAAAAGGAATCGGTTCTAAATTAATTGAAGCTGCTGAAATCCATGCAACTGAAAAGGAGCATGAAAAAATCGCATTACTTGTTAATTTAGAAAACAAACGTGCCTATTCACTATACGAAAAACTAGGTTACAAAAAAGATCAAATCGTTATGCTCGTAGGCGAACCTTATGCGCATCTCGTAAAACCATTAAATATCAAAATTTCTATATCTTAAAAAGAAAGCACACGATTTATATAAATCGTGTGCTTTTATGTTAAATTCGTATTTAATACATTTCCATTCATCGCCTCGTGAAACGTATATGTTGTACATCCCCATGGCTCTCTGTGCAAAATAGGCGTACCAGACCACCCCATCGCTCTCAGTTCCGCACCAATCATTACATTCACATAATTATGACCTATAAGAGCAATACTTCCATGTACGAGAGCGTAACGGTGTAATACGTAAGCCGCTTGCTTTGCCCTCTCTCTTACTTCCTTATAAGACTCCACATTTTTATGGTAACCAAGTATCCATAATGTTCGTCCGATAAACATCCATACGTTCGGTTTACACTTCAACCATTTTGGAGCATAAAAACCCGTCGGAATTTCAGCTTCCCTAAAAAGAGAATTTTGGATAAAAGATAAAGAATCCACTAGTTCAGCTGCTGACTGTACAGCACATGTTTGATCACTCGTTACAATCAATTTTGCTCCCTCAACCGCTTCCTTTGTTTCCATTGGTATAGGTGCTTTTTCTGTTATACTATGTAAGTCATATCCTTTCATCCATTCATGAAAGGATGTAACCGTCATTGGTTCTATAGTACGATCTAAGCGACCATGACGAATAAAAGAAATCTTCATTCTTTCCACTCTCCATTCATCACTTACGAACTCTATTATGTACTATTTTTACATATCATACCACGCAAAAAAAAAGAAAGTTATACAGCTTTACATATCCCCGCTACTCTCATACGAAATTGAAGCATGTACTCCATCAATCCCATCAAAATATGTAGTCGTTTCATGATGACGAATCTTTTTTAAATTTATATAAGAAAATACAAATAAAGTTAACGCTATAACACTCCCCACAAACTCAAACATCATTTTACCGCCTCTAATTTCTCCCACTTTAGTAGGTTATTGTCTATTTTTTTATTATACCCCCATATAACGATGTATGCATTTAAACCTTTCTTTTTTTTCTAACAACATGACATTCTTGCATATTTTCTTACAAAAAGTGAATATTTTTCGAATTTTTACTTTGAAAACATTTACAAAACAGGAAACATAGTTCAAAATAAAGGAAAATAAAAAATCCCAAATTATTCTTTTTTGGGAAAACTGTAACAAGGAGAGTTGCTTATGCAGATCGCAGAAACTGGAGATATCATTGAATTTAAAGGTGGAATGCAAGGCCGTGTTCAAAAAGTAAATCAAAACTCCGTTATTGTAGACATAACAATTATGGAAAATTTTAGAGAACTAGATATGGAACCTCTTACAGTTGTAAGTCATAAAAACTATACTGTCATTAATCAAAATGCATAATATAATAGAAAGAAAGGATCTGTATGGCATACAGATCCTTTCTTTCTATTATATATTAACGATTATCAATTGTTTCTGGATATAGATCATGGTTCATCATGCGATAGTCTGCCATTTGTTCATACTTCGTTCCTGGGCGACCGTAGTTGCAGTAAGGATCAATTGAAATCCCTCCACGTGGTGTGAATTTACCCCATACCTCAATGTAACGTGGATCCATTAATTTAATTAAGTCATTCATAATAACGTTCATGCAATCTTCATGGAAGTCACCGTGATTGCGGAAACTAAATAAATATAGCTTTAAAGATTTACTCTCTACCATTCTTTGTTCTGGAATGTAGCTAATATAAATTGTTGCAAAATCTGGTTGACCTGTTTTCGGACATAAGCTTGTAAATTCAGGACAATTAAATTTAACAAAGTAATCACGGTTTGGATGATTGTTATCAAATACCTCTAAAATTTCTGGGCTATATTCAAATAAGTATTTTGTATTTTGATTTCCTAATAATGTTACATCTTTTAAATCTTCATCTAATCTTCCTGCCATTTTAAACATCCCTTCTCATTATACTCCGCGTTTATTTCCCCATACTAACGCATGAAGCTGCGGCAATACTTTTGCATTATTCATTTCTTTACAGTTAACAGCTTTTTCAATAAGCCACTCATACTTATCTAATAGCTTTTTAATTAACATTGCATCATCCACAGTTTTTGTATCATCATTCCCTACTTGTAAGAAGAATGGTACATCTGGATAACGTTCATGCATCTTAACTGCATAATCGAAGTCATAATCGTCAAATACTACTACCTTTAAACTAATATCTTTTCCTGCTAGTTTCTGAATTACATCATCTAACTTCTGAAAATCAGTATTCATTGTCGAACTTGGTGGTTTTGGAGAAATCGTTATCTCATCAATTTGAAGTAACCAATCTTGCCATTTACTCCCTTGCGTTTCGATTGCCGTTTGCATTCCATTTTCTTTTAATATAGAAAGGAGAAACTCAATATTTTTCAGCAATGCCGGATTTCCACCTGAAATCGTAACATGAGAAAAATTTTCCCCACCAATTTCTACAAGCTCATTCCAAACGTCCTCTGCTGTCATCTGTCTAATTTGATCTTTAGCCGATCCATCCCACGTAAAAGCAGAATCGCACCAAGCACAACTATAATCACAGCCAGCTGTACGGATAAACATCGTCTTTTGTCCTACAACCATTCCTTCACCTTGAATAGTCGGACCAAATATTTCTAAGACAGGGATTTTACTCATCGAGCATCCACTCCCGTCTTACTTCCGCATAACTAGTTGGCGTCTCAAATAGACGAACAAATTCAACACGAGCTCCTTTATATTCGTTCACACGATTATCTTTTATTAATGCTTCTGCCATCTTCTCGTAAATCCAAACGACCATATTTTCAGCAGTCGTATTCATCGCTGGTAACGTTTCGTTTAAATAACGATGGTCTAAATAAATTTCTATTTCATTCTTCCAAATTTCTTTTATATCTCCAAAGTCAATCGCAAGTCCTATTTCATTTACATATCCACTAATCCCAAATACAACTTTATATGTGTGACCATGTAAGTTTTTACATTTCCCTTCATAACAGTGTAAATGGTGTGCTGCATCAAATGTAAATTCCTTGCTGACCATTACTCTTTTATTATGATATTTAAGCTGTTTACGCTGAATATCCTTGTCCATTTTTTGCAAATTTTCTACGATGCGAAATCCAAAGAAATTATCCATTAGTTACTCGCTCCTTCGCGTTCTTGTAGGTACGTATCTAATCCTGCTTTACGAAGTTGACATGCTGGACATTCACCGCAACCATCACCAATGATTCCGTTATAACATGTTAATGTTTTTTCTCGAACAAACTCGAATGCTCCAAGTTCATCTGATAATTTCCATGTTTCCGCTTTATCAATCCACATAAGTGGTGTATGAATTACGAACGGATAATCCATGGATAAATTTAAAGTAACGTTTAACGATTTCACAAACACGTCACGGCAATCTGGATAACCACTAAAATCAGTTTCACATACACCCGTTACAATATGACGTGCTCCCACTTGTTTTGCTAATACAGCAGCAAATGATAAGAATAGTAAATTTCGTCCATCTACAAACGTCGATGGCAATTCACCTTCTTCATGTGTAATCTCCATATCCGTTCTCGTTAACGCATTTGGAGCAAGTTGATTTAATAGACTCATATCTAGTACTGTATGTTTAATTCCTAGCTCTTTTGCAATTTCCGCTGCACAATCAATTTCTAGTTTATGACGTTGATTGTAATTAAACGTTACAGCTTCTACTTCTGCAAACTGCTCTATTGCCCAAAATAAACATGTCGTACTATCTTGTCCTCCACTAAAAACAACAACTGCCTTTTCTTTTTTCATTTCACTCATTCTCCTTCTCTACTACGAATAAGAAGAAAGAACGTTCTTGAACTGTCACAATAAAAAAACAAAACAATACCTAAAGATATTGTTGTTTCCATAGTTTTTTATAGAGGGAGTTCGCGAACCTCTCCCGCGCATCGCACGGAATTCCTTCTTTCATTGACAAAGCTTATTGTAACATATTGTATACAACCAGAAAAAATTTCTGATTTTTCCGCTATTTCTCATTTCATTTCTTTCATTTTATAGTATGATTAATTTAATATGAGAAGAGAGGAGGCATCCCACTGAAATCCTTTATTATTTATCTCTTTCTAAATATATTATTCATCCTTGTTACAATGCTCGTATACCATTTATTTTGGAATCAAAAAGGGAAACGCTCTCCTAAATTAAATTCAGCTATATTTATTGTATTATGTTGCCTCGTTACTATACTATGTATCACTTTCGCAGCAAAAACAAATTATGGATTTCAATTTGATATGCGTCATATCGTATTAGTTGTCGGTACATTAACTGGAGGTCCTATTGCTGGTGGATCAATATTAGTTGTATTAAATATATATCGCTTCTTATTAGGAGGAATAGGTGTTTTCCCATCGCTTATCGGTTCTATCCTTCTATTTATTGTTCTACTATTTACATACAAATTTTTCAATCGAACTTCTAATCGTATAAAAATAATACTTGCTATTATCTACAGTCTCACATACGGATTTAGTTGGATACCTTTCTTCCTTTCAAAGGTTACAAATAAGGCTGATTATATACCACATATTATTGTGTATGAGTTATGTACGATACTTGGTACTATCCTTATTTTATATTTATTACACATATTACAAACTCAAGTTCGTCTACAAAACGAACTTATGAATGCTGAAAAATTTCATTTAATTGGTGAAATGGCAGCATCCATCTCTCATGAAATTCGCAACCCATTAACTTCAACAAAAGGATTTTTACAACTTTTACAGTCAGATACATGCACTGAGCAAGAGCGAAAACTATATATCGACATAGCCATCAACGGAATCGAACAAGCAAACCATGTTCTTACAGATTATTTAACCTTTGCAAAACCAAGTATTGAAAAAGAACAAAGATTACAGTTAGAAGAAGAACTATTACATGCATTATCGCTAATTACACCGCTTGCTAATTTAGCAAATGTGCGTACTCATTATATAAAGCAAAGTACTTCTTTTTTTATCGCGGGAGAAAAACAAAAACTAAATCAATGTTTGTTAAATATTTTAAAAAACTGCATTGAGGCCATGCCAAAAGGCGGTGATCTTTATTTCACATTAGTTCCAGATCATAAACATATTCAATTATATATAAAAGATACAGGAGTTGGCATGGATCAAGAACAAGTAAAACGCCTCGGATCCCCTTTCTACTCAACGAAAGAGAAAGGTACTGGTCTTGGAATGATGGTCGTATTCAGTGTAGTTCAAGCTATGAACGGAAAAATTGATATTATAAGTGAAAAAGGTACTGGTACAACCTTCTTATTAACTTTCCCACTCATACAAAAAACGTGATGAAATACTCATCACGTTTTTTCTGTTCCTTCAACTAATTCAGCAAAAGCTTTCACTTTTCCATGTGGCTTTTGATTTTCTTTACGTGCTTTCCAAGCGCGCTCTTCTTCTTTCTTTTTCTTGGACATACTTTTCAACTCCTTTTTTTCTTTCTCCATGTAGTATTCCAAAATAAGAAAGAAAACTATGCACGTATGAAAAAGAAGTGGTCTCCCACTTCTTCCTAACTATCTCTGTAAAATTGCATGTTTCGCCTCTTTTAACTGCGTAAGGTGTCTTTGTTCATGCAAATCAAGAAATTGAACCCACTGATACAAATTCAAATCATTAAAAACAGGATGCTTTAATCCATTTTCAAATAAATCTTTTTCATCTATCACACTATGAAGCGCGTGTAATAGTTCTTGTCGTGAATGTTCTAGTAATTGGATTCCTTGCTGTTTTTTCATTAACGTTTCTGTTGGTTTCATCTGCTGAGGAGCTTCTCGTTTATGTGTGCGATCAAGCGTAAGTTGGAGGTCTTTAAATGGAGTCGTATTTCTTTCGTTTTTTTGTAAAGCATATACAAGGGCAGACGTGACAGATTGTTCAACTAAATGCAAGTGATGCAAAATTTGAATAATACTCCATTTATCACGGCGTGGCTTTACATTCACTTCTGTATCATTTAACATTTCAATTTCTGATAATAGCGTGCTTCGGGTAGACTGTAATGAGTTCACCAAACTTTCTAAACTCACATCCATATTAGATTGAAGCATACTTCTTTCCCCCCTTTTTGTTGGTGAAAAGAGGTGCTCCTTATTAGAAACACCTCTTTATTATTCTGAATTTTCTTTTATTATCTCATCATTTTCTCTTTATGTCGATGTTAAACATGTGAAAAAAAGCGCATGTTTTTTACAATTTTGTGTCGTCAATTGCCTGTAGCCACGCTTCAATTTCTGTAATAACACTTTTCACACAACCTTCAGCAAATGGAGATGTTAAATTTGCAACCTCTACTAATTCTAAGAATGATTTACTTCCACCTTGTTGGCATAGATTCACATAATCTTCCCACGCCTCTTGTCTATTATCTCTTGCACGTTTCCAAAATTGCAGTGCGCAAATTTGTGCTAACGTGTAGTCGATATAGTAGAACGGCGAGCTATAAATATGACCTTGACGTTGCCAGAATCCACCGCGCTCTAAATAATCATTATCTTCATAATCACGATGTGGCAAATACTTTTTCTCTATATTACGCCATGCTGTCTTACGCTCTTCTGGTGATGCTTCAGGATTTTCATATACATAATGTTGATACTCATCAACAGATACACCATACGGTAAAAACAGAAGTGCTGAACTTAAGTGAGAGAAGTAATATTTATCTGCATCTTCTTCAAAGAATAACTTCATCCATGGCCATGTGAAGAATTCCATACTCATAGAGTGAATTTCACACGCTTCATATGTTGGCCAATTGTATTCTGGAATTTCAAATTTACGACTTTCGTATACTTGGAAAGCATGGCCCGCTTCATGTGTTAACACGTCAATGTCGCCAGATGTTCCGTTAAAGTTTGAGAAAATAAACGGCGCTTTATAATTCTCAATATATGTACAATATCCACCGCCAGCTTTTCCTTTTTTCGCAACTAAATCTACTAAATCATTATCTAACATGAAATTGAAAAATTCATCTGTTTCAGCCGATAACTCTTTATACATCGTTTTCCCATGATTAACAATCCAATCCGCATCTCCTTTTGGAGTTGGGTTACCTGTAGGGAATTCAAAGTTTTCGTCGTAATACGCTAACTTCTCTACACCGATACGTGCTTGTTGTCGTTTTCTTAATTCCGTCGTAACAGGAACGATATAATCTAGCACTTGCTGACGATAATTCGCCACCATTTCCGCATTATAATCTGTACGGTACATTCTTGCATATCCAAGTTCAACAAAGTTTTTGAAACCTAAAGATTTTGCGATTTTCGTTCTTACTTTAACAAGCTCGTCATAAATACGATCTAACTCTTCCTCATTTTCAGCTAAAAATCCGTAATATGCTTCACTTGCTGCTTTACGTTCACTTCTTTCTTTCCCTTGCATAAATGGAATAAGCTGCGATAACGTTCTTTCTTCTCCCGCAAAGTCAATTTTTGCAGATGCTAATAACTGCGTATATTGTGAAGACAATTTATTCTCTAATTGTAAATCTTTCACGACTTCATCAGAATATGTTTTTAAATCACACTCCGCAAGAGCAAATAATTGCTTCCCATAATACGCTTCTAATTCTTCACGGAATGGCGAATGAATTAACGCATTATAATACTTTGTACCATATCCTTGTACAACTGGAGAGTACTCATCAAAGAAATCTTGCTCTTCCTTATAAAATACATCTGTCGTATCAACAGAATGACGAATGTAACAAAGATTCCCCATTGTACCGAAGTCATTGCGAATTTCGTTAATTGAATTGATGACTTGTTTTTGTTCTTCTACAGTTTTTGCGTTATCAAACTTCTCTAAAGCAACCGTAAACTTCTCTTTTAATTCTTCAATATTTGGCCGTTTATATTCATAGTCTTTAAATGACATGAACGAGCCTCCTCTCCATTATGTGTATCCTTACTATAATTCAATGCTTACTTACAAATCTCCTCTTATTCTACAGCAAAATACGGCATATACTAACATCATTACATGTAAACAAAAAAGCTTTGGATTTCTTTATCCAAAGCTTTTTTTGGAACATATTATTACTTTTCATACTTTCCAATCTTTTTTAATAGATCAAGTAATTCATCCTTTTCCTCTTTCGTTAACATTTCAAACGACTGATGTATAACTTGCTCATGCCCTGGAAAAATAGAAGCAATAAAGTTCTCTCCAGACTCAGTTAATTGTGCATAAATAACACGTCTGTCATTCGGGCACGGAATTCTCTTTACTAGTCCCTTTTTCTCTAGCTTATCTACAACATATGTAATGCTGCCACTAGCTATTAAAATACGCTCACCAATTTGCTGAAGTGGTTGACCGCCTTTATGATATAGCAGTTCTAATACAGCAAATTCAGTTGGATTTAACCCGTTACTTTGTATAGATTTATTTGTAGTATCCATAACAGAACGATGTACACGAGATAATGCAATAAATACTTTTAGAGATTGAGAAATATCTTCTCGTTCATTATTTGATGTCATACAACTTTCAACCCTTCACTTAAATTCTCAGTAATAAAAAGAAAACAGCTTCGTACTTCATGTAAACTCCGAATGAGTGTTCACTCATTCAATACCTCTCCCCAAATATATTATGAATGATTCTTGAATAAAAACATGACAATTTTAACACAGTTTATATATAATGATAATAAAAAAGAAGGAGTACCAAATTTGAAAGTCAAATTCCACAGCATAGTTTTATATATATTGCTAGTTATCCTACCAACGATAGGGATTGGCGCTACATTTTATTCCTATCATTCGTATAAAATGAAACAGGAAAACAAACTATCTGCTCACACGGTTCTCTTTTTATATAGAGACTATTTAGATCATCACCTTGGCGAAGCAATTTCTGCATTAGAAATGCTCGCAAAGGTCGTAGGCACCGAGACCGGAAATATAAATGGAGTTAAAGAAATTGTACATGATACAGATGGAAACGATGCACGCTTTTCTGGGTTATATTATGCTACACCAGGAGGCATCATTACAATCGCATCCGAAGGCGACCGACCACCTGTTGATGTCTCAGATCGTAAGTATATACAAGACGCATTACAAACGAAGAAAACAACTGTATCATCAGTCATTACAGATCGTGTTCTTGGACATCAAGCTATTATGATTGCTTCACCCATTTTCAATAAACAGAAGGAACTCTCAGGCTTACTGTTAGCAAGTTTACGCTTTGACTACATTTCATCATCTTTAAATGCCATTAAACCGCAATACCATTTTGAAGTAACTGATAAATATGATGTAGTTTTTCTAACTGATGATAATAACGAAACAAGTGATGCACATTCTAATATGCTTACTACCCCACTCCAAAGATTAAATTGGAAGGTCTCTGTTTCTCCATTACTTATCCATCAAAAAACTTTATACCAGTGGGTTGCAATTGAGTGTATAGCTACTTTATTTTTAATGTCTATTTTATTTTTACTTACTCAATATATGTTGTTAAAACGGCAAACAAAACTTGAAAGACAACAAAATGAACTACAAAAAATTGAATTAGTTGGAACTTTTGCAGCTAGTACAGCACACGAAATCCGTAATCCTCTTACTGGAATTAAAGGACTCGTCGCTCTATTAAAAGAGAAATATAAAGATGAACAAGATCAGTTCTATTTTTCCATCATCGAACAAGAGATAGAACGGATTAATGAAATTGTAAGCGAATTTCTTATTCTTGGAAAGCCAACTGCTATCATTGAACAAACATATGATGTGAGAACTATTCTAAATGAGGTAACATTAATTATTCAATCTGAGGCGAATCTACATAACATTATATTCCATTTACATTTGCCAGACCATCCTGTTCATATTCGTTGCTCAAAAGACCATATGAAACAAGTGGTTTTAAATATTACAAAAAATGCAATTGAAGCCATGACTTCTGGTGATACACTAACTATTTCCGTAACAAATAATGACACACACGCACAATTGCAAATTATAGATACTGGAAAAGGGATTCCAAAACATATTCAAAAACACCTCTTTCATCCGTTCTTTACTAATAAAGATACTGGAACAGGTCTTGGACTTGTCATATGTAAACGAATTGTAGAGATGTACAATGGGCATATTTTTATTGATAGTATAGAAAACGAAGGAACGACAGTTCATATCGAAATTCCGTTACACATAGTATAATTATCCTTATCCCTAAAGGATAATTATACTTATTTCATAAAACCAGCAACAAGCATTCGCCAAAAATTACTCGATTTCCCTTCATACCCAATTTGAAAAATAGGTACCTTTATAATGGATAACCATTTTGGTGTTTGTTTTTCTTTATAACACTGGTACTGTAAAATAAGCTTGTCCAATTCTTGACTTACTTGAATTGTCTCCATACTATTTAACCCACTCGTTAAACCTAATTGAATCATCTCTTCACGTTTCATATGAATATCACGTGAAAGCTTTTCTAATGTGTACTTCCTTTTTACAGTAAACATTCATATCCCCCTTATTATACTTCCATGCTCTCTACTTCACTTCTCCATTGGCCTTTTAACTACTTAATCATATTTGAATTTGAAGAATCAGAAAATTTAACATTTTCTCCCTGTAATTTACAAATCTTTACCCTCACTTTGAGAATTATTACAAATTATTCTATCTTTGTAAATACATTCGCAATAATAGACATTTTTTTCATCTTCTTTTTTTACAAATACCAATTAAATAGCGGATTCTCTATTTTACATATACTTTTCTTCGACATTTTTTGTTTAATTTATATAAAAAAGCAAAACATAATGAAGATTGATAAAGTGAAATTTAATCATTGGGAATTTTGTTTATTCCTCATTGCTCCCAAAAAGCGGGATAAAATAGAAAGGAAATATTTATATGCGCAAATATACGATTGCATTGCTTATTTTTATGATGTTCTTACCATCCTTCTTGTTTCCTGTTCAAGCGAAGGCTCATACAAACAAAGTAGCTATTGTCATTGATGACTTCGGCAATAATATGAAGGGGACTGATAAAATGTTATCACTTCCTATTCCACTTACCGTTGCCGTTATGCCTTTCCTTCCTTCCACAAAGGAAGATGCGATAGCAGCTCATAAGAAAGGCCACGAAGTTATTATACATATGCCAATGGAACCTATTAAAGGTAAAAAAGAATGGCTTGGACCAAAAGCAATTACAACCGATTTAAGCGACGAAGAAATAAATAACCGACTAGAACAAGCGATTCAAGAAGTACCACATGCAATTGGGATGAACAATCATATGGGATCAAAAGTGACCGCGGACGAAAGAATTGTACGACTTATACTTACGGCTTGTAAAAAACACGGTTTATTTTATTTAGATAGCAAAACAAATCCTAAGAGTGTTGTCCCAAAAATCGGGAAAGAATTAGGAGTACCAATTATTGAAAACCAATTATTTTTTGATGATGTGTACACAGCGGCACACATTTCAAAACAAGCCCAATTACTTATTAAAAAAATCCAAGAGAAACCGATTATGGTAGCTATCGGACATGTTGGGCCTCCAGGTGAAATCACATCACGTGTTATAGAAACTTCTATTCCTAACATTCGTGAACATGCAGATTTTATTTTTTTATCCGATTTAGCATTATCTCCGCCTCCTGTTTCAAAATAAGATTCATGACTCAAAGTAAAAAAGAGAGCCATTTGCATTTAGCAAATGGCTCTCTTTTTCGTTTTCATCTTAAATATAATCTACATGACTGACCCTGAATCCTTTTTTCTCTATTTTTTCGATTAATTGCTTTAATCTTTTTTCATTTAACTCATCTGTTATATTTACGATAACGCGGCGAATATATTGATCACCGTTATCTAGCGTAAATAGTCCACCGATATGAAATGCTTTCAGCAATGTCCCAAGTTCTTTAATCGTTCCCTTACAATCTTGTGTTGCAATTGTTAATATATAACCACCCGTCCGCATACCGAATGAATCTTCAATAACATCAAATATATTGGAATGCGTTAAGATACCGACAAATTCATTATAATCATTTAGTACAGCTAAAAACGGAAGACGACGAATAACATAAAATGCCCTGAAAAAAGAGTCCTTTTCAAAAATAAATGCAGCGGAATCTTCCAGCATATGTTCCGTACTTAATTCCTCTAATCCGCTATTACACTTCTTTTCTAAAAGATCTACTTTATAAATAATCCCCAGGAATTTCTTTTCATCTTCTGCTAATACAGGGATTGCTCGAAATCCCGTTTCATTCATAATTTGCAGAGCCTTTTCACCTGAATCGTTCAATTTACAAAATGTTACTTGCTGTTTTGGCAGAAAATGATATTTAACTCGCAAAATATGTTCCTCCTTACATGTCAACATGTAATCTATATATAATAAGGAGACCTATATTTTATGAGTAAATTTATTTTTAAAACGCTTTCATTTATTTATTAACTCATAATAGCGTCACAAACATTTTATATAACAGAGCTCTTTGCACCTTTTATCATTAACAACTTTACATGATAATTCATTAAATATTCTATACCCTCTAGCCATTTTTTTGCGTATTCTGGAGTTTTCCCCCACACGATCATGCCATAATTATGAACGAGAACTACTCCTCCACCTTCAATAAAATTCGGCACTTTATTTTCTAATAAATCAGCGAATTTTTTCTCATCTTCTACAATAGGAATTGTCATTTCTGTTATACCTTCTTTTCCAAAAACACGTTCCACGCTACGTTTATCGAATGTTACTTCTCCTATTTCTCCATACAACTCTGATATTAAATGACTATCTACAGTTTGCACCTGTAAAATACATTCTGCACTACTTTTTTTATAAATATCGGCATGCATAAATGATTCGACAGCTGGTTTTTCTTCATTTTCAAATACTGGCTCACACATACAATTTACAACAATAAAATCCTCTTCTGAAAATAACCCTTTATCTCTTCCCTCAACGTTTACTAAAAAAGTTAACGGCTCTTTTGACGTACAAAGTGATAAACTAATCTTTGTACCATAAAACCAATCACGAAGTGCCAACTCAGATTTCACATCTTTTAATTCATTCCATTTCTTTAGAAAAAATAACATTTCGTCACCCCCGGCGTAATATTTATATAATGTTCGAATCCTTTCTATGTAAAAGGAATATTTTTTGATTATTCTAAAAATTTAATTGAATTATCACATGAGAACGCTTTTTTGTCAATATAGTTTCACAGCTCTTCTATAAAATGGGCCATTCATATGTCTATACTTCTGTCTATTGACTATTTCATTTTTACATAAAAAATACGCTATTCTTTTTACATGAAAGAATAGCGTATTTTCTCATCTTTTATTTCATTATTGCGTTATATAAGAACTGTGCATATTGTTCACGTGTTACGAAATCATCACCTAAAAAGTTTCCGTTTCCATCACCTTTTGATATATGATTATCCGCTAACGCTTTCACATACCCTTCTGCCCAATGACCAGTTGGTACATCTTTAAAGCTCTCTTTATTATTTCCATCTTCTTTTAATTGAAATACTTTATGTAATACTACAGACATTTCGTATCGAGTTAATACTCCATCTGGACGAAACTCCCCAGTACCATCACCTTGCATAATGCCAGCTTGCGCAACTGCAGCAATATCTTGCTCAAACATATGCCCTTTGGTATCTTTAAATCTCTCTTTCTGCTCTACTTTATTTTCTAATTTCAAGTACCTTTGTACTAAAGACGCAACTTGTCCGCGCGTAATATTGTCACCAAATCCAAATTTTCCATTTCCATATCCCTTGAAAATATTCTCTTTCGCTAAATAATGAATTGCTTCTTCTGACCAATGTCCTTTTGGTACATCTTTAAATTCCACTACTTCTAATTTTTCATCTTCTTTAGAAGTGTTATCCCCTTTACTTTCTACCACATTTTGAATGACAGATCCCGTAAAGAAGATTCCTGTATCCGCAAATGGATCTTTCACACCAAATTCATATACTTTCTCACCTGGTGTACTCCACTTAACTGCATCGTTACTATACGTACCACCTTCGCTCTTCAAACGAATTTTTGTAGAGATTTTACCATCTTTTTCGTATACAGGTACTTTTACTTCTTTATTTACTTCTGTACCCTCTAAAAATACTTTTTGGTTTTGAACATTGATATAAGCTGTTTTACTTAGTTCTATAACTGGTCGAACATCATGGATTTCATTTGCAACAAAACTTAGAAATACTAACTTTTTCAAATTGCTAACTGGTGTTAAGTCTGAAATATAATTTGCTTCTAAATCAAGCTTTTGTAAGTTTACTAGACTTGATAATGGAGTAATATCCTTTAACTCATTGTTAGGTAAATCTAATTCTGTAAGTTGAGTCATTTTAGTAAGTGGTGTCACATCTTCAATTTGATTCTTCCCGATAAATAATTTACTTAATTGATTCATTTGATCAATACCCGATAAATCTTTAACTTTATTACGTGTTAATACTAAGTCTTTTAAAGGTAATGAATATAACGGTTTAATATCTTCAATTTGATTACCAGCTAAAGTTAAGTATGTTACATTTTTTAACGCACTTAATGGAGCAACATTAGTAATTTTATTATTTGCTAAATTCAAGTAACCTAGTTGTTCCATTTTCGCTAATGCTGTTACATCTTCTATTTGGTTGCCCGATAGATATAAACTTTTTACATTTTTCATTTCAACTAATGGTGCAACGTTTGTAATTTTATTATTACTTAAATCAAGAGATTCTAAATTATTCATTTTAACAAGTGGCGTTACATCTGAAAATTCATTACCACGCAAAGCTAAATGATTTAATTGCTTTAAGTTCGCAAAGAACGACGGATCTGTTATCTTCGCATTCGCAAGTGTTAAAGATTTTAAATTCGGCATATATTTTAATGCACTATAATCAAGAATCTCATTCGTATTTAAAAACAAATCCTTTACTTGTAATAACTCTTCTTTCGTAATCGGTGTATTTAAATCTTTTCTATTAAATACTTTTTTATTAACAAGCTCTCTTAATTTATTATCTGTTATCATATTTTGACTATCAACTGGATGATCCGTTTCCGTATTGCCTGAATTAGAGTTATCATCTGGTTTCTCTGTTTCTTTGTCACCTACAGTTGGATCTTTAATTTCAAATTGAACTTGATATTTGTGATCATATCCAATGGCCGGAATAAGTATATGCATTTGCATATTATGCTTCTTCTCAAATTCGCCAATTTCAAATTGGACTACTTTCGTTCCATTTTTCCTCTTATCTTCTGATAAAACTTTCACATCTTGAAATACACCAGGTTGGTTTTTATCCTCTATTCTAAGATATTGAAAATAATCGCTATCTTGTATTGTTACAGTAACAATTTTTTTCCCATCCTCAATTACTACTTTAGGATTTTTTATGTACTGAGAAACCATAGATGGCTCATCTTTTTGATCCTTATATATTTTAATCTCAGTATCGTATATACGTTCACTAGCTGCTGCCACCGACTGGTTTGCTTCAGCTTTTAGTGCTGCTAATGCTGGAGTAGAGTATGTAGCAAATGGAATTGCTAATGTTGTGGCTACTACTAGCGCCTTAATATAACTTTTTTTCAAAATAATATCCCCTATCATGTATAATTTTTACAATTGATAATACTTATCAATTACCTACAAATAAATGATAATGAATATCATTATCATTGTCAACGAGAATATTACATTAAATTTATATTTTCATAGATAAAAAATAAAAAGCCCTTTATTCAAAGGGCCTTCTTACTGATTGTATGAAGGATTTCACTTTTTTCTTTTTCATTAATAACACCAATTTTTTGCAAAATATTTGCATACAATACAAGTTTATTATATATCCGTTCTGACATGATTCTCCCTTCTTTCCTTCGACCAACTTTTTTTGTATTGGTAAATTATATGAAAGAGATGAGAAAATGTGTCCACTTTTTGCATAAATACAAATCTTTTATCCACGCTATTTACAAGCAGTAAAACTCCCACCTCAAAATCCGGTGGGAGTTCAATTTATTTAACAAATTGTCCATTGAATATTATGCTTTCTAACTTCCTCTTCAAAACTATAAGACATTTTCTTATCACAAATCACATGTTGAATACGTGAGAACGCTGCTATTCGGTAATTTCCTTTTACCCCTACTTTTGTATGATCACATAAAATATATGTTTTCTCCGCTAATTTCATCATCGCTTCTGACAGTTTTGCCTTTTCTAATTCAAAACTAGAAACCCCAAAACCAGGTAACAATCCATCAATCGAAACGAATGCTTTATGAAAATGAAATTGCTGGATTACTTGCTGCGAAATAGACCCTGACACACGTGAATGCTTTGGAGATACTTTTCCTCCAATAAATAAAACTTCACCGTGAAACATCTTTTTATTAATAGAAGAAATTAATTGTGTCGCTACTGGAAATGAACTTGTTACAATCGTTAAATTTTTACGATGGACAAGATATGGCACCATTTGAAGAGGTGTACTCCCGTCATCAATCGCAATAACATCTCCATCTTCCACAAACGTTGCTGCTTTATACCCAATTCTCTTCTTCTCTTCTATATGCAGCATCTCTCGTTCTAACATCGGCGCCTCTATTCCAGCTCCCGGAAGTTGTACAGCCCCACCATACACTTTCTTCAACTTCTTTTCACGATCCAATTCTTCTAAATAACGGCGAATGGTCTCTGTTGATACAGCAAATTCTCTAGCTAACTCTGAAACTTTTACCTTCCCTTTAAACTCTACCTTTTCAAGAATGGTTCGCTTTCTTTCTTCACCTACTACAGACATAGCCTCACCCCATTGATTTCTACCTCATAAACTGCCTTACTTATACAAAGTTATAATTTTCTTTTTCAGTAAAAACTTCTTCATGAATATGAATACCACGCTTTTTTAGTTCATCAAAAATAATTAGTGGATTTACAAAAGCTTCCTCAGGTGTCACAACACCAGCTTGATTTACATTCCCTTTTGCGATTAACTCTGTAGCTATCCCAAATGGAATACCAACGTTTCTCGTATAAGCCCTTAATTTTTCCCATCCTACAACAGACCCATCAGATAGCGGGTGTGTATGATATAATGCGTGCCTTTGTTTCTCATTATTTTTCATACCTATTACTTCTACATGAAGTGCGTAACCGTAAATTTCCGTTTCTTGTCCTTCTTTCGATTGCAATAAATACTTCGAGATACAATCCATAATGCCGATCGCTTCCCCATTTATTTCAACTTGATCATTACGTAATATGCCATAATCATATAAAGCGTGTACGAGTTGCATATTTTGCTTTGGCCAAGTTCCTCTCGTCTCTATCAGTTTAACGCCTTTACTTTCTAGTGCTCTCGCTAACGTAATCGTTTCAGAATGCGGGATTATATACTGCGTTGCCTTACCATAAGGCGCCGGTAATTCAATTTCTCTCGGACGTGCAAACGGAGGTACTTGCTTAAATTCACCATCTTCATACACTGTACGCGATGGTAAATGTGGATCATATTCATATGTCGTCGTTTCTGTAATTGATGCAGAAAAAGCAATTGGACGATACGAACCGTGACTGACACGAACTGACTCTACAGTATCAAGCTGATTTGCTGCATGCATTGCCATCATTTGCGTTACACCTGGCGTCATACCAAAACCAGGTAAACACGTTTTTCCATTTTGAACAAACATAGAATGTGAATCATTTTCTTCACCAAATCCATTCAAATTCACACCGTGACAACCTGCTTCTGCAATACATCGAGTAGACAAGCCATTTAGCTTAATTGTCGTACCGTCCATTACAATGTCGTAACCTTTCATTTTTGCAACCGTATCCTCGTGATTCGCTACGTCTACTTTCACAAAATCTACGCGCGGATCGTTGAGCCATTCTACTACTTTCAGGCCCTCTTCTTCATTAAAATCCGCTACTGTAATCGTCTCAAAAGATGAAAATTGTACTAAATCTAAAATTGCTTCACGACAAATTTTACCTGCTCCACCTAAGCAAAATACTTTCAACCTATAACAACCCCTTTAGAAATACTATCAACTAAGCGATTAATGTCTGCCTCATGCACATCACCGATATTTCCAATGCGGAATGTATCTACTTTTGAAATCTTACCTGGATAAATTACAAAGCCATCACGCTTTAATTCATTATATAATTGCTCAAAATCGAACCACTCTTCTGGATAAATAAAGGATGTGATAATAGGCGACTGATATTTTTCACCTACTAGTGGCTTAAATCCGATTTCTCTCATTCTACTGACTAATAATTTTTGATTGTTATCATATCGATTGTAACGTGCTTTTACTCCGCCCTCTTTTTCTAATTCAAGTAATGCTTGATAAAAAGCGTGTACAACATGTGTAGGTGACGTAAAACGCCATTTCCCATTTTGATTTTCCATCGTTTCCCACTGATCGTATAAATCTAGTGATAATGAACGTGCCTGTCCTTTACATTTCAACAATTCAGCGCGCTTTGCAATAACAAAGCCGAACCCAGGAACACCTTGAATACATTTATTCGCACTACTAATTAAAAAGTCAATTTGCAACTCATCGATATCTATTTCAATACCACCAAAACTACTCATTGCATCAACTAGTGTTACTTTTCCGTATTGCTTCCCTAATTTACATACATCTACAATTGGATTGATAATACCTGTTGTTGTTTCACAATGAACAACTGCTATATGTGTAATCTCTTTATCTTGTTGCAATATCTTTTCTACTTCTACAATATTAGTAGGCTCCCACTCTTCTGTTTGACTGACCACCACATCTATATGTAACATCTCTGCCATTTGTACAATTCGTTTACCATACGCACCATTTGTACAAACGAGCAGCTTACCATTTTTAGGAATGACAGAACCAATGACTGCTTCAACTGAAAATGTACCGCTTCCTTGCATTAAAACAGTTGTATATTTCTCTTCTTCCTTCGTTGCTAACGATACAAGTTTAGCTCTTACTTCTTGTACCATTGTGTTATATTCAGCATCCCACGTACACCAATCGTATAACATAACTTCTTTTACCGTTTTTGTTGTCGTTAATGGTCCTGGTGTTAATAATAAGTAGTGATTTTCAGTCATGATCCTATTCCCCTTTTATGAAATAATAAGTTCTTGTTTCTCGATATGTTCCATTACGCTTTCGAGTTCCTGCATCGTTTCTATCGTAAAGTGCGCCCCATTTTCAACGAAACGATTACGAACGACTTCAATTTTTTTACGAAGTTCTGCTGGATCCATATTCTCCACTTCCGCTTCCGTTAAGCCGAGCTCGCTGCTGCCAAGAATTACACCAACTGTCCACATTCCAGCATTTCTTCCCTCTTTCATATCTGATACTGTGTCCCCAACTTTTATCATATGATGCATTGGATATACGCCTAGTTCCATCGCATTTTTATAGCACATCCACGGATATGGACGACCGGCTGGAACATCATCTGGCGTTACAAGAAAATCAGGTTTATACCCTTGAATCGCTGCTTCTTTTTCTACAATGTCCATCATTTCTCTCGTATAACCAGTCGTTGAACCAATTTTAATTCCGCGTTCACGTAAAGAAGCAATCACTTCTTTTACTCCATTAATTGGCGTCGCATAGCGTGGTAAGATAGCTAAGAGAATCTCTTCAAATTCTTCATACATCTCATGAATATCTGCTTCTGTTGGTAATTGTCCGAAAACACGATTCCACTCACTCGCGATACGAGGCATTTCTGTAAGTGCTCTTACATGATCAATTTTTAATAATCCCATTGGCTTACGGGCTTCTTCTACTGTAATTTCAACACCGCGTTTATGAAAAATCTCCATAAATACTTCAAGTGGTGCAAAACACCCATAATCTACTGTCGTACCTGCCCAATCAAAAATAACTGCTTCTATTTTCATTCAATCCATCTCCTTCTTATTTATCCCGCTTGGTGCAGGCTAATAATCAGTGGAAAGCAACAAAACTTCCACTGATTAAAGTTTCACTTTATCTTTTTTGCCATTGTGACGTTCGGTTACGAAGTGCTTTCGTTCCCCATTCATATACAACTCTTACTACAATATTTGTAACAACAATCAGTACACTCATTGCAGCTGCTGGTGCTACATTTCCTGCATCATCCATATTTACAATTGATACAGCAGCTAGTTTAAAATCAGCTGCGTATAGGAATACAACTGCTGAAACTGTTACCATTGAATTTACGAAGTAGTACATTACCATTTCTAAAATGGCTGGTAAACACATCGGGACCGTAACTCGAAAGAATGTTTTATAAAATGGAACACCCATTGATTGTGAAACCAGTTCAAATTCTCGATCTAATTTCTTTAAAGCCGTCGTTGCCGTAACAAATGTTACAGAATAAAAATGAATGATATTGACTAGTACTAGCACAATGATTGTTCCGTATAGAGAATGAAACGGGTTCGTTACGGAAAGTCCAAAGATTTGTATTGTTGGTTGACTAAAGAAGAAGACATAGCCTAACCCAAGTACTAAACCTGGTATCGCTAAAGGAACGATAGAGAAAAAGTAACCTGCTTTTCGGAAAAATTGTAGCTGATTTATTTTCTCAATCGCATAAGCAAACATAAATGTTAAAACCGCTCCAATAACCGCTGTAATTGCTGAAACAATTACACTATTTTTAAACGCTTCAAGTCCATCTCCTGTTAAACTAGAAAAATTAAAATGCTCAAAAGTAAAACTCATATTATATGGCCATACTTTCACACTTGCAGCAATACCAACTGCCACAAATAATAGAATAATCATAAGCGTTACTACGCTACAATATACGAATGAAATAACATCTCGTTTCTTATTATTTATTATTCTGTAAGGTACTGATTTAGAAGACAAGAGATTTGCCTGCTTTCTTTGCGTAATGCGATCAACTGCAAACGCAAATATAGCTGGGATTAATAAAATCATTCCGACAGTTGCACCCATCGGCATATTTTGCTGTCCAATTACTTGCTTATATACGTCAGTAGCAAGTACATTATATTGCCCACCAACAATTTTGGGTGCCCCAAAGTCAGTGAAACTAAGTGTAAACACAACGAACATTGCACTAATTAATCCGTACTTTACACTAGGTAAAGTAACAGTGAAAAATTGCTTTGTTTTACTCGCCCCTAACATATTAGAAGCTTCATATAAACGATAATCAGATCCTTGAAAAGCAATTAATAATATAAGAAATGCTTGCGGAAATGTATACATGACTTCAGCCATGACAATTCCTACTGGGCCATATAAAGGGATTTGTATCCCTTCAAACAAACCAAACATTCCTTTCGTTACTAACCCTTGGTTACCAAATAAATATGTCAGTGCGATACCGTGCATCATCGTTGGTGCGAATAATGGTAACAATGCGACATATTGAAATACACGCTTCCCAAACACATTCGTACGAGCGATCGCATAGGCGTAAGCAAAAGCGAGTGTCACTGCAATAATTGTTGTCGCACCCGAAATCCATATCGTATTTTGCAATGATTGAACTAACGTTGGAGTTGTGAAATATTTACTGAAATTCGCAACTCCAATAAAAGCTCCATCTTTATCGTAAAAAGCTTGTGTAAACAATTGTAATAGCGGTAATACAAGCATGATCAGAAAAGCAAGAAGCATACCAATAATTAATAGTCTTTGTATCCACTCTTCTTTACCGATACGTCTCTTAATCTTTTTTTTCGTATTTTCTATCTTGAAATTTTCTAACATCTCCATCTATACAATGACCTTCTTTCCATATGACAACATATGATTTTCTGAGAAAGAGATTTGAATCGACTTTCCTTTTCTAATAGCGGTTTTTTCTACTTCTGATGCCAATATATCCACTACAATTTTCTCGTTATAAAGATGTGTTTTTTCTTCTACGACTCGCACTTCTGTCCGATATACAGATCCTCGGAATTCCATGCTTTCCACAACTGTTTTAATACCATCGTTTTGTACAATTGTTACATGTTCAGGACGAATTGCATGTTCTTCATTATTTTTCGAAAAGAAATTAATAGAACCAATAAAATCTGCCACAAACGGATTGGCTGGTCTTTGATAAATCTCCTCTGGTGTTCCAATCTGCATAATTTCCGCATGATTCATTACAACAATTTTATCAGCCATCGTTAATGCCTCTTCTTGATCATGCGTGACCATAATAGTTGTTACTCCTACTTTTTCTTGCAAATCACGCATTTCTCTTCGCAACTTTTCTCGCACTTTTGCATCTAAAGCAGATAACGGCTCATCGAGTAACAAAATATCTGGAGACAGAGCGAGCGCACGTGCAAGTGCCACTCGCTGCTGTTGTCCACCAGACATTTGAGCAGGATATTTATCTTTTACATTCAGCAAATCTACAAGTTCTAACGCCTCTAGCGCTTTCTCTTTTACTTCTGCTTTTCCATATTTTTTTGTCTTTAAGCCATATTCAATATTTTCAAGTGCTGTTAAATTCGGAAATAATGCATACGATTGAAACACCATCCCGAAGTTTCTCTTTCCAGGAGGTAATGCTGTAATATCTTTTCCATCCACAGCTATACTACCTGTTGTCGCCTCTTCTAGCCCTGCTAAAATTCGAAGCAATGTTGTTTTCCCACAACCACTTGGGCCTAATAAACATACAAACTCATTTTTTTTCACAGTAAAAGAAATATCTTTTAACGCTGTAAATGCATCAAACTGTTTTTGAATGTGTTGAATTGATAAATATTCGCTCATTTTTTCTCTCTCCCACTCACTTACTTTTTCGGTTCTGCTTTTTGACCAAACTCTTTTTCCCATTTTTCTAAAATTTTGTCGCGATTTTCTGCTGCCCACTTAAAGTCATTCTTTTTGTATAACTTTTCTGTTACGTCTTTAGGGAATCCATCTGGAAGTTTATAATCATTTTTAATTGTCGCAAATCCATTTTTCTCGAAGTATAACTTCATTACATCATCAGTAATTGCCCAATCTAAAAATGCTTGCGCTAATTTTTCATTTTTTGCGTTATCTTTTTTAATAAGTGCGTTCGCTTCTACTTCCCAACCTAATCCTTCTTTCGGTAACACTACTTCAACTGGTGCACCTTTTTGTTTCTCTTTTAAAGCACTATAAACCATTGATACACCAACTGGATATTCACCTGCACCTGCTAATTTCGCTGGTTTTGAACCTGAATGAGTATAAGTTGCCATATTCTCATGAAGTTTCTTCATGTAATCCCAGCCTTTATCTTCACCCATAATTTGTAACCATGCAGAAACTGTTAAAAATCCTGTTCCAGAAGAAGCCGGATGTGGCATAACAAGCGTTCCTTTATATTCTGGTTTCGTTAAGTCTTCGTATGATTCTGGCATCGGTAAATTTTTCTTCTTTAATTCTTCTTTATTTATAGCAATCCCCGTCATAAATGCCGTATTACCTACCCATTTTTCTGGTTGCTTATCATCTTTAAATTGTGGAAGAACACGATCTGCTCCTTTTGGAGAGTATCCTTTTAACATATCTTTTTTATCTAAAGCTAATAGACTAGACGCTGCTGTTCCCCATACAACATCTGCTTGTGTATTTTTTCCTTCAGCTAGCAATTTCGCTGTAATAACTCCAGTTGAATCACGAACAATGTTCAGTTTTACATCTGGATACTTCTGTTTAAAAGAATCAAGATAAATTGGTACAAGTTCTTCTTCGATCGCTGTGTAAACAGTTAATGATCCAGATAATTTATCATCTTTCACTTTCGCCCCAGCACTTTCTTCTTTCTTTGCACCACACCCCATTAATAACGAAAATACCATTCCAGTTGCTACAGCTTTAAAGATTGTTTTTTTCACTGTCTCTCTCTCCTTTTACAAATCTTATGTACAATTCAAATATAAACAACTAGTGTAAAAGCAGTATTAAACCAACATTAATCTTTTGTTTGTTGTTTGTTTTTGTGTAATACGTTGCTACTTCTATGTTTTTTCGCATTTTTCTGCTAATAACGAACCCTAAATTTACAAATAATTAAAAAAACCTTTATAATCCCACAAAAAAATGAGGCGTTTGTAAAAAACGCCTCATTTTTGTTTACCTTTTTTTGAATTACGATTTGCATACTTCGCGCTATTCTCTCCTTCATACTCTAATGCAAATTCAGCATCTGGTAAGCTTTCTTTCGGAGTTTTATTATTATTGATTGCTGCATTTTGTTTCACTTTTCTTTTTACCAATACATTCACCTGCTCTCAAGAATTCACTTTCTACTCTAGTTTGAAGCAAGCTGAAATAATTATTACTGGCAAGTGTTAACAAGTACATAAGAGCGCTAGATGGAAATACTACTTATGAAGAAAACATTAGAAAAGGAGCGATTATTTTGAAGAAAAAAGATAAAATGCAGTCACCTATTTTAGATGAAACGCTCCCGCATCAAATGAATTTCCCATCTTTTAAAGGAACAGGAAAGAAGATGCAACAACCTTTCATCAATCAATATGACGTCGTAATCGGAGACAGTAAATATGATTCCGAGAACAGTCCACTTCACAATTGGAGTGATGAAGTAGATCCTGCTATTATGGCTGGAGAAGAATGGATTCATCCTACAAATGATATTGGGTGGATTTCAGAAGAAAATCAAGAGTTACTAAAAAAAGAGGTAGATCATAAGAATGATGCTTTTATGCATCCGCAATTTGGCATTAACGACTAAAAAACCATTCTACCTCACATAGGTAGAATGGTTTCATACTATCCAATAATAATTCTCTCTTTCGGGTATTTATAACGAGGTGGCTGTTCTCTTCCGCCACTAGCTAGTATAAATGTTAAAATACCGACACGCCCGATAAACATAAGTACAATGAGCACAAGTTTACCAACAGTTGTTAAATCTGGCGTAATACCTGTCGATAGTCCTGTCGTTCCGAAAGCAGAACACACTTCAACAATTAAACTCATAAGCGGTACATTTTCCGTAATAGATAGGATAAATAGTGCTGTAGCACATAATAAAATCCCCATCGTCATAACAACAGATGCTTTCAGCACGTCCTCTTCATGTAGCTGACGTTTGAAGACTCTAACCGTTCTCCCGCCTCTTGCAAAAGTGTATAGCGATAATATACTAACAGCAAATGTTGTTGTACGTATTCCGCCCCCAACCGAACTTGGAGATGCCCCTATAAACATTAATATACTCATAAATAAAAGCGTCGGTTGTGACAATTCACGTATATCCATTGTAGCAAGTCCACCACTTCGCGTCGTCACAGATTGGAATAATGTATAGAAAACTGTTTCATGCCATGATTTCCCCGCTAGAAACTGATTTCGTTCTAGTAAAAAAATCATAATTGTTCCAACGATAACGAGCGCAAAAAATGTTGTTGTCGTCAATTTTGTAAATAACGAAAAACGAAATAATTGCTGTCTCCTTTTACTAAGGAATTGTTTTACTTCCATTAGTACAGGGAAACCAATTGCCCCTAAAATAATAAGTAACATATGAATCATTTGAACAATATAATCTTTCTTATACGGAATTAGCGATTGTCCTGTTAAATCAAATCCTCCGTTCGTAGTTGCACTAACAGCCGCAAAGAAACCATGGAAATAAGCTTCTTGCCACGTTGGAAAATAAAGTAGAAATCTTGTACCTAATAGTATTGCTCCAATAAGTTCTATCGAAATAATTACAATTAAAATAGAACGCATCAATTCTACAAGGCCTGATAAATTCCCTTGATTATGGTCTGCCATAATGAGTCTTCTTCTCTGCAAACCAATCTTCTTCCCCGTTATAATCCAAACGAACGTACCAAGTGCCATAATTCCTAAGCCGCCTAATTGTAAAATAAGGGCTAACATAATAATTCCCGCCGTAGTAAATGTATCTGAAATCGTAACGACAGACAGTCCCGTAACACTTACCGCACTAACAGATGTAAAGAGAGCATCGATAAATGTCCATTTCACACCAGCCTTCGTAACAAACGGGAAACTAAGTAATATCACCGATACAACGACTGCTAATAAATAAAACAAAACAATGAGTTGTACAGGACGTAATTTTTGTAAAAACTTTTTTATATCTCTCATTCCATCACTTCGCTACCTTTTTTCTATCGATTAAATAAAGAAAAATCTTCACTTTCTTTATTTGTAAATAACTGCTCAAATAATTTGGCAAATACCATTCCATACACAGTTCCATTACCTCCATACGGCAATGCGTAAAATAAATTATGTATCTTTTTGTCTTCTTTTAAAATAGGGAGACCATCATAACTACCACCGAATGCTGCTCCCCAATAATAATCTGCCTGTATATTCTTATACTGCGGGAACATCTCTTTTACAATGTTAATAAGGAGATCACGCTTATGCAATAATTTCGTATCACCGGTTGTTTGGATTTGCATCGCTTCATCTAATCCACCTACAATAATGCGGTTTTCATACGTTCGAAAATATAAATAAGGCCGTGCTGTTTCCCAAATTAACGATTGTTCATGCCAGCCTTCAAATGAATCCACCTTATTTGTCACGACTGCATATGATGTTTCCACTGTTGTATTTTTTTCTTTCTTGCCAAAAAGCTCTTCATAACCTGTCGCCATAATAATATTCTTTGTTACAATTTGATTTCCTGTTTTCGTATAACAAATTAAATCACTTTGGCGTTTTTTTATATGTATGGCCTCTGTATCCTCATATATAGTAGCACCCATTTGATTTGCTTTATGCAAAAGACTATGCGCTAATAAATACGGATTCACCTCGGCATCACCGTGTGTATATAATGCCGCTTGTTTTGTAAAAGAATAATGTTCGTTCACATCAGATTCTGTAAAATACTCAACTGGAAATCCATAATTCTGTAACGTATTAAACTCCTCTTGTAAAAATGAAACATCCTCACTTTTACTTGCATAATATAAACTACTTCGCGGAATAAACTGAGGATCAATATCGAGAGTCGGTACAACTTTCTCCATCGTTCGTAACGCTTCATAACAAAGCCTATATGCTCGTACCCCTTTTTCTTCACCAAATGTATGGATAAGTGAGGTTAACGATTTATCATGAAGAAATTGTAGTAAACCTGTATTAGCAGCTGTACTGCCGCAGGCGATTGCTCGTTTTTCAATGAGTGTAACACGCATTCCAATTTTCGCTAACGAATACGCTATATGAGCACCTGCTTCTCCGCTTCCAACTACAAGCACATCACATATCATATCATTTTCTAACGATGGATAACAAGGTATAGAAACTCCTGTATTCCAAAACAACTTACCAGTCATAAGTTTCATAATAATACTCCTAAAATATAAAGTGAAACTTTAATCAGTGGGGGTTTTCTTCATCCCCCACTGATTATTAGTTGAACCAATCGGACTTTTATGGGCAGTTGATCCCCCACCTAACATCTTTACTTTCACCGAATTTTGAAGTGGGGGGCTTACTGCCCATTAAAGCGGGATAAATTTCTCCTTTCTATAGTTTGTTATTTCTCATAAAAAAATCCAACTAACATACGCTAGTTGGATTTTTTATTTTTAATTAGAACGCTCTTCTAGCCAATTTCCAACCGTCGGATATGTTTGTTTTACCGCTGTTCCACCGTAAACGATCGACATATGTCCAGTCGGTAAACATACATATTGTTTATCTGTGCTAGAAATATGATCTAGCAACGCTTCTACTTGGCATGGCAGGGCGATATGATCACGTTTCGCAGAAATATTTAAGACATTCGCCTTAATATTTGCAAGGTCTACCTTTTGTCCGCGAATAACGAGTTCACCTTTCACTAATTTATTATTTTGATAAAAATCACGAATCCACTGTCTATACGATTCGCCTGGGAATGGAATACCGTCACCAACCCACTTTTGAACTAATTTCCAGCTTTCGACGAAGCGCTCATTTTCTGAACGATCGAGTAAAGCGATATATGGACCTACAAAGTTTGTGATTGGTTTTAACATCTTATTTCCGAAATCAATCATTTCTGGCGGAATATTTCCGAATGTATCAACCGCTTTATCTAAATTGAAGTATTTCTCATCTAATAAAGGACCGTATAATCCTGTTTCAGAGAAATCAAAAGGACTTGTCATAAAGATTAAGTTACGAATTGGCATGTGTGGATGAAGTGCCGCATAAATAGAAGTTAGCGTTCCACCCATGCAATAACCAAGTAAAGAAATCTCGTCCGATTTTGCAGTTCGCATTACTTTCTTCACTGCTTTTGCAATATAATCAAACACGAAATCATCAAATTTCAAATGACTATCTTCTAAACCAAATGTGCCCCAATCAAGCATATACACATCAAAACCACGATCTACTAAATATTCCACTAAACTATTTCCAGGAGTTAAATCCATAATATACGGTTTATTAATAAGTGCATATATTAATAGAATTGGAACTCTCTGTGTTTTTTCTTGTTTTGGAATGTAACGATACAGCTTCGTCTTATTCTTCGTCCAAATAACTTCTTTCGGCGTTAAACCAACTTGTGGTTCTGGTTCACGTAATAAAACTTCGCTCGCTCTTTTCACACGACGATATGCTTTACGATATTCTTCTGGGTACAACTCCAATTGCTTTTCCCATTCCGTTACGAATGTAGTCATTTTTCTATCTCCTTTTCGGTCGATTTCTTTCTAAAAAAAAGAAGTGCATTCCTGCTATGGATATGCACTTTTTTCTTACTTCATTACATGTATAATCCACCGTTAATGTTTAATTGCTGACCTGTGATATATGCACCGTCACGGCATAGGTATACTACACCTTTTGCAATTTCATCAGCTTGACCAAAACGTTTTTTCGGGATTTTCGCAACGATTTTTTGACGTACTTCTTCTGGTACTTCTGCTACCATTTCAGTATCAATAAATCCTGGGCAAATTGCGTTTACAGTTACATTTGTTTTTGCAAGTTCTAACGCTAATGATTTTGTAAATCCTAACATACCTGCTTTTGCTGCTGAGTAGTTTGTTTGTCCAAATCCACCAGCTTGGCCAATAATAGAAGAAATACTAATGATTCTTCCTTCTTCTGCTTCCGTTATGTATGGAAGGACAGCGCTTGTCGTATTAAATACGCTACTTAAGTTCACGTCAATTACGCGCTCCCAATCTTCACGATTTAACTTTTTGAATGTACGATCTCTTGTAATACCAGCATTATTAACAAGAATATCAACTTTACCAAAATGATTCACAGCTTCTTCTACAAGTCTGTTTGCATCTTCTACTTTCGAAACATCCGCTTGAACTGCATAAACGTCATGTCCTTCTTTTCCTAATTCATTTACTAAGTTTTCAGCTGCTTCTTTGCTGCTGTTATAGTTAATAACAACTTTTGCTCCCTCTTGTGCTAACGCTACTGTAATCGCTTTTCCAATTCCTTTTGCTCCACCTGTTACGATTGCTACTTTGCCATTTAATTGAACCATTTCTTTTCCCCCTTAAATGAATTTGTGAACGATTATTATGAATCATTTTGGTACTCATATGAATAGAGTCCATATATTAATTATGTTTCGTTGTTTATACATGAAAAAGAGATTCTCCCCTCTCTTTTACACGTTATAAACAAACGCTATTATCATTTTTTATTTTCTGGCTTATTCGCAGGCTTTACTTCTTCTTTTACAGGTTCTTGTAGTTTCGCTAGTACTGCATTTTGCTTTTCTAGCAATTCCAAAATTTGATCAACTTTCGTTTCTAATGTGCGAATATCTTGTTTTACTTTCGTAACATCACGCTTTAATGTAGGGGCTTGTCCTAGTGCATCCACTTTCTCTTCTAGAACTTCCTCGATATTATCAACTTTATTTTCTAAGTTAATAACAAGCGTAGCTACTCTAGCGATATCTTCTTTCGTAGGCACATTCACCTGTTCTAAATAACTTTTTGTTGTATCATTTAACGCTTTTTGATAAAACAAATTCAAGTCTAGAACGCTGCCCATCCAAGCAGAATATTCTTCTGTTTTAATTGTTTCATTGAGCGCTTTTCCCCAAAATGTTTCGGTTTGTTCATAAGCATTTTTCCATGCTTGCAATGGATCGAATTTTTGATCAATCACTTCGCCTACACTCCCTTTTTTGTTTTTGAAACAATTCAACCTATTCACTATTTTCTAATATTCTGAATAAAACTTCAAGTCTATATTTTATTTTTCTTTATTTTCCAATAAATGTGTTGACATTAAAAACAGATAGGTGTAAATTGCACTTATAAGCAAAAAATTCCATCTAACTGATTCATGAGGTGATGCACAATCATGCTACATAATGAACCAGAACACCCAGAAAGTTTGGAAAAAAACCAAGCGAAACAACCAAACTCCATGCCAAAAAACTTCTTAGTTCCTTTCTTACTTCTATGTCTAAAAGACTGGAGTCTTCATGGTTACAAACTCATTCAAATGCTAATGGACATCGGCTTTTCTTCTGTTGACCAAGGTAATGTGTACAGAACATTGCGCAAGTTAGAAAAAGAAAATCTCATTTCTTCTACTTGGGATACAAGTGAAGGCGGGCCAGCGAAACGAATTTATTCTTTAACAGAATATGGAGAGCAATATTTAACAACATGTGCGACTTCTTTTGAACATTATCAAAATATGTTGCGGACGTTTTTTACGTTATACACCAACGCATTCTTTCCATTTTCTACTTCTCCAGAAAAGGATGAAAAGGATTCTTCATCTTCACCTGGTGGTACAGCAGAGTAATCTGCGTTCACAATATGTAAAAAAACATTTGGAGGTCAAACAATGGAAACTAAGCCATACGAATTAGTCGATGCATTTTGGAAAAACTGGTCTCAATCTCTTTCCCTCTTCTCTTCAGCTGGGAAACAATTAGAGCAACTTACTTTAGAAACATTAAAACAACAACAAGACGCTTTGCATAAATTAACATCAGGAGTAGATGAACTAGAAAAAGAACTACAACAATTCACTGCTCAGTTCAATAACCAATATACAGATTACGTGAAGCAATTAACTGGAAACTCCTTAAATGATCAAATTAACGAGTGGCAAGGGAAATGGAATGAACTTTCTACTCAAATGCATCAACTTACTGTTTCTCCTACAAAAACATCTTTGTCTATTCTTACTCAAACTAGCGGTCAATTTGAAGAAACAACAAAACAATTTATTGAACAACAACAATTACAACGCGAAGAGGTTCAAAAACAGTTAGAAGTTTTTTTGGGAGAGTTCAAGTCCAAACAACTAGAACTCGCAAAGCAGTTCGAGGAAAACTCAAAAAATTTATTTACTTCCATCAAGTAAGAAAAATGTGGGAGCTAACTGCAGCACAAACAAAACTCTTTCTTCCTCCTACTACATCAAGATGGCTGTCATTTTTCGATATGGAAAAGAAGGAGGCCAAAATGAATCCATTTCAAGAAGCACAAACTGTTCCGGAGCTTCGTTATGATGAGATTCAAGTCGGTGATCAAGCATCCCTTACAAAAACGATTACGGATGAGGACGTTATCAATTTTGCAAAATTAACTGGAGATGTGAATCCTATTCATATTTTAGACTCTTTTGCAAAAACGACTATGTTTAAAGAACGTATTGCCCATGGTATGCTCGTTTCAAGTTTCATTTCAACGATTCTTGGCACGAAACTTCCAGGGAAAAATACGATTTATTTATCTCAAAACGTTTCATTCCGTGCTCCTGTCAAAATCGGCGATACACTTCGCGTTGTGGCAGAAGTCATTAAAAAACGTGACGATAAAAAAATCATTACGTTGCAAACAAACATATACAATCAATCCGATGATATTGTCGTGGAAGGTACAGCGACAATACTGAAAAAAGAGTAGCAAATTTGCTACTCTTTTTTCTATCCAATAACTTCTAATCACACCGATTACTTCCGCGTATGAGCAAGCCAGTTCCACATAAAATAACGTTACCAGTTTAGATAAGTACTTAGCTGAACTGGACTACTTATAAGGATGTGTATCATCATGGCAAAAACAAACAAATTACTAGTTCCAGGTGCGGAACAAGCACTTGATCAATTTAAATACGAAATTGCACAAGAATTCGGCGTAAGCTTAGGATCTAATACAGCATCTCGTTCTAACGGTTCAGTTGGCGGTGAAGTAACAAAACGTCTTGTTTCTTTAGCTCAACAACAATTACGTGGATAACACTATAACATATGGCTTAGAGGCAGATATTCTCTGCCTCTTTCTATTTCTAACATACATAACCGTACTTTTTCACATACTAGTAAGAACAAACTGAAAGGAACGATATGTAACATGAAACGGATTAACATTAGCATGAGTCCTCCCCGTGTTCTTACTTTGTCTTTTATTATGTTATCAATTATCGGTACATGCTTATTAAAGCTACCCATTGCTACAACAACTTCTATTTCATGGCTCGATGCTTTATTTACAACCGTTTCTGCTTGTACGGTTACAGGGCTCGGTGTAGTGGACACTGGGAAAGTATTTACCTTATTTGGCCAATGTGTCATTTTAACGCTTATACAAGTGGGCGGACTTGGCATTATGAGCTTTGCCGTTTTAATTGCGATTATGCTCGGCAGAAAAATTGGTCTTCAAAACCGAATTTTACTACAACAAGCGTTAAATCAAACGAATATTGGAGGCGTCATTCGTCTTGCCAAAGCATTATTTTTATTCTCTTTTACAGTCGAATGTATCGCTACTTTCATTCTATCTTTCGAATGGATACCAAAATACGGGATTGCTAAAGGGATCTATTATAGTTTTTTTCATTCCATCTCTGCTTTTAACAATGCCGGTTTTTCTGTGTGGAGCGATAATTTAATGTCGCATTCTCATAGCATTCTTGTCAATCTTGTCATTTCCTCCCTCATTATTTTAGGTGGGATTGGTTTTACAGTAATCGTAGATATAAAAAGAAAGAGAAATTTTAAAAACCTTACATTACACTCAAAACTTATGCTCTCTTCTACTCTAATCGTTAATATTATTGCAACCGTTTTTATTTTCATATTCGAGTTCCACAATTCTCTTTCTATGAGAGGCTTTACTCCATTTGAAGAAGGAATGGCCGCCTATTTCCAGGCTGTTTCAACGCGTACTGCTGGGTTTAATACAGTTGATATTTCTGCATTGTCAAAGCCTTCTCTTTTATTGATGATGCTTCTAATGTTTATCGGAGCTGGGAGTGCTTCAACTGGTGGTGGAATTAAGTTAACAACATTTTTAATCATGTTTTTTGGAGTATTTAAATTTTTACAAGAACAAGATGATATTGTCGTATTTAAAAAATCTATTAAAGATACTCTCATCGTCAAATCATTGACCATCACTATTATTTCCATTTCATTTATCTTTTTTGCTATTTTAATTTTAAGTATTACTGAGCGAGTTCCCCTATTGATGAGTGCTTTCGAAGTATTTTCAGCATTTGGGACTGTCGGTCTCAGTATGAATTTCACACCACACTTAACGATGATCGGAAAAGCTATTATCATCTTTATGATGTTTTTCGGGAAAATGGGACCTTTAACACTTGCTTTTTCATTTGCACGTAAAAAGAACCGCAAAATAAAATATCCGAACGAAGATATTTTAACAGGTTGACAACCGTATAAATTATCCATATAATGAGAGTACAATAGCATATCTCCAAAGGGGAGTAGCGTCCAAGAATATTTCTTGGAAACAAAGTCGTCATTACGTAGAACTTAGTTCTTCCGGCTTTGTTGGCATTTTCATTACATATGTCTAGCAAGACCTTTGCCTATTAACGGCAGAGGTCTTTTTTGTATTTATTACCAAATTCTTCCAAAGTTAATAGGCAGGAGTATGGGGAAACTAAATAGTGGGGAAATTCTTCACTTATTTAGTACTTATAGAAATGAGAGGAGAATGTACATGGATGTATCATTATTATTGGAGTATGGTTGGGTATTACTCATCCTAATTGCACTAGAGGGGATTTTAGCAGCTGATAACGCTCTTGTTCTTGCAATTATGGTAAAACATTTACCAGAAGAAAAACGTAAGAAAGCACTATTTTACGGATTAGCGGGGGCATTTGTTTTCCGTTTCGGATCGTTATTTATGATTTCATTCCTAGTCGACGTATGGCAAGTGCAAGCAATCGGTGCTATTTACCTTATGTTTATCGCTGGTAATCACTTATTTAAAACGTATGTTAAAAAGAATACGGATGAAGAAACAGAAGAAAAAGAAGCAAAGAAAAAACAAGAGAATTTTTGGTGGACTGTATTTAAAGTTGAGGTTGCTGATATCGCCTTCGCAGTTGATTCTATTTTAGCTGCTGTTGCATTAGCAATGACTTTACCGAAAACAGGATTAGGTACAATTGGTAGTCTTGATACTGGGCAATTCGTTGTTATCTTTGTAGGTGGACTTATCGGATTAATCATTATGCGATTTGCAGCAACTGCTTTCGTACAAATCTTAAAACGTAAACCAGGACTTGAAACTGCAGCATTCTTAATCGTAGGTTGGGTTGGTGTGAAATTAGCAGTTTATACATTAGCACACCCTGCATTAAATGTAATTCCGCATTCATTCCCAGAATCTACACCATGGAAGCTTACATTCTGGATTGTATTAGTCGGAATCGCAGTTGGCGGCTGGTTCTTCTCAAAAGAAGTAGAAGTAAAAGTAGAAAAGAATTTAGACGAAAAAGCGCTGTAATTACAGCGCTTTTTCTTTTTTCTTTTTTCTTTTTTCTTTTTTCTTTCTCCCCCTCAATGTCCAGAAAAATTTCTATTATACTATCTTTTGTAAGCGTTTTCTCAATGTATGTATGTCCTTTTTGTGAAACATTGCACAAACTTATTGAAACTATGACGGAATCCATGTACTTTATTCATATAAGGAGTATTCATAGATGATGTACTAAAGGAGCGTATTACCCATGCTAGAACAAGGATTAGATTATGTTGTCAAACTGGCTAAGAGCAAAAAACAAATGCTAGATACAAATCCAATGCAATATTTCATTCGTGCCGCACTTGCGGGTATTTATATCGGTTTTATTATTGTACTATGTTTTAAATTAGGTAACTTTTTTCACATTGCAGATTCACCAGCAACTTACTTAGCGGCTTCTATGTTTTTCGGAATTGCCCTTGTCCTTATTATATATGGCGGTGCTGAATTATTTACTGGTAACACAATGTACTTCACTGTAGCAACTTTAAGAAAAGAAACAACGATTTCTGATACACTTCGTAACTGGGTCGCTTGTTATGCAGGAAATTTAGCTGGCGCTTTATTCTTTGCCTTACTATTTTATGCAACTGGAATTTTCGAAGCAATTGATCACGGGCATTTGATGAATAAAGTAGTAGAAGGAAAAATGAATACACCTACAATGCAATTATTCTTTAAAGCAATTTTATGTAACTGGCTTGTATGTCTTGCTTGTTTCTTACCTTCTCAAGTGAAAGGTGATACAGCAAAAATTATGATGATGATGCTACTCGTTTTCACATTCTTCTTATCTGGTTACGAGCATAGTATTGCAAACTTATCACTGTTTGCCTTATCTTTAGTTTCACCGCATCCGGAGACAATTTCTTTTGCAGGTGCTATTCATAACTTAATTCCAGTTACAATCGGTAACATTATTGGCGGGTCTGTATTTGTCGGTATGGTATACCATTATTTAACAAAGAAAGAACCTGATGTGAAACAAGAAGAAACTGAATTAGTAGCAGCTCAACAAGAAGAGATTATTCCGTTACAAGCGCATATGAAACACTAAAAACTCCAAAGTTTTACTTTGGAGTTTTTAGCTCCCCACATATTTAACAACAAGGTGAGGATTAATTTCCCCTTCTTCCTTTCCCTTATTAATCCTCTGTTTCATCTTGTACATACCGATGACATCAGTCGTATGAAAGTGCACTTCATTTACATGTAAACCCTCTTTACAAAAAGCCTCTACAAAATCTAATCCACTTTTTTCTCCCCAGCCCATGTTAAAGTCAAGGGAAAGAATATTCACCTCATAATCCCGAACCATTTGCAAAGCACATTCTACTGTAATGGCGAGCACATACCCGTACGGACAACTTCTTTGATCATCCATATATATATATTCATGTTCTATCCCCTCTCTATTTTGCATACGTGATTAACATGTAACATATTGCCCCGAGGCTAATAAAAGGGCCAAACGGAATTTGAGTCCTCATTTTCACACGCTTTAATACTATACCAACTCCAAAGAAACAAAGACTAAAGCAAGAGGCTAAAAATAAAACGATAAAAATCCCTTTCAGTCCCACTATAAATCCAAGTAGCGAAAGTAATTTTACATCACCTCCCCCAAGCCCTTCTGGATATATCTTTTGCATGCAATATAACAAAATGAATATAACGCCACCGCCAACTATACTATCTGGCCAAGTGACTAACGGTACAAAAATACATTCTAAAATAAGTAAACAGGCAAACCAGGCTAAAATACGATTTGGGATTAACATATATATGTAATCTGTAACTGAAATAATAAGAAGTAATGAAACAAGCGATAAAATGATAATAAGCTCTCGTTCCACCCCGATTATATATACCGTAAGAAAAAATATCATTCCGGTTACAAGTTCAAATACTACGTACAAAACTGAAATTTCCCTCTTACAATTCGTACAACGCCCCCTTTGTATACAAAATGAAATGATTGGAATCAATTCTTTTGGCTTTAGCACATATTTACAATAATAACAATGTGAACGAGGGACAATGATAGACTCCCCTAGTGGAACTCTCATCGCAATTACCATAAAAAAGGAACCAAACACCATCCCCACTAACAATGCATATACATAAGTGAACATCCCTTCCTCTCCTTTCCAGAAGAACATAGCAAAAAAAGGAGAGAACTTCTACTTCATATTATCTCTATTCTATTAAAAAAGCAGGCCATTTTCTGGCCTGCTTTCCCCTCTTTTATACGATGAAATATACTGCTTTTAATGGTCCATGTACACCGACAACAAGATTCATTTCAATATCTGCCGAGTTACTAGGCCCTGTAATAAAGTTAATACAAGATGCCACTGCCTCACCATTTTCTACACGCGAGTTCATATCCTCAACTGCTTGTGTAATACGGGGCACAAGTGTTTCACGTGGAATAATAGCAAAGTATACAGTCGGTAAAAAGTGTAAAGAACGACCTTGGCCTTTATGACTTTGTACAACAATCGTACCAGATTCAGCTAAAGTATAATCACTAAAGGCAATTCCAATATTCGCTCTTTCTGCGATACGCATATTCTCTTCTTTTTTCTCAGGATCCCATACATTTACTTCAACATTTTGCTTTGGAAGCTCTTCTTTAAATAAAGAAGTCAATCCATAAGAATCAAAACGTTCATCTGCCGATAACATAATAGGTCCCCCGCCGTTTTCCACGATTACTTTTTGAATATCTTCACGTAAACGGTCGTTTGTCGTTTCCACAACAGTTGTATGAATGTTTGTACATTGATTTTTAAATACTTCTAACAATTCTTCTTGTGAATAATCTTTTAGCGTTTCTTTATTCACATTATTTTTCCACACTGGACGTTTTACACCATCCGTTTTACGCGCGCGTCCAAGTTCTTTTGCAATATTCTCTAGAAAGGACTCACGGTTTTGAATTAATCCTGTCATTATTTGTCCCCGCCTTTCTTATGATCTTTATACCAATCACGGAATCGCTCTTTACTTGGAGCCGGGAATTCACGAATATCTGTCCAATTTTTAAGTGGCCCAACACCTTTTGATACACGGTTACCCGATGTAAATGGACTCATTGCCGCTGGCGCCATTTTGGATCCCATTTTATATAAAGCTGCTGAAGATGCACCCATACTAAACATTTTCATTGCCAATTTCTCTGCAAGTGGAGCACGTCCTTCTTGCTCAACGATAACTTGACGATGTTTTAATAATAAATCATGTAACGGAATTTTTACTGGACAAGCTTCTGTACACGCTCCGCATAAACTAGATGCATAAGGAAGCTCTTTGTAATCGTCATATCCGCCTAACAGTGGAGTTAATACCGCACCGATTGGTCCTGAATATATAGAGCCATATGAATGTCCACCAACGTGACGATATACAGGGCATACGTTCACACATGCAGCACAACGAATACATTGCAATACTTGACGGAATTCAGATCCAAGAATTTGAGAACGACCATTATCAACAACAACTAAGTGGAATTCTTCAGGTCCATCTACTTCCTCTTCTTGAATTGGTCCCGCTACAGTTACATAACTTGTTAACTTTTGACCTACTGCACTACGGCATAGTAAACCAACTAAAACATCTAATTCTTCCATTGTTGGAACCATACGTTCCATACCCATTACTGCAATTTGTGTTTTCGGAATCGACATAACAAGATCGGCATTCCCTTCATTCGTTACTAAACAAAGAGAACCAGTATTTGCAACAGCGAAGTTACAACCTGTTACACCAATTTCCGCGTCCATAAATTTCTCACGAAGTTGTTTACGAACAAACTTTGTCATTTCGTATGGATCATCAGAATTTTCATAGCCAAGCTTTTCTTTAAAGACATCACGAATTTGCGTTCTATTTTTATGAAGTGCAGGCGCAATAATATGTGAAGGTGGATCGTTATCTACTTGCAAGATATACTCTCCTAAGTCACTTTCTAACACTTCACAACCGACTTCTTCAAGCGCATGGTTCATACTAATTTCTTCTGTTACCATCGACTTTGATTTTACTACTTTTTTTGCCTGCTTCTTTTTTGCAACATCTTGAATATACTTTGCTGCTTCCTCTTTCGTTTTCGCAAAGTATACATGTCCACCTCTTTTTGATACATTTTCACTTAACTGCATTAAGTAATAATCAAGATTTTCTAACGTATGTTGACGAATTTCTTCACCGAGTTCACGCCATTCTTCCCAGTTTCCTAATTCATCCGCTGCTTTTAAGCGATTCGTATATAAGCGTGTTTGTGCAGAAGATACTGCTCCGCGCATAAACGAATCTTGAATTCCATCGCCAACACGATCATTAAATTTTTTCTCACTGATTTTCATAGACATAGCTTATGTTCCCCCTTCATGAGCGACTATTCAGTACCTCAGCAATATGCATTACTTTTATTTCTTTTCCTAAACGCTCAATACGTCCGCCAATGTTTAACAAACACCCACAATCTGCACCGATTAAATAATCAGCACCTGTTTCCATTGCACTATCTACCTTTTCATCTACCATTTGCTCAGAAATTGGAGTCATCTTCACTGAAAACGTTCCCCCAAACCCGCAACAATTTTGCACATTTGGTAACTCTCTCACAGTTAGTCCTTTTACATTTGATAATAAAATTCCTGGTGCCTCTGTTACTCCAAGCATACGTGTCATATGACATGATTTATGAATAGTAGCGATCCCTGGTAAACTTGCACCAACATCAGTAATCTTTAAAACATCTACAATAAATTGTGTAAATTCATATGTTTTATCAGCAACTTTTTGGGCACGTTTAGCCCACTTCGGATCATCTTTAAAAACATGCGGATACTCATGAAACATTGTCGCACAAGAACCAGATGGCGTAACGATATATTCTGCATCTTCGAAAGTTTCAATCATATGTTTCATCGCTTCTTTTGCTGCTTCTACATGGCCGCTATTATAAGCAGGCTGACCACAACAAACTTGTGCTTCTGGAAATTCAATTTCACAACCTAAACGCTCCAACACTTCAACTGTTGCTTTGCCGACGTTTGTTTCAAACATATCGACTAAACAAGTAACAAATAAAGTAACTTTCATAATGATTACTCCCCCTTTTTACAACTCCACCAACAAACATATGGTCATCAGATGACTAAGAAAAGAAGAAGTAGGCTCAACCATGGCCTATCCTCTCCCTCTTCTAAAGAAAACGCTTACTTAATCTCTCTCTATTTTATCAAAAAATTTGATTTTTAAAAGATTAAATTACGAATTTATATCGTTTATACCTGTGACAATATGTTCTACATTTGTTAAATGATCTAGCATTGCTTGCTGCGCTAATTCTACATCTTGCTTTAACACTGCATCATATATAACTTGATGCTCTTCTATAAGTCGTTCTGATGTTGTTTGTTCACCATATAAAATAATGCGTCTTGATTCACCAATTGTTTCAGCAATCATCTCTGAAACATGATTCATGAGTTCAAGCAAAATGTTGTTATGCGAAGACTCTGCAATTCCCATATGGAACTGAAAATCTGCTTTTTCACCAGCTTTTTCATCTCCAATGCTCTTTGCCATTTCATCTAACCAATGCTTCATATTTTTCAAATTCTCTTCCGTACGTTTTGCCGCAGCTGCTCGAACTGCCCCCACTTCAAGCACCTTTCGTACTTCTAACAAATTCAAAATATCTTCTTTCTTCATTAATAATCTATTGTTTAACGATTTTGTTAATGAAGAAGAATCGAAATTCTTCACATATGTACCTTCTCCTTGTTTCATCTCAATTAAGCCCATCGCTCTTAGCGCACTTAACGCTTCACGAACAGCAGATCTGCCCACTTGAAACTGCTCAGCTAATTGATGTACAGGAAGTAGTTTGTCACCAGGTTTTAACGTACCATTTTTAATCATTGTTAAAATAGCTTCAGATACTTCTTCGTAAATTTTTTTCGGTTTAATCGATTTGTACTCCAGTTAAATCACCTCAGTATCTTCCAAACAACAATTGAAACGATTTATAAAAACTTTGCATCATAACTATTTTAGAACGAATTGGTAAGAAGTACAAATGTTTTGTTCATAAAATCGTCAAATTTTCAATATTTATTACATATTAATTTATATCTTTCTGTATAACTATTGTCTCCTATACAAAAAAGCATGCCCTAAAAATTAGAACATGCTCTCCTCATCCTGTACTTTCAATTTAATAATAACCGTCGTCCCATTTCCTTTTTCACTTTCAATTCGCCACTGTCCATCATGTATATGGACAATTTGTCTTACAATAGCAAGACCTAAACCTGTTCCACCATGTTGGCGACTTCTCGCTTTATCAACGCGGTAAAAACGTTCTCCAAGATTTTCTAAATGCTCTGTATCAATACCGATTCCCGTATCTTTTATGTTCAATTCACAGTAATCATCTATTTGCCTAAGCGTTATCATAATATCCCCGTTTGGATTTGTATACCGTATCGCATTATCTAACACGTTATGAAGTACTTGTTGCATACGATCCTCATCTATCATTACAATAATTTCTGGATTTAAATTTGTTGAAATATGAATTTTCTTTTCTATAAATTTAATCTCATACGTATCTAACACATCTTCAATAAGTTGTGAAAAAACGATAGGTTGTTTCTTTAACGGAAAATGTTCCCCTTCTAGTTGTGCTAAATCTAACAAATCATGAACGAGACGCTGCATACGATCCGCTTCTTTATGAATGAGCTGTGTTACTTTTTCCTGCTGTGGTCCCTTCGCTACACCATCTAAAATAGCCTCACTATATCCTTTTATATAACTTAATGGTGTTCTTAGCTCATGTGAAACGTTAGCTAAAAATTCCTTACGCTTTACGTCTTCTGTCTCTAAAGAATTTGCCATTTTATTAAATGCTTTTCCTAATCGTCCAATTTCATCTTCGGAAGAAATTGTAATTCGTTCTGAGAAATCTCCCGTAGCTAAATGATTCGCAACTCGTTCCATTTGCGAAAGTGGCCTCGTAATAGCAATAATAATCTTTCTACCAATCCATATTGTCAGTAAAGTTATAGCAAGTGCTAACGGTGCCAAAATAAGGCCCATATCATATATTAAGTCTTTTATACTTTTTAAAGGAATATAAGAATATACAATACCAACTAATTTTTTACTTTCTAAAACAGGGATGACAACCCCCATAATATTACGGTCAAAATGTTCCTCATACCCTATCTTTGTCACAGTTTTCCCATCTAATAATGCTTGCCTGTCCCCTTCACTTATAAGAGAATGATGATGCACATCAAAAGGTAAGCATGCGCTTAAATCACGTGGATTCGATACGAAAAGAACGTCTGAACTAGATATTTGATCAAATGCTCTTACTTTCTCTTCAAAAGTTGATATACCTTCACGCTTATCATATTGCGCAGCAAGACCCTTCCCCTCCGTTACTAATGAATCTTTTAAATTATCAACGTATAGTTTTTCGTACGAGTATAAAGATACAAAATAAAGAAAGGAAACTGTTACAAATACTGCACATACTACTGTCAGCCAAAGCTTCTGTACCATCGTAAACATACGTTACACCTCAAATTTATAGCCTACACCCCAAACAGTTTGAATGTAGTTTCCACTTTCTCCAAGTTTCAAACGCATCGTTTTCACGTGCGTATCTACTGTTCTTGTACTTCCGGCATAATCATATCCCCATACTTTTTCCAACAATTGCTCTCGGCTAAATACTTGTCCCGTATGTTGGCAAAGAAAATAAAGTAAATCAAACTCTTTTACTGTAAGAGAAATCGGCTCACCATCCGCCTCAATCTTCCTACTTTTTTCATTAATCAGGATCGGTCCAAACTGAACTTCCTCTTGTTGTTCTTGCTTTGTATAACGTCTTAACACAGCTTCCATACGAGCAATTAATTCTCCAGGACTAAATGGCTTTACAATATAATCATCTGCTCCCATACGTAAACCGTTGACCCTATTCCACTCTTCACCTTTTGCTGTTAAAAATATAATTGGTACATCTGACGTCTTTCTAATTTCTTTACAAACTGAAAGTCCATCCATCTCTGGCATCATAATATCTAGTACAACGAAATCATAATGATTCGTCTCTAATTTTTGTAGAGCTTCTTTTCCATTTTCAGCTTCTCCCCACTCGTACCCGAAATTATCTAAGTACATGCCAACAAGCTGTCTCATATCACTTTCATCATCTACCACTAGCACCCTATATTTACTCATTGTCCTTCCCTTCTCTCTCTATGAGTTGAAACGGCCCTTTTCCGACTTTAATTGTTTGTTTTATTTTCAAATTCTTCATATCCATGACGCACAATTCATCACTATCATAGCTTGCTACGTATCCTTCTGCTCCGCTCTTCAAAAATGCAAATGGGTTCGATCCTACTTCTACAGAAGCAACCTCTTTATACGTGCCAACATCAAACTTTCTAAGTGTATTCGAACCGTGACTTAATGCATATACATACTTATTATCCTTCGTTATATTCACAGGCATGAATGGGGCGTGTAAAGAACGTACCATTTCCCCGCTCTGCAAAGAATACACTAATACTTTCTCATTTACTTGATTTCCATCACCATGCCCGCCAATCCATATCTCTTTCCCATTCGGACTAATTGTCGCTCCCGTTGACGCTGGAGGAATCATAAAGGATTGGATTACTTCTTTTTTCTTTGTATCAATTGTCGTTAACTTCGTATCATAAAAGTTTAGTACAGATAACTGGTTATCGTGCTCTACCATCGTTATTGGTCCTTTTCCGGTTGACACACTCCCTGCCTCTTTCCCTTTTATCGTAAAAAACCTTACCTTTTGAGCCTTTTGATCAGCAGCAAATAATTGCTTTTTATCTTCTGATACGACCACATTTACAATGCCTTTTCCCGTTTTATACTTGTCCACTTGCCTTCCTTTTGCTAGTGAATATACATACATGTACTCTAACTGCTTGCCATATACAAGTATGTCCTCACCGTTTGGAAGTAGTGCAATTCCTGCCATCGGTTCATTAAGTTCCCATGTCGTAATTAACTTCTTAGTTTGTTTATCTATAAAACTAAGACTACCTTCTTTTATATTCGTTGTTATAATAACACTTTTATCTTTAGCAATCGGTGTATATGAACTTCCTTGACACCCTACTAATAGAAATAAAAAACAGAGAAGAAAAACATACTTTCTCAAAAGATTCCCTCCATCTTCGGATGATTTCGTTATAATTGTAAAATAACAAATAAATGTGTGGAAAGTGTGAAATTTCCCTTTCTTACATCATTTACATATATAATGTACAACAAATAGAATTTGAGGTGTGCAAATTATGCTTTTTCCTGATTTAGCGAATAAAATTGTACGAGAAGTACGCAGACTAATTAAAGAAAATATCATTATTATTAATATACAAGGCGTTATTATCGCAAGTACAGATGTAGAAAGAATCGGTCAATTTCATGAAGGTGCACTCCGCTGTGCGAAACAAAAGAAAACTGTCATTATTACAAAAGAAGATGAACGACGTTTGCAAGGCGTAAAGGCGGGTATGAACCTCCCCTTACTATTCCATGACGAAGTAATTGGTGTCATTGGAATTACAGGCGAACCTGAAAATATTTCGCAATACGGAGAAATATTACGTAAAATGACCGAACTACTCATTCACGAAAACTACTTTTTAGAACAACTAGAACTTGAACACCGTTCTTATGAAGCATTTGTCTTTGATTGGCTTCAAAATACAGACTGGTCCCCAAGCTTTCTTGATCGCGCAAAAACACTTGGTATTGATTTATATAAGAAGAAACAACTTATTTTGTTCTCAATCGATCAAAATGACACGATGCTTCAGCGTAAAGTTTGGCAACATGTACGCAATCTATTAACAAAGGAGCATCTATTTGTTCGCTGGGGAAATGATCGATTTATTTTATTTACAGCCACAAACTCTAAAGAGCAAACGTATCAATTTTTAAAACGATTAAAACAAGACTGTGAAACTTTATTTTCTATTCCTTTATATATCGGGATTGGACAATCCGTTACGCCACACAATATGAACTTATCGTACGAACAAGCATTACAAGCTCTTTCCGTATCACTTGAAACGAAAAAAATTGTATTTAATGAAGATTTACGTTTAGAAATGTGCTTACAAGATATTTCCGCTGAAACGCGAGAACAGTTTCTAAGACGCACGATCGAAAACTTACTATCATCGCCTGAACTTATGCACACTTTACGTTTATTTATTGATTATAACCAATCTTATAAACAAACAGCTGAACAATTACATATACACATTAACACCTTGCATTACAGGCTAAAAAAAATTGAGGAGCATACAGGACTTGATCCGAAACAATTCAAAGACTTAAACATTTTATACTTCTCGCTCCTCTTATTAGATAATCATACAAAAAAGAATGATAAAACAGATTAATCTTTAGATGATTATACATAGAAAGAATCCCCCAACTTTTTTATCATTATAATGAAAGCACTGTTACAACGTTTTTTATTATGACTAAATACGTTAACAGTTTGAGGGGGATTTCCAATGTTAGAAAAGCAAATTATTCATTCATTCGTATCCATTGTTGGCGAAGATAATGTAGATACATCCAATATGGGGCGTTTAACGTATAGTTATGATGCCACTCCAAACTTCCAAGCAATGCCTGATGCAGTCATTGCTCCTCGTAATACAAATGAAGTAGCTGAAGTATTAAAAGTATGTAACACTCACAAAATTCCTGTATATGTTCGTGGTTCTGGAACAAACCTTTGTGCAGGTACATGTCCACTTGAAGGCGGTATCGTCCTTATCTTCCGCCATATGAATAACATTTTAGAAATTGATGAAGAGAATTTAACAATTACTGTACAAGCTGGTGTCATTACACTTGATATTATTAAAGCGGTAGAAGAAAAAGGTTTATTTTATCCACCAGATCCAAGCTCGATGAAAATTTCTACAATCGGTGGTAACATTAATGAAAACTCTGGTGGATTACGCGGATTAAAATATGGAGTCACACGTGATTATGTGATGGGTCTTGAACTTGTCTTACCAAATGGCGATATTATTCGTACTGGAGGTAAATTAGCAAAAGATGTAGCTGGTTACGATTTAACTCGTTTATTTATCGGTTCTGAAGGAACGCTGGGCGTCGTAACAGAGGCAATATTAAAACTCGTTCCTATACCTGAAACGAAAAAAACGATGCTTGCGCTATATGAAGATATAAATGAAGCTGCACGTGCTGTTTCTTCTATTATTGCAAATAAAATCATTCCAGCGACACTTGAGTTTTTAGATCAGCCGACAATTGAAGTTGTAGAAGAGTTTGCACAAATCGGTTTACCAACTGACGTAAAAGCAATTTTATTAATTGAACAAGATGGCCCGCCCGAAGTTGTCAATCGAGATATTGAAAAAATGGCTCACGTTTGCCGCTCTATGAATGCAGTCGATGTTCGTGTTGCAAAAGATGAAGCAGAAGCAGACGCGCTTCGGACAGCTCGCCGTAGTGCACTATCAGCACTTGCAAGATTAAAACCTACAACAATACTGGAAGATGCAACGGTGCCACGCTCACAAATTGCTCCGATGGTTGAAGCGATTAATGCCATTGCAAAAAAATATCATATTCCTATTTGTACGTTTGGACATGCTGGTGATGGTAACCTACATCCAACTTGTATGACAGATGCTCGTAATGAGGAAGAAATGCACCGAGCTGAACAAGCTTTTGCTGAAATATTTGCGAAAGCAATCGAACTTGGCGGCACGATTACTGGTGAACATGGTGTTGGCGCGATGAAAGCTCCGTATTTAGAAATGAAATTAGGTAAAGAAGGTATTGCTGCTATGCAAGGAATTAAACAAGCCTTCGATCCAAATAACATTATGAATCCAGGCAAGATGTTTGCGAAAGACACTCGTAAAAGAGTGGTGGTTGAGCGATGACAACATTAAATAAAGAAAACATTCAAAAGGAATTTAAAGAACGATTAAGTGAAGATGAACTACTAAACTGTATGCGATGTGGTTTCTGCTTGCCAACTTGTCCTACTTACATTCAATCTGGATATAAAGAATCTCACTCACCACGAGGACGTATCGCATTAATGAAAGCGGTCGTTGACGGTTTAATTGAGCCAGATGAAGATGTTGAAAATACATTAAATGTTTGCCTTGGCTGCCGCGCTTGTGAACCTGTTTGTCCATCAGGTGTGAATTATGGACATTTATTAGAAGAAGCTCGTGATATTATAAATCAAAATAAAAAATTCTCGGTACCAGTGAGAGCCGTTCGTAAAGTCGTGTTTGAAGGACTATTCCCACATCAAAATCGAATGAGAACATTAACCGGTCTAATTGGATTTTATCAGCGTTCTGGTTTACAAACGCTAACACATAAAACAGGGATTATGAAACTATTCCCTGAAACACTTGCAACGATGGATCTCGTTCTACCAAAAGTCCCTAAAATGAAAGCAATGAAAGATCGCCCTGAATTTTTACCTGCTGAAAGTACAAAGAAGAAACAAGTTGCATTCTTCACAGGTTGTTTAATGGATACTATGTTTTTAGAAACAAATAACGCAACGATGAAACTTCTTCAGTTAGCTGGTTGTGATATCGTTATTCCGAAAACACAAAGTTGCTGCGGGGCATTACATGGACATGCTGGTGAGAAAAGCGGAGCAAAGGAACTAGCGAAACGCAATATAAAAGTATTCGAAGATTTAAACATCGACTATATTATTACGAATGCCGGTGGTTGCGGAGCTTACCTTGTAGACTACGATTATCTTTTAAAAGACGATCCACAGTGGGCTGAACGCGCAAAGCAGTTCGTTTCTAAGATTAAAGATATTACTGCTATTCTAGTAGAACTAGATTTCCATAAACGAAAGGACTTACGACTCACACCGCAAATTATTACGTATCAAGACTCTTGTCATTTACGCAATGTTATGCGAACATCTTCAGAACCTCGTATGCTACTAGAAGCAATTCAAGGCGCAACATACCGTGAGATGAAAGACGCGGATCATTGCTGTGGTTCCGCTGGTATTTACAATATTGTTCATTCAGAGTTATCAATGGAATTTCTAGATTACAAAATGGACCGTGTGCATGAAACAGACGCGGCAACCATTGTTACTGCAAACCCAGGTTGTTTATTACAAATGAAATTAGGGATTGAGCGAGAAGGTCTTTCTCATAAAATGAGAGGAATTCACATTGTAGATCTATTATTAGAAGCAATTGAAACCAACTCGTAATAACTCGTAACATACGTAATAATAAGAAAACGGCTATCTCCTTCGTCTACGTAAAGAGATAGCCGCTTTTTTGTCCGCTACAACATTAAAAATATGTTACTTTATTATAAAAAAGAACAACAGAAACATTACAGTTTTGTAAAAATCAATCCAGTATATTCCTCAAAAAAATGCTCAAACCATTGATACAATAGGATTCTTCATTTTCAATATAGGTACATTTATCCAAAAACACCCTCTTAAAACCAAGTATAAAAATGCTGAAAATTCCTTTTATACTCTATGTTTCTCTTATTTCCCCCCATTTCCCCTCTTAGGATAAATTAGGTAAATTTTAAGTCTATGAATTTTTTTCCATCTTTTTTCTCGCAAAATCTATGCTACGATGAATTTGTCAGTCAGACAGGCTGTCAAAAACAAATCGTGTGAAAACAAATTAAAACTTTATATAGGGGGACACACATCATGAAAAAGCGTGTTTTATTATCTGTAGCTGCTGCAACGGCTCTTACTTTAGGAGTATCTTCTCTAGATGCACAAGCTGCAACAGTACAACCATCTAACATAAAGGTTCAAAATATTCAGCATTCGAAAGTGATGATGAAGCAAATGAGCCAACAAGAATTACAAGCATTCTTACAATCTATGGGCGTGGAATCATTAGCACAATGGCAACAAGGAAATTTCCAACCAAATTGTATTATTCCTGGTCAACAACCTACTGAAAATGTTGTAACTGAGCAACCAACAGCTAAGCCAGAAACTCAAAAGCCTGCTGAGCAAAAACCAGTTGAGCAAAAGCCTGCTGAAGAAGTTCAAAAACCAGAAGCTCAAAAGCCTGCTGAAAACAACAATACTCAAAAACCTGCTGAACAAAAACCTGCTGAGCAAAAGCCTGCTGAAGAAGCAAAATCTTTAAGCGAGTTCGAACAACGTGTTGTTGAATTAACAAACGCTGAGCGTGCAAAACAAGGTTTACCAGCTTTAAAAATCGATACTGAATTAAGCAAAGTAGCACGTATTAAATCTGAAGATATGCAAAAAAATAACTACTTTGATCATAACAGCCCTACATACGGGTCTCCGTTTGACATGATGAAGAAATTTGGTATTTCTTATACATCTGCCGGTGAAAACATCGCTCAAGGCCAACGTACACCTGAAGAAGTAGTACAAGCTTGGATGAACAGCGCTGGACACCGTGCAAACATCTTAAATAACGGTTTCACTCACATCGGTGTTGGCTACGTAGAAAGCGGCAACTACTGGACACAACAATTTATTACGAAGTAAATAGATTAAAAGAGTCTTCTCATAATGAGAAGACTCTTTTTATGTTTCATAACTTTCTATTATGTATGAATATAATATGTAGAACATAAACAAAATAGAGCCACAACTTATTACAGTAAGTAACATATAAAATCCCCATTTCAAATTCAAAAACAAGGAAAATAATATACTACACGCCATCACTTGAAAAATCCGTCTGCTCACTAAACGAATTTTTTGTAATTGAATTGGGTCTTTTTCCGTACTCCTAACTTCTTTAAACCCTTTACTAAGCATAAAAAGAAACATACTAATCCCAATTGTTAATCCTGTCTGAAAGGATATCATGCTTCCAAAATTAATAAAGAGAATGAGTATATGGATAAACAATATAAATAAAGTAATCGTCTTTAGAAATCCACTTATAATGACATGCTCGCCTTCATTCAACTTATATATATTATGTGAAATAATATACACGAATCCATGCAAAAAAATAATAAGACAAGGAATAAATGCTATAACAACTTGTTTACTCATAAACTCGTTCGGCCCACCATTTTCATTCCAATGCACTGCCATACGGTTTGGTAAATATGGATAGAGGCATAGAGTAACTAAAAGACAAGCGAAAAATATTCCTAGTATATATTTATATTTGACCAAGTGATTCTCACCTCTCTTTTCTCTTAACGGCTTCGCTTCTTTTAGAGAAATTCCTGCAAAAATCTACTTTTCTCAAATTTAAACTTACATTTTACGCATTCATTCTTTGAAATTCTTTCATTGTATTATTTAATTTTGCAGGAAATGGCACATCAACTTCAATCTCTTCTTTCGTAATTGGATGTAAGAAGTTTATTTTCATCGCATGTAATGCTTGCGCGGACATATATTGCGTTTGTCCACCATATAATACATCCCCGACTAGTGGATTACCATTGTAGCTCATATGAACACGAATTTGATGAGTTCTACCCGTTTCTAATTGTAACGTTACGAGGGTAATATTTTGGTTCTTAAAATACTTCTCTACTTTATAAAATGTGATTGCTTGGTCTCCATTTGGAGAAACACGTCGTCTCGTCGCATGATGGCGATCTCTTCCAATCGCTGCGTCAATTGTTCCTTGTTTCTTTTTCACTTTTCCTTCGACAAGTGCCGCATATGTTCTTTTAATTTTTCGTTCCATTAATAAACGATCCATAATTGCACCCGCAATTCTATGCTTAGCAAACACGACACCACCTGTCGTATCTTTATCTAACCGATGAATATGACGAACCTTCGTCTCTAAACCTTGCATTTGAAAATGAAAGGCAACAAGGTTTGCAAGTGTTCCCGTCCCGCCTTTTTCAGCTGGATGCGTATCCAGCTTCTCAGGCTTATTTACAATAAGTACGTGATCATCTTCATATACTACATGTAATTCTCCATACTCTGGTTCTACATCGTATGCTTCCTCTATAAACATATGCACTTGTAACTTATCGCCCTCTTTTAAAAGTTCATTCCATCTTCTCTGTTCCCCGTTAACGGTAACACCTTTTTCCATACGAAGCTGATGTAACAACTTTTTCGGTATTTCCCATTCTATTTTTAATAATGACTCAATGCTCATACCATTCCATTTCGCTGGAACGGTAATTTCGCACCATTCACCCTTCTTCTTCGTTTCCATACTGTATCACCTTATTTCGATTGATTCTATCATTGTAACGGAAAATACAATTTGATGCACCGTCAAAAATAGAGGACAGTCTTATAATAGACTGCCCCTCACGCTCTACGCTTTTTCATTTCCTGCAATACTTCTTCCGCTTTTTGTTCATACGATAAATCTTTAAAGAAATCCGCCAACCTTTTATAATCATTATACGTATCTAATAAGTCATCCATCTTTCCTACTTTCATCACTTGTTGCTTTTGCTTCATTTTTACCGGATAACGATAGCCCGATACCTCTTGTATTTTGTAATACTCATCCTCTACTTGAATAACCTTTACAAGTTCCTCTTCTTCCGCATCCATCGTATACCCATCAAAATCTCTAAGCAATTCATAAATGATATGAGTCCATTCATCTTTTGGGTAAAACCCTTTTTCTAATCGATAACCGACAATGCGATACATATGCCCATCGTTTTCTGCAAACTGTACTGTATCATTTAGCTTAAACTTAAAATAACGAAACATTGCCTTCACCTACTTATATGTAATGTTCTTATCACATACTATTTGCAAAATGTAGGTCTTGCTATTCATAAAAAAATACTCATCTATGAGATGAGTATTTTTTACGATGATTTTTCTCTTTTCTTTCGAAATGGTAACCACCAATTCCAGTCTCCAAACAATTTCATTAGACTTGGTACAAGCATAAGACGAATAATTGTTGCATCAAGAAAGATCGCTAATGCAACGCCAAGCCCCATCTGCCGTACTGGTAAAATATCAGTAAAGGCGAACGCACCAGTTACAACAATCATAATTAGTGCAGCGGATGTAATGATTCTACTTGTTGACACAAGTCCTTCTAACGTCGCTTGATCGTTATCTCCTGTTTCTTCATATAACTCATGAATACGTGAAATAAGAAAGACTTCATAATCCATGCTAAGCCCAAATACGAGGCCGAAAATGAAGATTGGTAAGACAAATAGAACAGGACTTGCCTCTAAACCAAAATGCCCACCTTCAAATAACCAAACAACAATTCCAATTGTTGCGCTTAAACTAAGTATGTTCATAATAATTGCCTTAATTGGAATGAGGATAGACCGGAATGCAAATAATAATATAATAAAGGTCGATCCAAATATAACAGACATACCAATTGCAACTTTATCTTTAATTTCATCTTCTAACTCTTGTTGGAACGTCGTCATTCCGCCTAAATAATACGTAACATCTTTTTCTTTATAATTTTGTTTAAAATCACGAACCCATTGTTTAGCCGTTTCAGTACGTGGTTTTGTTTTTAGAAAGATTTCTATCGTCGTCTTATTCCCTTTTGTATATACTTCAAATATAGGAGCTAGTTTCGCTGCTTCTGGCGACGCTAATATTCCAGCAACTTGATCTACTTTCATACCTGTTAATCCGTCGTATAAACTTCTTACTTCATGCACTTTCTTATCGTCTTTTAATTTTTGAACGACTTCTTCTACCTTTTGTAAACTTTCTTTTTCTTTCATATCTTTTTTCGTCTCTACCACTAACGTAACATCAGCATGTGTTTTGGCCGTTTCATTAAATGCCTCTTCGTACTTTTCATATGCAATTCTTGTATCACTTTGTTTAGGTAAAGCTTCCACGTCAGGGAACTGCAAATTAGCTGTACGTAACGGTAATAGGCAAATCACAATAAATGTTGTAACAACAATAATCATCGCAATTGGATGTTTCATTACAAATTGTGCAAATGTACGCCACGCTCTTGCCGGCGTATGTGCTACTTGATTCTTTTTTAATATCCGTTTCCCAATTAATGATAATAGCGCTGGAAGTAGTGTGAGTGAAAATAAAATACTCATAATCACTACAATCATTCCGCTAATTGCGACTGACTGAATATAATCAATTTTAAAGAAAAACAAACCTGATAAGCCAACAAATACACATAATCCTGAAAATACGATTGCACGCCCTGCTGTCTGATATGTAATCGCTATCGCTTCTTTTACCGTTCGTTTTGCAACTTCCTCTCGAAAGCGATTTACAAATAATAGTGCAAAATCAATAGATAGTGCAAGTCCAATCATCGGTGCAACATTTAACACAAAGATAGATAGTTCCTTATCGCTACCTATAAAGTATAATATGCCCATCGTACTAATAACACTAAGTGCCCCATTTACAATTGGTAAAATAGATGCCAACAGGCTACCAAATGAAAATAGTAATACGAGAAATGCAATTGGTAACCCAATCATCTCTGCTACTTTCAAATCATTTTGCGTTCTTTCATTAATCTCTTGATTAATTTTTGGAAACCCTGTCGGCGTTACTTTTAACGCTGCATTACTTTCCTTTTCGATTTTATCAGCAAATTGTAACGTCTTTTCCATTCGTTCCTTATTTGTTTTCCCGGAAAATAAAATTGTCGCATAGCCGATATCATCTTGTAACATTTCTTTATTTTGCACTGGATGATGGAAAGATTCATAAGTCTCTTTCTCTTGTACATTCTTTACAATTCCTGCTACTTGTTTTTGAAATTCCTCATGTGAAACACCTTTCTTTTTTTCAAAAACGAGTAAAAGTGTATCTTGAGACCTCTTAAAATCTTTATCTAAAATTTCTTTCGTTTTTTGATAGTCCCCTTCTGTTTGGAAACCGTCACCACCTAATACTCCTGGTAGCTTTGGAGCAAAAATACCGAGTCCTATCGCAAGCAATAGTAATGCTACAATTACCGTATAACGAAACTGATACAAAAAAGCGCCTAACTTCCCCCACTTATCTACTTTATGTACATTTGTTTTCACACATTTTCACCTACTTTAAATAATTCAATTGTCATTTATACTGTATCACATCTTCGTACAAACAAAAAACGTCTGGAAACACTATAATGATAGTTTTTCCAGACGTTTTTTTATCTTTCTTTATCAAGCCCCAATCTCTCGGTAAGTAAACGATGGCAATAAATCGCCATAATTAGTAAAATACCACCTACGCAATAACCCGCTAAAATATCAGTTGGATAGTGTACATTTAAAATAACTCTACTTAATCCAATCGATACAATGACTATTCCCATCAAAATCGTTATAACATATTTCCCAGTTACACTCTTTAAATTAGCGGCAATGATATAAGCAAGAAATCCGAATGTCATAATAGATAACATCGCATGCCCACTAGGGAAACTATACCCAAGTGCATCGAACGCTTCATTTAACGACGGACGCTCCCTTTTCGCAATTTCTTTTATCCCTTTATTTACAAGATGTGTTACTAAAATACCAACTGGATACACGATCATCGCAGCGTAATAACGTTTTCTCCAAAAAACAAGCAAACTTATAACGAGCGTAGTTACAATCCCAATAGCAGATCCTAATTTTGTATAGTGTGAGAAAAATGTAAGCGAACTTTCTGCTTGTAATCCTTTTACTAATCCTCGGACGTATGTATCCATCACTGTAACACCACCCGCATGTACACGCCAAGCAACAATGCCAAATACAGCAAGTAATAAAACGATACATACTACCTCATATTGATGTAACTTCTTTTTCAAACGATTTCCTCCTACTATGAAAAAATGCGATTTCTATTTTAGAAACCGCATTCTCTTGCTTATTTACCTTTTGTTTTTAGCTCTGTCCAGTAACGATCATAGTCTTTTAGCTTATCGTCTACATCAACAAGCCATTCTGTACGATCTAATTCTTCTTTCGTTAAGAAGATCATGTGGTTTTCACGATATTCTTTACTATGAAGCGGATGAGCTTTTTCATTTGGATTACTGTATCCAATTGACTCGTAGTTTTTCACACTTACTTTTTCATCTAATAAGTAGTTCATAAACTTCTCTGCAAGCTCTTTGTTTTTCGCACCTTTTGGAATTGCTAACGTGTCAGCCCAAATTGTGCCGCCTTCTTTTGGTACAACATACTCTACATCTTTATTATCTTTAGCGATAAATGCTGCATCCCCAGACCAAACTGATCCGATCCAAGCATCTTCTGTAATAAATTTTTGTTTAATATTATCTGTATCAAATGCTAATAAGTTTGGAAGCAGCTTCTTTAAATCATCTGCTGCTGTCTTTAACTGCGCATCGTCTTTCGTGCTGTTTGAGAAACCATGCTTCTTAAGACCCATACCTAATACTTCACGAGAATCATTTAATAAAGTTACATGCCCTTTATATTTCTCATTCCATAAGTCAGCCCAGCTTGTAGGAGCTTCTTTCACATACTTTTTATTGTATGCAATCCCTGTTACACCCCAAGTGTATACTAAAGAATATTTATTCTCTGGATCAAACGCAGGTGTTTTGAAATTAGAAACCATATTTTCGATATTCGGGATATTCTTTTTGTCTAACGGCGCTAATAAATCCATTTTTGCCATTGTTTTAACCATGTAATCAGATGGCTGAATTAAATCATACTTCGCGCCACCAGCTTGTAATTTCGCAAGCATTTCTTCATTACTTGCGTACTTATCATAGTTAATTTTTACGTTATATTTCTTTTCAAAATCTCTTAGCACTTGCTCATCAAAATTGTCCGCCCAGCTATAAATGTTTAACTCTTCTTTCTTTTCACCACAACCAGCAAGTACACCAGCAACAAGGCTAAAGCTAATTGCTGCGCCGGCTAATCTTTTCATTAATTTCATCGGTTTATTACCCCCTCGTACTTTCTATATCGTTCGTATTATAAAGGAAGGTGTCCTCCAGAGTTTTCTTCACCATCTGCACCTTTGTTACGGAAGATTTCAGATAGAACCATTAATCCTACGATAGCTACAATTAAAATTGTAGAAAGGGCATTAATTTCTGGTGATACTCCGCGCTTAACCATACTGTAAATGTATAATGGCAATGTTGTTGATCCTGGTCCTGATACGAAGAAACTAATTACAAAATCATCAATTGATAATGTGAATGTTAATAATGCGGCTGAAATAACTCCTGGTGCAATTGCCGGGAACGTCACAAAGCGAAACGTTTGCCAAGGCGTTGCTCCTAAATCATTCGCAGCCTCTTCTAAATCACGTCCCATGCCAGAAAGACGTGCTGCTAAAATAACGACAACAAATGAAATACTAAATGTAATGTGCGCAATAATAATTGTTGTTTTACCAAGTTCCATACCTAATTGACTGAATAAAATAAGTAAAGATAATCCCATTAAAATATCAGGGATTAAAATTGGTAAATATACAAGACCGTTAATAGCACCTTCATAACGATATTTATAACGATGTAATGCAATCGCGAAAATCACACCAAGAACCGTCGTTACAATTGTCGTTACGATTGCAATCGTCATACTATTTACAAACGCATCAATAACATCTTGTTTTTGAAATAAATCTGTATACCAATGGAATGTGAATCCTTCCCATTCCGCATTGATGCGCGAATCATTGAAGGAATATACCATTAAAACCATCATTGGAAAATACAAGAACAATAAAATTAACCAAGAATAAGAAACTAAAAACTTCTTCATCTTTGCCTATTCCCCTCCGTTCCCATCATATTTATATACTTTCGTTGCACGATAATATAAGTAAATTAACAGAACAGAGAATAGAACAACAATCATAGATAACGCGGATCCAAACGGCCAGTCACGCGCTCCTAAGAATTGATTTTGAATTACGTTTCCGATTAATGCTACTTTCGATCCACCCATAACGTCTGATACAACAAACATTCCGATAGAAGAAACAAACACTAAAATAGAACCAGTAGCAATCCCTGACATCGTCATTGGTACTGTAACATTCCAAAATGCCTTTATTGGTGTTGCCCCTAAATCATAAGCTGCTTCTAACTTACGCTTATCAAGCTGCTCAATTGCTGCATACACTGGTAAAATCATAAATGGTAATAAAGAATATACCATACCGAGTATTACAGAAGGTGTATTATATAGTAAATTTAAAGGTTCACTAATAATACCTAGTTTCAATAGCAATGTATTTACAAGACCTTGTGAACGTAAAATAACAATCCATGCGTATGAACGAACAAGGAAGTTAATCCAAAACGGGATCGTTGCCAATAATAAAAGAATGGAACGATATTTACGATCAACAATCGTAATTGTATACGCAAATGGATAACCAATTACTAAACAGATTACTGTTGTAATAACTGCAATCTTAACAGTTTCCCATAACGTCCCCATATATAATGGATCAAATACACGCGCTATGTTTTCTAATGTGAATTGCATTTCCACTGTCCCATATGCTCCGCGCTGCATGAAGGCAAATGCCAATACAAACAGAAGGGGAATTAGGAAGAAGATTAACAGCCACGCGACTGTCGGTAGTGCGAGTAATTTCCCTTTTTTCAATTTAAGGTCACCTCGTCCTCTTGCTCCCAGCCTACGTATACATTATCTCCAATGCTCCACTGCGCTGCTTCTTCAGCAGTTTGATACGCCATTAGTAATTCTGATGTTTTCTCATCACGTACATAAAGCTTTTCCATATTTCCAACAAACTCAATGTCTTCAATATGTCCAAGATGGTATTCTTTTAAAATCGGTTCTTCAACCGAACGCACTTTTACGTTTTCAGGGCGAATTGCTACATAGCCTTCCCCGTTTTTCACAATATTATTTTCACCGATAAATGTCGCAACGAACAACGTTTTCGGCTTATTATAAATTTCTTTCGGCGTTCCGATTTGTTCAATATGTCCTTTATTCATAACTACGATACGATCACTCATGCTCATCGCCTCTTCTTGATCGTGCGTTACGTATATGAATGTAATTCCTAAATTACGTTGTAAGTTTTTCAATTCACGTTGCAAATCTTTTCTTAACTTAAAGTCTAACGCCCCAAGTGGCTCATCTAGTAATAGTACACGCGGATTATTTACAATCGCTCTCGCAATTGCTACACGCTGCTGTTGTCCACCAGAAAGCTTTGCAGGTTTACGATTACGGAACTCAAGTAACTGCGTTAAACGCATTGCCTCTTCAGCACGCTCTTTCTGCTCTGCTGCCGGTACTTTCTGCATTTTCATACCGAAACAAATATTTTTCTCCACATTCATATGTGGGAATAGCGCATAATGTTGGAACACTAGGTTCATATGACGCTTATATGGTGGCAAATCGTTAATCTTTTCATCATCTAATAAAAGATTCCCTTTAGTTGGAGTTTCAAATCCTGCGATCATACGAAGTAATGTCGTTTTCCCGCAACCACTCGGCCCTAAAATTGTTAAAAATTCCCCTTCTTTAATATCTAAAGAAAGCGGTGGGATAATCACTTGATTTCCAAAATGTTTTTCTACTGCTTCAACTTTAATAATCTTTTTCATTTTCCCGTCCTATCTATCTTAAATTTTAATTTTTATATTCATGAATAAATATTTATGTTCTATAGACTATTTTTTGTTTCGATCCAAACAAAAATGGTTATTTAGCAAGCGTTCACTTCTATTCTTTATGTAGTATGTTTGATTCATTTTCGCATGATACATAATGTCGAACAGAAAAACCCCTTCCATTGCGAAGGGGCTATTATCATACGGCTACGCCTACTGATAAACACCATCATCATTTTAACAACTTTCGTATGAATTTTAAAGCACTTTTTGTAGAAGAATAACGAATTTTCATATCGAATGCCGTAGATTGGGCTAAAATGCTTTTATAATGTGAAAAAGTCCGAAAACTTTCTTCCCCATGATAACTCCCTAATCCACTACTTCCGACGCCCCCAAAAGGTAAATATGGCGTTGCAAGATGATAAACAACATCATTAATACAGCCTCCGCCATATGAGATATTACTCGTTACCTGTCTTTGCACTTCTTTATCTTCAGAAAATACATATAACGCTAACGGCTTCGGATGTTGCTGAATTGTATCAATTACCTCTTCTATGTTGTCGTATTCTATAATTGGTAAAATCGGACCAAAAATTTCGTCTTCCATAACAGTACTTTCCCATGTCACATTGGTTAACACTGTCGGTTCCATATGTAAAGTTTCTTTTTTATAGTTCCCACCAATTACAGTTTTACCATCTTTCAAAAACGTACATAAACGTTCAAAATGACGTTCACTCACAATTCGTACATAACTATCATTGTGCAGTGGCTCTTTTCCATACTGCTCCTCAACTTCATGTCGCAACGCTTCAATTAACTGTTCTTTCACCGAAGTATGCACGTACATATAATCAGGCGCTACACACGTTTGGCCTGCATTTAAAAACTTCCCCCACACAATCCGTCTTGCTGTTACGTCTATTTTTGCATCTTTATGTACAATACATGGGCTTTTTCCGCCAAGTTCTAACGTAAGCGGCGTCAACTGTTTCGCAGCTGCCTCCATGACAACTTTCCCAACGCCCACACTACCTGTAAAGAAAATATAATCAAATGGTTCCTTTAGCAAAGCTGTACTCTCTTCTACGCCGCCTTCTATTACTGCTACAAGCTCTTCTTGGAATAATTCACCTAACATTCTCGTTAGCACTTTGGAAACGTTTGGCGTTAGCTCTGACGGCTTTAAAACGATTGTATTTCCAGCCGCCAACGCTCCTACAAGAGGTGCAATTGCTAATTGAAACGGATAGTTCCACGGCGCAATAATAAGTGTCACACCGTACGGTTCAGGCACTACTTTCCCCTTTGATCCAAAATGAGTGAGTGCTGTTCGAACTCGCTTCGGTTTACTCCATGATGAAATATGCTTCAATTGAAAGGAAATTTCTTTTAAGACATATCCAACTTCCGTTGTAAACGACTCATGAACTGACTTATTTAAATCTAATTTCAATGCCTGAAATATTTCTTCTTCAAAGCGCTGAATGCCTTCATAAAGCTTCTTCAAATGATTCTTTCTCACTTCTATACTTCTCGTATGGCCATTATAAAAATATGCCTTTTGTTTATTTACAATAGAAGAAACACTCATTCATTCACCTTCTCTCACTATTTTCATCTAATTCTTTCATTATTTATATAGACTTTATATGTAACTAATTTTCATTCGTAAAGTTACATTATATATAATTTTTTCTTGTATATAAAATTCATTGCTCACAAAAAAAACTACCGAAAGAAAAATCTTTCGGTAGTTTTACTGTATTAACGATATAAACGAACAGCACCTGCAGAATTATCATCAGCTTGTCCTACTACTTCAAACTTCAGACCAAGATTCGGTAAAATACGTCCTGCATCTGGAATCTGTTGGTTAATATACGTTTTCGAATCATCAAACTTCGGTACACCTGCTAAGCCATTATACGTATACGTTCCACGCGTTGGAGATACAACTTTCCATGCTGGCGTTTTATCGAATGAGAACGCCGCATCAGCGATTTGGAATCGTGTACTACTTTCAATTGTCGGTTTACCATTTAAAGTTCCTACAATTGCTTCTGGATGAGAATCCACTACACCAAGGAAACCATGTCCTGGATGTAAACCAACCCAGTTATCTGTGTAAGCTGAGTCTGCATACCATACAACCATACCAGAGTTATATTCTGGACCACGAGCATATTTCAATGCGCTATCTGATCCGGTATGATTTCTCCACTCTACATAGTAGTTATGTTTTTTCTTCTCAGTCCCGTTAGAAACTGCAAAACCATCTAATTTAAATTGTGGTGTACCTTCTGCATCATCAGAGAATACTACTTTACCATCTACTGTTAATGAAGCATTATCAAGTAAGAAACCGTTTAATGCTAAGCCACCATCTGTAATATACTCAAATGTTAATTTTACTTTCTTACCTTTGAATTGGCTTAAATCATATGATTTATCAATCCATTTTCCATTTGTCGAATCTGCATTTCCACTATTTGCTTTCTCACCAAGTTTTTCAATTAACGTTTTTTGACCATCTTCTGTTACAGCATGTACTTCAAGGAAATCATATTCCGCTTCGATTTCATATAACGATTTGAAATCAAATTTCGCATTCGTTGCATTCGTTAAATCGAACAGTGGTGTTTCTAACGTTGTATGCAGATTGTCACCTTTTGTGCTGTAGTAATACTGCTTACCAAACGCTGGAGCAATCGTTTTTATATCTTTGTCAGGTAAGTTTACACGAATCATACCTGGACGGTTCGTTTTCGTAACACTTTGGTCTAAATATGTTGCTAGACCGATACCTTTATTTAATTTCTCGTAATCTACTTCTACGATATTCGCCCAGTTACCACCAATTGTTTTTTGGAAAAACTCTTTATTTTGTGGTGAGAAACTCGTTGGCGTTGTTCCTGCAATCTTACCAGCCCAGCTTCCGCCACTCATAACAGACCAAGCTTGAATTGGCTCACCATGACCCGTATAGTCTGTATCATACTCATCTGGAAGGCCTAAATCATGACCATATTCATGCGCGAATACACCAACTGCGCCATCTTCTGGTTCAATTGTGTAGTCGAATGCCGCTATCTTTCCGCCCCAATATGGAACTTTCGCTTGTGTACCTTCAATTGGGAATGGTTTTGGTCCAACTGTCCAGCGATGTGACCAAATTGCATCGTCACCTAATTTACCACCGCCTGCTTCTTGTCCAACACCTGCATGAATGATCATTAAGTGATCAATTAAACCGTCCGGTTGCTTTTGATTTCCATCACCATTTACATCGTATTGATCGAACTGATCAAACTCAGATAAATCAATACCGCTATCTACAGCTGCTTTTAATGCATCTTTTACTAAATCACGTGGTCCTTTTGGCCCTTTATTATCATGACCTGTAGCTGCATCCGCACCGTAATCAGCAGCTTTACCAGGAACTGTTAACCATTTTGTAACCGTTCCGTCTACTGTGTAACTACCGCCAGATTGCTCTTCGTAATATTGTTTAAACGTTTCGATTTTGCTGCCATCCTCTAATGCGAATGGTTCATTACCGAATAACATTTTCTCATAATGTTCTTTGTTAAAATCGTCAGTATACATATAACCAGGTTCTTTATCAATATTGTTATGTTTAAAGTCAGCGTACTCTACAAGTAAAACGAGTACTTTATCTTTACGAACTTCACCGTTATATTCTTTTCCCTTTGCTGGAGAAGTTGGCACTTTACCATTTAGACCACCTCTAACCGGTCCTGTCGCAGCAGATGTTCCTGTTGCAGGTTTATCTAACTTTTCTTTCGTATCTGCTTTTGCATCCTTCACTTTCTTTAAAAAGTCAGATGCTTCTTTCGTAAGTGGGTCCCCATTTGTTGCTTCTTTCCCAGGATTTTCACCCTTTTTGTTCTCTACATATTTTTCGACAGCTTTCTTTGTTTCTTTCTCTGAAGCCTTCGAATCAATTACCCCACGTTTTTTTAGAGCATCTGCTAAACGCTCCTCCGGAATTAAATGATCATCAACTGGGCTCGTAGCTGTCTTATTCACAGGCGTTTCAGCATATGCAGATTGAGTACCAGCTCCGAACGAAAGGCCTAATACAGCTGTCAAAGCGATTGATGATAAAACTTTGAACGGTTTCTTGTTCATCCCTTATTTCCTCCCCTAATAAATAATATGTATTACAAATTGAATTTTATTAAAAATTCAATATTTTTTCAATATTTAGTCATATTATGTAATGTTTTTAATATATTTGTAAAAATTTCATAGTTAATATACGAATATATCACAATTCAACAATGTTTTCTGAAAATATTGAAAATATTTGTCAGAAACTTTATAATCGCCATAGAGGGAATTTAATGGGGATTTTATCTTTGTTTTATCTACAAAATATTTGATAATTCACTACATAAAAATACAAAATCCGATTGCATTATCATATATTCTGTAGCAGCAGTTATGACCGATAATTAGGGAGGAATTACATTTGTACAAAGATAAGACTGACGCATTGGATCAAGAATGGATTGATTTAATACTTGAAGCTCTAGACGCTGGTATCGCTCTGCAAGATATCGAACATTTTTTCCAACGTATGAAACCATCAAGCCAGGCTCAATAGGTTTGTTCTTTTTAGCGAAGTTTATGTTATAATAATGACATCATAAGACGACGACATATTGATAGAAAGGTGCGCAAATATGATTGGAGAACGTATAAAACGCCTGCGTTTACAAAAAGGTATTTCATTAACTGAACTTGCCGAAAAAGCTGGTGTTGCTAAATCTTACATTAGTTCTATAGAACGAAATTTACAAAAAAACCCTTCCATTCAGTTTCTTGAAAAAATTGCAGCAGTTCTACAAATTCCAGTTGATACTCTACTTCATGATGAAACAACAAAGGAAAATCACTTAGACTCCGAATGGACACAACTCGTTAAAGATGCAATGAACTCCGGCGTCTCCAAAGAACAGTTTCGTGAATTTCTTGAATTTACAAAATGGAAGCAAGATCAAAAATAATAAATAGAAAGAAGTGCTTACAATCGGCACTTCTTTTTTCTTTATAAAAAAAAGCGGGGGATACCCGCTTTTTTATTATTTTTCTTCTCCAGCTTCTTGGTTAGCATTGAACGTCCATTCTAAATTCAACGAATCACCTTGGAAGATATTTTGGTCTTTTCCATCATCTACAAATTCAAATTGTACCCATAAATAATCCTCTGTACCAGCTTCTAATCCACCCTTTTCTCCCCACTCAGGAGCAAAGATGTCTTTAGCTAAAAGATCTGGATCAGTTTTTTGTAAGTCTGCTAAGGTTGTTTCATATACAGGCTCACTTTGTTTATCCCAGTTCCAAAGGAATTTCACTTTAACGTGCTTACCAAAGTCTTCACCAGCATTATCGCCTTTTGCATCTTTCACAGTATACTTTGTTGCTAGTTTAACGTCTTTAATTGTTAATGAACCGCTATTCTTTAATAAGAACTCTTTCTTAACAGAATCCCCTGGTTTTAAATCTTTAATATCTACAAGCGTTTTAGGGTCTAATGTAAGATCTAACGTCCCAGCCGCAAATGTATTATTCGATACTTCTTTATCGCTAAAGTATGCAAATGTTCCTCCACCAATTAAAGATAACCCCAATGCTGCTGATGCAACTCCCATACCTAATTTCTTTTTCAGACTCACAATCAATTCCCCCTAGCTGTTTTTTATATTTTTATTGCTATCTCTTATTTAAAATAAGAGATGTAACTAAAACTATATTAGCTTAGCTAATATTTGTTCTTTTTTAAAAACCTTATGTTCATTATAACGAACGTCACTATCTAAATACAACACATATTTATTAATATTTTCAGTTATTTTTATTTCTCAATATTATTTTGATTTTTCAGTTAAATATTGAAAAATCAAAATAATATTGTTGATCTCTTGACTTACCCCCACTAACTAATAGCCTTCATCCATCTAACTACCTCTAGGTGGCTAAATAAAATGAGCAGGACATGAGAAATAGGCGAGTGATAGTGCTCTCCTCACCTATTTATTTATGATTCCTATCTACTCTAGAATATTACTATATTTTACTTGCTATCTTTATTTTTCTTCTCTTCTTGTTTCTTACTCTCTTCTAGTTTTTTCGCTTCTTCTTGTTTCTTACTCTCTTCTAGCTTTTTCGCTTCTTCTTGTTTCTTACTCTCTTCTAGCTTTTTCGCTTCTTCTTGTTTCTTCTTCTCTTCTAATTCCTTTTGTTTCTCAGCCTCACTCACTTGTTTTGCTGTTTCATCTACTAGTAACTTCTCAAAATCTTGAATTTGTTTATCGATCGCCTGTAAATTTACTTCTTTATCCACATACTGACAGTTGTCTTTTACTATTTGGAAGCCAGCATTCACATACGAGAATACTTGCTTATTCGATTCAGTTCCATTTCCTTTTAACTCTTCTTGTACTTGATTATAAGGTTCTTCTATTGATTTATATACTTTTTGTAACGATTCTCTCTCAGTAGCTATCTTCTCACGCCCTTGCTTCCATATAACAAGTGCCTGTTCTAATTCCTGAGTGGATCTAACAGTTAATTTTGATTTCATCCCTTCGTACTCATGCAAAATAACTTCCTTATGCTGCTTAGCTTGTTCTATTAATTGATCAACTGTTTTCGGAAAAATACTTGCTGTAGAAATAGTGGCCTCTACTTTCGTCTCATGAATGAAAGCTGCTTCTGTATAAGTCATCATTTGAGAGCCTAAATAAAAAGTAATAGAACACAAACATGGCAATATAAGCATCTTTTTGAATTTACGAGGTGGCTTCAGCATTTTAATCTCTCCTATCGAACAACACGTTCTTTATCAAGAACTATATCTTTATTATAATAAAATGAATTACAAAATGATATACAAATTATGTTTCTTTTTACATTTGACTTTTAGCAGAAAAAGAGACTATCACTTTCAATAGTCTCTTTTTGTTGTCCTTATTATTTTGTTTCACCATCGCCTTGCTGTGCATCAAACGTCCAAGTTAATTGTAACTTATCGCCTTGGAATTCATTTTGATCTTTTTTATTATCAACGAATTCAAATTTCACTTTGAATTTATCAGATTTACCTGCTGAAATACCTTTTTCATCCCAGAACCAAGCAGCTAAATCATTATTTACCGCAGTAAGTGTGTCACCTTTCAATTTATCTAGCGTTGTTTCTTTTACGATTGTTTCATGCTTGTCTACATTTTTTAAGAATGTTACTTTAATATGTTTACCAAAATCATCTTTATTATCTTTCTTCACATCTTCTACATTGTAATCTGTTTTTAGTAGTACTTTTTTAATATCTAATGTCCCTTTATTTTCTAATTTAAATTCTTTTTCAACTGTATCACCAGGTTTTAAATTCGATACATTAACAACTGTTGATGGATTTAATGCTAAATCAAGCGTACCAGACGCAAATGTATTATTTGACACTTCTTTATCACTAAAGTATGCAAATGTTCCTCCGCCAACTAATGCCGCTCCTAATACTGCTGATGCGATACCCATCCCTAATTTTTTCTTTAAAGTCATGTCCATATCCCCTTAATATATATATTTGTTAACTTCCTAAAAGGAAAGTATAACCAAACGAACTAGACGGATTGTTCTACTTTTTTCTCTTTCTTTTCTCCGTCAATGCTACGAATAGCACTAAAAATAGAAATCGCGGAATAGCCTAGTAAAAAGACTCCTGGAATAATAAGAAGCAAAGCAGCTCCAGCTTTTGAATTCGCATAATTTAATGCATACCCTGCATATGGAACTGTAATATCTGCATATTTCCCAATGACATTCTCAGCAAGTACTGGTTGTAAATCAGGGCCATTGTTGTTATCCCCTTTTGTTTCATACATTACTTTTCCATTTGTATCTTTCACACCGATAATACGGTGAGTGATAATTTTTTCATCTTTCTCTTTAAAAGTAATAACATCACCTTTTTGATATTTAGAACCATCTTTCGTCGGCTCTATCGCAATGATTGATCCTGTTAAAAATGTTGGTTCCATCGATCCTGATAACACTGATTTAAATTGATATCCCATCACTGTCGGATCTCCGCCGCTCGCTTTTGAAGAAATAACTACAAAAGCTAAACAAACCATCAATGCAAATAAAACAAATGAGATAACGTTGCTAATCACCTTCCAAATTAATTTCATCGTTTCTCTCCCTCTCCGTTGTTTTATATTATTTGAAGTATGCAATATTCATTTCGTTCTTTAACAAGAACACAACTAAATAATATAACGAACATAGCGGAAATGCAATAAGAAAATTTACAATTATTAGTTATTTTAAATATATAAAAAAAGACTGTGAAAAAGTCTCTTCACAGCCTTTTAACTAGTAATTTATTTTTCTTCTGATTTCATCCCTGTTGTATTTCGGCGTAGCACTACAAATAAAATGGCTCCAAATAGTACAGCGGCACCTATCCCAATGCTTACTATTTTCACATTTGATTCCTTTACTTCAGGGGTAGCCGTATCTTTTTTAGGCATCGCAAAAGTAACATCTTCTTTTGAAAGAACATTTACCGTCGCAATTGTTTGATTATTTTTCGTAATATCGACTGCCCCAACTACCTCACCACGATGAATTCCTTTATGATATAAAGAATCTTTATCTAATGAAGCCGTACGGAAAATCGTCCTTACGTTTTTCCCTTCATCTTTCTTAAGCATAAGTTCTGCACTTTGCTCAAGTTCGCTATCAATATCTTTATTTAAATACGTCGTCTTTTGATGCCAACTATGTTTATCTAGTACCGTTTGCTTCACAAATTGACCGAAAGAATAGTCTGCCATCTGCTTCAAATCTTCATAAATTTCAGGTCTTTGAGAAGCCATCACTACATTTATAATACGATTTCCATCCTTCTCATTTAATAAAACGAGTGTATTTCGTGCTTCATTTGTAAAACCCGTCTTCCCGCCGATGCTATACGGATTTTCAAAGTAAGTAGACTTGTTAAAAATAGATACCGTCTGTCTAGATGTCGTAACTGTCGTTCTTTTCGTATTCATTGCTTGTAAAATCTCAGGATATTTTTGCACACCTCTCGTAATCATAGCCATATCAAATGGCGTAGTATAATGATTCGGATCATGCAATCCATTTGGCGTGACAAAGTGACTATCTGTTGCACCTAATTGCTTCGCTCGCTCATTCATCATATGAGCGAAATTCTCAACACTTCCGCCAATACGCTCCGCAATCGCATACGACACATCATTCGCACTCAGCACCATTAAAATCATAAGCGCAGTATTTCTATTAATCGTCTCACCAGGTTGAAACTCAATTTGATAATTACTCTTCTCTTGATCTAATGCTAATTGCGAAAACGTAAATTGATCCTCTGGCTTTGTATGCTCCATAAGTAAAATTGCTGTTAACACTTTCGTCATACTAGCCGGAAATGCACGATGATGTGCGTTTTTGTCATACAAAACATCTCCCGTTTTCGCATCAATCGTAGTTGCAAACTGACTAAAAACATTTGGCCCTTCCTTAGGTGGTGGTGCCACTTGTTCTGGATTCACTCCAATATTCGTCTCAGCACGTAACGTCATAGGTGTCAAAAAAAATAAACAAATAACGGTAATAAAAGCCAAAATTCCCTTAAAATTTACCATATGACTCTCCCTTTTCACTATACTCTCACAGATTAAAAACTGAATCTACCAATCTATATGTAATTTGTATTAAATTGGAAGAATATTTACTGTTTTTTACTATATCATACTTTTACGATGAAGAACATGAATATACAATAAAAAATAAGAAGGAATTATTCTTTCTTATCCTTCTCATCAATCAATGAATCTATTAGATTTTGACTAGCTTCCTCAGGTGTAATCTCATCTGTCATCCCCATAAACGACCAACCTTTAGAATCGACCCACTCAACAAACTCTTGTAAAAACTCATCATGTGTAACATCCACATCAAGAATCGAGCCATTAATCGAAATCGTTCTATTTCTAGATACACGCATCTTGAACGTTTTCCTTACCATCACAATAATTCTCCCTCTACTCTTGAATAATTATAAAATAATCTTGTATCTCTGTTATACATGATTTTAAGTAAATTGTAAAAAGGATATATTGGCCAATTTGCATATTGAAACTGAAAATCTATCATCCCGCACAAATGTCAAACGATATGTAAATGATTATAAATTACTAAATAAATTCACATGAAAATAAAACACCTTCTATTTTATCACACCAAATACAAATGACTTTCGTACAATAGAATGGAATATACTAGTAGAAAACTTACAATAAGGAGGAACTCCATGACGCGTTGTACGTATTGTAAAACGAAATGGAAAGTAAAAGATGTATGGTCGATACTCGTGACATTTGAAAAAGATTGTCCGTATTGTTTTAGAATGCAGTATCTATCAAAGAAAACATTGAACGCTATGCCAGAACTTATAAGCTTACCTTTACACTTCTTATTCCCTTTTCTTGTTGATTTAAGTAATGAAGATCCTTTAGATTGGTATCGAAAAAAATAATATAACCACTTTATTCGAACTCACTTTTCATTACATTCTCTACTTATATATTCCTTAATACACGACTAGCGCCATTCCAACTACTTTCCCTTCAAATTCAATATAAAATATTGTAAAATTTCAGTTAATTTTATATAATTACTTTAGCATACAGATTGAAGATGCTGTTACATACGCATTTTTGAAGATCCCGTAGCTCAGCAGGGAGAGCGCCACCTTGACAGTTTTGTCATCGTAGGCCCTTAATCTCTCAAGTCTGCTATCTCAATGGTATCAATACTTGAGAGGCTATTTCCAAAAGCTGAAACTGTGGGAGTTCTATATAAACTCACAACTCGTAAAGAGGACTACTTAAAGTTAACCTGTGAAGGTTAGCTAGGTAGTCCTCTTTTTTGTGTGCAACTACATAGAAAGGATTGGTAAGTTATGCTATTACGTTTTGCTATGAAGGAGTTCCAGGAAGAGAAAGAATACAACAACCTATCTCATAGGACAATTGAGGTCTACATGGCTACACTAAATGAATTCCGTAACTTTTGCTCCGAGCTGGAGATAGTTGATTTAAGAGACATTCGAGAGGTAACTGTAAAGTCCTACCTCAGGTACTGCAAGAAAACGAGAGGGAATGGCGTAGTCACTTGCAACTCAAAGTTACATCACTTGAGGATATTCTTTAACTACTGGCAAAACGAGGAGGTAATAGAACACAAGGACAACCCTGTGAGAAAACTCAAACCTGCTAAAGAAGATACTAAGATAGAAGTCTTCACAGATTATCACATTCAGCAAATGCTTAGGTATTACCGTAGGTTAAAAACTAGAGATAAATCATTCTTTGGTTACAGAGATCACGCTATCATTGTGCTGCTGCTGAGTACGGGAATCCGTCTAGGCGAGCTCGTGAACATACAGTGGAAGGATATTGACTTAGTAAATCAATCAGTTGTCCTCTTTGGTAAAGCGAGGAAACAACAGAGTATACCTATCACAGATAAGCTAACAAAGGAGATATGTGAATGGAGAATCTTTGTAGAGAAGGAGCTAGGGAGTAGACCTCAGTACCTGTTCACCTCGAGAGAAGGAAAGCAACTTACACCTAATGCAGTAAAGCTGATCTTTAAGAGGTTATCTAAGGTGATGAACTTCAAAGACGTACGTTTGAGTTGCCATACTTTCCGACACAGCTTTGCTCATAGATGTATCATGCAAGGAATGGACGTATTTACTTTGCAGAAGCTCCTCAGACACTCAAACCTTAGAATGACTGAGCGATATTTATCTCTGTGGGGAACAGCTCTACGAGAGCAAAATGAGAAGTTTAATCCACTTAATTCACTTGAGATTTAAGACATATAAAAAGAGAACCCTGTACTAGTTTGGCGACCGGACAGGATTCTCTCTCGGAAGAAAACTCGAAGGAGCTTTCTTGTTTGCTATTGTATCATGCTTATTGGTACTAGCTCAAGAGGTGTTCCTTCTATAAAGATGGAGGACTATATATAATGAAGGAACTCAGAAAATACATATCATTTGATTCAGTAGCTGAGATGGACAAAACTATCGATCTTATTCTAAAAGAATATAACTTAAAAGATAGCGAGCGGGTAATACTTCTAAAGCTATCAAACTACTCATGTAAGTTCGTTGGAGTTAGCTACCTCAAGAATAACACTTTAGCTGATCTAACAGGATACTCTAAGCGCACTGTTCAGCGTGCCCTCAAGCGTTTCAGCGAGCTAGGAATCATTACTCGTATTGAACAATTTAAACCTGTTAAGGGTGGCTACTCAGCATTCATCTGTGTAATTAATCCTTTCGAGCGTCACCATGAGCTGGCATCTTGTAAGGAAGCTACCGAGCCTACTCCTGAGCAACTTGACGAGCCATCTCACGAGGACGAAGCCATTACAACTAAAACTAAAAGCTCTAAAGAATTAAAGATACGTAATAGCGCACCTGTTGAACTGGATGATCTAGATTCATCTTATTTGGTTAACTCATGTGTACCTATGGAATTTATCAATGCAGTATCCCCCTTCTTCGGTACAGCTAAGGAGATATATGCTATTTGGGGTAAAGTTAAATTGGCTGCAAACAAGTATGCACCTGACTTAGTTGATACAACTGAGGTAGCAATCTCAGCGTTCAAACAATCTGTATTTGCTCTAAAGATGAACACGATTAGAAAAGACTTCAAAGGTTATTTATTTGGCGTTCTCTCAAAGATGATGTCTGTTGAGCAAAGAAAACTGAAGAATAAACTTTTCAATTTCCTACAAGGTTAAACTGAGGAGGATCACATACTATGAGTAGGGGATCACCAACATTTTGAACAGCTCATTTACATAACTATCGAAAGCAGGAGTTCTCTATTTCACAACTCACCTTTTAAACAGGGTCTGTTGGATGTATAGGATCTGTTGGATGAAAAATCGTAATAAAGAATCGTACTCGGCTTGGAACTTCCGCAGAAGCGATGAGTCGATTCGCATTAGGAGCAGACAATACCACCTCGCTGTTTGGGGTAGCCATTGCATCAGCTAACGTGACTGGTGGAATATCAAGACCTGAAGGTGCAGAACGTTGTATCGCCACATTCACAAAGTTGTTGGAGAGATTTCGAGCGATGACGGTCATCAGACGAAGAGGAGCTGTCGGAAGAAGTTCGCCGCCTGGTGCATATTGAAAAATCTTATTTTCAATAAATTGTTGAATTGTAACACCGTCTGGGGGTGGTGCCACTCCCACAGTTGCGTCCACACAGCAGTCTTGGCGAATAATGATTGAATCAGAATGAATCACCGCATCACTTATGATTCGATCATTATGACATCCTTCTTGAGGACAACTGTTGGAACAAGTAGAGGAAAAGCCACTCCCTAACGGTTGGTAACAAGGATTGCAGGATTTTCTATTTTTTGATGACATGAACAACCAAACTCCTTTACGTATCATACTGTTATATACAATGTAAAATGAGTATGTTTTTCTTGTACGTTTGTTCATATATATCCAATAAAAAGCAAAATGTATAGGATGGTAACTGATCGAGTTTCCATTCGGGCTTATACAACTTTCTAAATGTCTTATACTCGTTGATATACCTACTGAGTTGCCCTCTCAGGAAAAATGGCCCCTCAGATTCCCTCGTAAGGAATCCTAAGCAGTCAAACTATACATTTGCACCTATAGATCATAAACAACCTGTGCGAGTTCGATAGGATTATATTATGATAGCCTCCCTCTTTTAGGCGTAATCACGAAAATAAATCATTAAAATTAAAATTAATCATTGACGGTTCTAGAACTTTTTACTAAGATGTAATTAAGCCACTCAGGGAACGGGGTGAGCAAGACTATTGGAAAGTAAACAACAGAAGTTTTACGGTAAAGTCAAAGACTTCTATCAGCTGGAAACTATCGAGGATGCTAAGAGGTTTTATACAGCTTTTAATCAACTCAACAAGATTAACACTGTAGATAAGGCTAATAAGATCGATAAAATGTTAACTCGTATGTATGCTGGTAAGAAGCTAACTGACTAACTTAAAACTACACAAAACAAAATAGCCCTACTCGGTAGTTATACTTTGGCGAGTATACCGAACAAGGCTACGCAATTCAGTCGAACCTATAAGGCTCTTTCCTCCCTATGGTATCACGAGCAGGAATAGCTGTAAAGGTTCGACCCCACAGGAGGCGAATAAGTTGAAACTTAAAGATTGGGTTAAATCAACCTTGGTAGCTGGCGGTGGCATTACCTTTCTTTACGCAGCCGGTTACATCGTTTCATTCATGATTGTACACCTGTAAGTATTACCTATCTCGTGTAAATAAACAAAACTAAAGGGAGAAATTATTATGACAACAAACACTATTCAACCAACTAAATTCGATATGGTTATGGAGGAGATCGATACTCTAGTATCTAACTTCCAAGACTCGCTAACTCGTATTACTAATAAAGTGTGCGAAGTAGATACATTCCAACTAGGCGTTACGTATATAGTTATCTTACGAGCTGGAAAAATCTCTAAAACTCTTAGTTTTAATCTTGATGAATTGGATTGTTAACCCCACAGGTTGAAGCTATACAGGTTAACATTCATAATGATAATAAGTAATAACTAACAAGCTGGCTCTAATAAGTCAGCTCTTTTACTTTCCTCCTCAGGGTTGATCATTATGGTAATTGAAATTATATTTTATGCACTCGTTGAAACCAATTAGATAGCTCATGAACTTGCTGTTTATCCAGCACAAACCTTCTAGCCACCCCTTTCGAGTAAACCTCCCCCGAGATAGCCACCTTTCAGAGGAGAAAACTCCATTAGATTCCCTCCTATCTTTCTTCAAAATAAATAAAGCAAGGATTTCTCCCTGCTCCTGCCAACTCTGTATTAATCTCTTCTTTTACATTTCTACTAATTTCTCACGTAGAACTAATTCACTCTCAGTCATATACCCTCTATGCATTTCTTCCACAATTTTATCGTGATTAAAGCATAATACTTTTTCCTCACCTAAATAGCCAACTGGGTAAGGTACGCCTATATAATCAAAATCACGTTTATCTGCTGATACAACCATTCTTCCAATAATCATAATAATTGGTTCTACCTCTTCTAGTTTAACTACTGTTCCAATTGGAAATAGTTTCATAGGTATTTATTCTCCTCTATTCGTAAATTTTTTAGCTAAACGGTCAAATAATACTGAACTTCCATATGCCAACATCCCAATGCCAATCATAGCAATACTGAAAAATAATTTCTGCCATAAATTAAATGGAAAAAACCACCCTGCAATAACAAGTACCATAGTACCAATAAAAATCATAAACCGTCCTTGTCTGAACATACCTTTACTCCTTTTTATCTTTATCAAGTTTAAAAAAGAATCCTCCTCCATGACCATTAGGTGCTGTCGCATACCCCCCAGTCTCTTGTCCTAAATGGAATTTGTAACCATATCCAAACCCATATTCACCTTTTAGTGTAATATCATAGTCACCTAAGAAAGGAATATAATCCGGGATCTCAATTTTATTAAGAACTACTTCATACTTATGCGCTGTTAATTCATAATCATTTTTAAAAGTATATTGATCTATTCCGAATACATACGATCCATTTAAGAACTTTTGTGTAACTGTTAAATCCTCTGCAAAGGAAAGTTTTTTAGAGGCAGAGTGGTCTAAAGCATTCGCCTCAAACTTCGCTCCTATAAGGTTCCCTTGAACTATATCTTCAGAAATGGTTTTAAATGTATATGGTACATTTCCTTCAAAAAGTCCATTTCCTGCTTTAATGCCGTAAGTAGTTCCTTCAGCAAGTTCAAATTCCCCTTTAAATATACTTCCTTCTCCCTTGATCATTAACTTACCATCTGTAGAAAAATCTGTTTTTCCTACGAAAGTTTCATAATCCCCTTTAAAGGGTTTCCCCGTTAAAATGGTGGAAGCCATCGCAATAGCAATATCCATATTATCTACTTTTTCAAATTTATTAGCAGAATCAAGTAGAAACTTCTCAAGCGGCTCTAATATGGTTATAAATTGTGCCATTTTAAATGATGAATCACGGAAATCCGTATTAAATTTCATATAGGTTGAGCCCAACCAATTACCAGAAATCATATCAATATCTCGTTTTAGTCGCTCCTGTGTTACAGTTGCATTCGTGATAGTTGATCTAATAGTCCCTGCCACTTTTCGCAACTGTTCAGGAGTAACTTTTATATCCCCCATAGCCATTCCCCTTTAAATATTCATATAGAATATTTTACCACAGAAAATTAATTTTATAGAATAATATTTTTTATACTCTTAAAAATCAAAAAATTCCTAATCCAAAATTTATCTTTCTAGATAAAACTAAAGAGGTAGCTTGAATTGCTACCTCACGAGACACAACCATCCAGTGTGATCTGTTGGAGGAATCTCAATTCAGCATCTTCCTCAGCTCTACCTGCTCGGTATTCTATCTCACTTACCTCAGTAACATTAATCTCCTCGAGGTAGACTAACTTATCAAACAGATTACTAAACATGTGTAGCACATCATTTTTAACTTGCTGGATATCTTCCTCAGGTGTTACTTCTCTATAGTGTGCCTGTTTGTACATTTCCCCCTCAGGTTTAAACTTATAAGTGACAGCTACTTTAATATATTTGTTCATATTAGTTTCCTCTCTTTCTATTCATCTCTTTTATTTTGTTGTGAGGCTTAAAAGCTTCTCTTTTATATTCCAGCTCACTAATCTCCTTAACAGTTACATCTAGCACTTTGCCCCCTGAGGTGTGCTTATCAACTGTTTCCTGCATAGTATCTCTATAAAACGGAGCTAAAATGGTTCTAGCCACCTCTGGGGATTCCTTAACAATCATAAAGTCAGTATAAACATGCTTCTCGTCCACCTCGTAGTAATACACTGTAGTTTCAACACTCACATAGTTAGCCATATAACTCCCTCCTCCTGTTTATAAAATATCAAGTACTACGATTACGCTATACAGGTTAATCTATACTAGGACTCTTATTGAATTCTACTGTTGATTCTGTAGTCTAAATTACATGAGGAGCCCTCCTATTCCTAAGAGGGCCACCAATTAGTTTCTTCTTATTACTTGTTTGTCAAATCCAAAACCAGTTGTACCTCCGGTTCCTACAACAGCTTGGTTAACTTGCATTTCTAACTCGTTAAGGTCTGATCCGTCCAGCTTCACGGAGCCTTCGTGCTTGTGAGTAATAACTACGTTCATGCTACTAGACCCACCTGTAAAGGCTTCTAAGCCTGTACCTGCCAGAGCTACGTTAGCCTCGTTAGCAACACCTGAGAAGGCAGTTCCAATAGCTTTCTGCATAGATCCTACTTGAGTCATTGCTGCGTTGTACCATGTAGGGAAGAAAGCCTTACCTGACTTATCCAGGTCGCTTAGTGGCCCTTCCTTGGCAGGTGAGAACGGTAGTAGATTACGGATATACTTTAGGCCTTCCCATAGGTTATCGTAAGCATATTGGACACCTCGCCAGATACCATCTGCAAAGTTACTTAGTAGAGCAGCTCCAGAGTTGTAAAATGTACTTCCCCAACTTGCAGCCATATCATACATACCACTAAGTCCATTCCACATTATATTACCTAAACCACTTAGGTTGTTTTTAGCTCCAGTAGCAAAACTCTTGGCATTAGCTACGCCAGCGTCCCACATAGCAGAAGCTCCTGCCCAGGCAGTATCTACCATGTTGTTAAACTTAGTTTGAGCGTCACTAACCATCCCAGATAGGTATGCCTTGGAATCAGCTTTCATAGAGTTGTATTTACTAACTGCTGCGTTGTACATCTCGATAGATTTAGAACGAACAGTGTTAACTGTGTTGTCCCACTTCCGAGAGGTATCGTTCCACCAGTCAGTAGCATCTCGCTTCATTTGGTTATATTGCTTTTCTATCCACTGAGTACCTTCTCCCCAGTACTTCGTGATGTCACCCCATAGTTTCTTTCCATAAGCCGAGATAGTATCCCAGTTTTTCCACATTAGAATACCTGCTGCGACAACTCCCATGATAGCTGCTGCAATCCAAACTCCGGGGAATAACCAAGTAGTTGCATTGAGAGCAGTCTGAGCAATTGTTTGTCTACCTGTAGCAGTAAACAGTAGAGCGAACCCTCTAGCTACAGCTGTACCTGCATCAAATACTGCGGTTAGACCTTTCGCTACAGCTTCAACAATCTGTAGAGATTTCATACCTAAGTAAAGCGAGCCAGCTAGAGGGATTAACCAATCCATGTTCTCTGCTACAAGTAGTAACGCTCCGCCTAGTATCTTAAGAATTACCTCTAGAGCACCTGACTCCATAGCCAACCTTAGGAAAGCATCTGCTGAGGCTAATATCCTAATAGCAAATGGATAGAGGACATTAATCATCTCCCAGAGTACATCTACGATAGTTCCTATCAAGCTGAATATTACAGGCGTACTCTCTTGAACCATTTTGACAAAGTTAGCGAATGCAGGGGAACTTTGTAGATTCCAAGCCCAGTTAGCGAACTTGTTAGTCATGTCTACCATGCCGTCTCCAAAGGCTAAACCTAACGGAGCGAATGCTACCATGAGACCGCCAAACCCCTTGAGGATATTACCTGCCGAGATCATTACTCTTTCGAACATCGGAACTGCAAAGGTATTCATATGCTCGAAGAACGGATTTACTCGGCCTGTCTCGATAGCGTTATTCATGTAGGCAAACATATTAGCAAACGATTCCCCTGTAGCTTGGAATACTGGGAAGAGTGGCTTCATAACAAGCCTCAGCCAGTCTAACCCCTCAGCCATAACTCGGAGGGTCGTAGGAGTCATCTGATCCTCCATAGATTTCCACTCATCTTTAAACTCCATGATAGCTGCTACAGCTTGTTTCTCCGCCTCAGTCATGTCTTGCCAGATAGCTTCTACCTTAGCCATTGCTTTGGCGTACCCCTTAGCATCGTTGTTAATCATGGCCGCATTAACATCGAGCATTGCATCTTCGAGGTCGCCTGCTTTCTCCCAGGTCTTCATTATCGTGGTGGCAGCTAACCCACCGAACCCTACAGCGGCAAGCCCGGCAGTACCAAACAGGGAAGCAACAGCCCCTAGTCCAGCTAGTAAGGCTGGTGTCATAGCAGAAGCAGCGATAGTAACACCTCCGATGATAACTGCCATCTTCTTAGCTTCACTCGAGGTGTGCCTAAACTGGGCTGACGCTCGATCATCGGCGTCAATTATGATTTCAATTAATGATGCCATTGTCGTTCTCACCATCCTTATATGTGACCTATGAGAACGACAAATAAGCCTAGCTCGTTCATAACTAGGTAGTTATCGTCCTCATAAGTTTCTTATTTAATTACCGTCCATTCCATCGAACAAAGCTAGATAGTTAATTTGAGTAGGGTTACTTGCATTCTCTTTGGATTTTCTAAACTTACGAGATAACCCTAAGTCGTCTAATAGCTTGATAGCTCTATTCTCAAAGTCAACTTTATTTACACCCTCGTTAATTGCATACTTCATATTTAAATTCTTTCTCCAACTCTTAATAAAGTTAATGAGAGCTAGATCTAACTTTGTAACATCTAAAGGATCTAGATCGTAATTCTCCTGATACCACTCCATGTTTTCGTTGTACCATAAAATTTCCTCCTCAGTTAAACTCGATAGAAAATCTTTCATATACAACCCATGTGTTATTCTCTCGTGTCCCTTCTTCAAGTTTGCATCTCTCACTCTCTTTCCCTCCTCAGTTTTAGCTCCTGTGCTACGTCCTCCGTGCACTTTACAACGGAGATTCTTTTCATTTGTTGGCGAGTGAGTACAAACTGTATTGTTACCTTTGATAGCGCCACAAATAGATACCTCTCTCTTCAGCTTAGCCTTAATGGTTGCTATCTCCTCAGAGTCTCTTGTGAGGTCGCCACTAATAAGCCTGTCTCTCACGTTGTTTATATACTCCCGGAGACCATTAGGTAACTCCTTAGGTTTACTCATGTTGTCTACCTCCTTAGTTAAAACTATCTAGATATTCTTGATACTCCCTATCCTGCTCAGCTGTATACTTAGTGGTATTTTCACCTCTTAAATTGGCCATGTAGGATTGATACTCAGCTTCCTCTCTAACTTCTCTAAACGCTTGCACCTGCGCTTTCTCTTCAGCAAGCTTAGTTTCTGCAGCTTTCACCTTCATTTGTAATTCACGGAACTTCATTTGGAGTTGAAACTCTTTTGCCTTCTCGTATAGTGCTTGCTTGCGGTCATTTAATTGGGGTTGCTCGCTGAATAGCGTTGCAGTTTTTACTTGAGGGAAAGCTACGAGGGAGACCTCACGGAGTTTTGTGGAGTTACCTTCTTTGTCTGTGTAGAAACTAATGCTTAACTTACGAGCCAGTTTCTTTCCTACTCGTTCCTTTGTAGCATCGTCTACTACTCGGATAACACCCATGAGCTTATCACCCTCTACTCTTAATTCTGAGAGAAAGCCTACAGTGTCTCTGACTGACTCCGAGTGATCTAACTGAAGGGGAACATTATCTTCAGAGTCAAACGAGTTAACCAATCTGTGTAGATCATCCTCTGTGTAGTTACGACCTCTGTGTTTGCCTACTGAGAATAACTCAGCTGATTTAATTAAGTCCTCTCCAGCGTTAACTTCTGAGAAGCTATCCACTAAGTGTCCTGACTCTTTGAATTGCTCGAACATATTATCTACCTCCTTATTTTTAGTTATATGAGAAAGCAGATACCTGTTAAGGCTCCACCGTTCGTCCTCAGTATAGATTTCCAGTGAAGCATGGTTCACCTCGGTAGTAACCTCCACCCTAGGGACTTCAGCAGCTACTACCAAAATGCCATACTCAGTTTAACTCTGTGTAGATTAGATTCGAGAGAGTTTAATTAATGATTGCTCTTGTATTGCTACGTCATGTTTCTCAAAGACAGACTTGATAGCTTCTCCTAAGTCCTTAGCAATTACATCCGCTTGGCGATTACTTTCAGCAGCATCCTCTTGACCTAACTTAACGATGAACTTCCAGTCCTCACTGTTAGGATCAAGCTGGTTAATTGCACCTAATCCGTATTCGACTCCTAAGTCAATCTGTTGATTGTAGTGAGTATGCAACTGATGGTTGTTCTCCTCTATTCCGAATGCTCGGTTGAATCTACTAGCGATAACCATATCTCGGCTAGCCTTTTGGTTATGCTTTCGTGCTACCTCTCCGCGAGAACGGTACAACTCTTGTATTGCTTGTTGCTTCTTAGAACTAACCTCTGCAATCTTAGGACTCAATCCAGCCATTTGTTTAGCTAATTCTTCTAATTTAGCCTCTGCTTTCTTCTTGGTAGCTAACGCTTGTTTGTTTTTCTCGTCAATGATTAAACTGGCAGAGATAATCTCTAGAGCGTTAGATACTTTAGAATGCTCTCCTTGCGCCTGAGAAAGTTGACTTTGTAGTTCCGCTTCTTGAATGTCTAGCCTAGCGATCTCTTTCTCAGCTTGTTCTGTAGTCTTAACCTTTGTGTTACCTGCTAATAAGTTTTTTAATGCTTCCATCATAATAATCACTCTCCATAGTTTAGTTTTAGTTTGGGTTTTACTTACTAGTTGGCTCGGGGTGGGTGAGCCTTTGATGAAGACATATTGTAGGGGTTACTGCTCGATTAAACCTAATAATTTAGCTATCTCCTTTGTTCCTCTTTGGCTAACTAACATCTGTAACTTTCCACCTATCAGAGGCTTGTAGTTGATATGACCTTCTTCTCTCAAGTATGCGTACTTAGCAGTATGCACCCAACTACCTTTTCTTGTGAGATGGATAATCTTTGCTTGTTTTAACATTCGGTTTAACTGCTGGGGTGATCGTAAGCCTAACTGCTTAGCGGTACTCTCAATAGTTGTATAACCCTCGATGTCCAACACTTTATCGTGATAAGCTACTGCTGGAGCTTGCTCTTCTAATTGAGCCTCCACTTGAGCTAGCTTCTTGTTCTTCCTAGCTATCGTCGCTTGAGCTACCACTAAGGCACGAGCTAGTAGATCATCATCGCTTTCTTCCTCGTTAGCAATCAGATATCCACCATCTCTACGGATGCTCGGTAGTACTTCTGAGGTTACCCACTTTTTGAATGCTTTGGCTTGAGGTTTGCGACTAGTTAAAATTAAACTGTAGAGACCTGCCTCATTGATAGCCCTCATATGTTGCATTCCTCCAAGGGTGTCCACTAATACTGTACCTGCCTCGCCTTCATCTAATCGAGCAAGCGCATCTCTGTATTTACTAATCCCTAACACTTCACATACATCTTTAGCTACGAACCAGATAGCCCCATCCTTTTTAGTTGTTCTAACTTGTCCTAATTCTTCATGGTCAAATACTTGTAAATTATTCATCTCTCCATCTCCCATTTTTGTTTTCAATCCTCTTTCATGCTATGAGTGGGACTGAGTAGATTAATTTTCAATAGACTTACTTCTTAAAGTTACCTTTAGAAAAGCCAGCTCCATTAATTGCAGAAATGACTTCATCATAAGTAGGCTTAACAGCTTTTTTACAAGCTAAGTTTGGACTCATCGTAATAGCTGTCTTAGTCGCCTTTATCTCCACGATAGCCTGTACCCTTCTTAACTTCGGAATTGCACCTTTGATAAAATCAATTGATATCCCTAACTCGTTAGCAATATGTTTTCTAGACCAAATTTGTAACTTACTAGGATCTGTCTCGTGTGGATTATCCACTAAAATGTGATACTGAAAGTGAACATGATTTAAAAGCTGCATAAGTAGCCCTAACTCTGAGAGGGTAATTTTTTTAGCAATCTCCTTTAATTCCGTTTTGTAAACCTTTGTGAATAAATCCTTCTCCTCATAACCTCCACAGTTAAAGAAAGAATCTCCAAGGCTTACATATACGTTTCTTCCTTCTTTAGTTCTAACTATTAAACTTAACTTTTCTAATTCCGCTAAGATATCATTTGTTTGTCGCTTGGATTTACCTAGTAAATTAGCTGCATGAGTAGTTGTCATTCTCTCAAGTTTCTTCTTGTCAGCATGTTCCATAAACAGTTGTCCATCCTCGTTTAATTTTACAAATCCCATAAGATACATGAGAACGCCACTTTGTTCTAGACTTAAAAGTTTCTTCACCTCATTAAAGCCTTCCTTAACCATTACAAATTGTTCATTCCCTAGTCTATTTTCTTTGTATTTCTTACGAGCTTCTTTTTGAGCAGGGCTAATTATATCGAAACCTGCCTCGAGTAATTCTTTCTTAGCTATTTGTAAGTCGTTCACTTTCCTTCCTCCCTATTTGCTATTAAGCTCTCTTAACTTTGATTAACTTCTCCGGTTGATCTATTTGTAACGCTGTAGCTAACTTACTTAGCGTTTGCATATTAATAGACTTAGTAGCTTTAATACGAGAAAGACTAGGTTGTGAAATCCCAGTTAACTCAGCCAAACTAGTTAATGTATGATTTCGTTCTTTACAAACTGTTTCTAAATCAACGTAGAATTGAATAGTCATTTTCTTCCCTCCTATTTGGCTTTATTCTCCATCATTTATAACCTTATTAATCTAACAGTATAGTCAGAGTTAAAAAGGGAGCCGACTCAACAGAACAACTATGAGCCAGCCAAACTAGTACTAAACTAGGGAGATTGTGAAATTAAAGTATCCTTTGTAGTACTCCATCAAAATGTCACTTACTTTGAGGAACCATTCCTTCTCACGGTATACCGATTAGAATATACTCTTAAAAAAGTTTCCTACACATATAACATACCAAGAACGTAACACCTAAAATTCCCCTACATGTATAACATACCTCAGGTGTCACAACCTCTTATTTACTTCTTCATAAACATATTTACCAAGAGTGTGACTATCTCTTATTTATTCATAACTAATGCTCAATAAACCTTATATATAGTACTAGCAACGTAACATCTAAAAGTTTTGCTCATATATAACATACTAGAGGTGTGACAACCTCTTATTTATCTCTTCCGAAATACAAAAACTGTAACCCAACAGGCAATCTTTACTAGTTCTTAACTTCTCAAAACATGAATACCAAACCCTGAGGAGGCGAACTAATAGAGAAAACTGCAAGAGTAATTTGTTAGAATTATTTTTAAAAGTAGATTGTTAAACTTCACTGTTAGAACTGTTACCCATAAAGAACTTGTAGAGTACGTCCAATAGCTAATTCCATCAATTTGTTATTGATAGGACAACCATGAGAGTGAATAGAATAAACCGAGGGGGATGTTATATGATTAAACACTTAGGACTAGGCATCTTACTTATAAGTATTGGCTTATTAGGTGCCTGCTCACAAGAAGAAGCTACCACTACGAAGGCACCATTTGAGGACTACAAGCCATCTCAAGGATACATTAATGAGGGAGAATTTGAAGCTCTTGATTATGATATGACTCGTGAGGAGGTAGCTCAGTTGATTGGCGGTGTAGGTGAACTATACAAAGAAGAAGACTACATAGAAACCATAATTTACAAAGGTGAAGGCAATATAAAATTTGCTATGCTGAGATTCGAAAATGGCAAGTTGGATATGTGGAACAAACAGGATAAAGAATAATCGCTTTATAGATAGTTAGATATAAGGAGCTAGACTGAAGAGGTCTACTCCTTTATTACATTCTTACAGGTACCTCTCTTACCTACTCATGAGATACGCTATACAAATGTAACCTTAAGTGCAATAACTATATCCCTTTTCTGACCTGTTCTTGATTAGTAAATGGCTTCATTAGTAGTAAACTCAATGATAATCCACACAGTACTAATCCATTTACATATAATTGTACTGCGCTCTCCTCAGTATTCAATAGTTGAGCACGAATCTTTTTGGCAACTTCAGAGGCACCTCCTAATAGCATTCCTACTCGGAGGATAGCTCTCTTAGGAAATAATCTGCTCTCGCCGCTAGAGTATGTATACTTCTCTCCATTTCTCGATGTTACCGTATATGATCCTCTTCTTTTCATTTTTTGAAAGAAGGAACTTATTTTGTTTCCCTTCATAAGCGTGACCCCATCTGAAACAAGTTCATCCTTGTGAGATTCAAATAGATTAGTTATCTCTTTATTTGATACATCGTAAAAATCTGCGACCTGTTGAAGAGTAGCCATTTCCAACTCAGGTGGCAACAATAATTCTTTTACTTTGTTAACTACTTCCACCTTGTCAACTAAACTATCACGCTTATCTTTCGGGCTGATTACCTCATTAGTTAATTTTATGTTACTCATGAATATTCCCCCTTTGTTTATTTTTATTATATGTCATCTCATTCGATAAACCAATAGTATCCATATATTCTAAATATAGGTATTACCTAGGTGATACTGAGGAGATATGTTCTCGTATATCTAACACCCTAGCTAGCTTTCTTTACTTCCTCACTGCTTGGTAATCGGCTTACGAGATAGCATCAGTAACTCATGGATACCATCCTCAAATCTATTCAAAACGGTGTATGAGACCGCCAGCATTGAGCTAAAACAGTGTATGAAACCACCAGCATTAAAACAGCATCAACCTTACTCTCCCAAGGGATTAAACCCATTTCATTTTCGGGTTTCTCTGTATTCTGTATATAACTACATTAGTCCATCTCATAGGCAAGACTCTGAAAGAGTTCACCTAATAGATTCCAGCTCAGTAAAAAATAAATACAAATGACTACTGAGGAAGATTAATTAGTTATCCTATATAGGTTTACTACTTGGTGAAACCAAGAGAAAGACTATATAACTATCCTCAAAGAGTTTATCCTTCTCTAGGTTTTAAGTATTTAAATGCATTTAAAACAAATAACTACCTGAGGTAGAACTAATTAGTTGAACTTAATAGTTTTAACTTACTTAGATTTAACTACAGAGTATCAAAGTAAGTACTTTTAGAAGGAGCTAACGAGGACGGGCAACGGAGATGTAACTATGAGGGCGAATGTTGGAAGAATAAATTTTATAAAATTGACTGAGGAGATAAAACTTAGGGGGGCGATTTTGTGTCTGTATAGTAACGCTGTATGGCACCATCCGATATGTGCACCCACCCCTATGTTTGTAATATGTGGGACTAAGGAGGTAGGGCCAAGGAATATCCCCCACAACAGTCACAGAGGGGCAGCTAACGAGAGCAACTGTCAGAGTCTAGCCATACAAGGCGACAGCACAAGTAGTACATATGAGCTTGCACTCCTCATGTAATCAACTACCGGTCTTCACCTCATACAACTATCAATGATAGATACCTTATGAGCCGGCACTCCTCAACCGTACATACAAGTATCAGCTTACGTATTCACTTATCAGATCCACAAGAAAATACTGTTAGGTGCATACCCAAGAGATGTATCTACAGGAGTCATACTCGTATACAAATAAAAAAGAAACCACGAGGTAGCAACTTAATTGTCACTTATCTCGTAGTTCTTTCTTGTAATTTTCTCTTATTGATCTCTTTATATAGCTTACCTTGAGAGATCCCCACTTGACTAACAATGTCCTTGATAGAATATTCTCCTGAGTCGTACATCTGTAGGGCTACTCTTATTTTGTCATTGTCTAGTTGAGGTCTACCTAGTTTAATTCCACGTTTCTTTGCGCTTACTAATCCTTCTTTTGTTCGCTCCGCTATTAAGTCCCTTTCTAGTTGGCTGATTACTGCCATCATAGAGAACATAGCTTTTCCAGTTGGCGTTGAAGTATCCATGTTTTCCTTTAGTGACACGAAAGTAACACCCATGGCATTTAACTCTTCGACAGTTGTAAGGATATCCAGAGTGTTTCTCCCTAGTCTGCTAATCGCTTCTACAATAACAGTATCACCTTCTCGTACTGTATCCATGAGCTGGGTTAATCCTGCTCGGTCTTTCTTAGTCCCGGTATACTTCTCTTGGATTAATCTATCATAGCCGTACTTGTTTAGTGCTTCTAGTTGTCTATCAAGTAACTGCTCATCGGTTGAAACTCTAGCATAAGCGATTCTCATCAAGCTTCTCTCCCTTACATTTATTGTACCTTTAATGTAACATGAGCGATTATTAAATGTAAAGGTTTTGTGTAACCTTTTATGTAATAATTTTATGTAACACCAAAAAGGCTTAACAGCAAGGTTTGCTTCCCTAGTTAAATGATTACACTTATCTATCGTTTTATGTAATCTTAGGATAGACTCAAAGGTATAACTATCAGTATGTTTACAGTGAATAAAACTAGTGAGGTAGGGCTATAAAGTTTCTACTTTCTTGTTTGTATAGACGAGGTGGAACAACACGAATAGTATCTAACTGGGTATAGCCTAAGGGTATTTCGTATTCTCAAGTAGAGCTATATGCCCTTCATAGTTCCTATGTTGATGTACTGAAAAGTGACCACATCGAGGTGGGGGTTTTACCTCTAGAGTTAAACTAAAGATACTCCCCTTTTCCTACTCGTGTGTATGTAAGATATAGCAACCCTAAGATACAACTGCACAATCCTTCCACTTCTCTACTTAAAAGATGTTATTTTCAATTTCTTAATTCTTTAGTAACTTCAATCTCATCGGAAATCTTAACACGCAAAGTTGCAAACCCAAAGTTTCTATAACTCCATCGATACTCTGTGTTATCTTGTAGAATCGTTTTTATTCAATAGCTATTATTAATGTTTTCTTAACTGTTCATCTATAAGGCGATATAACTCATCCAGTTTACTATACATTTCTTGATCCACTTCAGAAACATGTCCATGTACAACTAAATTTCGATATTTACTAACTTCTACTAATTTCAGATAAGTAGTAACATCAATAACAGCTCTTTCACGCAACCTTCCAGCCATCGCCATTAAACTAACACTTGAAGAAGATTCACTATCTTTGTTTAGATACTCTCTACATAATTTTTCTAACTCAATATACTTAGAAATAAATTGATAAGAATCAATAGTAGACTCAATACCATCTTTTCTTTTATTACGCTTTTCTAGCATTTTTTTCGCCCACTCTTCTATATTAATAGGACGTATAATATAGAGTGCAATTACAAATGCACCAATTATAATAGCCACATTCATTGAACCTACTATCATGTAAACCCACGGCTTTATTACTGTAGTTTTGATTGCATTAAACTGTAAAACACATAAATCTGCAATTAATGTTATTCCTGTTGAAATTGATAATATCAGTATGTAATTATAATATTTACTAATAGCTTCATCGATAATTTCTGTTTTTCCATCATCACTTTCTCTAACGTTCCACATGAATTGATGATTGAAGGTATAAGCAGCTAATACAAATCCAACTAAACCAGCTATCGTTTGTGCACCAGTGCTAAATATATAATAAACATTATTCAACTCCTCATCTTTACTTGGTATCGTTTTAAAAAACATACCACTAACAATTATGCCAATCATAAATGCTAAAATTATCATTATTACTATTGAGTATTTCTTAATGAACCCTTTCACCCATCATTTCCTCCTCTATAATATTTCACTACATAGATTAAACTAGCTTTATTACAATATCAAACATAATCTACCTAAAAACCTCAGTTAAAACAAAACTTCGCTACATCAATAAGCGTTAGCAGTCCGTAAACATTTGGATGTTGTTCAAACTTTTGGATTTTAATTCTCAATAACCAACTGATATGACTATAGTTCTTTCATTCACCTGAGTAACATCCTCTCTCCTTCAAGCAAATCTCAGAAGCTTGTGTACCACCTGTAAGTTATACCTTCTTAAAATGAAAGCAAAAGAGATGGACTATATAGTCATCTTCCATAGTCTAACCCCATAGAAAAAACACTGCTTAGATTCAAACAGTGTTTAGGTGATACCTATTTACTTTCTTCCCCCTGAGCTGGAGCTTTTGGAGAAATACCATTAATCTTTAAAGCCAGCTCAACAAATGCATCTTCTCTCTTATCTTCATTCTTAATCTTAGATAATAAGAAGTTACTAAAGTAGAAATGATGCGTGTTCACAAAACGATTATGAAACTCTGTTAATGCTTTTACAGTCTCAGAATGCATCTTCAAGTAAATTACAGCAATAAAGTTTGATAGTATAGCTCCTATCGCTCCTACCGAAGCTACAATTATTTTGTTTTCTAGCTCGTTGGAACTGTTAGCAATTAAGAAATACAAAGTTATTCCAATTATTGCAAAACCAATTAATATACATACTATACCAACAACAAATATCCATGAGCTTTGTTTTAGGTTCTCATCATAGTATCTCTTCAATTCAAGATGATGATGCTTAAAGAGCTTCTCCGACCTTTCCTCTAATGAGGAATGAGAAATGCTTAATAAATCTAACTCATTTTCTATTTCTTGGAGTTCAACTCTAAACGCCGTTAATGATCTACTTAAAGGTTGCAAAACACAATACACTAACATGACTATGAAAAATAAAATTAGGATAAATAACGTAGGTTTTGTATATATTCCAATACTATTTTTTTTGAGCGTATCTTCTGCTTTATATACAAGAAACACCAATGCACAGATATTCACGATACCTAAAACAAAGAAAAGGATATTTCTTTTCTTATTCCAGTCAATCCATTTCTTTAAATCTATTTTTCTATTTTCCAGTAAAGATTTTCGTTGATTCGGTTGTAGATCAGTATTTACCTTAAACTCCTCCTTTCATTTATATATCTTTCTATTATAACATAACCTAACTCAACAGATAATATTTTCCAGTTCTGAATATCCCCAAGGGAGCAAAGCCTACCTAGTCTACTAATTAGCAATAAACTTGAGAACGTTAACCCAAAAGTCACATCTGTGGGGGTCGCTCCTCATTGTTATTGACTTATAATTCAAACTACTATAGAATTTTACTCAACAAATACTATTTTAAGTGGTTCACAACGAGTCAGCCTACTTATATAGCCGATCCCGTAGCTCAGCAGGGAGAGCGCCACCTTGACAGGGTGGAAGTCGTGAGTTCGAGCCTCTCCGGGGTCATAAAACCTAATAGTATCAAGGTTTGAGAGGGTATTCTCAAAAGCTAAAACTGTGGAGGTCTCCATCAGACACCACAAGTTAAAAGAGGACTACTTCTAGTCAGCAAATCAGCTGGCTCAGGGGGCATCCTCTTGTTTGTTTCCATAAAACTGAGAAAGGACCGAAAAGAAAATGCTACTTAAGTTTGTATAGTAATTAAAATTATAGTTTTTACACTCGTTGAAATCAGTTAGATAACTCTTAAGACTACCGTTTATTTAACTCAGATCCCCCTAGTTTCGCCTACAATAATCCCCCTCAGATATCCTAATTTAACGATGCTCTACTTAGTAATTCTATACAAAAAATAAAGCAAGGATTTCTCCCTGCTTCTGTTAGCTTCTTTTATTGAGAAGATTAACCACCAATATCCTTATCTGCCAGTCTATACATCTTATATCTATTTTGCCCTCTTCTTTTTTCGATTTCTAAATATTACCTCTAACACTACTACTGCGATGAATCCTACAGTTATTTGTAAACCTGTAAACAGAAGTTTAACATTTAGAGGAATGTCAGGTGCACTCCACATTAACGCTGGAGGAATAAGGATACCAATAATTACAATAATTCTCATTATCTTCCCCATTTTGTTTCTCCTATCATATCTTTAAGATTTACGTTTCTTTTTACAATTCTACTAATTTCTCACGTAGAACCAATTCACTCTCAGTCATATACCCTCTATGCATTTCCTCTACAATTTTATCATGATTAAAACATAATACTTTTTCATCACCTAGATAGCCTACTGGATAAGGAACACCCACATAATCAAAATCACGTTTATCTGCTGATACAATCATTCTTCCAATAATCATAATAATTGGTTCTACACCTTCTAGTTTTACTACTGTTCCTATTGGTAAAAGTTTCATTGATTTATTCCCCCCTCTTATATTATGTATTATTTATTTTTAAATTTACTATACATCCGTTCGTAAAGTTTATTAGTACCAAGTGCACATGCTCCTAAAATAAGAACAGCTATAATAAAGCCAATCTTTTTAGGTAATTCATAAGGAGACATAATAGCGACTACAAGAAATATAGCAATTGCGACATATGTAATATATTTTCCAGCCTTAAATGGTTGCATATAAAATGCTCCTCTCTTAATCCTCAAATTTAATGGTACCACCTAGTCCATAACCATCTCCAACATACAATCCCGTTTCTTTTCCTAATTTAAAGTCATAGCCAAATGTTCCCAAACCCAATTCCCCTTTTACGACGACATCTTTATCTCCTATAAAAGGCACAAATTCTGGGATATGAAAAAGTTCCATCTCTACTTCATACTTATTAGTAGTAACTTCCGCTGCATTTTTTAGTGTATATTCATCCACACCATACGCAAAGTTTCCTTCACCGAACTTTTGAGTAATTTTGATATCCTTCATTTCAAAACCTGCAGGAGTAAATATAGGAACTTTTGTGCTATATTCGTTTTCTAAAACTGACCCCTCTATCTTTCCACCAATAATATTCCCTGCAAATAAATCATCTTTAGCAGCATCAAAAGAATAAGGAATATTTAAATCCACTTTCCCAGATAAGGCTTTCATTGTCAATTCCCCATTTGTTCCTACACTATTCTTTGCTTCTACCACTGCTCCCTCTAACGTCCCACCAAATCGGTCTCCTTCTTTCCATTCTGCTTTCCCTTGCAAATACTCCACATCATTTTGAGATTTTGCTTTTGCTAACATATAATCCATTTGGTCTGCTTCACGAAATTTCTTAGCAGAATGTTTGAGTTCTTCTGAAATTTTATCCAATAGATTATTAACTTCAAAAATCTTTGGTTTAGCTTCATTAAACATTTGATAGAAATTTTGACTTGTTGCACCTGTCCACTGAGACGCTATGTATTCTGTTTGGTTATAAAGGTCTTTGTGCATATTGTCTAAAGTTTGTTTTATATCTTGTACCAACTTAGCAGATTGCTCCAAACGTTCTGGAGTAACTTTGATTAAATCCATAAGCCTTTCCCCTTTTTAATTTTCATATAGAATATTTTACCACAATAGGGTTTTCGCAACTATGAATATTTTATATAATCTTAAAACTTCGAAGTCTTTTTCTCCTCAGGTTTCCCCTTATGGCACTTGAATTTATAACTTATGCATTCGCGCTAACTCAATAAGATCATCTAGTCCCATTCTACGAAATTATTTCTACTATTAAATATGTAGACTTACCCCCATCCTATTTTTCTAGATAAAACTAAAGAGGTATGCCTATCAACTGTTTCCTGTATAGTATCTCTATGGAACGGAGCTACAACAACTTTCATCCCCTATCATCTGCTATAACCATGAAAGATTGTTGATGGTGATTCTGAGTTCGAGCCTCTCCAGGGTCATAAAAAAGAGAAACCATATCAACTTTCTACGTGATATGGTTTCTCTTTTTTTATCTAAGCTAATCACTTCCCACCAAACATCTTCTCCAAAGACTTCGCATTAGCAAACAATACTTCTTTCAAGTTATCATCTGCAATGATTTTATAGTCGCCATCTTTGTTTTTCTTTAAGTTCAATGTAACTTCGCGAGTTGCCATGATTGCATCTTTATCTGATAAGTGTTTGACGATTGCTGATGTCATCGTTTTTTCGATTGCTTTTTCAGACTGCTCCTTGTCTTCGCTAAAAGCACTAGCGAAAGCCATTGGCATAACTTCTCCCACTGCTTTTGTTACAGCAACGGATAGATCAGCAGATGTAATTTTCACTTTCACTTCTGCTTTGTCATCCTTTTTCGACACTTCTTCTGGCTTTTCAAATTTAAAGTTTTTCGTAATCGCACTCAGCATTGCTTTTGCCTCAGCATCATCTGTTTTTTCATTTAGTTTATTAAATTCTTTGTCACTCTCAACAAATGTACGAGCCTTTTCTACATCACCTTTTTGTATCGCAGTTAAAAATTCTTCTGTCGTATCTTTCGGGTTTGCACACCCTGCTAAAACACCTACTGTTAATCCTACTACCATCATTAACAGCAATAATTTTTGTATCTTTTGCACGTTCATTCTCCTCTTATATTTTCTAGTAAGTCATCACTATATAATAGTATGAAACTGACATTACAAACATTTTTTAGTATAGCATTTATATGATTCATTTTCTATTCATTCCCAAAAGATAAAGAACCTTGTAGCATTCCTACACGGCACCTTCAATCAATCTGTATAAATACCAAAACAAAAACCAGCAACTTTAAGATTGCTGGCTTATCCCTTATTCATTTTCGAAAATACAATTACAATTGCTCCAAGCACATAATGCCCCGCTACCATCCACATAGTCCGATCAAAGATCATAAGCGATAACCAAAGCGATATATTAATAGCAGCAAATAATACATATAAAATGAAGTCTCTCTTTTGTAGCGACTCTCGATTCATCAAAATATAAATTGCACCGATTGGCGGAAGGATGAAGCAAAGAAAAAAACAAACATTTTTCTTAACGACCATGGATATGAAGTTACTGTCTGCATATGAGTCTCCCCTTCACTTTATAGTACTTGTAACATCGGTCTTACTACTCTATATTCGTCACTATAAGGCTCCTTTATGATTAAAGGTGAGTGAGGATGTTTTTCTTCTTCTATCATTGTAAATACTTCTGTTTTTTCTTGTACTATGTTGGATTCACTGTTTTTAGTAGGCTTTTTACTTGTTTCGATTTTCTTTATTACTTCTCCAAGCCTTTGCCCAACTTTTTCAGCTTCGGCAGGTTCATGCGTTACATAGTATTCCTGACCTTCCCATACTAACATAGGTGGCACTGGTTCTCGTTTGTTACATATTATATAAGTAATACTAGCTATAAGTAGTAGACATGCTAATAAAAAGAAGATAGTTTTTTTATTCATATAATATGCTCCCTATCTATCATTTTATTAAATTATATAATATCCATTATATGTAGTAAATGGATATCGTAGGAATTTTCGGGTTTTACGCAAAAAGAAAAACCTTACTCAAGTAAGGTTCATTTTATAGTGACTGATTTATTAAAACGATCATTACGATAATCGCTATAAACATAACAACTAAACAGCCGATCATTTTATAAAAGCCTCGTTTTGTTAACGTCCCGCCTTGAACGTCTTTCCGAATAAATAAGAATACGGCTAAAAATAATACAAGCCCAATGCCAAAAGCATACATCATTTGCATATGTTAATCTTCCTTTCTCTCTTCCATCTTAATATCTTTTCGATAAAACAACAAATGAGATAAAAACTGTACTCATCGTAAGTGCCATTAGTATGTTCAATAGTTCAGTAGCGGATAGTGTAAGTATTTTCAAGTTTAAACCGAAAGAGAAAAGAAGATAATACGCTATTAATGCAAAAAATGTCACAAACATTCCTTTATAACGAATAAGTTTCATTCGCTCATCTTTTTCTTTAAATTGCGGTTGTAAATAACTTAGGCAGAAACTCATAATCATCATCCCAAGCAATGGATAAGTTGCTGGTGGTGGTGCAGAATGCGTCATTATCCCTGTTAGTATCATAAACCCACTCATAAATAGAAAGATAATTCCCATAATAACGAAGTACTTTTGTGAATAATTCATCCCTTTCCCTCCCCTTCTTTTCCTTCATAAATGAATACATGTTCTATCGTTGTCTGAAATGTTTTCGCGATTTCAAATGCTAACGGAAGTGATGGATCATATTTTCCTTTTTCAATTGAAATGATGGTTTGTCTGGAAACTCCAAGTTTCTCAGCCAATTTTTCTTGAGATAGTCCAAATTTTTTTCGGTATTCGACCATTTTATTTTCCAAGGAAATTTCTCCCTCCTTTCTTACACTGAGTATATATGTAAAGCAACCTTTACGTCAAGCTTCCTTTACACCCGTTTTATTCATTCTTCACTCTATTTATATAGAAGAAACTTTTTCAATTTCAACACGTCTATTTTGAAACGAAACGCGGAACACTGTAAGTAACCGTTACTATATCTCCTCCTCTCTTTTTTTAAAATTTAATATCTCCATATTTGTTTTATCCTTTTAAAACATTTTATTTATCTCTTTATTCCACGAAATCCGTTACTCGTTTTACCGTGTTTTTCGTCATATTTATAGAAACTAACTGTTTATGAAGCATTTTTTATGTTTAGCAACTTTTTTTATAGAAATCCTTCACTTTCCTTTCGATATTTAACACTATCTAAATGAAGTTTACGATAAATTCATAATTTTTTATTTTTTATACTATATTCCGTTATATTGTTGTATAATATCAATGAAAGCGCTTATTATTTCAATATACATAATTCGAACTCTTTTTTATCGAAACATTCTAACTATTATACTTATATTTACATGCAACACTTTTAGTTATTCGTATAGGTATACCAAATATATCCACCCTATTTTTCTGTAAAATTACTTTATAACATGAAAGATTAACTTGGGTGATAAGTTATTGTGAATGTTTTTTTACAAAACAGATAAGTAATAGTGTTTGGTATTATGTAAATTATTGTAATAACATAAGAGTAAAGAAAACATTTACATTGATTATTGGTTCATCAATTATTGAAAAGAGCAAAATGCACCTTTTTGTATGGAAAAAGGATTATATGCATTGGGAGGTTTAAACAAATGACGAGGAAGAATACAACGACAAACCCTTGGGCCAAGTTCCACGGTCCGAACCTTGGTTATGTTATTGAACAGTATGATCTTTACGTAACTGGAGCAGGTTCTGTTGATCCGGAATTACAAGAGCTTTTTGAAATTTTTGGAGCTCCTTCGTTTCAAGATGATGTCGTAACAGGGGACAACACAGCAACATATTTTTCTCCTCAAAACACAGGGAACATTGAAAAAATTCTTAAAGTCGTTCAGCTTGTTGAACAGATTCGTTCTTTCGGGCATACGTTGGCTCACATCAATCCGATGGAAGATGCTGCAAATGGACAATCTCTTCTTGAGAAAGCAATAAACGAATTGAGCGATGCTGACTTGAAAGCGATTCCAGCGAAGACAGTATGGCAAGATGCACCAGAAGGTATTCACACTGCACTTGATGTAATTCATAGATTAAAAGACGTTTATACAAAATCTTTAGCTTATGAATTTTCTCATATACAAGATAGTGAAGAACGCGCGTGGTTGCATCAAATGGTGGAATCAAATTCATTGCGTCAACCACTATCAAATAAAAAACGAACTGCTCTATTAAAACGTTTAACAGCTGTTGAAGGTTTCGAGCAATTCTTGCATAAAACATTCGTTGGGCAAAAGCGTTTCTCTATCGAGGGCGTTGATATGCTTGTACCTGTTCTAGATGAGATTGTGCTAGAAGGTGCTAAAAGCGGCGTAGAAGATGTCATGATTGGTATGGCTCACCGCGGTCGTTTAAGCGTACTTGCACACGTATTAGAAAAACCATATAGTCACATGTTTGCTGAGTTCAAACATGCAAAAATAGAAGGCGCAGTAGCTAATTCTGGCTGGACTGGCGACGTAAAATACCATTTAGGTAGAGAACAAGTCGTTGGTAATGAAGAAGTTAGTACGCGCGTTACATTAGCAAATAACCCGAGTCACCTTGAGTTCGTTAACCCTGTTGTAGAAGGTTTCGCACGTGCGGCTCAAGAAAATCGTAAAAAGTCTGGTCTTCCAGAACAAGATACTTCAAAATCATTCGTAATTTTAGTTCATGGTGATGCTGCATTCCCTGGTCAAGGTATTGTATCTGAAACGTTGAACTTAAGCAGATTGAACGCGTACCAAACGGGCGGAACAATTCATGTTATCGCAAACAATGCAGTTGGTTTTACGACTGATAGCTATGATTCTCGTTCTACGAAATATTCAAGTGACCTTGCAAAAGGTTTCGATATTCCGATTGTTCACGTGAACGCTGATGATCCAGAAGCTTGTCTTGCTGCTGCTAACCTTGCGATTCAATATCGCACATTGTTCAAGAAAGATTTCTTAATCGACTTAATTGGTTACCGCCGCTACGGTCATAACGAAATGGATGACCCAGCAGTTACACAACCACAAGTGTACAAAAAGATTAAAAATCACCCAACTGTAAGAGCAATTTATGCAGATCAATTACAAACTGCTGGCGTTCTAAACGCAGATGAGGTTGAAACGATTACACAGTTTATACAAGAACAATTAAAGTCTGATTATGCACAAGTACCACCAGCTGATACGAGCGATGCAACAATTCACGTTAAAGTACCAGATGTTGTTGCAAAAGGCATTCAGCCAATTGATACTGGTATTGAGCTTGACTCACTTCGTGCAATTAATGAAGGTCTACTATCTTGGCCAGAAGGCTTTAACGTATATCCGAAAGTGAAGAAAATTCTTGAGCGCCGTAAAGATGCTCTTGAAGAGAACGGTAAAATTGAATGGGCACTTGCTGAGTCATTAGCATTCGCTTCTATTTTACAAGAAGGTACGCCAATTCGTTTAACTGGTCAAGATTCACAGCGTGGTACATTCGCGCACCGTCATATCGTATTACACGATACTGATACAAATGAAACATATTCACCATTACACCGCTTACCAAACATTAACGCTTCATTCTCTGTTCATAACAGTCCGTTATCAGAGGCCGCTGTTGTTGGTTACGAGTATGGTTATAACGTATTCGCTCCAGAAACTCTTGTTATGTGGGAAGCACAATATGGTGACTTCTCAAATACTGCGCAAGCATTATTTGATCAATATGTTTCAGCTGGAAGAGCAAAATGGGGTCAAAAATCTGGTTTAGTTCTTCTATTACCACACGGTTATGAAGGTCAAGGACCAGAGCACTCTAGTGCACGTCCAGAGCGTTTCTTACAGTTAGCTGCTGAGAATAACTGGACAGTTGCAAACTTAACGAGCGCGGCACAATACTTCCATATTTTACGTCGTCAAGCATCTATCTTAGGAACAGAAGCTGTTCGACCATTAGTATTGATGACGCCGAAGAGTTTATTACGTCACCCACTTACGCTTTCAACTGCTAGTCAGTTAAGCGAAGGACGTTTCCAACCTGCTCTAGAACAAGAAAACCTTGGCACAAAACCGAACAAAGTAAAACGTCTTGTTTTAAGCACAGGTAAAATGGCGATTGACTTAGCTGCAGAAATTGAGTCTGGTAAACATGAGTACAACTTAGATGAAGTTCATGTCGTTCGTATTGAACAGCTGTACCCATTCCCTGCTGAGAAAGTTCAATCTATTATTAAACGCTTTAAAAACTTAGAAGAAATTATTTGGGTTCAAGAAGAACCTCGTAATATGGGCGCATGGCATTACATGGCTCCAATTCTGTTCGAACTAGCTGGAGACAAAGTGAAAACAGGTTACATTGGACGCCCAGATCGCTCTAGCCCATCTGGTGGCGATCCATTCGCTCACAAAGCTGAGCAAGAGCTAATTGTTGCACACGCTTTAGACGTGAAGTATAACTTCCGTCAAGATAAACAAGAAATTGAAGTTTACAGCAACTAAAAAGTAACAATGAAGGTTTCTAGCTTGTTCCCCGGGCAGAATATCTGCCCGGGGGCAGGTTAACAAATGGAGATTACCGAAGACAAAAGAAGAAAAAACACACCGTTAGGCAAATAAGGGGAGGACATTTAAAATGATCGAAATTAAAGTACCTGAGCTTGCAGAATCTATTACTGAAGGAACTATCTCACAATGGCTTATCAACGTAGGCGACAAAGTTGAGAAAGGTGGCAGCGTTGTTGAGCTTGAAACTGATAAAGTCAATGTAGAAATCATTGCTGAAGATTCAGGTATTGTATCGAAATTACTAGGCGAACCTGGGGATACAGTTGAAGTTGGCGCAACTATCGCAATTTTAGATGCAAACGGAGCACCAGTTGCAGTAAGTACACCTGCACCAGTAGCTGAGCAACCAAAACAAGAAACGGCTGAAGCACCGAAAGCTGCGGCACCAGCTGCTGAGCAAACTGCAACTCTACAAGGTTTACCAAATACGAACCGTCCAATCGCATCACCAGCTGCTAGAAAAATGGCTCGTGAATTAGGAATCGACTTAAATGACGTACGTAGCACAGATCCACTTGGACGTGTGAGACCACACGATGTACAAGCTCATGCTGCAGCACCAAAAGAAGCACCAGCTGCTCCAAAAAGTCCAGCTCCTGCTCCAGTTGCAAAAACGGAATTCGAAAAACCAGTTGAGCGCGTGAAAATGTCCCGCCGCCGTCAAACAATTGCAAAACGCCTTGTAGAAGTTCAACAAACATCTGCAATGTTAACAACATTTAACGAAGTTGATATGACTGCAATCATGGAATTACGTAAAGAGCGTAAAGACGCTTTCGAGAAAAAACATGATGTACGTCTTGGTTTCATGTCATTCTTCACAAAAGCAGTTGTTGCAGCATTAAAACAATTCCCATTATTAAATGCTGAAATTCAAGGCGACGAGCTTATCATTAAAAAATTCTATGATATCGGTATTGCAGTAGCAGCTCCAGATGGATTAGTTGTTCCAGTTGTGCGCGATGCGAACCAATTAAACTTCGCTGAAATCGAAAGCGAAATTCGTAATTTAGGTATGAAAGCACGTGACAACAAACTTTCATTAAAAGAACTACAAGGTGGTACATTCACAATTACAAACGGTGGTGTGTTCGGTTCTCTAATGTCAACACCGATCCTAAACAGCCCGCAAGTTGGTATTTTAGGAATGCACAAAATCCAAGTACGTCCTGTTGCAATTGATGCAGAACGTATGGAAAACCGTCCAATGATGTACATCGCTTTATCTTACGATCACCGTATCGTTGATGGTAAAGAAGCAGTTAGCTTCCTTGTTGCTGTTAAAGATATGCTTGAAGATCCAAAATCATTATTATTAGAAGGTTGATAGATTAGTAATCTATTAAAGGCTGTAGAATGAATCATTCTACAGCCTTTTTTTCTTGCATTCATACGGGACAAATCGCATGACATATGCTAATAATGTATGCCTAAAACGTAAGGAGGATTAAAATGAGTACCCTTCCAATTCATGCAAAACTTAAGGCAAATAAAGATACCTTCTTCCTCCCCGACTCAAACGGGGGTGTCTATTTTCGAAATAACGCCAGTTCATTTCGTATGGACGGTGACGGAATTTATAACTGGATTGAAAAATTAATGCCCATGTTTAACGGTAATTATTCTTTAGCAGAAATAACGGATGGTCTCCCTCTTCCCTATCAAAATCGTGTGTTTGAAATTGGAGAGATTTTATATACAAATGGGTTTGTCCGTGATGTAAGTCAAGACGCACCTCATGAATTAAACAGCGTGTTACTCGACAGGTATGCGTCGCAAATTGAATTTTTAGAAGCAGATTCTCATTCAGGCGCTTTAAAATTTGAAACGTATCGCGCGGCAAATGTCCTTATAGTTGGTTCTGGAGATATGCTTACTTCCTTAGTTTCTTCTTTATTAGAATCCGGATTACCTACCTTTCATTACCTTGTGACGGATTACGAGGATACGAATTACGAACGCATTTATGAGCAAATCGCACTTGCACATGAAGTAGACGATACTGTACTTGTTCAAGAAATAGATACAACAATTGATCGTCCCCTTCATGAAGTGTTCGAGCCTTTCGACTGGATTTTGTACGTTTCTCAAAATGAAGATATTGGAGGTTTAAGAACAGTTCATACGATTTGTAGAGAAATAGGAAAGAATTTCATACCAGCCGTCTGTTTATCAACACTTGGTATAGCTGGCCCTGTCGTAACAGCGAATCGTGAAGAATGCTGGGAGTCCGCATGGCATCGGCTACATGAAACAACTTTACAAAATGAACATTCAGTAGCATCCTTTTCACCTATTACCTCTGCAATGTTAGCAAATATAATCGTTTTTGAATTATTTAAACATGTTGCTGATGATTCACATCGGGAAAAGAATCCACAATTCTTTTTATTAAACTATGAAACACTCGAAGGAACGTGGCATCCTTTTATAAAACACCCTCTCGCAACTGATGAAAGTTTTACAATTGATACGATAGAAAATCTTTCTGAACAACTTGAGCATCGGTCCAGCCAACATACTTCAACTGATTTATTCCGTTTTTTCGATTCATTAACTTCTAAAGAAGCGGGGATATTCCATATATGTGATGAACAAGATTTATATCAATTACCGTTATCACAATGCCATATTCAAGTAGCTTCACCACTATCAGATGGTCCTGCTTCCCTCTTGCCTCTTATGACTTGCACTGGTTTAACTCATAATGAAGCGCGCCGAGAAGCTGGTTTAGCAGGAATTGAAACATACGTAGCAGAAATTATGCACCGCCTTATCCCTGAACATAACGATATCGGTATTGGCACTGGGGAAACGATGACAGAAGGTGTATACCGGGCATTACAACAACATTTAAATAATAAATTGTATGAACGGCAATCACATATGCTAGAAGAAATTACGACGGTCGACTTAACCGAAATTCATGATAAACATTGTAGATTTTATTACGATGCTCTCGCTACAATTCATGAAACACCTAAAATAGCAGTAAGTGAAGAGATTCTCAGCTTTCCAGTCGTTTGGGTCGGTATAAATGATCGATGGTACGGTGCGTCTAATATTAATACGACGTTAGCGTTACGAAACGCACTACAACTATCACTTCTTCACATTCAAAATGAAGAGACTCCTTACAGAGCTAATATCTTGCCTGAATCCTCTATTATTTTATATGACACGGATTCTTTTAGGTTAGAAATACAAGCAGAAGAAGAAATTCCAAGCACGCAATCAGTACAGCTTGCCTTACAACATTTAGAAGAACATAATTTTTATCCATTCGTGTTTGATTTAGCAATTGAACCTTTTTTGAAAGAAAACTTAGATGGTGTGTACGGGGTATTAATTGCAAAGGAGGATAGTCTATGACTCAAAATATATTGCTTATAGGAGATGGCTTACTTGCAGACTATGTACACAATCAATTAAGCGAACAATTTCCCATCATTCGCCAACATACTATTACAGACGAACTCCCTGAAAATATTCAACTCGCTCTCGTATTACACGATGGCTCTCCTTCTGCTATTCATCATGATGCGGAGCTAATTTTCCGTTCCAATCAAATTCCGTGGTTACGCGGGTTTACTTCATTTGGTGAAGGTATTATCGGTCCTTACATTCATCCTCTTGCAACTGGATGTACCCATTGTGCCGATGGACGACGCTTTATCGCTGGCTTTGATCAAAAAGAAATGTGGGAGCTACAGCGAAAATACGCGGTAAAAGAAGATAACGTAACGAGGCGTGATGTGCGTGCCACCCAAAATGGCATGTTACAAATGTGCCATCTTATTTGCGCAGAAACAGAGAAGATATTAGCTCATGACCATTCTTCTTTAGAAAATGAACTCATTTTACTAAACTTACAAACACTGCAATGTACGCGGCATTCTTTTCTTCCAGATCCGCTCTGCCCTGTATGTAGCAATTTGCCTGATGACACAGCAGATGCAGCTGTGATTTCATTACAACCGAGCTTAAAAACAAGTGATACAACATATCGCTGTCGTTCCATTCATGAACTAAACACATTTTTAACGAGAGATTATTTAGATTACCGCGTCGGTATGTTGAACGGAAAAATGCAACATTCTTTATTACCGTTTGCTGACGTTATTATAAACATGCCATTAATGTTTGGAAATGAAGGAGTTGCAGGTCGAACTCTTTCATTTGCAATAAGTGAAGCAACTGCTATTTTAGAAGGTTTAGAACGATATTGTGGTATGTCACCTCGAGGAAAAAAGACGAATGTGCATGGTAGTTTTCATGATTTAGAGGATTATGCACTAAATCCACTCTCGCTCGGTGTACATACAAATGAACATTACAATCGTGATAGTTTTCCGTTTAAAGCATTTGATCCTGACTATGAACAAAACTGGGTATGGGGATACTCTTTACTACAAAATCAGCCAATTTTAGTTCCTGAATCAATCGCTTATTATAGCCTCGGTCATCGAGATGCTTACGTATATGAAACATCAAATGGATGTGCTATTGGTGGTAGTTTAGAAGAAGCAATTTTTCACGGCATTTTAGAAATTGTAGAACGTGACGCCTTTTTACTCACTTGGTATACCGAACTACCTCTTCCCCGCCTTGATCTTAGTTCGGCAAATGATACGGAATTACAATTAATGATTCAGCGGCTGTACACGATTACCGGTTATGAATTGTATGCTTTTAACGCAACGATGGAACACGGCATCCCAAGCTTATGGGTAATTGCGAAAAATACGCGTGAAAATGGAATGAACGTTGTTTGTGCTGGAGGCTCTCATTTAGACCCAGTCCGCGCTTTAAAGAGTGCCATTCACGAAATAGCAGGCATGTTACTTATAACAGACGATGAACTCGAACAAAAAAGAGAGCACTACGAAAACTGCTTACAAGACCCTTATCTCGTAAGTAAAATGGAAGACCATAGTATGCTGTACGGATTAAAAGAAGCGGAAGAACGTCTTCACTTCCTTTTACGTGACGATGCACCAGTGCAATCGTTTCAAGAAATGAATGCATTACAATCGGTTGATCTAGATTTAACATCCGATCTTCATCAACTTTTAAATCGTCTAGAGCAATCTGGACTTGACGTAATCGTTGTAGATCAAACAGTACCTCTCATAGAAAAAAACGGATTACATTGCGTAAAAGTCATTATTCCAGGCATGCTACCGATGACGTTCGGCCACCATCTCACTCGGGTTACAGGACTGGATAGAGTGTATACTGTGCCGATGACACTTGGATATACAAATGAACCTTTAACGAATGAACAATTAAATCCACATCCGCATCCGTTTCCATAGTAAAGGAGGGGATTCTATGCAGCTGGATACTTTTTTACATCATCTCCATTTTTCTATCGATGAAATTATGCCGAATCAGGAAGTGGACTGGGAAGATGCACCACTTCCTTATAAACTATATCGAAATGTACCTATCATTCCACTCTCTTTAGAAATCCCATTATCTTTACCTAACTCTTCTACTACACCTACTTTGAATGAGATTGGTCATTACCTTTGGGTCTCATTTGGTTTAACACAGTTATGTCAGCTAAATAGCGAGAAAATTTTATTTCGAAGATCTATCCCTTCAGGCGGCGCTTTATATCCAAATGAATTGTATATATATTTAAAGATTGACGATTACCCAGACGGTATTTACCATTACGATGCTGCACACCACCGACTTATTTTACTTCGCGAAGGAAATTTCGATTCTTACATTATAGAAACACTTGGCAATCGTTGTAACATACAGTCTTGTTTTGGCGCTGCATTCGTATCCACTATGTTTTGGAAAAACTACTTTAAATACAATAACTTTTCCTATCGACTTCAAGGATTAGATAGTGGTGTTCTCATCGGACAATTACTTGAATGTGCCAAACAATTCGGTTACACAAATGGCGTATACTTTCAGTTTCTAGACCGGGCAATCAATCATTTACTCGGACTGTCAGAAAGCGAAGAAAGTGTGTATGCTGTCGTTCCTTTAAGTACAGAACCGCAAACGAAATGGTTTCACAATGATTACCGTGAAAATAAAACCATTACTTCTCATGAGTTGTTACAGCAAATTCCGCCGTTAGCACATGAACATTTCGTTCGCTCAAAACATGTAAATGAATATCCGATGATAACAAAAATAAATGAAGCTTCTATGATCGAATCGACAGCGCACTTCCAAACACTACATCATGAAGAGCACTACCAACATCATCCACACGCTGTACAACTACCGAAAGTAGAACGATTATCGTACGATTTCTTACAACTTTGTAAACAACGATATTCTCCTGATGCTGACTTTACTTTAACGAAATGGAATGTAGCCGAGCTCGCTACTTTACTACAAGAAGCGAGCCTCTCCTTCCCTTATTACAATGACCTTGATGGTCAGTATGTAAATGAAAATGCGCGCGTTTCATTATATGGATGTTTTTATAACGTAAAAGATATAGAAAACGGTGCTTACACTTATAACAGTAAAACTCATTCCATACAGCCGCTTCGGTACGGAGACCTTCGTTATCCCCTTCAATCTAGTATGACGATGGATAATGTAAACCTGTTTCAAGTACCGCTTTGCCTACATGTAGTCGGAAAGAAAGATTACTATACAAATGCATTACACTATAGAGGATACCGCATTCACCAAATGGAAGCTGGTATCCTCGTTCACAAACTCGTTTTCGCAGCGACCGCAATGGGAATGGCTGGGCACCCTTTACTTAGTTTTGACACAAATTCATGTGATCAGTTGTACGGAATAGATGCTGGAAATGAAACGTCTCTCATTCAAATTCCCGTTGGGGCTTATCGGGCGCGGAATTGGTTAAAAGGGGATTTGCGTAATTAGAAGCACGCCGGTGTACGGCGTGCTTTTTTTAAAGGACTTAATTTATAAAAAGCGAAATGAGTATATATTCTTACATAAAAGGAGAGTTTAACTTGAGCATTTTACAACGATTAATCCAGCAAGCAAAAAATCCTCGCGGGACAATTGGTTCTTCCATGCTTTGTATTATGAACAGTGCACATACGAGACTAACCAATTGGGCACTACAGAAAGTACATATAAAGAAAGATGCAATCATATTAGATATCGGTTGTGGCGGCGGTAAAACGATACACAATCTTTCAAAACGAACTCCACTTGGGAAAATATACGGGATTGATTACTCAGACCAAGCTGTAAAAAATTCTATACAGACGAATATAAAGGATGTTCAAAAACAAAAAGTCATTGTTCAACAAGCAAGCGTTTCTTCTATTCCCTATCCTACAAACTTCTTCGATCTCGTTACCGCTTTTCAAACACACTACTTCTGGCCTGATGTGGAACAAGATATAAAAGAAGTATTTCGCGTCCTACAGCCGAACGGATCCTTTTTATTAGTCGCTGAAACTTTCAAAATTCAATATCATATGGAGAAATATAAAACGACTGAAGGATTAATAAACCTATTTTATAAAACAGGTTTTACAAGCGTGAAATGCTACGAAGAAAGAGGATGCCTTTGTGTAATAGGAAACAAGTAAAAAGCAGACCTTTTAAGGTCTGCTTTTTCATTAGATTAGCTTAAAAATACTCTTAATTTGTCTCGCAAATAACCAGTTTTTCGTACCGTAGTTATCATTTAAACTATCTAAATTGATAGATTGTCCATTAGCAAACTTTAATTCTAGCGTTGTATTTTTATCATTTGTTTTTAAGTTACTATGTGTAATAGCATCATACTTTAATTTTTCAATTTCAATATATTCGTCTTTTTCTTGCCCGATCACGACATGGTCTTGGAAGAAGAATAATATTTCTACTTTCTTACCGAAACAAAATACATTTTTCGTATAAATTAATGTCGCATTATCAAGTCCGATGCATACTTCTTTCATCTCTTCAATAACGTGTCCAAAGTCTTCTTCATGTCTTGCGTTTGATTCAGCAATCCATTCTTCGATTGTTTTCATATTAATTGCCATACTGCGCCCCCTGGTTCGTTCATTGCTTTATTTTAAAATAAATACTATATGAAAATATAAGCGATACGTACTATGTTTTCAAGGGCGAATGGTATATTCAAAATAAAGTTAAATTTCAAAGTAATATATAAGTAGAATCTATTTCATTATATTTTAAATGTTTGAACGAGACATTCTTCACCATCGATTAACTGTGTTTTCTCATCAAATTCGATGTTTAGTTCCCTATATACTTTCTTCCAAAAAGAAACTGCTGGTACATTTTTCACAAGTTCGATAACGAAATACTGCCCTCGTTTCTCTTTTAGGACATTCTCAATAACTCTTTTACCAATCCCTTTCCCCTTGTACTGATTCAATATGAAAATGTCATTTATGCCAAAATCGTTTTCCTTCTTCAAAAATGGGCGTTCCAATAGTAATAAAAATCCTACAATATCATTACCACCTTTAATAAAATACGGAGTGATTCCGTCATTTTCCCAAAACATGTGCAAATCTTCGTATTCAAAAAATCCATTTTCCCCAATCGTTATATTAGGAGTGAATGTAGAGAGGTCATGAAGATATAGTGCGTACAAATTACGTAATATTTCTTTTTCTGATTCTTGAACTGTTTGAAGTGTTACAAACATTTTTAATGATCCCCTTCCCTATATGTAACTATTTCCAATTCACTTCATTCGCCACAAATGATGATTCCCCTTTAACGAAAAAAATAGCACTTAAAAAGTGCTATTCCGCTCTCCTTGCCGCTTGCTGAATTGGATCCCAAACGCTGTTATATGGTGGTGCATAACTTAAGTCGACATCTTCTAAATCGTGAATGCTCATTTTATTGAAAAGTGCCATCGCAATTACATCAATCCGTTTATCTACACCTTCTTCTCCAATTACTTGTCCGCCCAATAATTGTTTCGTGTCAGAACGGTATAGTAATTTCAAGTAAAGTGGTTTCGCATTTGGATAATAGCCCGCCATATTTGTAGAATCTACTTTAACTGTTTTATACGGAATATGTAGTCCTTTTGCTTCTTTTTCATTTAAACCTGTTCTAGCAAGCGTCAAATCCATAAATTTAATAATACCTGTACCTAACGTACCTTTAAAGGCTCTTCGTTTATCAAGCATGTTCAGTCCTGCAAGTCGGCCTTGTTTATTCGCAGTCGTTCCAAGCGGGATATGATCATGAATTTCCTTTATAACGTGGTAATGTGTTGCACAATCACCAGCTGCATATATGTCCTGCACATTCGTTTGCATATATGCATTTACTTCAATTGCCCCTTTATGATTTGTACGTATGTTTGTTCCTTCAAGAAAATCAGTATTCGGCTTCACTCCAACCGATACTAAAACAAGATCTGCTTTATATGTTCCTTTATCTGTTTCAATTTGTTCTACTCTTTCGTTCCCTTTAAATGCCTTTACATTTTCATTCGTTAAAATTTCAATATGATGTTTATTTGCTTCTTTATGTATATATTCAGCCATATCTGCATCATAAATCGTACCGATATGATCATTTCGCTCAATCATTCTTACTTTCTTACCAAGTTCGACGAATGTTTCTGCCATCTCCAGTCCAATCGCACCGCCGCCAATAATAATTACATCCTCAACTTTATTCGTTTCTAGCGTTTTTAATATACGCTCAGCATCAGGAATTGTTTTTAAAAGATGAACACCTTGCAAATCTCGTCCTTCCCATTCTGGCATAACAGGACGTACTCCAGTTGCAATTAATAAACGATCGTACGGAAATTCAAAAATTTCTTTCGTCTTCGTATGCTCTGCGTACACCATTTTCTTTTCCGTATCTACTTTCGTTACCTCATGCCGTACTTTCGCATCTATTCCGTATTTATCACGAAACGTCTTTACGTTACGCGCGATTAATTTTTCCGTTGAAGCGATAGCACCACTAATGACATATGGTAACCCACACTGCGCGTACGAATAAATTTCACCTTTTTCTAACGTTACAACATTTGCATTTTCATCGTTTCTTACAATTTGCATCGCTGCACTCATACCAGCTGCATCTCCGCCAATAATGACATAGTTCACTTTACCACTCCTTCTTTTCTACATACTCTTTACGTTTTCCATATTTTTCAGAAATAACACCTACTTCCATTGTAAAGAAAGATAATTTCATCTTCAAATTTGGCGCACAAACCTATGCCTAAATAGGTAGCCGTCGTGTCTTATAAACAACATGTTTAATATGCTATAACAGTTACTATTGAAAGTAGGTGAAATATACATGTGCGCCGGCCTTCTCGCCCAGCTTCCAGAGGAACCGCAAGAACCAAAAGAACCGAAACCCGCCGTCTCCCTTGACCAAGAATTTTCTATTAATGCAACAATATACAGCGCTCGCGCTTGGTTATCTAACGATGATACGTTTGCACAAGATATTTGGAAAGCTACCCAATTCGCTTCAGCATCACATGCTGGCAAATCCATCTTTCCAGTCGGTTCCGTTAAAATTTTGAACTTTTCTGACGATACAATAACTGTTACTGCTTCGCCAGATTCAGATCATGTGCTCAAAATAGTCGTGCCACCCCATTCCGAGGCAGCTCTAACGTCTGGTCCTTTATCCCATATACAAGCTAGTACATCAGGAGGATCAAGCAAAGTCACATTTCTCTTTCACATCTTTTTCTCAAGAGATCCTGGTTCAGATAAAGTGAAACTTTAATCAGTGGAGGTTTTGTTCATCCCCACTGATTATTAGTTGAACCAATCGGACGTTTACGGACAGTTGATCTCCCACCTAACTTCTTTGCTCCAACTGAATTTTTGGGTGGGAGTTTTACTGTCCGTTAACGCGGGATAAATAACCATAAAAAAGGTACAGTTATGCCCTGTACCTTTTTCACGTGTTTATTCTCTTGATTTGATGAGTTCAACATTATAAGTTTCAATATCTGTTAGCTTTCCTGTAAAATATGGATTTTCTCTATACCAAGACTGTTTTGAGAAATATGATTGCATATCTTTCGTTTGAAACATATGTCCATGTCTTGCGTATATTTCGTTTCTCGCTATTTTCAATTGTTCTTTTGATAAATATGCTAAGTCCGTACTCGTTAGTTTTCGAATGTCACTATCAGGAAAAATGAAGCCATTATATACATACCGAGTCGTAGGCGATGGGGTAACATTATAAACAACTGTTTTTTCTGTACCTTTCTTTTGGAATGGAAGATTATACGACGACAGTGCCGTTACCGTTTCTACCTTCGTCGTTTCCCTTCCGTTTTCTCCATTTCGTTCTAAATAAATCGTCGTACTTCCATCAGTTGATACCGGCCCCCACGTAATTTCTTCGCCAGCCAGCGCTGTGACTGGTTTTTGATTCACATACAATGTTGCACCAGGCGCGTTCGTTTGAACTGTAATATATTGCCCTTGCAACGTTAAATCTATCGTTACGTTATTTTGTCCTTGTTTCATAAGTACAACCTTTTCTTCACGTGATAGTTTCACATAGTCATTTTTATATTCCGCTTGAAACACTTGAGCCCCTGGAAGAAACGGTCCATATTGCTTTTCAAACTTTTTGTCATCAGACTTATCAATTTCTTTTCCGTTCATTTTTAAAGATGTACCTTTTTCATTTGTAAGTAGCGTCGTATAATACGTCTTCGCTTTCAATTTATACCGATCAAAGATAAAGAAATACTTTCCGTCCTTCGTTAACGAAAAGTCTGCTCTTTCGATTCCGTCCCCTCGTTTTTCACCTATCCTCAACTGTTCCTTCAATTCATTCACGTAAGATGGATTTTCTTTTATATATGAAAATAAAGGCTTTACACTCTCTCCAGTTACAATAACTGACGGATCATCTGCTGTGACGATTTCAGCTAACTGCTCCCCGTTCCTCTCTTGTATAATAGTAATGATCCGATCTACTTGTGCCGACTGCTTATAGTACGATGATCCGTACAAATACAGTCCAACAATCACTACAGCAAGTAATGTTAAGAGTGTAATGCCAACCTTTGTACCGCTGCTCATTTTCTTCTTTACTGCAAGACTCTCCCTCTTCTGACCGCAGCTTTGACAAAATTGCACACCGTCTTCAAGCTGAATCCCACACTTTGTACATACATTCATCCATTCAACCACCTTTTCTTTAGAGGCCAGTTAATCCCTGTGTAAAGGTTTGAATTATCGTGCTAATGTAAGACCACAGTACAATGAATGTTGCAATTCCAATTAAAACATTTGCAATAAGAAGAGTGTAAACAAGATCTAATCCACCGTTATCTAGTTTTACTGTAGCTACAATAATACTAATTCCCATATACGTTGTAGCCAGCCCTAATAAGATTGGTAAGAAAAAGATTAATAAAAAGCTAAAAAGAAACGAAAGAACTAATATCACAATAGCTGGCGTCGCTATCGTTCCCCATATACCGAATACTTCAAGAAACGAAAAAGATGATTTCATCATCTTCCCACTTACAAAAATAATAAATCCGACAAATAAAGTTAAAATGAGTAAAAATAAAAAGACCGTTACAGAGTCCAAAAAGAATGTAGGAGTAGATATATCTGGTGCAAATGTTTTTGTAACAGCTGCTGCAGCACTCATCATTCTATAAAAAATACATGCCCCTAAAAAACAAATAAGAACAAGACTTACAATTCCATTTCGTACTTCAACCTTGCCGCTTTTCATAATCGCTGTCGGTGCTTGTAATGCGTGTTTAAAGAACTGAAAGTAGCTACTTGCAAACCGCTTCGCTTGCTCTACCGTTTCATTTGGCCGAGTTTCCTTTGCTTCTGCTACGCGTGCTTGTTGCTCATCTTCTTCCTGTGCACCACTTGCTACTACTTCCTCCGTCAACGAATGTCCACAATTCCCGCAAAATTTTGCCTCTGCTGCATTTTCCATCTGACACGCCGGACATTTCATTCTCTCATTCCCTCCCTTGAGCAAATACCATATAGGGTGTTACAAATTCAATATATGACTTTGTACATAAAACATGACTACAAGAAAAAGATTCTGAAATCCTTCTTTCAAAAGAAATATATGTGCTAGCAATCTTGAAAAATAATGCTATTATGAAACAGAACAAATAACGTTTTTAATAGATTGGATGACTGAAAATGGAATTGGTAAACTCAATTTTTCAAATACTCCTTACAAGCGTAATCCAATTATTTTCTTTAATTGGCGTTATCATTGTAATTGGATTTCTATTAGGCTATTTAGAATCTCTCACACGTATGTATTGGTCGAGAGTTTTCGGAAGAAAAGGATTCCTTTTAACGGCTTGGATTGGTGTTCCTATTCACGAACTTGGACATGCCATTATGTGTGTACTATTTCGTCATAAAATTGTAGCAACGCAGTTTTTCCCAACAGATACAAGTCAAGGTGCTTTAGGATACGTACAACATCAATACAATCAAAAAAGTGTATATCAACGTATCGGGAATTTCTTCATTGGAATTGGTCCTATTATTTCCGGTATCACTGCATTAATCCTTTTAATGCGCTATTTCGTACCAAATTCATATTTCTTATTTAATACAACTCTCGAAAAAACAATTGCTTCTACTTCTATTAATATAGAAATGGTTCAAAACATGCTCTTGTCGACGTTCGTATTATTGAAAAGCTTATTTACAATAAGTAATGTATTGAATCCTTCCTTTTGGTTATTTTTATTTATCGCCATTTGTATTTCTGCACATATCGCTTTAAGCAAACCAGATATTAAAGGATCCATAGACGGTGTGATCGTCATGTTTATCGTGTTATTTTTATTCAACATAATCGCAGGACTGTTTCAGTTCGACAGTAACCAGCTCATTAGCAAAGTGATGAAGTATAATATGTATCTCATTGCTTTTTCTAGTGTTGCACTGCTGTTCTCTTGTATTTCTACACTTGTTAGTTTTGGGTTTTATAAAATAAGAGGAGGGCGTTCATTTTGAACGCCCTCTTCTCCTCAATTATTACTCTTATAATCACAATGCTCAACGGGAACGCGAGCATGTCCCTCGTCATCCGTACACCATGACTGCGACTGGAAGGCTAGAAAGATACCAATCCATTCTTCTTCCTTTTCAAAGTGAATGAGTATCCCTCCGTCTTGCCATATACCATTATCCCCTTTCCATTTCTCTACATTTCCTTGATTCATATGAATATCGTGTATACCGTTTCCTGGTTCGAAATGAAAGTAAGAATCAGGTGTATTTTCTTCTGGTCCCCATCTTTCACCGAATGCGTATATAATTGCTTTTTCTTCTATCGCTCGTTTTATATACCGTTCTATTTTTTCATTTAAGTCATTATCAACACCTGCTTTTTCAGCAGGTAAAGGAATCATTTGCTTGGAATCAAATACATTACCTCTTACATAATCTAAAGCTACTTCCGGCTCATTGTTTTTTATTTCGGTAAAACCAAATGGCAATGTCGGTAAAATATGAACTACTTCTGACCGGATATCGTTACTCGCAAAATATAAAACTTCTGATGGATAACTTTGCGACTTTACGTTAATTGCAATACGATACTCTACTTCTACTTCACCTTGTAAATGAACTTGATAATGAGGAGTTTTCCCTTTTCCGATCTTAGATTGTATAACGGTACCTTTTAACACACCATAATTTTTTAAGGGCATACATTTCATCTCCTATTCATTTAGTAGAAGCTTTTCATACTTAAGGCATTATCCATATAAAAAGAAAATCCTCCTTTCTCAGGAGGATTTCTTATTTTCTCAACATATACCAAACAATAACCTCCACCACTACGAGCAACACCGCGCCAAAAATCATTAACGTCGTCTTCTTTAATAGTTCATTTTCACGATATGGGATGTTACATAAATAAGCACCGAGTGTAATCCTTGACGGGCAAGCGATTGTCGCTACTGATGATGCGGTGTTTTGAAGCGTTGTGACGTATTGCCACGGGAGTGCTACGTTTTGCGCCGTTTGCATTTGTAGTTTTATAAACATCGCATTTGATCCTGCGTTACTACCTGTTAAGAATCCACCGATTGCTCCGATAAACGGAGCAACGAAAACGAAAAACGTTCCGAATGTTTCACCAGCTGTTTTTGCCAGTAATGAATGCATGCCAGATGCACCCATTAGTTCTGAAATGGCGATAAACATTGTTGTCGTAATTGCAAACGGAATCCATTGTTTTATCGTTTGTGAGAGTGATTGTTTCATAATATGAGATGGAATGCGGAAGAAAATAATAGTAAATAAACAAGTCATACCGAGCCAAAATCCTGGTGAATATAGCATTTCTAGCTTGTAAGAGTATGATTTTAAATCAAGGACTGCATATGATCTGAACAAATCATGTAATGCTGGTACGAGGCGAGAAAGCAATATACAAACAGTTAAGAATATATAAGGGCTAATAATTTTTATAATAGATGCTTCTCTTTCCGTTGCCGCAGCATGTTCTGTCATTAAACTTTGTTCATTTTTCCCTTTCAATTTAATGATAAGAAAGCCAAATGTAATTGTAACGATAGAACTTAATATACCTGCTAGTTCAACACTTACGTATGCATTAGAAAGATAGATTCCGAGAGAGAATAATAGAAAGAAACCGAATCCTTCTTTCCACTTTTCAATCACGGCCTGCCAGCCACCAACAACATGTAAAGAAAGAATGACGAAATAGGCAAACATCGGAATGCTTAATAGTGCCGTATTTGTGCCAAGTGTTGTAAGCGGCATGTTTATAAGCTGCGAACCGATAATCGTACCAGTTGCCATTGCGCCCCATGAACTAGCAAGTAAGCCGATAAATGAGAGCAGTACAGCTTGAAACGGTTTATAGCCTAATGAAAGAAAGATAGGTGCTGCAACCATGAAGCCGATTCCGAATCCACTTACTGATTCAATTAGTGGGCAAATCCCAAAACACATGAGCAGCATTTGTAATAAACGATCATGCGTCACTTCTTCTAAAAAACGTGCTACTTGATCGATGTACCCCATTTTGTTCATGAGGTGAAATAAAAAAATACCAAAAAACAACACGTATCCGACAATAAAACAAATTAACCATCCTTTAATCGTTGCGTGCACAGTTTCACTTATCCCTAGTTGAAACGTTGGCGAGAGTAAAACGATTCCAACAGACACAACGTAAGCAATTAAAGAGGACCGTAATGACGTTTGTTTAAATAAAAATAAACAAATGAAAATCATCATAATTGGGATAAGTGCCAACAATATGGCCATGTTATCATCTCTTTTCATTTAAAATACAATTTTTAACTATTATATAACAGATGTAATAATTTTCAATTGTTTTTACAACAGATTCAAAAAAGGAGCCAAATGACTCCTTTTCATTCCCATTTTCTATGATCCTGAAAAACGTTCTGCTGCCTCATTATTTTGTCTAACAGAACAAACACAATATAAGCACATATGACTTGCAATACAACATTTCCAAATTTCATTAATTCAAATGAATGGATCCATCTGAATAATTCATTTAATAATACAATTGAAACGATACTAAATAGTTCTATACTAATCGAAAATATACATATTTCTAAAATAGATTGTTCTTGAATGCGATTTAAGTTGGAAAAGATGAATACATATCCTAAAAATAGAGCCATCACCTCTATTTTCGTCATGCTAATGAGCCAAGCGTATAGTGGTACAGTTAAAAGAAGATATAGTAGTTTCCGTCTTAGCATGCTTTCTCACCCTCTAAATTATATGTATTTTCTGTATATTTTAACATTTATTAAACAAAACAAAAAGAAGAGACTTATGCCTCTTCTTTTTGTTTTGTTACCTGTATTAATTCACATATTTCTTCTCGCTTTTCATTTTCTAACAGCTCAATAACCTTACTTCCAACGACAACGCCGTCACATATTGTAATCATTTCTTCTACATGTGCCTTCGTTGAAATACCGAACCCTGCCACTACGGGTAAATGCGTATGTGATTTTACTTTTTCTAAGTAACTATGAATCTCCTCTTTAAAATTTTGACGTACTCCTGTTACGCCCGCTACTGTAACTGCGTAAACAAATCCTTCTGATTCACTCGTAATTTTTTCAATCCGCTCAATTGGGCTCGTTACAGTAACGAGTGGAATTAGCGCAATGTTTGCCTCTCGAAGTAACGGGGCAATGATATTTTGCTCTTCATACGGTAAATCTGGAACGATGATGCCGTCCACACCCGCTTCTAAGCATCTCTCAATGAATTGTTCTTTTCCGAATGCGAGTACTGGATTTAAATATGTCATGAGTACAAATGGAATTTGTACTTCTTTCCTTACCTCTATTAATGCTTGAAAAATGCCTTTTACTGTTACACCGCCATCTAGCGCTCGTTTTCCTGCTCTTTGAATCGTTGGACCGTCTGCGACTGGATCTGAAAACGGGATGCCAATTTCAACGATGCTCGCTCCCGCTTCATCTAAAAAACGAATTCTTTCTTTTAATTTTTCAAGACCACCATCTCCGCCCATTACGTACGGAACAAATGCTTTCTTACCATTTTCAAACGCTGCTTTAATTTTTTCTACTCCCATTTTTTACACCTCTTCCATATAACGTTTTATACTCTCTACATCTTTATCTCCGCGACCAGATAAACAAATGACAAGCCCTTCGTCTTTCTTCATTTGCGGCGCTAATTTTAATGCGTATGCGACAGCATGTGAGCTTTCTAAAGCTGGAATAATTCCTTCTTTTTTCGTTAATAATTGAAACGCTTCTAACGCTTCATCATCTGTAATGGAATGATAAGAAACGCGGCCAATATCTTTTAGTAAACTATGTTCTGGTCCAACACCTGGGTAATCAAGTCCCGCTGAAATAGAATGTGCTTCTTGAATTTGTCCTTCTTCATTTTGCAGAAGGTACATCATCGATCCGTGTAAAACACCAACGCTTCCTTTCGTTAAAGTAGCTGCATGCTTTTCTGTATGAACGCCTTTTCCAGCTGCTTCTACGCCGTAAAGAGCGACTTCTTCATCATGCACGAACGGATAAAACATGCCCATCGCATTACTACCGCCGCCAATACAAGCAACTACAGCTTCTGGCAACTTCCCTTCTAACGCTTCATATTGTTTTTTCGTTTCTTTCCCAATTACACTTTGGAAATCACGAACAATTTGCGGGAATGGATGCGGTCCGAGAACTGATCCCATAATGTAGTGTGTATCATGCACGTGTGAAACCCAGTAGCGAAGCGCCTCATTCACCGCATCTTTTAATGTGCCGCTACCTGCTGCTACGCTTTCTACTTTTGCTCCAAGTAATTCCATTCGGAACACATTTAATTTTTGACGTCTCACATCTTCTTCTCCCATAAAGATGACGCATTCTAATCCGAGTAGGGCACATACAGTAGCTGTTGCAACACCGTGTTGTCCTGCCCCTGTTTCAGCGACAACTTTTTTCTTGCCCATTCGTATCGCAAGAAGTGCCTGACCGATTGTATTATTAATTTTGTGAGCTCCTGTATGGTTCAAATCTTCACGTTTTAAATAAATCTTTGCACCGCCGCAATACTTCGTCATATTTTCAGCGAAATAAAGTGGTGTTTCTCTTCCGACGTACGTTTTTAAATAATGATTTAATTCCTTTTGAAACGCTTCATCTTGCATCGCTTCTTTATATGCTTCTTCTAGTTCTAATACAGATTGCATTAACGTTTCTGGAACGTATCGTCCTCCGTATATACCGTAGTGACCTTTTTCATCTGGATATGCGTAATTCATTTAGAACACTCCTTCGCTTTTTTAATAAATTGTTTTATTTTCTCTACATCTTTCTTTCCTTCTGTCTCCACGCCGCTACTTACATCGACCATGTACGGCTGAATCGTTCGAATCGCTTCTTCTATATTAAGAGCGTTTAATCCACCAGCTAATATTGTTTTCTCTCGCAATTCTTTTGGCATATGCGTGAGTAACTCCCATGAAAATGTCTTTCCATTTCCTCCATGAAACTTTTCTTTCGGGCTATCAAACAATATATAATCCGTTTCATATGCTTGAGCATTTTTCAAATCACTCTCTGAAGTTACTCCGAGTGATTTTATAGACGCAATATTCAATCTTCTAATCTGATGATTATCTTCATCACCATGTAATTGCACGTGTGTTAACCCACATTCCTCTGCAATTTTCTGAATAGCTTCTACTGATTCATTTACGAAAACACCGACCTTTAACACGTTTGCTGGAAGCTCCTGAATAATTTCTTTCGCTAGCCCTGGAGTGACTTTCCGCTTACTTTTTGCAAAAACAAATCCGAGTGCATCTGCTCCGTATTCGCAAGCACGTTTTGCTGTTTCAACATCAGTGATCCCGCAAATTTTCACTTTCATATGTTCACCTTACAATCTTCAAAAAAGGTACGAATAGAAGATGATGTCATAAGCGCTTCCCCAACTAATACACCTTTCGCTCCTGCTCGTTTGACACGAATAATATCTTCTTTTGAATGAATCCCGCTCTCACTAATCCAAAGTAATTTCTCCTCATTTAATCTTTTTCCAAGCTCTTCTGTTTGGCTTAAATCGACTTCGAATGTTTTTAAGTTACGATTGTTAATACCGATAACATGTGGATTTAATTGGATTGCAATTTCTAATTCCTGTTCATCATGAACTTCAACAATTGTTTCTAATCCTTTTTCTAGCACGTAGTTATACAACTCTTTTAACTTTTCTTTCGTTAACGCCGCTACAATTAATAAAATAATATCTGCGCCAGCTTCATACGCTCTATCAATTTGAATTTTATCGATTATGAAATCTTTGCATAAAAGCGGAATGTTACTTTCTTCTCTCGCCGTTTGTAAATCATGAAACGATCCTTTAAAAAATTGACCGTCTGTTAAAACAGAAACTGCTCCTGCGCCACATTCTTCATATGTTTTTACTTGTTTTCGTACATCAACGTGTAAATTAATATCTCCTTTTGATGGTGATGCTCGCTTCACTTCTGCAATGACAGTAAACTGCTGTAACGCTTCTACAAGAGAACGTGTCTTTCTACTTTCTTCTATTGGTGTATACGTTTCATATAATGCCGCAACTTCTTTTTTCTTTTGGTCTACAATTTTGTCTAAAATCGTCCCCACTTTAATTCACCCTTTCTAATTTTTCATGGCTTGCTACAATTAATAAGTTTAGTTTGGCTAATGCTTTTCCAGAGTCAATGCTATGCGCTGCGAGTGTAATTCCTTCTTCAATCGTTTCTGCTTTTCCATTTGCGAAAAGGGCTAAACCTGCATTGAATAACACTGTATCACGGTAAACGCTCTTTTCTCCGCTCAACACTCCGAGCGTAATCTTTGCATTTTCTTTCGAATCTCCGCCTCTAATCTCTTCGTTTTTCACTATTGAGAAACCATATTTCTCAGGTTCAATACTCGTTTCTACTATTTCATTACCTTTTAAAATGACAACGTGATTTTCTCCTTGCAATGATGCTTCATCTAAAAATCCACTTCCATTTACAACAAGCGCTTGTTTTCTTCCTAGTTTCTGTAATACTTGTGCAACTGGTAGTAACATATCTCGTTTATAAATACCGACAAATTGTGTTTCTAGATTAACTGGATTCGTTAACGGTCCAATTAAATTAAAGATCGTCGGCACGTTCAATTCTTTTCTTATTTTCATAATGCGTCTTAATGCTGGATGCATCGCTGGTGCGAATAAAAATGCAATGCCGACATGCTTTAATAAATAATCAATTTCGTTTGGCGTACTGCTAATATTTACACCGAGTTCTTCTAATAGATCCGCGCTTCCTGTTTTACTAGAAACAGCTCGGTTACCATGTTTTGCAACCTTTACGCCAGCTCCTGCCAGTACAAATGCTGATGTTGTACTAATATTAAACGTTTGGGCACCGTCACCACCCGTCCCGCAATTATCCATTGCTCCTTGTATATGGTTCGAAAACGGTAATGCCTTTTCGCGAAGAGCTCGAACGAGTCCGTATATTTCTTCTGCTGTTTCACCTTTCGCTTTCAGTAAGACTAAGAAAGCTGCAATTTCACTTTCCAATATGTTTTCATTTAATAAAAGAAGCCCTGCTCTATACATTTCATCTTCTGTTAAATGTTGTCCCTCCACTAATTTACGAAGATAGTTATTCATACTCTTTCCTCCTCTTTCACTTCGCCTAAAAAGGCACGTATTAACTTTCCGCCTTCTTCTGTTGCGATTGATTCTGGATGAAACTGTAAGCCGAATAGCGGATAATAATTGTGACGAACTGCCATAATTTCTCCGTCGTCCATCGCTGTCGCTAGTATGTCAAAACACTCTGGCAAGCTCGTTTGCGCTGCAACAAGAGAATGGTAGCGCATCGCTGTTAATGGCTGTGTTACATATGAAAAGATTGAAGTTCCCTTATGTTTCACACTTGATGTTTTTCCGTGTTTAATGCGTTCTGCTCTTACAATCTCTCCTCCAAATGCTGATATAATCGCTTGATGACCAAGGCAAATACCCAATATGGGAACGTTCTTATAAAAGTGACGAATCACTTCGATACAAATGCCGGCATCCTCTGGTTTTCCTGGCCCTGGTGAAAGTACAATTCCTTTCGGCTTCATTTCTTCTAATTGTTCTATCGTTATTTGATCATTTCTTACGACTACAATATCTTCTTCGTATTCTCCTAACAGTTGATACAAGTTATATGTGAATGAATCGTAATTATCAATTAGTACAATCATTTCATTACCTCCAATAGTGCTCTCGCTTTATTTAACGTTTCTTCATATTCAGCTACTGGATTTGAATCATAAACAATGCCCGCTCCTGCCTGAACGTATGCTTTTTCATCCTTTACGACCATCGTTCGAATAGCAAGCGCCATATCAAGATTCCCTGAAAAACTAACGTATCCAACTGCACCTGCGTATACATTTCTTTTTTCATTCTCTAGCTCATTTATAATTTCCATCGCTCTAATTTTCGGAGCGCCTGACACTGTTCCTGCTGGCAAGCAATATGCTAATGCATCAAATCCACTCATTTGTTTTCTCAATGTTCCGTAAACTTCAGATACAATGTGCATGACGTGAGAGTATTTTTCTACTTTCATATATTTATCTATCGTCACGGATCCAATTTCACTTACTCTGCCAATATCATTTCGCCCAAGATCTACAAGCATCATGTGCTCCGCTCTTTCTTTCTCATTTTCTAACAGTTCTTTTTCAATTTCCGCATCTTCCTGCTTCGTTTTCCCTCTCGGCCTCGTACCAGCAATTGGATTCGTCATCACTTTATCCTCTCTTATCGTTAACAAACTTTCCGGCGAAGAACCGAGTACGACATAATCTTGAAAATCGATATAGAACATATATGGTGATGGATTGGCTATTCGCAGTTTTCGGTATAACGCGAATGGATCACCAATACATTCGCTTTGCAAACGCTGGGATAATACGACTTGGAATATGTCCCCGGCCCGAATATGTTCTTTCGCCTTTTCTACCATCGCGCAAAATTCTTTTTCCGTTATAGAAGAAGTAAATGATAACGTTGATTTTATTTCAGTTACTTCCGCTTCTTCTCCCTGTAGCACTTCCTCTTTGTATACTTGTAATCTTTCATATACTTCTTCATAAGAAGCTATATCATCTTCCCTGCATACATATACAAATGATAATTTTTGGCGTAAGTGGTCATACACGATAAACTCACGGTACAGTAACAGGTGTACTTCTGGAATATTTAGTGGATCGTGTAAATCTGCTCCAATGTTTTCATATTGCCGAATGACGTCATAGCCAATATAACCAACTGCTCCTCCGCAAAACGGGAATGGACTGTCTACTTGAGCTGACTGGGTTTCTTTTTCTAACACTTGTAGTACGTTACCTTGCAGCTTTTCTGCTCGGCCGTAAATCGTTCGTTCCACTTCCGTACCGACGCTTTTCACTTCACCATACGGATTACATCCTAAGTAAGAATAACGCCCTTTATCTTGATGAAGCTGGGAGCTTTCTAATAAAAACTTTTTCTTTCCTTCCATACGTCTATATAAAGAAATTGGCGTAATGCTATCTCCTTCTTCTTCGGTAATTACTAAAAATGTTTTTTCTTCTCTTTTTCGTTTCATAAATTCTTCTTTCGTCATCATGTCCTTCACCTCACCCTGAAAAATAAAAAAGTCCCCTACATATCGAAAATATGTAGAGGACGATAAATTTACCGTGGTACCACCTCATGTTGGACGCAAAAGCATCCCGCTTTATTCAGGTACAAAATATATACCTTATCCTTGTAACGGCGGAACCCGGGTTGCCTACTGAAAATAATTGTTCAGCATACCTCTCGTAAGCCCATTCCGTATATGGCACCGCACCGGGCTCCCACCTATCCCCGGCTCTCTGTAACGTCTCCAACATACGTACTCTTCTTACTTCAACGATTTCAATTATTTAATTTTTTGTACACAAAAAGGGAGTACTCATCCTATAGAAAGGACGGGTACTCCCGTGGTGCCACCTTAATTCGTTACGAATGTAACGCACTTTACCGTATCAAAAACAATACGTGTCTCTTGTATCGATGAGATCATGTCGCCAAAGCCTACTTCTTTCGTTTCGGTTTGGAAGCTCCGAAGCCCATTCCACATTAATCCCATACTGATTCGCACCAACCATCAGCTCTCTGACATGTTCATCATGTGTACTCTTCTTCATCAACGCTTGCATTTTTTTAAGTTGCACTCATTATAGACTTAACTTTTTTCATAAGTCAATACTTTTTAAAAAATTTTATTTTTCTCTCCTTTCAATATTATATTGACAAAACAACCTCTTTTTATGTAAATATAATAAATACTCTATTAAAAATAAGGTTTTTTGTATGAATATTATATATTAAAAAAGTAAAATGATATCAAAAAACGCTTACATTTCTGAAAATTCATATTTCTGTATGGATTTTTCAGAATAATCATGATAGATTATAAATATGCATAACGCATCAAAAGACATGACAAAAGGAAGGGGAACTACATGAGTACGCAGATGTTAACTTTAACTTCAATCTCTATTTACATGCTCGGGATGTTAGTCATTGGCTATTTCGCCTATAAACGAACGTCCAACTTAACAGATTATATGCTTGGCGGCCGTACACTAGGCCCCGCAGTAACAGCATTAAGCGCTGGAGCATCCGATATGAGTGGTTGGCTTTTAATGGGACTACCCGGTGCAATGTTTAGCGTTGGATTAAGTAGCAGTTGGATTGCAATCGGCCTAACACTAGGCGCATACGCAAACTGGCTATATGTTGCTCCTCGCTTACGTACCTACTCTGAAATTGCAAACAACTCTATTACTATCCCAGAATTTTTGGAACACCGTTTCCACGACAAATCTCATATGCTACGCTTAGTATCCGGACTTGTTATTATGATTTTCTTTACTTTTTATGTAGCTTCAGGATTAGTTTCAGGCGCTGTATTATTTGAAAATTCATTTGGTATGAACTACCACGTTGGATTATTCATTGTTGCAGGCGTTGTTGTAGCTTACACATTATTTGGTGGTTTCTTAGCCGTAAGTTGGACAGACTTCGTGCAAGGAATCATTATGGTAGTCGCTCTTATTCTTGTTCCTATCGTAACAATTATGAATTCGAACGGACTTGGACCTGCATTTGATACAATTCGTTCTGTAGATCCAACACGTCTAGATATTTTTAAAGGTGCCTCTACTTTAGGAATGATTTCTCTATTCGCATGGGGCCTTGGTTATGTTGGACAACCTCATATTATCGTACGCTTTATGGCGATTTCTTCTGTAAAAGAAATTAAAAGCGCACGAAGAATTGGTATGAGCTGGATGATTTTCTCTGTTGTCGGAGCTATGTTTACTGGTCTTATTGGTATTGCTTACTATTCACAACAAGAGTTAACATTGTCTAACCCAGAAACAATTTTCCTTGAACTAGGAAAAATTTTGTTCCATCCACTTATTACTGGATTTTTATTAGCAGCTATTTTAGCAGCGATTATGAGTACAATCTCATCTCAATTACTCGTTACTTCTAGTGCTATAACAGAAGATTTATATCGTACATTCTTTAAACGTTCTGCTTCTGATAAAGAACTTGTATTTGTCGGTCGTATGGCTGTACTTGTTATTGCATTAGTTGGGTGCGCATTAGCGTTTAAACAAAATGATACGATTTTAGCTCTTGTTGGATACGCTTGGGCTGGTTTTGGTTCTTCATTCGGACCTGCTATTTTATTAAGCTTATATTGGAAACGTATGACAAAATGGGGCGCGCTTGCTGGTATGATTTCTGGTGCCGCTACAGTAATTATTTGGACTCAGTTTAAATTCTTAAAAGAATTCTTATATGAAATGATTCCTGGTTTCACTATTAGTTTACTAGTAATCGTAATTGTTAGTTTACTAACGCAACCTTCAAAAGAAATCGAAGAGCAATTTGAAGATTTCGAAAAACAACATAGTCATAATCTATAAAAGGAAAGCTCTGCTGTTATCACAACAGCAGAGCTTTCTTTATATCAAAGTTCGACAATCTTCTGCTCGAATTTAACAATTTCTTTATGTTTCGTTAAATTAAACATAACACTACTCCTTTATAGTAGTACTATCAGCACTTATACAGAAAGGGGACTCCAACATGTTAGCAGCTTTCCAGCAACAACACACACGAAAATTTTCACCTATCACAAATACTTCTACGTCTTGTTTAAACATACAACCTAATCCACATAAAATTTCGATCGCTCCTTCTGTTATTTCAGTCATCGGTGTTCATATGGAAAAAAATAAGTTGAAAGTAAGAACTGGACAAAGCACTGAGTTATCAGCTTCCGTTTTGCCAGTGCAAGCGACGAATACAGAACTTATTTGGACGAATATGAATGCTGATGTCATTACAATGTATCCAAAAGGGGATACGGTAACGATTACTGGAAAAAGTGCGGGAAGAGCAGTCGTAATTGTCACAACTGCTGAAGGAAAGTTCCGGGATCTATGTATGATTCATGTACAACCTTATATGACAAATCCAAAGTAAAAGAGTGGCCTCGTAGCCACTCTTTTACTTCATTTCAATGTATGGATTTTTACTTGTAACGAGATTGATGAATTGCGCTTTATCTTTAGGAGAAATAATTTCGGTTTGATGTGATCCATAAATAATTTCAAGCCGATCAAATGATAAGGCATGAGCTGCTACTGGATTGTTCGTATTTGAAATTTGTTTTCTCTCTCGTATAAATATGCGCTTTTTAACGAAACCTGATCTAATTGTAATTGTTTCTTCTCCGACTATGTATTTTGTCGAAAACCAACTCCACATAAATAATATGGCTAATGGAATTGTAAAAAATAAAAGAAAATATTCTCTACCTGCAAATAGGGGAGCAAAACACGCTCCAATGACAACGAAAAAAATTGGATATAACTATACATCTTTTTTTGATGGGAATTCCATTTCCTCCCCCCTTCCACGCCCGTATTTCTATAAAACAAAAAGAGAAGTATCACAACTTCTCTTTTCTTCCCCTAATACTATAATTCCTGTGTATACGCTGGCTCGTTTACTACATTTTTTGCTGTTCGTTTTTGTTGCTGTAGTAAGAACACCGATACTCCAAACAATACGAGCATGCTACCGATAATTTGCATTGCATTTAGTCTTTCCCCGAGTAAGAAGAACGCTAGTATAGATGCTCCAACTGGTTCCCCTAAAATACTCATTGAAATTGTTGTTGCATTTACGTAGTTTAATAACCAATTATTAATGACGTGTGACACTGTCGGTACGACCGCAAGTAAAAGAAATACGGTCCAGTCCCACTTCGAATAACCTGTAAAAGGCACTTGCAATACTATATTATAAATTCCCATAAAAATACCTGCGAATGCAAAGACTGTAAAGCTGTAAATCCAGTGTGATACTTTCTTTACTGTCGTTTGCCCGATAAATAAATAACCGACAACCGCTATTACACTTAAAAAGGATAATATATCTCCATAAATTGCTTGTTCACTTAGCCCTAAATCTCCCCAACCAATACACATTACGCCTAATATCGCAATTCCCATCGTTGCAATAGCTGAGTATGTTGTTCTTTCTTTAAATAAGAAAAAACCTCCAATTAAAGATACGATTGGTTGAAGCGCTAAAATAATCGTCGAACTCGCAACTGTCGTATGCTTTAAAGATTCAAACCATAATAGAAAATGAAGTGCTAAAAAGAAACCAGATCCAATTAAAAATCCCCAATCTTTTATTTGAATCTTACTAAACTCTTCCCGTTTTTTCCAAACGATAGGCAGCATAATAAGTACGATAATCCATAATCGATACATACTTAATATGGAAGATGGTGCTGAGGACATCTTTACAAAAACTGCTGCGAATGAAATGGCTATAATGGAAATAGCTAATGGTAGTGCGATTGATCTTTCTTGTTTCAAATTCCGTCTCCCCTCTCACCTGTCAAAAATCCCACTTCATTATATCCGTTTTCTTTCCTAACTTAAATACTAATTTTTTAGATTCTTCATACCATTATGGTAAAATAGAAATGAAGGCACCTATTAGTGGATATTTCTTTTTCACTACAAGCGTCGCTCTTACAATCATTACAGTAAATTTTTATTTAGGGGGATCCACATGAATCAAACAATCGGGAGAATTGAAGAAATTTCATTTTATAGCGCATCACTTCAAGAAGATGTTACACTTCTCGTTTACTTACCGGTAAATTACACACCACTGCACAAACATACAGTTGTCATTGCACAAGATGGTAGAGATTACTTTCAGCTTGGTAAAGCGCACCGTGTAATTGAGCGCCTTCGTGAAACTGAAGAAATTGACCGTACAATTATTGTCGGTATTCCATATAAAAATGTACACGATCGTAAAGAAAAATATTTCCCAAATGAAGTAAAAAACGCTGCTTATATTCGTTTCCTTGCTCATGAACTTGCGCCATATATTGATGAAAACTATCCAACGTATCAAATGGGAAAAGGACGTGTGTTAATTGGTGATTCTCTTGGCGGAACAGTTTCCTTCATGACTGCACTTATGTATCCGCATACATTCGGTAAAGTCGTTATGCAATCACCATTTGTGGACGAAACCGTGATGAACTTAGCAACAGAGTTCAAACATCCGGAGGCGTTAGAACTTTATCACGTCATTGGAACAGAAGAAACAGCTGTAAAACGCACGGATGGACAAGTATCTGATTTCGTAGGGCCGAACCGTGATCTCAATACGCTTCTAACAGATAGAAATTTCATTACACATTACGAGGAGTTTGAAGGTAATCATACGTGGAAATATTGGCAAACTGATTTACCGAAAGCTTTCTCTCATATGCTATCAATGAAATAATAGAGAGCAGTATTCAGAATAATTTGATATAATAGATTAAGAGAGTTATTTTCTCAAAATCTAACTAGACTTACAAAGGGAGGAATTGGAACATGAAATTAGGCATTGTAATTTTTCCATCTAAAATGATTCAAGATAAAGCGAACGGATTGCGTAAACGTTATGATCCGCATTACGCATTAGTTCCGCCACATATTACATTGAAAACACCCTTTGAGACGCAAGATGAACAATTAGAATCGATTGTAAACGAGTTACATACAATCGCAAGTAAAACGAACCCTTTCACCCTTCATGTTGGGAAAGTTGGTTCATTCGCACCTGTTAATAATGTTCTTTATTTTAAAGTAGAAAAAACACCAGAACTTACTTTCTTAAATGAGGAAATGCATAACGGGTTCTTCACACAAGAACGCGAATACGCTTTCGTACCTCATTTAACAATTGGACAAGGCTTATCAGATGCAGAGCATGCTGATGTATTAGGTCGATTACGTATGAAAGATTTCTATTATGAACAACCAATTGACCGCTTCCATCTTCTATATCAATTAGAAAACGGAACATGGACTGTACACGAAACATTCCACCTTGGAAAGGGGAACAACTAATTTGCACGCACAGATCGTACAAACGGACGAACAACTAAGAGATGCATTCTCTGTACGTAAGCAAGTATTTGTAAATGAGCAGCAAGTTTCTGCCGAAGAAGAGTATGATGAGTTTGAAGAAACTTCTATACACGTTGTTATATATGATAATGATGTTCCTGTTGGTGCTGGACGTTTTCGCACCATTGATGGAATCGGAAAAATGGAACGCATTTGCGTACTAGCTTCCCATCGTAAAAAAGGCATTGGAAAAATTGTTATGGATGCACTTGAAGCATATGCGAAAGAAAACTCGTTGCCAAAATTGAAGTTGCATGCTCAAACACATGCTGAAGATTTCTATAAGAAACTTGGATATGTAACGAATTCTGATGTATTCATGGAAGCAAATATTCCTCACATCGTTATGATAAAAGAATTGTAATTTGAAAACAGGAGGTATCCCCTCCTGTTTTTTACATTGCTATTTTCTTTTTCTTCCGCTAAAGTTAAATGTTGATGCTATAGTTTTGAAGGTGAATATATGACACAAGAAAAATTTTCACAAAAATCATTAACGCACGCTGACATTCCGCGTGCAACATATCATATCCCGAAAACATCTACCCATTTAATTATGGAAGAAGATGCAGATGCGGCTTATTTCCGCGCGCTCGAACAACAAAATGTATTTTTAAACGAAAAACAATTAGAGGCCGTACGAACGACAGAAGGTCCTGTTCTTACATTAGCTGGTGCCGGAAGCGGGAAAACATCTGTTTTAACAACCCGCGTAGGTTATTTAGTAAATGTAAAAAAAGTTCATCCGCGCAATATTTTATTGCTTACATTTACACAAAAAGCGGCTGAAGAAATCCGAAATCGCGTAGCGAATTTACCCGGTATGAATCACGCAGCAAGTAACTACGTTGTTGCTGGTACGTTCCACTCTGTCTTTTTAAAATTGCTTCGTAGTCAAGGATATAATCAGCAAATTTTAGCAAACGAAAAACATAAACAGATTATGATAAAGAAAATTTTAAAAGAGTTACGCTTAAAAGACGATTATGATGCTGAAACGATGCTCGCGATGATTTCACTTGAGAAAAACAAATTGAATCGTCCGAAAGATGTAAAAGCAAAAACACCCGTTGAACAAGAATTTAAAGAGGTATACGAGCGTTTTGAAGAAGTGAAACAACGATATAATTATATCGATTTCGATGACATCTTATTAGAAACATATTATATGTTAGAAAATAATGCTCCTTTGCTTACCCAACTACAACAACGGTTCCACTATATCGAAGTAGATGAGTTCCAAGATACATCGTATGCACAATATGAAATTGTAAAATTGTTAGCTTCGCCGAGAAATAATTTGTTTATCGCAGGTGATGACGATCAGGCGATATACGGCTGGCGAGGAGCAAGTCATCAAATTATTTTATCTTTTCCAAAAGAATTTGATAACACTACGATTATCGCACTTAATACAAATTATCGATCCAATCCTTTTATCGTCGGACTTGGAAATGAAGTTATCAAACTAAATCAAGAGCGTTTTGACAAAGAGCTATATTCTGTACGTGAAGAAGGTGTACAACCTTTTTACGCAAGACCAGCTACAACTCTTGATGAAGCAAATCAAATTTTGCAGCTCATTCAAGAAAAAGTAGATAGCGGCGAACGAAACTATAAAGATTTTTGTTTACTGTATCGCACACATTCTGTAAGCCGTTCATTACTTGATCAGCTTACCATTCACAAAATCCCGTTCATTAAGCACGGTGCGAGCCAATCATTTTATGAACATTCTTTAATTAAGCCTGTATTAGATCATTTACGACTAGTGATTGAACCGTTTCGACTAGAATCACTTTCAAATATATTGCCAACGATGTATATCGGACGTGATGATTGTATTTCATTTATTGAACGTGAACAATGGAAATATGGTGAAGGTCGTTTCCCTTCTCTTCTTCATTTCTTATTATTAAATCCGAGCTTAAAACCTTTTCAAGTGAAAAAGGTAAATGAGCGTATCGATTTTATTAAATTTATAAAAGAATTAGAACCGAAAAAAGCATTAAAAGAAATTATTCATGGTAAAGGGAAGTATTTAGAGTACTTACAAAGTAACGATCGTTCTTCCTTTACGATGCATAAGGATATACAAGAAGAAATGTTAGAAGAGTTAATGGAGTCTGCAACTCGTTTCACCGATATTCCAGCTTATTTACAATTTATTGATGAAGCAATTCAAGGACAAAAAGAAATGGAAGCATTAAAAACAATGCCACAAAAAGATGCTGTTTCGCTTATGTCTATTCATAACGCAAAAGGCCTTGAATTTCCATGCGTCTTTTTACTTGGAGCAAGCGATGGTATTCTGCCTCATACTTCTTCTTTAAAAGATGCAAACGATCGTGTTACAGAGACTTCTGAAGCTTTAGAAGAAGAACGCCGATTACTTTATGTCGCTATTACACGTGCGAAAGAAGAACTTTACATTTCCTCTCCGCAATTTTTTAGAGGAAAAAAATTAGATATATCTCGCTTTTTATATACAGTGCGAAAAGATTTACCTGAAAAGACATCCACTAAATAAGGATGTCTTTTTTTTATATGGCAATATGTACATCCCTACTATATAAATTCCATCTTTTTATCATAAGAATTAACGTAATATCAACCATATCCCACTCATATTGTAATAGTGTATGTCAGAACTCACGATAAGGAGTGAACATAATGAGCTGCAATTGTAACGAAGACCATCATGACCATGATTTTGATTTCAATTGTGTATCTAATGTCGTTCGTTTTATACATGAATTACAAGAATGCGCAACGACAACATGCGGATCTGGTTGCGAAGTTCCATTTTTAGGTGCACATAATAGTGCATCCGTAGCAAATACACGTCCTTTTATTTTATACACTAAAGCTGGAGCACCTTTTGAAGCATTCGCACCATCTGCAAGCCTTTCTAGCTGCCGATCTCCAATTTTCCGTGTCGAGAGTATAGATGATGATGATTGCGCTGTATTGCGTGTATTAACTGTAGTATTAGGTGATACTTCTCCTGTACCACCTACTGATGACCCAATTTGTACGTTTTTAGCTGTACCAAATGCACGATTAATATCGACTAACACTTGTCTTACTGTTGATTTAAGTTGCTTCTGCGCTATTCAATGCTTACGTGATGTTACGATTTAAAACTAAATAATGAGTTAAGCATGGATTGGGTGGCAGAAAATTCTGCCACCCAATCCATGCTTAAAAGGTATTATTATGTATTTTTCATAAAATTGGGAACTTGTCTAGAACATAGAACCTGTCCTTTTCATTAACTGAAAGTAGAAACAGATAAAGGAGTGAAAAACATGTTCTCTTCTGATTGCGAATTTACTAAAATCGATTGTGAGGCGAAGCCAGCTAGTACACTACCTGCCTTCGGTTTTGCTTTCAACGCGTCTGCACCTCAGTTCGCTTCACTATTTACACCACTACTATTACCTAGCGTAAGTCCAAACCCAAATATTACTGTCCCTGTAATAAATGATACAGTAAGTGTCGGAGATGGCATTCGAATTCTACGAGCTGGTATTTATCAAATCAGTTATACATTAACAATTAGTCTTGATAACGCACCTGTTGCACCAGAAGCTGGTCGTTTCTTCTTATCATTAGGTACACCAGCTAACATTATTCCTGGGTCAGGTACAGCGGTTCGTTCTAACGTTATTGGTACTGGTGAAGTAGACGTATCCAGTGGTGTTATTCTTATTAACTTAAACCCTGGTGATTTAATTCAAATTGTACCAGTTGAGTTAATTGGAACTGTAGACATCCGTGCTGCAGCGTTAACAGTTGCACAAATTAGCTAGTAAAAAGCGGTATTTCACCTTTGAAATACCGCTTTTTATGTATAATAAAAAACACTCACAGTAACATGAGTGTTTCATTCTTCATAGTGTTTTATTGTATTCTTCTTTTTCCCGCAATTGCATCCCTTTTTCTTCACAAATCCTTGTTGTTGTAATTGTTCTTGATATGCCTGTTGTTGCGCTTGGTGTTGTTGCTGTATATGATACCATTGCTGCAGGTCATATGAATTTTGCCTTGGACTATTACTCACAGCAAACATCTCCTCTACTGTCAATTCTGTCTATTTACTATATGAACAACTCTTTATTTCCGTTCCCTCATTCTTTTAAACTCCGCTTTTTCTCGTATTATGAAAATATATTATTCTCCCATAAAATATCCTGTAATTGTTTCAATGATTGCTGCTGCACCTGCAATAGCTAATAATGCAAGTAACGGCTCTGCTACGATAGGAATCCAATTATATAAAACTAATAAAAAAGCACTAACCCATACACCTGTACACCAATAACAGCTTAATAATTCGCCAATCCACTTTCTTAATCCTTTACCTTTTACTTTTGTATAAGTTGATACACTTCCATCTGGCTCTGTAATCTCTAATTCGTCAATAAACGGTCGCCGCAAAAAAGCTGTAATTTTATCATACACAATTAAACGGGTGAGCCTAAAAGCAGCTAACGCGAAAATAAAAAATAAAAGCCAACTTGTAAACAGCATGATTCCACCTTCCCTTATCTTCTTTCGCCTATTTAAAAAAAAAGGTCTTGAGATTGTGACCAAATCTCCTCGACTCCAATATCTTATTAATGTAAATACAAACAAGAAGATAAGGAGTGACATTAATGAGTTGTAACGAAAATAAACACCATAGCTCTTCTCATTGTGTAGTTGACGTTGTCAAATTCATTCATGAATTACAAGAATGCTCTACAACAACATGTGGATCAGGTTGTGAAATTCCATTTTTAGGAGCACATAATAGTGCATCAGTAGCAAATACACGTCCTTTTATTTTATACACTAAAGCTGGAGCACCTTTTGAAGCATTCGCACCATCTGCAAGCCTTTCTAGCTGCCGATCTCCAATTTTCCGTGTGGAAAGCGTAGATGACGATAGCTGTGCTGTACTACGTGTGTTAACCGTAGTATTAGGTGATACTTCCCCTGTACCACCTACTGATGACCCAATTTGTACGTTTTTAGCTGTACCAAATGCAAGACTAGTATCGACATCTACTTGCATTACTGTAGATTTAAGCTGCTTCTGTGCGATTCAATGCTTACGCGACGTTTCTATCTAATAAATGAAGTAAACTAAAAAACTATTGGGGTGGTAGAAGATTTCTACCACCTTTACATATTTAAAAGCCGGCCATACTAATTGATTGGATATCATCTATAGATAACTTAATATCTCGCATACTATTTGGCGGCATAATAGCTACAATTCCATTACGATACGATATGATTGATCCAACATAAGAAACTGTAGCGGTTTTTATTCTGCACCTTACTTTCGGGATGTAATGAGGACGATTTAATAAAAAATGAATTTTTTCATCATTATTCATATCCTTAAATGATTTATTATATGGAACAGTTCTCACTGGCTCTTGCTGCCCTTGTACTTGTTCCTCTTCTTCTATTGTTTCTTCTACTTGCTGCTCTTCTTGTTGTTGTTCTATTACCTCTTCCACAGCACTACTTACAACATTTTCATTTCTATTACTTTCCTCGTTTCGATCCTCATTTTCAAAGTTTGTTAAGATAATTCTTTTTATTTTCGGTGCAGCAAGTTCCAAATTTACTTGCGCAATATATAACAACGGTTTTCCAACTGTTGAACTTTTATTTTTATTCTTCACACTCGTCCCTCCCACTTCCATACGTAGCTGAATAAATCGTGTACTATTATAGTTATATTCATAACGTGGTAAGAACTTTCGTTAAAAATCGTTCTTTCTAAGAACAAATAAAAAGGACAATCTCAACATGTAGAGATTGTCCTTTAAAAATTCATATTATATTTATCCTAGGATATGATACCCTGAATCAACGTGAATGTTTTCTCCTGTTACACCGCGTGCTAAATCACTGAATAAGAATACTGCTGTATCCCCAACTTCTTCCGGAGTTGTTGTACGGCGAAGTGGTGCGCGCTCCTCAATTTCTCTTAAGATTGAGTTAAAGTCGCCTACACCTTTTGCAGATAACGTACGAATTGGACCTGCAGAAATAGCGTTAACACGAATGCCATGTTGACCTAAATCGTTAGCTAAATATTTCACGCTTGCTTCTAATGAAGCTTTCGCAACACCCATAACGTTATAGTTTTTCACAACGCGCTCACCGCCAAGGTATGTTAACGTTAAAATATTTCCGCCTTCTGTCATTACTTTCTTCGCTTCTCTTGCTACAGCTGTTAAAGAAAATGCACTAATATTTTGTGCAAGTAAAAATCCATCGCGAGAAGTATCTACAAATTCGCCTTTTAAGTCGTCACGATTTGCAAAAGCAATACAGTGCGCTACACCATGAATTGTACCAACTTCTTGCTTGATTGTTTCAAAGCAAGCTGTAAGTTCTTCATCATTTGTTACATCACAAGGTAATACAAGTGATTCTTGTCCTTCTAATGTGTCCGCTAATTCACGAACGTTTCTCTCTAAACGTTCTCCTGCATATGTGAAGATTAATTTTGCACCTGCATTATGCAAAGAGCGAGCAATTCCCCACGCAATACTTCTTTGGTTCGCAACGCCCATAACAACAAATGTTTTCCCTTGTAATAGTTCCATGATATATCCTCCCAGAAATACTTATACTTGTTATTAGTACCTGATACTATAATTATAGTACCATAAAACCTCTTAAAGGCAAACAAAAAAGTCATTAACGTAAATTTTGTTAATGACTTTTTGTTTCTATAAAAAACCGCTCTAATCCTTCTTCCCAAGAAGGCATTTGTAAAAAACCATTTAATCGTAGCATGTTATGTTGAAAAACAGAATATTTCGGTCTCGCTGCTGCCGCCCCAAATTCTTCTGTTGAAACAGGTAATACGCTCACTTTCATATTTGCATACGAAAATATTTTTTGTGCAAATTCAAACCAAGAACATGAGCCTCTATTTGATACATGATACGTACCGTATAAAGAAGTATGAATGAGCTTATTAATCATCGCATTTAAATCCGCCACATACGTAGGAGAACCAATTTGATCTGCTACAACAGACACTTCTTCTCTTTCTTTCCCTAATCGCATCATCGTTTTCACAAAATTATTTCCATACTTACCATATAACCACGATGTGCGAACGATAAAATATTTATTATGTAACTCTTTGACGAACTGCTCTCCCACATACTTAGAAGCTCCGTATATATTTATTGGCGCCGGATTATGAAATTCATCATACCCTTCCGGTCTGTCGCCCTGAAATACATAATCAGTACTAATATAAACTAACTTCGCGCCTACTAATTGTGAAGCAACCGCTACATTTCGAGCTCCTATTGCATTTATTCTATACGCAAGATCTTGTTCTTTCTCAGCATGATCAACCTTCGTATACGCTGCACAATGAATAATAATATGTGGCTTTATTTCTTGTACTACTTGCTGCATTCGGGATATATTTGTTATATCTAGTAACTTTTTATCAAATGGATATATGTCATATTCTTCAGGATTTAGCTCTTCTTGTAGTTGCTTGCCCAATTGACCATTTGCTCCTGTTATGATAATCCGTTCTTTCATTTATATGCCCCTTACTTTTCTTTTAGTGGTTTCCACCATTTCTTATGATGTTCATACCATTCCACCGTTTCTTTCAGCCCTTGTTCAAACGTATACTGAGGCTCCCAATCTAGCTCATTCTTCATCTTTTGTGCATCAATCGCATAACGACGATCATGACCTAAACGGTCTGTCACATACGCAATGTCTTTTTTCGTTTTTCCTAAGAGAGAGAGAATTTGTTCTACAACATCTACATTTGTTTTTTCATTATTTCCACCTATATTATATACTTCTCCTATACGTCCCTTATGCAAAACAACGTCAATCGCACTACAATGATCTGTTACATGTAACCAATCTCTTACATTTAATCCATCGCCATATAACGGTAATTTCTTTCCTTCTAGCGCATTCGTAACCATTAACGGAATTAATTTTTCCGGATATTGATACGGCCCATAGTTATTGGAGCAACGCGTTACTATAACTGGTAATTGATACGTTTTATAATAAGATAAAGCTATCATGTCTGCACTCGCTTTGCTTGAAGAATACGGACTATTTGGAGCTAACGGCGTTTCCTCGGTAAATCGACCTGTTTTCCCTAAAGAGCCGTACACTTCATCTGTTGATACTTGCACAAGTTTAATATGCGGATATTTTTTTACTGATTCTAATAAGGTGACTGCCCCAATTACATTTGTATCATAAAAAGGAATCGGATTTTCAATACTACGGTCCACATGTGATTCAGCTGCGAAATTGACAATTACTTGTACGTCATGTTCCTTAATAACATGCTCCACCAGCTCTCCATTTTGAATCTCCCCTTTTACAAAAGAGTAATTCGGATGATTTTGAAGAGACTTCACGTTATTTAAATTCCCGCTATATGTTAATGCATCGAAATTAATAATTTTATATGTTTCATAGCTTTGTAACATGTAATGAACAAAATTACTTCCAATAAATCCGGCCCCACCTGTTACTAATATATTCATAAACAACTCTCCTACTCAAAAGCTATCTTCACATTCCTGAAGTAACGGTAATATTCGATCTTTGTCAGACAAAATAGGAATTGTTACCGGCCATGGAATTGCTAAGTCTTTATCGCTCCAAAGTACTCCTGAGTCATGCTCGGCACTATAATACTCATCTACTTTATACATAACAATCGTATGCGGAACAAGTGTACAAAAACCATGTGCAAATCCTTTTGGCACTAATAATTGCCGATGATTATCCGCACTTAAAATATATCCTCTCCACTGCCTAAACGTGGGTGAATCTTTTCGCAAATCAACGATAACATCATAGATTGCTCCTTGCATAACTTGAATAAGTTTCGTTTGTGCTTTCGGATTTTTTTGAAAGTGCAATCCCCGAATCGTTCCCGCTTCTGCTGAATACGAAACATTATCCTGTACAAATGAATACGTAACCCCTAATGTTTCTAGCACCTTCTTATTATAACTTTCAGTAAAAAAGCCACGCTCATCTCCAAATAACCTCGGTTCTAACAATTTTGCGTCGGTAAAATTTGTTTCTACAACTTTCATATTCTCACCTATTCTCCGTTAAACTGTTTACCAAAGTTTATATCCCGCGCTAACGTATTCGCCTTTTGAAGAGAAACATGAGTTCCCGCATCCGTCCACCAACCGCTCATTTCATTATAAGTAAGTACCCCTCGTTTTAAATACCAATTATTGATATCTGTAATTTCAAGTTCTCCCCTTGCGGAAGGTTTCAATTCTTTTATATAAGAAAAGACTTTTGGATCATACAAATAAATTCCCGTGACTGCATAAGAACTTTTCGGCTCTTTCGGCTTTTCTTCAATTTCAATTATTTTTCGGTTTTGAATATTTGCTACACCAAATCTCTCCGGATCATCTACAGATTGCAGCAGTACTTTCGCACCTTCTTTTTGATTTGCAAACTCTTCAACATACGGACGAATGTCATCTGAAAAGATATTATCGCCTAAAATAACTACCATGCGATCTTTCCCGACGAAATTCTCACAAAGCCCTAATGCTTGCGCAATTCCGCCAGCCTTATCTTGCACACGATACGTAAAAGACACGCCAAACTCTTGACCGCTTCCTAAAAAACTAACAACATCTCCCATATGCTCTTTACCTGTAATAATCATAATATCTGTAATCTCGCACTGTTTTAGCTTATATACTGCATGATAAATCATTGGATAACGTCCAACAGGAAGCAAATGTTTATTCGTTACTTTCGTTATTGGATATAATCTCGATCCCGTTCCACCAGCTAAAATAATTCCTTTCATCCTGTATCTCTCCCTTATGATGGAGATAGTATATCTTTGTAATGTTCTACAAACACTTTCCGATATTTCTCATATGTATCCGCATCAAACTCATCCCCGTTGTAGTGAATACACCATAAATTCGCTTGATTAGGGATACCAATTAAATAACCCGCCTTTTGAAACTCTAAAGACTGCGAAACATCATAAAAGTGGAATCCTTGAAACAAGTCTTCTCGCCACGGAATATCATATTGTGTGGCCATTAATAATCCATCAATTGCCTGAACTGACATAAATGATTGATTCCCATAAAACAATTGATCTAAATTTAATAATTGATAATTCTGTCTTCTATACTCAATCACTTTCCCTACCAAATTTTTCCCTTCCCACCATATCCCGTTGCTCGGTAAAAACTGGGCTCCAGCTACACCAATTAAACCGAGTTTTTCGTTATCTTTAAAAAGAGAAATGAGTGTATAAAACATATCTCGATTAATAAGATACGTATCTTGATGTATATAAACCTTATACTTCGCGGGATATGAAAGTGCTCGGTTGTATGCACTTGCCATACTTTTCGCATCTCGTATCGGAAAAATTTGTACGACATAACCAGGGGGAACAAAAAGGTTTCTTATTTGTCTCTCACATTGTTCAAACAGCTCTTCATTATTTATACAAACAACGACTAATATTGTATGATCTTTCATTTTGTAGCCCCTCTATTCGTCTTGATTTACATCTGACATATAGTGCTCCACAAATATCTTTCTATACTTTTCATAGTTGGTCATATCCACATCAATATGATAGTGAATGCACCACGCATCACGCTGTACAGGAACCCCAACTGTATAGCCTGCTTTTCTAAATTCAAATGATTGAGACACATCATAATAATCAAACCCATCAAACAAGTCTTCCCGCCACGGAATATCGTATTGCGTTGCCATTAATAATCCGTCAATACATTCAACTGGCATAAATGTTTTTGAGTCATGGTACGGTTTTTCTTGACTGGCCATATAAAATAAATCATTCATATAACCAATGACTTTTCCAACAACTCCTCTGCCTACATTCCATATTCCATTAGGAGGAACATATTGGGCTCCAACCATACCAATCATTCCAAGATGTTCATGTTCTTGAAACAATTGCAGTAATCCATATAAAAATCCTACATTTACAATGAAAACATCTTGATGTATATACACTTTATATTTTGCTGGATGCGAAATTGCTTGATTATATCCGCTCGTCATACTTTTCGCATTCCGAATCGGCATAAACTGTACCGTGTATCCTGGAGGAACTGGCAATTGTAATATATGTCGCGCACATTGTGCATACATTTTCCGATCATTTATACACGTAACAAATAATATTGTTTTATCTGCTGCACTCATAATTGTGATTTTTCTGCTTCAATAATATATTGAAATACAACCGTCTCAGCCATGAAGCCACTTCCAAGACGATATTTTTTACAAATTCCATATAACTCCTCAATAAGCGGTTCATACATTTTATGATCAACATATACACGATCCACTTTACTAATCGAATAACCTGCTTTTAAAAACATTCGTAGCATTTCATTAAATGTAAAGAAACGAATATGTGTTTTATCTAATAAACCATATTCTGTATACGTCCAGTTTCCAGCTAGTAAAGGAGCTAATACTGAAATGTGAGAAATGTTCGGTATACTAGCCAAAATTACACCATTTTGCTTTATATATGGTTTTACTTTTTCTATTACAGCCCACGGATCAAATAAATGCTCTAATACGTCACCAAATATAACGCAATCAAATTGCTCCTCCCCATACGGCATATCCATTGTTTCTATATCGCCTAAAACAACATGATCTAGTTTTTCTTTTGCTTGTTCTGCCGCCTCTGGAAATGCCTCGATTCCGGATACACGTGTGCCATTTTCTTTTATGGCAGCTCCCAATGCACCACTCGAGCAACCGATATCAAGAACTTCTTTCCATTCCTTTTTTATATGCTTTAATAAATTCGGATTCACAGCATTATAATAATGCCCTGACTTTTCTTCATATAAAGAATTTTTTGGGGAATTCATTTCACACACTCCTTATGCAAATTGAATTTGAAATATAAACCTCATATGAAGTCTATACATGTAACCAGTACTGGTTACATTGCCTATACTTTACTATATAGCCAATCTATTAGAGTTAGAATCATGATAAATCATTTCTAAAAAACGCAACCTATAACGATTTATATTGTTTATCAAAAACACTTCGAAAATATTTGCGGTTATATTCAATTGCAGCATTATTCGGAACATAAGAAGCTGCCAATTCATTGTAATAATAAGCTTTATCTTGCTCTCCTAACTTGCTATAACAAATGCACATTTGTAAATAGGGAATCCATGTGTAACTAGCTGGACTATGAAAAGGACTGTCTGTTGCCATCGTCACTTCTGTTGCAAGTTTAAACCAAAAAATTGCTTCATTGTATTTTTCTTGTTCCATATATATATATCCTATTCTTGTACAATTCTCTCCTCTAGGGACATCATACCGAAATGACTTTACACACGATTCAACTGCCTTCTCCCACATTCCAAGCTTTGCATAGCAATCTCCTAATTTACCACATGCATAAATTTTCTCTTCATACCAACCTTCGTCTTGATTAAGAAATGCTTCATATAATAGAACTGCATCATCATATTTTTGATTATCCATAGATTCATTCGCGTAATAAAACAAATCTCTCGGACTCAATTCTTCCCCAGCTGCTACAGCATCTTGAAAAATTTTCAAATTGCGGTTCGTTACTTTCTTTTCTTTCTTATGTGTAATCGCAACATTACTATTAAAAATCTCACCAAAAATAGCTAAATACTCATGTACCTTTCCAAACCATTGAAATTGTTTTTCACGCTTTACAAGCCGATATCTTTTTGTACAATATAACGGTTTCCCGTTAGAATCCATTACAAGATGATACGGCATCGAAACAGCATCGACATTAGGATCTAATTCTCGTTTTAATTGGTTCAATGCCTCTTGAGCATCTTCTAATAACACATCATCAGCATCTAGCCATAATATATATTGTTGCGTTGCTTTCGAAAAAGAAAAATTTCTAGCTGCCGAAAAATCATTAATCCATGGAAATTCATATATGTTAGAGGTATATTGAGCTACAATTTCTTTCGTTCGATCAATGGAACCTGTATCAACTATAATAATTTCATCAACGATTTTTTCTACTGCATCTAAACATCGACCAATTGTATTTTCCTCATCTCGAACAATCATACATAAACTAATTGTAATTCCTTGCTTGGTCAACATAATCACCCTCTTCCAAATCAATCATATGTTATACATACAATAAACTTTCCACTTTTTTAACTTGCACAAGCAGTTTAAGATTTCTTTTCAATAATTCAAATGTCCGTGTCATTTTCTTCTAGTTTTGCATCTACTATATAATGAACGCTTTATGGAGGTGAATTTATGTCAAATAATAATTATTCAGATGGATTAAATCCCGATGAATCTTTATCAGCTAGTGCATTTGACCCTAATCTTGTAGGACCAACATTACCACCAATACCACCGTTTACCCTGCCTACCGGGCCGACTGGACCGACTGGACCGACTGGACCAACTGGGCCAACTGTACCGACTGGGCCGACTGGGCCAACTGGGCCAACTGGGCCGACTGGGCCGACTGGGCCGACTGGACCAACTGTACCGACTGGGCCAACTGGAGACACTGGTGCTACTGGACCAACTGGGCCAACTGGAGACACTGGTGCTACTGGACCAACTGGGCCAACTGGAGACACTGGTGCTACTGGACCGACTGGGCCAACTGGAGACACTGGTGCTACCGGACCAACTGGAGACACTGGCGCTACCGGACCAACTGGGCCAACTGGAGACACTGGCGCTACTGGACCGACCGGTGCTACCGGACCAACTGGACCGACTGGGCCAACTGGACCATCTGGATTAGGACTTCCAGCAGGATTGTATGCCTTTAACTCAGCTACAGTTTCTTTAGCTCTTGGAATTAATGATCCAGTACCATTTAATACTGTTGGATCTCAGTTTGGTACAGCTATTTCTCAAATGGATGCCGATACTTTCGTAATTAGTGAAACTGGGTTCTATAAAATTACTGTTATTGCTTATACAGCGGCAGTAAGTTTATTAGGAAGTCTTGCAATTCAAGTTAATGGCGTGACAGTACCGGGTGCGGGCACAAGCTTAATTTCACTTGGAGCTCCTATCGTTATCCAGGCCATTACACAAATTACGACAACACCATCACTCGTTGAAGCAGTTGTTACAGGAATTGGATTATCACTAGCTCTTGGTACAAGTGCATCAATTATTATTGAGAAAATCGCTTAATTTCGCACTTAGCAGTAAGACTGATATCAGTCTTACTGCTTTTTCATTTGTAAATTCAATCATTAAATCTTACTTTTCTACATAGTCATAATGTTGTATGACATTCCGGCAGGAGGCACTTATATGGAAAATAAATCAGCTGTTCAGCTTTATCTTGAATTATTAAAGAAAACAATTTTATTTGAAATATGGTTAGAATACGAACCATACTTACCTGCTTCGTTACATATATCTAAAGAGCTATCCTATGAACCGGTTACAGTTCCGCTTCCTTTATTTCTTAAGCAGTACGTAGAAAATCACAATTTAAAAATCGTTGATCCTAACGTTTCAAAAAGTGAGCGTCAAGGTGGTAAGGATTGGCCAAGAGCAGCACACAGTATGGTTGGCCGAAAACGTATGAATCAATTACATGAGGCTATGGAAACTGTTGTCCGTGAAAATATAGAAGGTGATTTTATTGAAACTGGTGTATGGCGCGGAGGATCATGCATTTTTATGAATGGTTTTTTACAGGCAAACAACATTACAGATCGTACAGTGTGGGTCGCCGATTCATTTGAAGGTCTGCCGGCACCTAACTTAGAACAATATCCGAAAGATTACGGTGATTATTTACACACATTCGATTACTTACGAGTTTCTTTAGAAACTGTGCAAGAAAACTTTAGAAAATACGATTTATTAAATGATCAAGTGAAATTTTTAAAGGGTTGGTTTAAAGATACACTACCTTCAGCACCGGTAGAAAAAATTGCAATTGCTCGCCTTGATGGTGATATGTATGAATCAACGATGGATAGTCTTGTAAACTTATACGATAAAGTTTCAACAGGTGGCTATATTATTATTGATGATTACGGATTAGTAACATGCGCAGAGGCTGTAACTGATTTCAGAAAGGAAAGAAACTTACAAGCTCCTATTACTAAAATTGATGATTTCGGTATTTATTGGCGAAAAGAATAGAATATAACTTTATTTTTTGAGGGGTCCTATTACACTAATTATTTATAAAAACTAATTGTGTAAAGTTCCCCTCACTATAAATGATTAACTTATATACAAGAGAAATCCCCTACTTTACTACAAGGACGGAGTGAATGTATGAACGAAAATGAGAAAAAAATCACATTAATTCCACCCCCAGAACTCGTTCAATATGTAGGTGGTAATTTTGAAGAAGTTGGAAAAGAGTTTATGCAGTATTTTATTGAAATTGGCAATTTAAAATCAAATGAAACAGTGTTGGATGTAGGCTGCGGCATTGGCCGAATGGCGGTTCCGTTAATGAACTATTTAAGCGATGAAGGTACTTATTATGGATTTGACTTATTCAACGAAGGAATTGCATGGTGCAAAAATAACATTTCAACACGCCGTAACAATTTCCATTTTGAACATGTCGATATATATAATCAATTCTACAATCCATATGGAAAAGAAGATGCTTCCCAATACAAGTTTCCATATGAAGATGAATCATTCGATTTTATTTTTTTAACGTCTGTATTTACCCATCTCCTTCCGAAAGAATTAGAACATTACGTACGTGAGATTGCACGAGTTCTGAAAACAGATGGGAGATGTTTTATTACTTTCTTTTTAATTAATCCTGAATCATCCTATTACTTAAATGCAGGACTAAGTACGTTAGGTTTTTATCATCAAATTGACAATTGTTATGTTCTAAATAAAGATATCCCGAACTTCGCAGTTGCCTATCCTGAGGAAGATATTCGTACTCTATTAAATAAGTATGGGCTAGAAGTACAGACTCCCGCCCATTACGGTTCATGGTGTAGCAGAACTGGACACACAAGTTACCAAGATATTATTCTTACACAAAAAATTTCTGAAAGGTAGTTGTATATGAATAATATGAAAAATCCACCTCTCGTTTCCATCCTTATTCCCACCTATAACCGACCACATTATTTTAAAATTGCTCTAGAAAGCGCATTAGCACAAACGTATTCAAATATTGAAATTATTGTAGGAGACGATAGCACAAATAATGAAACAGAAAAATTAATATACAGACATTATTTACATAAACATAAAAACATAACGTACATTCGAAATGCTTCTACTCTAGGACAATTTCATAACGCCCTTATGCTCTTAGAACAGTCAAATGGGGAGTACATAAATTTCTTAATGGACGATGATACATTTTATAATAATAAAATCGAAAAAATGATGTTTCATTTCCAACAAGACTTAAATAAAAAACTAGCGCTTATCACATCCTATCGTACTTGGATTGATGATAATGGAGATATAATGGAACAACACCCCTCCATGAAAAAATTATACGATGAAGATACGCTACTAAATGGGAAAGATTTTGGAAACCGTATGCTTATGGCAGGACAAAATATTATCGGCGAGCCTACAATCGTACTCTTTAGAAAAAGCCTATTAACGGAACCTTTCGGCACTTTAAATGGCAGAAAATATGGTTGTAGTGTCGATATGGCCTCTTGGATAAGTTTACTTTCAAAAGGTGATGCAATGTATATAACTGAGCCCTTAAGTTCATTCCGCCTTCATACTGGACAGCAAGTACGTCACAAATTCCTTGAGGGCTGCGAAGATTTTTCTCAACTCGTTTTAACCTCGAAAAAGTATGGTTTCTTACAAGACACTAAATATTATAAAAAAGGGTTGATAAGAGCTTACGGATGGTATAAAAATGCGGTCAAATTTTACGATTTATTTCCAAACCTCATTCCAGATATAAATACACATGCCCGTCTTTCCTATTGTTTACATATCATTACAAAAGAGCTCCGTGCAATATAGTCCATCACACGGCAGGTACTATTCCTTCCGTGTGATGTATGACTTCACACAAATAGTGGAATAAATGTATGCATAGTCTGCTTGTATATTATTTTTATCATGACATGATCCATATACTTACTAGGCGATAGAAAGGAATACATACATTGAAAGATCCAAATTCTCAATATCAAATAGACTACGTACTACTACTCATTTTATTTGCCATTGGGACTGTTAGTTGCTTTGCAATTGCAAGTGCACAAACCTCTTTACCACCATTTTTGCAAAATGTAAATTTTGTATTAAAGCAAATCCAATGGTACTTCATTGGATTTATAGCTATTGGTATGATTATGATTATTGATTTCGATCGTTATCAAAAAATTGCTTGGTATTTATATAGCTTTGCATTGATATTACTGATTGGACTGGAACTTCAAGTACCAGGTGCCGTTACAATAAAAGGTGCTACCGCTTGGTACAGGCTTCCAGGCATCGGAAATTTCCAGCCTTCTGAAATTATGAAATTGTTTTTAATTATCGTCACCGGACGAATTATTGCAAATCACAATGAGAAATATTTTTACCGTACGATACACGATGATTTTTTATTACTCGGAAAAATAGGCGCAACAAGTTTGCCACCCCTGCTCCTTATTGCAAAGGAACCTGATTTAGGAAACACGATGGTAATTTCAGCTATGCTCGCAGCAATGATACTAGTTTCTGGTATACGCTGGCGGTTTATTTTCGGATTAGTTTCCGGGATTTTTGCAGCTGGCTTTACATTAACGTATATTTTTTTTACTCACACAAAATTTTTTAAAGCACACATTTTACAAGAATATCAACTAAATCGCTTCTACGGCTGGCTAGCGCCATACAAATATGATGCGCAAGGCTATCAATTAAGACAAGCTTTCTTAGCTACTGGATCAGGGGAAATGCAAGGAAAAGGTTGGGAAAATGGACAAGTATACTTTCCAGAACCACATACAGATTTTATTTTCACTAATGTCGCTGAGCAATTCGGCTTTTTAGGCGCAAGTGTCATTATTGCACTTTTTTTCCTACTTATTTTCCGCATGATTCATATCGCTTTAGAAAGTAATGACCCTTTCGGTAGTTACATCTGCGCGGGCACAATCGGAATGTTTACTTTTCAAGTATTTCAAAATATCGGGATGACCATCGGATTACTGCCTATTACAGGAATCACATTACCCCTTATGAGCTATGGAGGAAGTTCCTTGCTCACATACATGATAGCGATTGGATTTGTTTTAAACGTTCGCTCAAGGACGAAAACCTTTATGTTTAACTGAAGCATAGAAACGATATATTTTTATCCCCATCCTTTTTTAGATATACTAATGAAAAATATGATGGAGGTTTAAATATGAAATATGACATTATAGGGGATATTCATGGATGCTTCCAAGAGTTTCAAGATTTAACGATGAAACTCGGATATAACTGGAATAATGACCTGCCGATTCACCCTGATCAACGGAAGCTTGCTTTTGTTGGTGATATCACAGATCGCGGTCCTCATTCATTACGTATGATTGAAATTGTGTGGGAACTTGTCATAAATAAAAAAGTAGCTTATTACGCTCCGGGAAATCACTGTAATAAACTATACCGATTTTTCCTTGGACGTAACGTGACAATTGCTCATGGACTGGAAACAACTGTTGCTGAATATGAAGCACTGCCTTCTCATAAACAAAATATGATAAAAGAAAAATTCATCACACTTTACGAGCAATCCCCTTTCTATCACGTACTCGATGAGAAAAGGTTAATTGTGTGTCACGCCGGAATTCGGCAAGATTACATAGGAAGACAAGATAAAAAAGTACAAACTTTTGTATTATATGGCGATATTACAGGGGAAAAACATGCTGACGGCTCACCTGTCCGTCGCGACTGGGCGCAGGAATATAAAGGAACAGCTTGGATTGTATATGGACATACACCCGTAAAAGAACCTCGCTTTGTAAATCATACAGTCAATATTGATACTGGCGCTGTATTTGGTGGCAAACTAACTGGACTACGTTATCCTGAGATGAAGACCATTTCCGTTCCTTCCTCCCTGCCTTTTGTCCCTGAAAAATTCCGCCCAATTTCATAGTTCTTATTTAAAATGTACGAGGGATTATCGTTTCATTTAGGCGGCTATCGTAAAAAACTAGGTAAAGTAATGAAAAAAAGATGCACGAAAGTGCATCTTTTTTTCATTACACGGCATATACTGTCGCAGGAGGTGACAGAATGAAGAAAAAATCTTCTAAACAAAAAAGAAAATGCCCGCCTTTTTATCTACCCATGTACGGAATTAACAACTGGTGTAGCATTCGAGCTGCAGCTTTAGAAGAACCGGAAGGACAAGAGGCTTCCACCAAAAACAAAGACAGACCAAAATATGTCTCTTTACAAAATGCTGTAATGAGCCGCATCATCGATAATAGAAAAACAAAAATGCAGCAAAAAAATAAACCTCTCTCTACTCACACTGAACAGATGGTGCCTTCTGAGCAAATAGAGAAAAATATAGACGAAAACATCCCTGTATCACTAAATACAAAAGCGGAAACAGAAATTCCAGCTGCTATTATACATCAAGTGAAAAAAATAAAAGAAGCATTAGCACCATCCAATACTATACAAACAGAAAAGACTATCATAATTCAAACCCCTACACCTGAAAATACAAAAGTAAAAAAAGAGGGGCGGTATGCCTATGCAGAGGGGCTTCACTCTCGTGCAGAGGGTACAGCTTCACATGCAGAAGGGCTTCTCACTCACGCAAAAGCTTCTTTCTCTCATGCAGAAGGATCGAAAACGAAAGCAACTGGACATAGTTCCCATAGTGAAGGAAGTGAAACGACAGCAGGCGGCTCTTATTCTCATGCGGAAGGTAAACATACAATCGCCTTAGGCGAAGCAGCACATGCAGAAGGAACCGCGACTATCGCTAACGGATTCTCTTCTCATGCGGAAGGTAATCATACATCAACGGCTCATTTTGCAGGTAGCCATATTATGGGGCGCTTCGGTACAGCAGAAGAATCTTATTCTTGGTTTATCGCAAACGGCACAAATGAAACTGATCATAATATCGGTGCAAAGTGGCTTGCTCATAACGGCGAAATGTATATTGATGGCGCTTCTTACAATGCAAGTGGAACTGATTTTGCACAAATGTTTGAAATAGCAGACAATACTCTTATTGATGTAGGTTATTTCGTTACATTTAGCAACGAAGAAAAAATTCGAATCGCTACTTCAAACGATTCATTCATCTTAGGAATATCTAGCGCTACCCCCGCTCTTATAGGAAATAGCGGTGCTTTAAGTTGGCAAAAACGCTATAAAACAGATACCTTCGGAAAACGTCAATATGTACGTACGGAATCACAAGACATACAACCTCTTTTAAATACAGAATGGGATCCAACTTGCAAATATATAGCAAGAAAAGATCGTACCGAGTGGCTTCCTGTCGGATTAATTGGACAAATGTTAGTACGTGATGACGGTACCTGCGAAACACATGGATATTGTCGTCCAAATAACGATGGCATTGCTACAAAATCCGAAAGTGGCTTTTTCGTTATAAAGCGCACGGATGAAAACCAAGTTTTAATATTATTCCGCTAAGAAAAAAGGGAACAAAATTCTTCGTTATATAAGAAGAATTTTGTTCCCTTTTTAAATATGAGTTAATACCGCTTGCATATCGCTTGGAATCGTTGTAGTGAAAGACATTTCTTTCTCTAAAATAGGATGATAAAACGTCAAGGTTTTACTGTGAAGCGCTTGTCGTTTCATTTCATCCCTTTTTCCACCATATAAATTATCGCCAAGTAGCGGATGTCCTATATGCGCCATATGTACACGAATTTGGTGCGTTCTTCCTGTATCAAGCTCAAGCGATACATGCGTCTTATGATTGGCGCTATCAATCACTCTAAAATGAGTAACTGCTCTTTGCCCCTCCTCACAAACGGTTCGCTCAATAATACTATCCGATTTTCGTCCAATCGGTGCGTCAATCGTTCCTTCTCGTTCTATCATCTCACCATGAACGAGCGCCTCATACGTTCTTTTCACAGCTTTTTGTTGATGCTGTTTCGATAAAAGATGATGTACGAAACGATTTTTTGCAATAAGCATAAGCCCTGAAGTATCACGATCTAACCTTGTTACGATGTGCACTGTACTTGCAAGATGCTGCTTATCATAATGAGATAAGAGCGCATTCGCAACACTACCTGCCGGATGTTCTCTAGACGGAATCGTTGACATGTTCGCCTCTTTATTTATGACAAGAACTGCATCATCTTCATATACAATGCATAAAGGGATATCTTCTGCAATCATCCCTTCACTTCTTTCCTCCACTGGAAAAAAGACACGTATTTCCTCACCAGCTTGCAACTGATGACGAACGCTCGCATGTTGACCATTTACTTCAATAGCTCCGCCGTGAAACTTTATATCCGTTAGTGCGGCTTTAGAAATCCCTTTCGTTTTTAAAAATTCTCTAACTAAAGTTCCCTCTTCGGCCGATTCTATATCCCATTTCAATGTAAATCTGTTCAAATATATAAACCCTTTCTATTTATCTGCAACAAACGAGTCACGAACCCGTTTCCAAAACGGAAATGGACGGAAACGAACAAATCTTACTTTTTCGTTTGCAACGCGATACTGAATTGATTTCACATCTTGATGAACCATCGTTAAATGATCCACCGTAATTTGTAAGTTCATTCCTGCAGCTGGCTTCAACACACATGTATGATGTTTCGGCAGTACGAGCGGCGAACCTACCGTACGAAACACACGGTTATTAATAGATGCCATTTCTGCAATTTGAATCGCTTCAATAGAAGGGTGAATAATCGCTCCACCAAGCGCCTTATTATACGCAGTACTTCCCGAAGGAGTAGAAATACAAAGGCCATCACCACGGAACGTTTCAAAGTACTCTCCGCGTATTTCCACTTCTGTTACTAATGTACCTTCTGCACTTTTTACAGTCGCTTCATTCATTGCTAAATACTGCGACTCTTTACTCCCATTCACATAGCGAATAATCACTTCTAAAAGCGGATATTCCACCACTTGGAATGGTGTTTTAGCAATTGCAATTACTAACTTCTCTACTTCTGTCGGTAACCAATCTGCATAGAAACCTAAATGCCCTGTATGTACACCAACAAATGCTGTTTCAGCCAATCGATCATAATAACGATGAAACGCATATAAAAGCGTTCCATCTCCTCCAACAGAAATTACAATATCGGGTTCCTTTTCATCCATTATAAATCCGAAATCTAGCAAGTATTCTTTCATCGTGCTTGCCAGTGCATCTGATGATTGATCTCCCTTTGACATAATTGTAAATTTCATCGCCCAACACCCTTTAGTTTATGATTCGGAATCTTTCGTTTCTTGCTTTCTTGAAAAAGCTTTCTGCGCTTCTTGAATTTCAAGACGGATAGAAGACATTTCTTCATCTAATAAAAATGCTGCTTCCGCTGCACGTTGCAAGCGTATTTTAATATCTTCAGGAAAACGTCCACTATATTTATAATTTAAAGAATGCTCAATTGTTGCCCAAAAGTTCATTGCTAGCGTGCGTATTTGGATTTCTACCAATACTTTTTTTTCACCCTGAATCGTTTGAACTGGGTAACTAATGACAACGTGATAAGAACGATAACCGCTATCTTTCTTCTGCGTGACATAATCACGTTCTTCCACAATTTCAAAGTCATTTCGTTTTCGAAGATATTCTACAACAGGCTTAATCTCATCAACAAATTGACACATCATACGAAGGCCCGCGATATCTTGCATATCTTCTCTTAGCCGGTCTAGCGGTACATTTCTCTTCTCCGCTTTATCAATAATACTTGGAACCGACTTTACCCTTCCTGTTACAAACTCAATTGGAGAATGCTCTGTTAACATTGCAAATTGAGTACGCATTCCTTTTAGTTTCACTTTCAGCTCTGCCACCGCTTGATGGTAAGGTGCTAAAAATTCTTCCCAATTTCGATTCATTTCAACCACCACCAAAATCAATCCATTTGCTTATAGAAATACTTTTTCTACAGCAGTTACTAGTTCTTCTCCGTAATTTGCATTACCTTCAATATTTTCAACTAAATATTCTACTTCTTCTTTTAATCCTTCTAATTCCATTTCAATGTCATTTACGCGAACGAACATAACCGCATCGTTATTCATCGCTTCATGCATTGCTTCCCAGCATGTGTGCGGAATACTTACATAAATGAAAGATGATTCGTTTTCTAAGATATATAAAAATGATAAATTGTCTGAGTCTACAAGTACATGATTACGTGCACTTAACTCCTTTACCTCTATTTCACTATTTTCCGCACAAAAAATAAGAGCATTCTCTCTCTTTTCTACGCTCTTAACTTGGATTTTATTTTGCATGCTCTAACTCCTCCATCTCAACTTCCTGTCTTACTTAACAGTATTATTGTATCATAACATGGACGCAAACAAATAAAACATTGAACCAAATTTGTGAAAAAGCGATAATGTGTAAAGAATTATTTTTCAAAAGGAGCGCATACAATGACACAAGAAATTGAAATTGAATTTAAAAATATTGTTACAGAAGAAGAATTCGGTATATTATGTAAATCATTCTCTATTGAAGTATTTACGAAACAGGTGAATCATTACTTTGAAACACCGAACTTCTCATTAAAAGAAGCTGGCTCTGCACTTCGTATTCGTCATAAAGGAGAAACTTATACATTAACATTGAAACAACCTGCAGAAGTCGGCTTGTTAGAAACACATCAAGTTGTAACAGCAGAAGAAGCAAACATGATGATGGAAACAAACGTAATCATTCAAGGGGCTGTAATGGATCAACTACACAAATTACAAATTCCTGTTTCTGCTTTAACTTATATGGGTAGTTTAACAACTGAAAGAGCCGAAACGTTATTTGAAGGCGGAACGCTTGTCTTTGACCATAGTTTCTATTACAATCACGATGATTATGAAATTGAATTTGAAGTGCAAGATGAAGAAACAGGCAAAGCCGCATTTATGCATTTATTAAAGCAATACGACATACCAGTCCGTCATACAAATAATAAAGTAAAACGCTTTTTCCTTGCCAAACAAAACAAAGCACGCTAAAGTGAAAATTCCACTAGTGAATACGTTCTACTAGTGGATACATCTCACTTTTGAAAAGGAAAAGATTTTTTTACATCTGTAGAATAAGCAAAGAGCGTTATGAAGGCTATTTATTTGCCCTCCCTAACATTCCATTGCTACAATAGATATACATTTCATGGAAAAAGGAGTTTATAAAGGATGAGCAAGCAACCGATGACACCATTTGAAGCAATTGGCGGTGAACAATGCATTGCAATATTAGTAGATACATTTTATTCCTATGTCAGTAAGCACCCTGACCTATCTCCCATCTTCCCGGATGATTTAACAGAAACCGCTAGGAAGCAGAAACAATTTTTAACACAATATTTAGGTGGTCCTAATTTGTACACTGAAGAACATGGTCATCCTATGTTAAGAGCACGCCATCTTCCGTTTGAGATTACGCCAAAACGAGCAGAGGCTTGGCTATCATGTATGGAACAAGCAATGGATGACACAGGAGTGCACGGTCATATAAGAGAGTTCGTTTTTGAACGTTTAGCATTAACTGCTCAGCATATGGTTAATACTCCAAACGAAACAGGTGAAATATAATGGATAAACAGGAAGCAAAGCATATCAATATGCCATCTCCTTCCTCATGTGAACATAAGTCTGTAGAAGCATATTTATTTATTGATCCACTTTGTAAAGATTGCTGGGAAATTGAACCTTTTATTATTAAACTATGGCTTGAATATGGGAAATACTTCTCTATTCGTCATATCGTAACAGGAAAAGTGGACGGAACGAACGCTTCCTCACACAAATGGAATAAACCTGCTAATATTCGATTTGTGTGGGAAAAGACAACAAGTTTACAAGGTTTTTCATGTGATGGAAAGGTACATATGCAAGAGGCATCGTCAACACCATATTTAGTTTCGATGGCAATTAAGGCAGCGGAGTTGCAAGGCCGAAAAGCAGGTTCGAAGTTTTTGCGAAAACTCCAAGAATACATTTTCCTTGAAAATGTATCAAATCCTAACTGCGAATTATTACTTGCATGCGCAAAAGATAGCGATATTGATGTAGAAGAATTTAAAAAAGACCTATATTCAGCTAGCGCAAAAAAGGCTTTCCAATGTGACTTGAAATTCACAAATGAGATGCATATTACAGAAATACCTTCTCTCGTATTTTTTCATGCGAATTCAGATGAAGAAGGTATTAAAATCGCTGGAACGTATTCCTATGACGTATACGTACAATTATTAAAAGAACTTGTAAAATGTGAAATTGAGCCAGAACCATTACCACCTTTAGAGGTATTACTAGAAGCGACGCAATTTATATCTTCAAAAGAAGTAGCATTTATATATGACTGCTCGCAGCAAGAAATCGAGCGTGAACTAAAAAAATTACAACTGAAACGAAAAGTACAAATGATTGACGTAAAATGTGAGCGTTATTGGAAATGGATAGCAAAAGAAAAAGACCTGGTGTAAACTAAACACCAGGTCTTCTTCTTTACGGCTTATAAAAATATTAAAGGGGATGGGAGAAATTTTCACGTTCAAACAAAGGGGTATATGTTTGTATGTGAATTCGTTCACGCTTATTATATTACAAGATTCGACGTCAGATGACAACCCCTTTTGTCGAATTTCACACTTTTGTCACATTCTAAACGTTTTCATTTTTGAATAAGCTATAAAAAAGCTATTTTGGAGGTGTTTTGTATGAAAAAAACGTATATTTTACTTATCATTCTAGCTGTCATCGTTTCTTTTTTCTTGTACATCCTCTCTCTACTACAAGCTTTTCCTAAAATTATTGCCTTCCCTCTTTTATTTGGGGTCATTGTCATCGCTCTCTCTTATTTCAACCATAAAAAACGATTTAAAGGGTTTTAATGAACTGTAAAACTGCCTTCTAATTTAGAAAAAAGAAGACAATTCACTTTATCTTCTCGACAATTATCGACAAAATAACATCAAAAAAAGACGAGGCAAATTCCTCGTCTTTTCTATTACTTCTCTTCAAATAATAATGCTTCTAATTCATTTAATTTCTCTTCAAATACTTGCAATGCTTCTTTTACTGGTTCTGGAGATGCCATATCTACTCCAGCTTTTTTCAGCACTTCAATTGGATAATCTGAGCTTCCTGCTTTTAAGAACTCATTAATGTAACGTTCTACTGCTGGTTGCCCTTCTTCTAAAATTTGTTTAGATAGAGCCGTCGCTGCACTAAATCCTGTCGCGTATTGGTATACGTAATAGTTGTAGTAGAAGTGTGGAATACGAGACCACTCTAAACCAATTTCTTCATCGATTACTAAAGCATCACCGAAATATTTCTTATTTAAATCATAGTAAATCTCTGTTAACATGTCTGGCGTAACCGCATGTCCCTCTTGTACTTTCTTATGAATAATATGCTCAAACTCTGCAAACATCGTTTGACGGAATACAGTACCACGGAATCCTTCTAAATAATGATTTAATAAGTATAGACGCTCTTTCTTATCTTCTGTCGTTTTTAATAAATAATCGTTTAGAAGCGCTTCATTACAAGTTGATGCTACTTCCGCAACGAAGATTGAATAGTCACCGTATACGTGCGGCTGCGTTTTTCTTGTGTAGTAACTATGCACCGAATGACCAAACTCATGAGCAAGTGTAAATAAATTATTTACATTATCATGCCAGTTCATTAAAATATACGGATTTGTTCCATATGCACCAGATGAATATGCTCCGCTTCGTTTTCCTTTATTCTCATACACATCTACCCAGCGATTTTCATATGCTTCTTTTAAAATATCAACATACTCATCACCAAGCACATTTAAAGACTTTAATAACATGTCTTGTGCTTCTTCATACTTCACGTTCATTTTCACTTCTGGTACAAGTGGTGTATATAAATCATACATATGAAGCTCATCAAGCCCTAGTGCACGCTTACGAATATCAATGTAACGATGTAGCAAGTGTAAATTATCATTTACAGATTCAACAAGTTGATCATACACCGCTTCAGGAATATTATTATTACTTAATGCCGCTTGACGTGCAGAATCGTATTTGCGCACGCGCGCATTGAAATTATTGCGCTTCACAGCTCCGCTTAACGTACTTGCAAATGTGTTCTTATATTTTCCGTACGTTTCATATACAGCTTTGAACGCATCTTCGCGTACACGACGATCGTCACTTTCTAAAAACTGAATGTAACGACCATGTGTAATTTCTATTTCTTCTCCATCCTCGCCTTTAATAGACGGGAATTTCAAATCCGCATTATTCAACATACCAAATGTATTGCTTGACGCACTCATTACTTCAGATGCTTCTGCTAATAAAGCTTCTTCCGCTTCAGATAATACGTGAGGGCGTTGACGCGTAATTTCTTCTAACGCATGCTCATATACACTTAAGTCTCTATTTTCTTTCAAGAATGTTTGCAGTGTATCTTCTGAAATCGATAAAATTTCAGGCACAATATATGCTGTGCTACTAGATACTTGTGAATATAAATTTGTTGCGCGGTCATTTAATGCTTGATACACAGAGTTTGTTGTATCTTGATCGTAACGCATATGTGCATATGTATATAACTTACCTAATCGCATTGAAATTTCATCTTCATATTGCAATGCTTCAAGTAAATTGTTCGCAGAGTCACCAAGTTTCCCTTTAAATTCAGTTAACTTCGGTAATAGCTCTTTAATAGCTTGGAATTCTTTTTCCCATTCTGCATCTGTTTGGAAAATATCTTCTAATCGCCACGTACTTGATTCTTCAATCTCGTTGCGATCCGGTAATGTTTTTGCTGTGTTTTGTTCAGACATCCTTTAAGCCCTCCTTTAAATATCTCTACTTACATACAATTCGATTTTTCTTATGTAATTCCTTCACGATCAGTCTTTATTATATCCCCTTTTCCTTCTCTCATGTTGTACTTTGTCTCAAATAAAGATAAGGCATACGCTAAGCAAATTGCATCATATTTTATAACTTCCTCCTCTGTTTTCAACATAACTATCCTCCTTTTTTTTCGGTATTTATACGTCCCTACTTTCTGCAATACACCTACATAGCATAAAAATATCATATATTCAGTAACTGCCACTTTCCATATATGCTGTGAAAAGTATGGGAGCATCCGCCTTTTCGTATAATTTTTTATATAACTACACACGTACTCGAGGGAAATACAATCCCCTACTGCAAGCTCACCTATACACTTCATATATAGAAAAGCTTGCCATATAAATGGATTTGTTTGAAAAGCAAATGAGGACGGGAGTGGCACACCAATTTCAGAAGGAAAATTTGCTGGGGTACATTTACATTGATATAAGAGGCGTAATAGTGACTTATGATTGTAATTCCAAATAGGCAAAGCATTTTTTCGAAAATAGTCCTTTCGCTTCTTCCATTCTAGTTCTAATATCTCCTTTTGAAAAGGAACAGAAGAAAAGAGCATTTCAAAAGTAGTCGTTTCAGTTGGTAAATATATAATATGTGAGAAAGAGATGCTTGTAGAAAATGAAGTGATAAACGTACATTTCATAAATAATTTTCGTTTCGAACAGAAGAAAATAAGAAGTGGTTGAGGGTAAGATTGTAAGGAGAAAGCCATAAGTGTGGAAAATTTCATCCAATATGCAGAGTGCTTTTTCAATTGATTTCCACCAATGATCCAAATGACCTGTATACCAGCTCGCCAATACGAATGGGTTCGTTTGTACAGCTGTTCTATAGAGAGATTTGCGCACTGGTATTCAATCGCGATTTTTCTCCCTGCTCTCTCTATAAAAATATCTGGTCGTTGCTGAATCTCTGGCAGATAATGCTCTATCTCTACATGAAAGTTTTGACGTTTTAGCCATCTATATAACAATTCTTTACCGTGCATATGGTATATCGATTCTGCTTCATAAAAAGCCAAACATGAATCCACTTTCTTATGAGCAAAATGCCACTTTTTTTGTTTCCCTAATCTCATTAGTACTTCCTTCCCGCAAGCTACACAAAAGAAACTCTCCCTTTTACGCATACGGTGTAAAAGCTCTTCATCATGATGATCGAGAAGATGAATTTTTTCTCCGTTTTCTCTTTTGGCGATAAACATCGGGATCACACCCTTTCAGCTCCTTATATTCTACAATTTATTACAAATTCCTTTTAAAAAAGAGATGTCCCAATTTCGGACATCTCTTTTTATAATAAAGGCGATAATAACCGGTACGTTGATTCAACAATTCGTCTATGAAGACGCCTTTTATGAAAACGATCGACGTGAATTTCACTTGATTCTTCTAAATCATCTTTAAAATCTTGAACAAGTTTTCGAATGCTATCTGTATCATATAAAAAGGCATTTACTTCAAAGTTCAAATGAAAACTTCTCATATCCATATTAGCTGTCCCAATTGAAGCTAAATCAGAATCAACAATAACAACTTTACTATGAAGAAATCCTTTTTCATATTCATATATCTTTACCCCTGCATCTAAAAGCTCTGGGAAGTACGATCTAGATGCATAAAAGACAGTGCGCTTATCAGGCTTACTCGGCATTAATAAACGAACATCAATACCAGCAAGAGCAGCTACCTTTAATGCGGATAAAATATCATCATCTGGAATGAAATACGGCGTCGCAATCCAAATGGATTTCCGCGCAGAAGCAATCATAGCAAAATATAAATGTTTAATTGTTTCCCATTTATTATCCGGTCCACCTGCAACGAGCTGCACGCCTCCCCAATGATCTCCCTCAACTGCTTTCGCTTGTAAATATTCAGGAGCTAGCACAGCCTCACCAGTCATATAAAACCAATCTTGAAGGAAAATAAGTTGCAAGCTTTGAACAGCTTCACCACGCAAATATAAATGTGTGTCTCGCCAAAAGCCGAAATACTTATCCTTTCCTAAATATTCATCACCAATATTTAATCCACCTACAAATCCTTCATTTCCATCGATAATCACGATTTTTCGGTGATTTCGGTAATTAATCTTATCGTTTAAAATCGGAAAGCGCACAGGAAAGAACGGAATCATTTCGACACCTGCATCGTTTAATTCTTCAATATACGAATTCGATAATCTAAAACTTCCAACCGCATCATATAAAAAACGAACGACTACGCCTTCTTTTGATTTTTGTATTAAAATATCTTTAATTTCGGTTCCAAGCTTATCATCACGTACAATGTAATATTCCATATGAATGTGATGTTTCGCTCGTTTTAATCCATCTAAAATAGCCTGAAACGTTTCATCTCCATTTGTTAATGTTCTCGTTTCAGTTTGAAATGAAATATTTAAAGCGCCTAAACGATCCGCTAAACGAAATAACAACTCTTGATGCTTATGATTGCGCAAAATCCGTTCCTCGTAATCTTCATGCCCCTTATATTGTAAAAACGCTTGTTCATCGAGCAACGCCTTCTTTTGGAACATTCTCTTCCTCCGAAAGTTCTGTCCGAATAATAAATAAGCGAAGAATCCAAACACCGGAAAAATCCCTAACACAATGAGCCATGTAAGTGTTTTAGACGGATGACGGTTCTCTAGGAAAATAACGCAGCCAATTAAAAATGCAGATACCGTAAATAAAATACTAATAATACCTAAAATCGAAACATCTTTTATTCCGATTACATCCGAATAAAATGCTACGTCAATAAACATACGTAACGAAACAAATAATGCGAACAATAGTAAAACAAAGAAAATCAACTTTAACGTATTTTTCATCTCTTACCTCCTTACTAAGAAAGCTTTCCTATTCTTCATATAAAAAGCCGATTTCATACTACAGAAATCGGCCTACGTTTTAGCAGGAAAATTATTGCGAATTGTTTCAAGCGCATGCTCTTTCACAATTTGTTTTCCATACTCACTTACACGATGAATTGTTAAAGTTGATTCTTCTCCGTATTCTAAAACAATACTTAATACGCGATCAATTTCTTCTTCATCATGTAGCACTTCATCGAATTCCACATATACATAATAGCGGTCCTCAAATGAATACAGCTCATCTTTTATATCTTCAAAGATAAGACGGTGGCTTAATGAAATGACATCTTCAAAATCATTAAACTTAATTAAAAAGCCAAACGTACCATCTTCGTTAAAGTTTGTGCCTGCTTGTTCTTCTACCTCTTCCACTAATTCTTGCTGGAATAATGATTCAATGCCTTCATCTAGCGGAATGTCTATAATTTTATCTACACCTATAGGTAGTTCTAACTTTTGTCCATCCTTTGAAAGCTCTGCTTTCGTTACAAGTACTTCAATCCCTTTATCGACTGCTTGCACTTGAATCCATAACGGTCCATCAATAAAGAAATCGTCATGATCACGAGCTTCGTCCATCATTTCCCAAAAGAGCTCTTCGCTTCTTTCGCGGTCGTACCAAATCTCCTCACGATTAAAGCCTCTGTCCTCTATATCAATGTACGTAATAAAAAATTTCATCGTATGGTCATTTATTCTTTCAATATCCAAAATACAACTCTCCCTTCCTGCTTAGAATTGTTATGAAGGGATTCCCCACTCATATGACAAATCAATAGATTCTTGTACTCTCATTTTATGATAAGATTCTCCAGAATGGAAATAAAATCGATTTATTTTACAAAAATAGTTATATGCCTAGCTTCATTCGATGGTCTACACAAATATATCATTATAACGACTTCTCACCCATAAAAAATTTGGACATACATTTCCACCTTCCCCCGTACACTGTACTAAAGTGAAACTTTTATTACAGAAGATGATGTAGTCTCTCACTTCACCATATACATATAGTTCGCTTATTAAAACATCATAAATGGAGGCAGACGAATGGACTTAGAGTTTTTAACATCTGTACTAATGATTGTCGGTATCGATGTTGTATTAGGTGGTGACAACGCAATCGTCATCGCACTAGCTAGCCGAAATTTACCTGAATCGAAACGAAATAAAGCCATCTTGATTGGCACTCTTTTAGCAATCGTACTAAGAATTGTCCTTACTATACTAGCTGTCTATTTACTCGACATTCCATTTCTGCAACTGATTGGCGGGATTTTACTTACATTAATTGCAGTAAATTTACTAACTGATAATAGCAACGATCTTTCTTCTATTCAAGGAAAAACAACTTTATTTCAAGCTGTTCGTACAATTGTATTCGCGGACCTTGTTATGGGATTTGACAATGTTATTGCCATTGCAGGGGCAGCTCACGGAAGATTTTTACTCGTAATAATTGGCTTACTCATTTCTATTCCGATTATTATTTGGGGCAGCAAACTCATTTTAATACTTATGGAACGCTTTCCATTCCTTATTTATTGCGGGGCAGCGATTCTCGCCTATACAGCAGGAAAGATGGTCACACATGAAGACAGACTTGCAACTTTTTTTCATAACAACCCAAATTTCACTGCAGGCATTCCTTACTTATTTATTTTCACCATTTTATGCATCGGTATTATCGTTCAACAAGTTCGATTACGGAATGTGAAACATTAAAAAAAACCTTCTACTATATAATAAGTAGAAGGTTTTCATATTATTATAATTAATTTACAAGACGTTGTGCTTCACGTAATTGGAACGTTCTTACTGTACGTGGTAAGAAACGGCGGATTTCATCTTCATTGTAACCTACTTGAAGGCGTTTCTCGTCAATCATAATTGGACGACGTAAAATCCCTGGATAGTCACGAATCATCTTATATAAATCTTGAAGTGGTAAAGACTCTAAGTTTACATTTAATTCTTGGAAAACTTTCGAACGAGTAGAAATAATCTCATCCGTTCCGCTTTCTGTCATACGTAAAATCTCTTTAATTTCCTCAATCGTTAATGGATCTGAGAAAATATTACGTTCTGTATAAGGAATATGATTTTCCTCTAGCCATAATTTCGCCTTTCTACAAGACGTACAGCTTGGAGAACTATATAATGTTACCATACAAAGCTCACTCTCCTTAAAGAGTACAAATTCTGTACTAATTACAGTTTAAATTTCTAAATTCAGCAATTTTTTGCGATACCTTGTCTTATAATAAAGTGCAAAAAATCGCATTTCATGTAAGCAACAACTTTCAACAAACAACAATTACTTTTAATAAGTAACTTCTATAATCATTATACAATAGATTTTGCAAGAAATATACAGTAAATTTCCTTCTAATTGAGAAAACTCTTCCGTGTATTCCACTGCTATGTAACATGATCACACTCACTTTAGCTGTTCTTTAACAATAACCTTCAACCCTATTAACGCTTGCTTTTCATAGATTCTTCATATAATTTATAGTTATTTTCCCATAATCTTTCCTATGAAAAAGAGAACGTTTTCTTACCTTTTCTTGATAAATCAATTATGAAATGTAAGACTATATAAGTGAGAATCAAAAAGAACATTTGTTCTTATTTTAACAAACATTCTCATTCATGTCTATATGATTTGGAAAATAAACTAAAAATTTTTCTGACATTTCTTTCTTTTTTATCTTTTATCTCATACAATAAAAATACAGACAGGCAAAGGGGGAATTTGCAAATGATTGCTTTTTTTATTGATTTTGTCACTGTTGCTGCCCTCATCATCGGAATAACAGCATTGATTGGTGTCATTACAAATAGCATTGGTGAAAAACTCTTTGGCGGAAAAGAAAAGATGAAGTTTGTTAATAAAAGTTTGGATGTACAATCCGGCTGGAACGAGGTCGGCGGGAAAGGTATTTATAAGAAACGTACGTATTAAAAAAAGCAGGCGGTTAGCCTGCTTTTTTTACTTTTCTACGGATGCCCACTTAAAGCTTAAGTCGCCGCCATATTTATGGTTGTACATATTTTTAATTGAATCTCTTTGCAAGTATGCTCTACCACGTTGATATACTGGAACAATCGCAGCGTCATCAAGTAACATTTTCTCTGCTTCTAGTAAGCTTTTCCAACGAGCATTTACATCGCTTCCATCTTTTTTCGCTTTCATGATGATCTCATCATATTTCGGATTAGAATATTTCATTTTATTTTGCGATCCGTCAGTTACAAACATATCAAGATATGTAATTGGATCTGGGAAATCTGCACTCCATCCAGAGAATGACATGACAAAATCCCCCGCATCTTCTAATTTTAGTTTTTGCGCGAATGGTTGTTGTTTAATTTTCACTGTTAAACCTGGTAAATTCTTTTCTAACTCACCTTTTAAGTATTCACCTGTTTTCTTCGATAATTCAACGTCTTCATTTAATAACTCTAATTCGATTTCATTTTTGCCAAGCTCTTTTTTACCAGCTTCCCAATATTTCTTCGCTTCTTTCACGTTTGGTTTTACAATATCTCCATTCACAGCACGGAAGTCCTTTTTATCCGGTCCTTTAATGAAGTTATCAGGAATTAATCCTGTTGCTGGCTTAGAACCATTATTTAATAATGTATCAACGAACGGCTTACGTTCAAAAGCAAGTGAAATTGCTTTACGAATATTTTTATTTGCTAAAGCTGGATCTTTTTGATTTAAACGAAGGAAGAATACAGATGTATCTTCTACTGTTTGGAAATCTGGTTTTCCTTTATATTTATCGATGAACTCCGCTAATAACGTCGCTCGATCGACTGCGTTTGTTTCATATAAATTAATTGGCGTAGACGTATCTTTTACAATATTAAAGTTTACTTCCTCAATCTTCACTTCTTTATTGTCCCAATAAGACGCGCTCTTTGTCATTTTAAAGCTACGTTCATGCTGCCAATCACTTAATGTAAATGGTCCGTTATAAAGTGTTGTATTCGCTTCCAAACCAAACTTCGTACCTTGCTCTTTCACAAACTTTTCATTCACAGGATAGAAGATTGGATATACCATTAAATCTACAAGGTATGGAATTGAATTATCTAATTCCACTTCTAATGTATAATCATCAATCGCTTTTACCCCTAATTGATCCGGACTCATCTCTTTTTTATTAATTTTCTCTGCATTTTTTATATCATACATAATGTACGCTGATTTCGCAGCTGTATCTGGGTTAATCGCTCTTTGCCATGCGTATACGAAATCTTTCGCTGTCACAGGCTCACCATTTGACCATTTCGCGTCTTCGCGTAATGTAAATGTATATTTCTTACCGTCTTCTGATTTCTTAAATTCCTTCGCTACACCAGGAACTAGCTTATCATCTTTCCCTAAACTGTATAAGCCTTCCATCGTATTAGTCATGACTCTTGAAGAAACTGCATCAGCTGATAATGCTGGATCCATCGTTGGAATTTCTTGCGTTTCAATTAAATTAATAACTTGCTTCGCACCGCTTTTCCCGCTATCCCCTTTTGCGTTCGCTTGCGGTTCATCTTTTTGGTAGCTACATGCCCCTAACATCATGCTCATCGCTACTGTTGATACTACAAATACTGGCATCTTTTTTTTCATACTTCCACCCTCCACAAAAATGTTAGCCCTTTCATTTTCAAACAAATAGAAATATATATATGTTCTAATAATTCATATTATACACACAAATATATTTTTTGTATATTTATATTTCTATTTCATTAAAATTTTCTGTTCAAAAATAAACCTTTGTAAACGTTTCATATTGCTGATTTTCCTTACTAAAGTGTTGAAAATGAGTGTTTTTATATTTTTCTAAATTATCAGAGAAAAACGAAATTTATATCTTATAATACTTTATGTATAATTATCCTTCTCTTTTTATCATAAAATAGCGCCCCCTTCATAATAAAGATATGTAGGCTAAAATGAGTGCAAAGGATAAGAAAGTATGTTACGATACATTTTGCTAAAAATAGATATCGGTAAAGAGGGGACGGACATGACAGCAATTCAAGCAAAAAACGGGCCGACAGAGAAATTAAGTTTATTCTTATTAACATGGCCTATTTTTCTAGAAGTTTTTCTATTTATGTTAATGGGGATCGCTGATACTTTCATGTTAAGTGCATTATCAGACGATGCTGTATCTGGGGTTGGTGCAGCGAATCAATACCTCCATATTGCTATTTTGGTACTAGAAGTCATCGGGAACGGCGCAGCTATCGTCGTATCTCAATACCTCGGTTCCAAACGTTTTATGGAAGCATCTAAAATATCAGCTTTAGCCGTCACATTAAATTTAGTGGTCGGACTCGTTATAAGCGCTGGTTTTCTATTATTTTCAAAACATATGATGATGGCAATGAACTTACAAGGCGATGTACTCATGTATGCACAAAGCTATTTATCCATCGTCGGAGGAGCTATTTTCCTTCAAGCTATTATTAATTCATTAGCCGCAATTATCCGCGTACATGGCTTCACAAAGCAAGCGATGTTTATTTCACTTGGAATGAACATTATTCATATCGCTGGAAACTACGTACTTATTTTCGGGAAATTCGGTTTCCCAGAGCTCGGTGTACAAGGGGCTGCCATTTCTTCTGCTGTCAGCAGATTAATCGCACTTATCGTTTTCTTCTGGTTACTGTACCGCGTTATGGAATACCGCGTGAAATTACAATATTACTTCACCTTATCAAAAGAATACATCGGAAAAATTTTAAAGATCGGGATTCCATCTGCATTTGAACAGGTTATGTATCAAGCTTGCCAAATTGTTTTCTTATACTATGCAACATACTTAGGAACAGAATCATTAGCAGCTAGACAATACGCTACGAACATTTCTATGTTCACTTATTTATTCGCTATTGCAATCGGTATGGGAACAGCCATTATTATCGGGCGCCTCGTTGGCGGTGGTGAAAAAGACGAAGCGTATGAACGAGTGTGGAAAAGTGTAAAATGGGCAATTGGCGTCACTTTATGTATGGTCGCTCTCGTTATTACATTCCGCACACAATTAATGGGACTATTTACAGATAATCCGCACATTATTGCGTTAGGCGCAAGCGTTCTTTTACTAAGTGTACTACTTGAAACAGGGCGTACGATGAACATCGTCATTATCAATTCACTTCGCGCAGCTGGCGACGCAAAGTACCCCGTTTTAATCGGCGCATTCTCTATGGTATTAATGAGCTTACCGCTCGGTTACTTTTTCGCCTTCCATTTAGATATGGGACTCGTTGGTATTTGGTTAGCGATTGCTATTGATGAATGGACACGTGCCATTATTATGTTCTTCCGCTGGAAAAGTAGAGCATGGGAGCGTTATGCACTCGTTAAACCTGAAGAACAAGAGGAGATTGTTTCTGTTCAGGTACAGTAATACTCGTTTAATTGAGATGCATGCATTCACTTACAGTTAAATATTAACAATATAACTTTTTATATAGTAAAAAAAGCCAATCTTCCATAACGGAAGATCGGCTTTTTTATTATTGATAAATCTCTTTATATTTCTTATACTCCGCTTCAGAACATAGTACAAAATGTCCTGGGCGAATTTCACGCATTGTTGGTTCTTCACTACCATAATTATGCTGAGATGGATCGTATACGATACGTTTACGATTGCGCTCATAATCTGGATCTGGAAGTGGAATTGCTGATAATAATGATTTTGTATATGGATGAATTGGATTCGCATATAACTCATCACTTGTTGTTAGCTCAACGATTTGACCACGGTACATTACGCCAATGCGGTCACTAATGTATTTTACCATTGATAAATCATGGGCAATGAATAAGTATGTTAAACCTTTTTCTTTTTGTAGCTTTTTCAGTAAGTTTACAACTTGCGCCTGAATTGATACGTCAAGTGCTGAGATTGGCTCATCGGCAATAATAAATTCAGGTTCTACAGCAAGTGCGCGAGCGATACCGATACGTTGACGTTGTCCACCTGAGAATTCATGCGGGAAACGGTTTGCGTGCTCTTTATTTAAACCAACTGTGTTTAATAATTCATGAACACGGTCCATACGCTCTTTTTTGTTTTTTGCTAGTCCGTGAATATCAATACCTTCTGCAATAATATCCCCTACTGTCATACGAGGGTTTAATGATGCATATGGATCTTGGAAAATCATTTGCATTTTACGGTTGAATTTCTTCAGCTCTGCGCGTGATTTTTTACCATGTACATTTTCACCATCGAACAACACTTCACCAGCAGTTGCATCATATAAACGAATAATCGTTCTTCCAGTTGTTGATTTACCACAACCTGATTCTCCTACAAGACCAAATGTTTCACCGCGGTAAATATCAAATGAAATATCATTAACCGCTTTGACAACACCACCACTCACGTCGAAGTGCTGCTTCACATTTTTTACTTCAATTAATTTCTCGCGTTGTTTAGTCATGTTGTTCACCTGCTTTCATTTGAAGAATGCGTTTTTCAACAACTGCCGGCGGTTTTACTTCTGGAGCTTGCTCGTGAAGTAACCAAGTTGCCGCATAGTGTGTATCACTTACTTTAAATAAAGGTGGGTCCATTTCAAAGTCAATTTTCAATGCCTGCGGGTTACGTGGTGCAAAAGCATCTCCCTTTGGCGGCTTCAATAAATCTGGAGGCGTTCCAGGGATTGCATATAACTCTTCTTCTGAACCATCTAAACTAGGCATAGATGCGATTAAGCCCCAAGTATATGGATGTTTTGGATTGTAGAAAATTTCATCTACAGTTCCGATTTCAACAACTTTACCAGCGTACATAACTGCTACGCGGTCCGCAACGTTCGCCACTACACCTAAGTCATGCGTAATGAAAATGATTGCTGCTTCTGTTTTTTGCTGAATGTCTTTCATAAGTTCTAAAATTTGCGCCTGAATTGTAACGTCTAACGCTGTTGTCGGCTCATCGGCAATCAATAATTTCGGGTTACAAGCTAACGCCATCGCAATAACTACACGCTGTCTCATACCACCTGAGAATTGGTGAGGATATTGTTTTAAGCGAGCTTCTGGATTTGGAATACCTACAAGGTCAATTAATTCTAAAGCGACTTTACGTGCATCTGCTTTACTCATTCCTTGGTGTTTAATAAGGCCTTCCATAATTTGATTTCCAATTGTCATCGTTGGGTTTAATGATGTCATTGGATCTTGGAAAATCATCGCGATATCTTTACCACGAACTTGTTGCATTTCTTTTTCTGTTAATTTCGTTAAGTCACGACCTTCAAATACGATTTCACCATTTTTAATACGTCCAGGAGGATTCGGAATTAATCCCATTAACGCTTTAGAAGTAACTGATTTCCCAGAACCAGATTCTCCTACAATCGCTAATGTTTCTCCTTTTTTCAAATCAAAAGTAACGCCGCGCACAGCTTGTACTTCACCTGCATGTGTATCAAAGGAGACTTGTAAATCTTTTACCTCTAACAATGTTTTCATCTTTGCCTCTCCCCTCTTTTACTTACGCATTTTTGGATCTAACGCGTCGCGTAATCCGTCTGCCATTAAGTTAAACGCTAAAATTAATATACTGATGACAACCGCAGGGATGAACATCATATGCGGATACGTTTGAATTGATTTATAACCGTCATTTACAAGAGAACCAAGTGATGCGAATGGTGGCTGGATACCTAAACCGATGAAGCTTAAGAACGCCTCACCAAACACCGCTGTTGGAATTGTAAACATTGTCATTACGATAATTGGTCCCATTACGTTCGGGATTAAGTGTTTTACAATTAATTGTGTATTTGTTGCACCTAATGTACGAGATGCTAATACGTATTCTTGATTTTTTAATTTCAGGATTTGTCCACGAACGATACGCGACATCCCTATCCAACCTGTAATTGCCATTGCGAGTGTAATTGACCATATACCAGATCCCATAATGATTACCATTAAAATAACGATGATTAAGTATGGAATACCGTTAATAATCTCCATAATACGTTGCATAATGTTATCTACTCTACCGCCATAGAACGCTGAAATACCTCCATATGCAACCCCAATTACTAAGTCAATCGCTGCTGCTAAAAGAGCGATATATAATGATACACGCGTACCTTCCCATGTTCTTGTCCATAAATCGCGTCCAAGATCATCTGTACCAAACCAGAAATACTCTTTAATATCACGTTTTTCATATTGATCAACACCATATTGATCTGTACCGTCAAATGGTAGCCAATGAACATTTTCAATAACTGGAATTTTCGGTGGTAATTTCGCACGTCCTAAATCTTGCTCTTTATACGAGTGCTTACTTACCATCGGTCCTAAAATTGCTAGTAAGATAATAAGGGTTAATAAAACGAAACCGAACATTGCTCCTTTATGTTGGAACAAACGTCTTCTTACATCTTGCCAAAACGTTAAGCTTGGACGGGCAATGACTTCATTATCCACATTATTTTGATTGGCTTGTTGAAATAAATCTGGAGATAATTTTTGTACATCTTTCATCATTTTTTCCCTCCCGCTAAACGAATTCGAGGATCAATAATTCCGTATAAAATATCAACAATGAAAATAACTAAAATGAAGATTGCACTATAGAAAATTGTAGTTCCCATAATAACTGTATAGTCATTCACTGTAATAGATTTTACGAACTGTTCCCCTAGTCCAGGTACAGCATAAATTTGCTCAATAACTAATGTTCCTGTAATTAAACCTGCAACCATTGGTCCTAAAATTGTTACAACTGGAATTAATGCGTTACGAAGTGCGTGTTTAATAATGATAACGCCTTGGCTAATTCCTTTCGCTTTCGCTGTTAAAATATAGTCAGCTTGCATAACCTCGATTAACTCCGCACGAGCGAAACGTGCAATTGTTGCGATAACTGCCATCGATAAAGCGATTGTAGGCATTACTGTAAACTCTGGTCCTTTCCAGAATGCTACTGGGAACCATCCAAGTTTTACCCCTACGAAATATTGTAGTAATGCGGCAAATACGAACGATGGTACCGACATCCCGAGTACGGAAATAATTGTCGCTCCATAATCGACCCACGTATTGTTACGAAGTGCCGCAACGATTCCTAAAATTAAACCGATAAATGTTCCTAATATAATCGCTTGTAAACCAAGTTGTGCTGATGGTCCAATGCGATCCACAATCATATCTGTTACTGGACGGTTATCATATTGGAATGATACCCCTAAATCACCTTTTGCTAAGTTACCTAAGTAACGTGCATATTGAACTGGTACTGGATCATTTAAGCCATATTTTTCAAGAATGATTTCTTTTTGTGCCGGTGATAGCTTCTCCTGGTTTTTAAGCGGAGAACCCGGAAGTAATTTCATCAAAAAGAAAGTCAGTGTAGTAATTAAAAATAATGTCAAAGCCATGTACACGAAACGTTTTAATACATAACGTCCCATAGTCAAGCACCTCCCCGTTTTTCTCAAAAGCAATAAGATAGTTTAAAATATTCTTACTTTTATTTTTTTAAAATAAGAGCATATGCCCATCATAGGCATATACCCTTATTCATGATGGAAACCATTTTTAGTTTTTGAGTTCAACCCACTTATAGCTAAATTCCCCGCCATATTTATGTTCTAATAGGCCAGTAATTGAACCACGTTGTAAATATGCTTTTCCAGGTTGGTATACTGGAGCAATCGCTGCATCTTCAAGCAATTGTTTTTCTGCTTGTAATAATGCATCCCAGCGAGCTTGTACATCAACTTCTGTTTTCGCTTTTTTAATTAAATCATCATACGCTGCATTAGCATAATTTACTTTGTTTTGCGCATTACCTGTCGTATACATTTCAAGGAATGACATTGGATCCATATAATCTGGACTCCATCCCGCATATGACATTGCATAATCTCCACTTGCTTCAAGTTTTAATTTTTGTGCAAATGGCTGCATTTTTGTTGGGACTGTCAAACCTGGTAAGTTCTTTTCGAATTGGCCTTTTAAATACTCTCCGATTTTTTTAGCATCATCAGTATCAAAGTTTAATAGCTCTAACTCTACTTTGTCTACACCAAGTTCTTTTTTACCAGCTTCCCAGTATTTTTGCGCTTCTTTAATATCCTCTTTGATAAGCTTTCCGTTTTCTTCACGGAAGTCTTTTCCATTCGGACCTTTTGCTAAGCCTTTCGGAACAAAACCATATATACCCTCTGAACCATCGTTTAAGATCACTTTTCCGATGTTTTCACGCTCAAAGGACATTGCAATTGCTTTTCGGATATTTTTATTTGCTAAAAATTTATTCTTTTCATTTAAGCGAATAAATTGTGTAGATGGTCTCTTAATCGTTTTAAAGTCAGCATCTGATTTGTATTTATCTACAAACTCTGATGTTAAGACTACACGATCAATTGCTTTCGTTTCATATAAATTTATAGCAGTTGAACGATCCTTAACAATATTGAAGTTTATTTCCTCAAGTTTTACTTCTTTATTTTCCCAATACGTTGGATTCTTCGTGAGTTTGAAACTTTGTTCATGCTTCCATTCATTCAATACGAATGGACCATTATAAAGTGTCGTATTGGATTCTAATCCAAATTTTGCTCCTTGTTCTGTTACAAACTTCTCATTCAAAGGATACAATGTTGGATAGATTGTTAAACTTACAAAATAAGGAACAGGGTTATCTAATTCCACTTCAAGTGTATGATCATCAATTGCCTTTACACCAAGATCTTCAACTGGCAATTCTTTTTTGTTAACTTTCTCCGCATTTTTAACATCAAATAGTATGTAAGCAAACTTGGCACCCGTATTTGAATCTACAGCTCTTCGCCAAGAATAAACGAAATCTTTCGCTGTTACAGGTTCACCATTAGACCATTTCGCATCTTCACGTAACTTAAACACATACTTTTTGCCATCCTCTGATTTCTCATAAGATTTAGCGACACCTGGAACAAGTTTATCATCTTTCCCCAGACGATATAATCCTTCCATTGTGTTATTCATGATGTTAGAAGATGTTGCATCTGTTGATAACGTCGTATCCATAGTTGGAATTTCAGCTGTTTCAGTTAGATTTAGCACTTGCTTGTTTGAGGATTTGTCTTTTGCACCTGCTTTATTATCCTCTTTTTGGTAACTACAAGCTCCTAACATACTGACTGTCAACGTCGATGCAAGTAATAACGGTATCTTTTTCTTCATGTTGTGTTGCCTCCCCTAATTGCACTTCCTGTACCCTCACTTGTAAAAAAGTAGAATTGAAAGAATAATCTCCAAGTTTCTACAATTTTCATTATACATATAATACAACAATTGTGAATATAGTTTTTTGTTTTTTTGTTAAAATTTTTAATAAAATGTTTATTTTTTTATTTTTTTGTAAAGGGATACGTTAACATTGCTACCATCATCTTAAAATCAGACCTTTAATTGCGTATAATTTTCAAAAAATTAATTCTAGTACATATTATAGCTTTTATAGTATAATAATTCTAGTAATATTTTGACGGAGGGGAACATTTTGAATAAAGTTTTTTTTCATACTTGTATACTAATTTTCATAGCGATAATCGCTTCTAGTATTGGCGCATTCCTCGTTTCATCGCAATTTTTGTTGAATTTTGTCAATATATCGTTTTATATGGCACTATTTTTTATTCTTGTTGGCGGTTTTTTATTCATATTTCAAAATGGATTTTTCAATGTAACAATTTACGCCTTTCAAAGAGTGTTTGGTACGAACAAAAAAATTGAGTCTTTAATTGAAGAAGTAGAGGAACCTGTCGATAAGAAAGAACGTATTTATAAAACATATTCATTCAAATGGACGTATCCAATTTGTATTACCGGTATCATTCTTGGGTTGTTCTCGACCCTCATTAGCTTTACTATTTTGATGTAGTTTGCAAACACTATCCCATATGATATAATAATCAGCAAAACATTTTGTTATAAAACTTTAGTTCTTTCATATTAAAAGAGCTCAGGTAACAATAAATAAATTTATATGTATGCGATGATAAAGAAGAGTACATATTGAGGCAATTTCAGAGAGCTTGTGGCTGGTGTGAACAAGTAATTGTACAGTATGGAATGGGCTTTTGAGCACCAAACCGAACCGAAAGTAGTAGGCTTTGGCGTTATATCCAAACGTTATTATGGATTAGAGAGATTTCACAGTAGTGAAATAATTAGGGTGGTACCGCGGTCCATTCGTCCCTATAGTTTTTTGGGATGAATGGGCTTTTTTGTTTGCCTTCTCTTCCCTATCACACATTCAAATTTAGGAGGAATTACTTATGTCAGTTATCTTTTCTGGTATTCAGCCGAGTGGAACGATTACACTTGGAAACTATTTAGGAGCTATGAAGCAATTTACAGAGCTTCAAAATGAGCACGACTGTTATTTCTGTATTGTAAACCAACATGCGATTACAGTACCTCAAGATCCCGTACAACTTCGTAAAAACATCCGCAGTCTTGCTGCACTTTATGTAGCATGCGGCATCGATCCTGAAAAAGCTACTTTATTTGTACAGTCAGAAGTACCAGCACACGCTCAACTAGGATGGATTATGCAATCAGTTGCTTACGTTGGAGAATTAGAGCGTATGACGCAATATAAAGATAAAGCATCAGGTAGAGATTCAGTTCCAGCTGGATTACTTACGTACCCACCATTAATGGCTGCTGATATTCTACTTTACAACACTGAAATCGTGCCTGTCGGTGATGATCAAAAACAACATATGGAATTAACACGTGACCTAGCAGAGCGCTTCAACAAACGCTTCCGTGAAGTGTTCACTGTTCCTGAAATTCGTATTCCAAAAGTAGGCGCTCGCGTTATGTCATTAACAGAGCCTACGAAGAAAATGAGTAAATCTGATCCAAATCCAAAATCAATGATCAGCATGCTTGATGAACCAAGAACAATTGAAAAGAAAATTAAGAGTGCTGTAACTGATTCTGAAGGTATTGTGAAATTCGATAAAGAAAACAAACCTGGCATCTCTAACTTATTGACAATCTACTCTTCATTCTCTGGGAAAACAGTAGAAGAAATCGAAGCAATGTACGAAGGAAAAGGATACGGCGACTTCAAAGGCGACCTAGCACAAGTAGTCGTAGAAGCAATTCGTCCAATCCAAGACAAATATAACGAACTAATCAGCTCACCAGAACTAGACGAAATTCTAGACAAAGGTGCCGAAAAAGCAAACCGCGTTGCATTCAAACAACTACGCAAAGTAGAAAACGCAATGGGATTAAGCAGAAAACGTAGGTAACATATAAAGCGGAGGCGACTGTTTAGCCCTGACGGCTAAGGTTCTTTCCCACAGAAGGTGCTTTTTACCTTCTCGTGAGGAAGGTTCTTAGATGCGAAGGGCTAGGAGCCGGAGCTGGATTACTCTATATAAAGCGAAAGCGGCTCGCTTAGAATGTGAGGGGATGGAGCGCCTTCCTACGAGGCGATTTTTGCCTCGTAGGAAGGCGCGAAGCCACCGAACATTCTTGCCGCTGGAGCTAAGTTACACCAAATAAAAAAAACCGCCAATTGGCGGTTTTTTAATTTACCTTTTGCTCGTTTTCCATTTCCCATAACTTTTCAAAAAATGGCTGTCCTTTTACGAGACGCTCACATAATTGTTCGTGCTTCTCAGACCAACCCGTTTTCGCTTCATCGTACAGTTTAGCCCAAATATCTTCAAATTCCATATGTTGAACCATTCCGTATGCTGATGGATCCCACTCTGTGAACCAATAGCGGATCTCTGCTGTGTTTTTCGTTGTATGTAATTGATCTAACGCCATAAATAATAATTGTTTCAGCTGTCTTTCTTTACGAGTTAAGCCATTCATAATGAAAGGTGATGGTGATAAAATATGATGTTCTTTTTCCATTTCTTCTACTTGGAACTCATACTTTTCTGCTTGTACGTTTTCTACCATCTCATATACCATCTGCTCTTGGCGCGGTATAAGTCTGCTCTTTCTAATTGGAACATTGTAACCAATTGTGTCGATCGCAATAATTCCTTTTCCATCTGTAACTACAAAGCAATACTCTTGCTGCAAACGTTCATGATTTTTACGAATATAAGCCTTATGATGTACGTCTTCCAACATTTTTTGCGGAAGCTCTAACAATTCGTCCTCGATGTAATGATATAATGTGGAATCTACTTTTAATAATGGCACTTGATCTAATAGCTCAATCGTATCATCTTTTCGCCATTCGTAAAAATGACAAACGTTATACCCATTCTCTTCACCTTCAAACCAATTTACCCATACATCATGTAGATATAACATTCACTACCCCTCACTTCACTACTGTTTGTATCAATCATTATGTTCAATTTTTCTAAACTTTATTCCACCTAAGGAAATATATTCTAATTATTATTTTTTCTTCTATTAATACTAAAAAAAACAGGAAATAGGGCTCCTGTTTTTTATATATGAAATGTATTTGCTTTATTCAATATTTCTTTCGCATCTATAGGTAATAAAGAAAGTGTATTTTCTCCTTCCAAAGTTACACAATCTTTAACAATATGAAATCCAAGTGCATAGCCAAGCATCTTCGGATAAGAATGAAATCCATTTAATAAGATGTCGTGCTCCCTAGTTCCTCGTTTTACACTTATTCTTTCATATACAACGTTTTTCCAATAATAAATAGCTTCTTCTTTTGAAAGGTACGTCGTCCACGGTGCATTGTTTTTTTCTGAATATCTTTCAGTTACTGCTTGCTCAGCCAATCCTTCCATAATCATCGTATCAAGTAATGTATACTCTGTTTCTTTCTTCTCCATTTGATGTAACCTGCATATGTGATGATATTCATGCGCTAATAAGACTTTTAATTCTTCCACTGAATTCCGTCCACATACGAATAAGAAAATAACGTGACGCATAGATAATCCAGCCCTGCCGTTATACTCTTCTTGTACAGTTCGATTATAGGAATCTGATAATAAAATAAAGACAGGGACATCCGGACCTTTTAACCAATTTTTTAGTTTCTCATACTCCGTACGCAATTCTTTCCAAACTTCCTTTTTCTCTAACTCTTTAATTTCTTGTTCTCCTCGCATAACCGGGCGATACATACCTTTGGAAATTAAAAAGCGATACAATCTTTCTTTTGGCAACGGAATATACTTCGTAAACTTCTCACAGAGCTTTTCTGGCCGTCCGTAATATAGATGTAACCACTCAGCAGTTTCAACAATCCCCATCTTTATCCCTCCTTTTTCTTATGTATATGCAAAAGGAGAAAAAGACGTAAAAAATAAATAAGGAGTTTTTTCGCAATATAGTGCGAAAAAACTCCTTATTTTATCTATTATTTATAAGCTTTAAATACTAATACTGCGTTATGACCACCGAATCCTAGTGAATTACTTAACACTGCGTTTACTTCTTGATGTCTCGCATTATTCGGTACGTAATCTAAGTCACATTCTGGATCTGGCGTTTCATAGTTAATTGTTGGAGGAATTACTCCGTCTGTAATTGATTTAATAGAGAAAATCGCTTCAACAGCACCAGCTGCTCCTAATAAGTGACCTGTCATTGATTTCGTTGAACTGATCGCTACTTTATACGCGTGCTCACCGAACGTTTCTTTAATTGCCATCGTTTCATACTTTTCATTCGCATCTGTACTTGTACCGTGCGCATTAATGTAATCAATATCTTCTGGCTGTAGACCTGCATCGGCTAAAGCTTGACGCATTGCACGCACGCCGCCTTCACCGCCAGGAGCAGGCATTGTAATATGGAATGCATCACCAGTTGCACCGTAACCAACGATTTCCGCATAAATGTGAGCACCACGAGCTAATGCGTGCTCTAATTCTTCAAGAATTAAAATACCTGAACCTTCACCCATTACGAAACCGCTACGGTTTTTATCGAATGGACGACAAGCTGTTGCTGGATCTTCATTGAATGTTAATGCTTTTGCTGAGCTAAATCCTGCGAATGCCATACTTGTTAACGGCGCCTCTGCTCCGCCTGTAATCATTGCATCAGCATCACCGCGCTGAATTGCTTTAAATGCATCACCAATTGAGTTTGCACCAGATGCACAAGCCGTTACAGAACAAGTGTTAATTCCTTTTGCTCCTGTTGCGATCGATACTTGACCTGCTGCCATATCTGGAATCATCATTGGTACGAAGAATGGACTCACGCGGCGCGGGCCTTTCTCAGTAAAAATCTTAAATTGTTCTTCGTATGTTTCCATACCGCCAATACCAGAACCAATCCATACACCAATTCGAGGTCCGTTTTCTTCTGTAATTTCAAGCTTTGCATCCGCAACTGCCATTTTCGCTGCTGCTACTGCATATTGTGTGAAGCGATCCATGCGGCGCGCTTCTTTTTTATCAATATATTTCTCGACTTCAAAGTCGTTAATTTCTGCTGCTACTTTTGCTGGAAATAGTTCCGGATCAATTCTTGTAAGTCGTCCGATTCCAGATACACCCTTTTTAATGTTTTCCCACGCTGTTTCAACATCTGTACCGATCGGTGTAACAGCTCCTAGTCCTGTAATTACGACCCTCTTTTTTTCCATACAAAATACACTCCTTTTTTCTCTCAGTCCTTATTTACCCCAACGAAGAGCGACTGCTCCCCATGTTAATCCGCCGCCAAAACCAACAAGTATAATTAAATCACCATCTTGAATACGTCCGTTTTGCAATTCCTCTACCATTGCAATTGGAATGGAAGAAGCTGATGTATTACCGAACTTCTCGATTGTCATACTCATTTTTTCTTGTGGTAAATTTAATCTCTCTCTTGCAGATTCCATAATACGAATATTCGCTTGATGTGGTACTAAGAAATCCACATCTTCTTTTGTAAGACCAGCTTTATCTAAAACGCGAAGACAAGAATCTCCAAGTTGACGAACAGCAAATTTAAAGACTTCTCTGCCATTCATCATAACATACTCGTCTTGATAAAGATGCTTACCGCCACTTCCGTCTGCTCCTAATTCGAAAGATAGAACGCCTTTTCCTTCTGAAACAGCTCCCATTACGATCGCACCCGCTCCGTCTCCAAATAGTACCGCTGTATTTCGATCATTCCAGTCTACAATTTTAGATAGTTTATCACTACCCACTACTAATACATTTTTATAAGTTCCCGTTTGAATAAATTGCTGCGCTGTAATCATTCCGTACATAAAACCAGCACATGCTGCACTTAAATCCATTGCAGCTGCATGTTTTGCGCCAATTGCTTCTTGAATGACACAAGCTACTGCTGGGAAAGCACGATCTGGCGTTACTGTCGCTACTAAAATAAGATCGATATCTTCTCCGCTAATCCCTGCATCTTCAAGCGCTTTTTTTGAAGCCTCAACGGCCATATATGAAGTATCTATTGTATCATCGGCAATGCGTCTTTCCGCAATCCCTGTTCTCGTACGAATCCATTCATCGGATGTATCCATTATTTTCTCTAAATCGTGATTTGTGACTACTTTTTCCGGCACATATCTTCCGATCCCTAAAATGCCCACGTTCACATCGCAGCCCTCCGTTTTATATCAATTATTATGACTTGGTACTAATTTTAAAACATAAATGTATTTTTGTCTAGAATATATTTCAGCTAAAACATAAAGCGAGCACATTATTCACCTTATTGTTTATGAAAAGAAACAGAAACATACCTTTCCCTGTTTCTTTTGAAATATAAAAAGGCCCGAACCGCTTCTATCCACGGTTCAGACCTCTCTTGCATCTAAAAAGATGCTTTTTATTCTTGTTCTGCTTTCCCAAGCTCATATGCTTCGTTCATAACTTTCATCAATAACTCTAATACTGGTTGTGCTTTCTCCATATCAAGCGCAATTCCATTATCATCTAAAATGGCCTTTGCTTCTGGTAAATGCTTCATTGCGATTTGTAAAAATTGCATGCTTTTCTCATTCATATTACGTTCTTCCTCTCCATTAAAACTTTCACATATATAGTGTAACACGCTCGCTATCCTTCGTATAACTCTTTATATTTTTTCATATGTGCCAATTGTTTATTTAAACCGTATTCTAACGGAGTATTTCTTTTTATCGAGATAACCTCTACAGCTTCATCGCTTTCTTCTTCATTCTCTTTATTTACTTTATCCTCTGCACGTAAAAGATTCATACCTTTTTTCCATAATGATTTTTTGCCACTAAGTAAATTGTATATACCGATATCCCCTTCGTTCATTCCATTTTCCCATAAGTATTCACATACATCTTCAACGTACAGTAGATCCCTTCCGTTTTCCTCAGTCGCATAATGGCACTCTTTCTCACCCAGTTCTGATAACATGAGCTGATGATACATCATAAAAGATGGTTGCCATGGCCCATATAATGTAGGAACTCGAAATACACTATATTGTACCTCTCCTTTTTTCAAGCCTTCTTCTACTTTCGAAAATAGACGTTTATTTTCAGACTCATCTGCGTTTCCTACTTCAATAGAAGAAATTAGATTTAATTTCACTTTATGTTCTTCACACAGTCGTATAATTCGCTTTAAATACTGTAATATAACTCTTTCATTCCGAAAGCCACTTTTTTGATTTGGTTCATACAAGCAAAAGTAAACTGTATCGAACTTCTCTTGTTCTACTGATCTCCATCCCTCTTCATCTCTTATCGAGTAATACGTAAATAACGCATTTCGCCCAATTAACAATAACTTTTCTTCATTTATTTTTGTCATATTCTCAAATTCATCAAAATCAAGACCGTACACTTCTACTTCTTCTGCAATCATTTTATTCACAAGGTGATAACCTACAAACGTAAGTGCACCTATAATTAGCACGCGTTCCATACCACCAACCCTTTCTCCTTGAAACAAATAGCTCCTCATTTATGTATATGGGAGCCTCACAATTCTTCTTCATATTTTTTAAAGAAATCAGTCGTTTGCCTAACCATTTTATATTTCACATCTTGCAGATGGAATAAGACAGAAGTATCACATTGATTGAATTGCCTCATTTTCTCGTATTTACGTAACAACTGTTTTCTTCCTCTTTTTTCTTGTGTTGATACGAAAACTTTAACAGGTACACAAGATGGAAGAAGCGTAAATGATTTCTTATTTATTTTTGATTCTAATTCTTCTTCTTTGGAATCATACGCCAAACATAATTCCTTCACGAGTCTCTTGTAAAAAAACTTATGCTCTTTCTCAAACTCCACATATTCGGGTAAGTCTAAACATGGATTTAACATAATGACAGAACGTATACATTCAGGGTATTTGTTCATCATTTCAAGTGCTACAAGTGCCCCCATACCATCTGCCATAATGTGCATTTTCGCATTCAATGTCTCTTTTCTCAAAACAACGTCATATAAGCGTTTTGCTAGACGAACAGATTGGTCGTTTCCCCAATGTCTTCCGTATAAATTAGAAGAAAAGACCGTGTAGCCTTCCTCAATAAGGCCATGTAAAAAATAAGATCTACCCGCATGCTGTGTCCATAAACTTGTACCATTCTCAATAAAGTAGTTATAATCACCAAGAAGCATTACAGAAAATCCATTTGGCTTCTCCGGTAAATAAATGACACATGGTTCTTTTTCTAAGTAAAAAAAACGTTCCGTAATACTCATTTTTCCCCCGCCTTATTTTCTAAACGTATAAAAGTACTCTTTTATAATGTATGAACGGAATGCAAATTTGCGTTGAAAAATCTACAAATATTTTTCTATATTCTTTTTTCAATTGTGTTACAATAAGGACAGATTGAACGAATAGAGGTGTAAAATATGCGTTTCATTTGGGCATTAATTTGGTCGTTCTTGCTTGTACATATGATGAGCTACGTAATCGGCTCTATGACTGGCGGTACATACGATTTTAACCAAGCGTCTATTTTCTCAGTTGTTCTTGCGGTATTAGTACTAGCAATTTCAGCTGCAATTCCAAACGAGCCAGTAGAACAACACTAAAAAAAGAGTCCGGATTTTATCCGAACTCTTTTTTTATTTTACATGAACGACTAATTCGTTATTTTCAACATCCACAACTACTTGACTGTTATCAGTAATCGTACCTGCAATTAATTCTCTCGCTAATTTCGTCTCAACTTGACGCTGTACATATCGTTTTAATGGACGAGCTCCGTACATCGGATCAAAGCCAGCTTCTACAACAAATTCTTTCGCTGCGTCTGTTAATTCTACTGTAATATGACGGTCAGCTAAACGACCTTGTAATTCTTTTACAATTTTATCAACAATACCTTTAATTTCATTCGTTGTAAGAGGTTTGAATAAAATAATTTCGTCGACACGGTTTAAAAACTCTGGTCGGAAATGTCCTCTTAATTGTCCCATGACAAGTTCTCTTGATTCTTCTTTAATGGAGCCATCTTCTTCTAATCCATCTAATAAATGAGCAGACCCAATATTTGAAGTCATAATAATAACTGTGTTTTTAAAGTCTACTGTACGTCCTTGCGAATCTGTAATGCGTCCGTCATCTAACATTTGTAATAAAATATTGAATACTTCTGGATGCGCTTTTTCGATTTCGTCTAATAAAATAACGGAATACGGTTTACGTCGTACCGCTTCTGTTAATTGACCGCCCTCTTCATATCCAACATATCCAGGAGGCGCACCAATTAAGCGTGACACAGCGTGTTTCTCCATATACTCAGACATATCGATACGAATCATCTGCTCTTCACTATCAAATAAAGACTGCGCTAACGTTTTTGCAAGTTCTGTTTTACCAACACCAGTCGGTCCTAAGAAGATGAAAGAACCAATTGGACGGTTCGGATCTTTAATACCAGCGCGTGCACGAAGAACTGCGTCTGATACTAAGCTTACCGCTTCCTCTTGTCCGATGACACGCTCTGATAAAATTTGCTCTAAACGTAGCAATTTCTCACGTTCACCTTCAACGAGTTTTGCAACAGGAATACCAGTCCAGCGTGAAACAATATCAGCAATTTCTTCTTCACTTACTTCCTCACGTAATAAACGATTTTCTTGTTTATTATGAGCGCCCATTTCTTCTGCTTCTTTTAACTCTTTTTCAATCGCAGGAATTTTTCCGTGGCGAAGTTCCGCTGCTTTATTTAAATCGTAATTCCCTTCTGCTTCTTCTAATTCACGGCGCAGACGCTCTAAATGTTCACGTAAGTCACGAACTTTGTGAATATCTTCTTTTTCTTTCTCCCATTTCGCTCTCATACCACTTGCAACTTCTTTTAAATCTGATAATTCACGTTGCAACGTTTTTAGACGTTCTTGGCTACCAAAGTCCTTCTCTTTTCCAAGAGCTGCTTCTTCAATTTCCAGCTGCATAATGCGGCGCGTTACTTCATCTAATTCTGTTGGCATAGAATCAATCTCTGTTCGAATCGTTGCACACGCTTCGTCAACAAGATCAATTGCTTTATCTGGTAAGAAACGATCCGAAATATATCGATCTGATAAAACTGATGCTGCTACAATCGCACGGTCATGAATATTTACACCGTGATAAATTTCAAAACGCTCTTTTAAACCACGCAAAATGGAAATTGTATCTTCAACAGTTGGTTCTTCTGCTAATACTTGTTGGAAACGTCTTTCTAGCGCTGGGTCTTTCTCAATATATTTACGATATTCATCGAGCGTCGTCGCCCCAATGCAATGCAGTTCACCGCGAGCAAGCATCGGTTTCAACATATTTCCTGCGTCCATCGCACCTTCTGTTTTACCAGCGCCGACGATTGTATGAAGTTCATCAATGAATAATAAAATGCGGCCTTCACTCTTTTTAATTTCATTTAATACAGCTTGCAGGCGCTCTTCAAACTCACCACGGAATTTCGCTCCAGCTACAAGCGCACTCATATCTAATGCAAAGATTGTTCTATCTTTTAATCCTTCTGGTACATCCTTCTTCACAATACGTTGCGCTAATCCTTCAACAATTGCTGTTTTACCAACACCTGGCTCACCAATTAAAACTGGGTTGTTTTTCGTTTTACGTGAAAGAATGCGGATTACGCGGCGAATTTCACTATCGCGGCCGATAACAGGGTCAATTTTCCCCGCTCTTACTTCCGCCACTAAATCACGGCCATATTTTTCTAACGCTTCATAAGTTGCTTCTGGATTTTGACTAGTCACTCTTTGATTCCCCCGAACTGTCATTAAAGACTGTAATAAGTTATCTTTCGTAATATGAAATCTTGTGAATAATTGGCCTATATCGCCTTTTTCTTCAGAAAAAGCAAGTAGTACATGCTCGACTGAAATGTAGTCATCTTGTAATTTTTCTGCTTCTTTTTCTGCTCTTACAAGTAATTGTTGCAGAGCACCTGTTATATATAATTTACCTGCTTCTGCACCGCTTCCCGTTACAGAAGGCTTTTTCTTAATTAAACTTTCAGCACCTTGTTTTAACGCTTCTATATCGACATTCATTTTTTGAAAAATACGCACTGCTAATCCATCTTGCTCTTCTAATAATGTAAACAAGAGATGAACAGTATCTACTTCTTGATGATGATGAGATACCGCTAAAGATTGGGCACTCATAATCGCCTCTTGTGTTTTCGTTGTCATTTGATTTAAGTCCATCTTTACAGTCCTCCAAATGTTTGACTTTCTTTGACCTTTGATTTGATTATACGCCAACTGACTTTTTTATACAATAATTTTGCTTATGTATTTTCAAACTTATTATTGGAAAAAGAAAAAGGGAGCATTCATGATACAACTGAAAAATATACGGTAAATGGAATTATAATTTGTAACGATAAAAAAGCCGCAATAATGATTGCGGCTTCTGTTACGGTTTTCTTTTATATGTCCACTGGCGGTTATGATTTGTGTTATCTGGAAACTTCTCACCAGCAGTTAATTTCACCATTTGCGGATCTTTTACCATACTTCCCGTTTCACCAATTTCTACATAAATGCCATCATTCGGCGCTTTTTGTCCAGAACGAAACCTGCGATTTTGTCCCATTTCCATTCTCCTTCCATGACGTCTTGCCTCATTAGTATATCCATTTTAAAAGAAAGCTTTTCTGTCATGTTTAGGAAACAAGTACTATATTTCGCTCTTGTACATATACATGAATGACACAAGCTTAGGAAGTGACCTCTTTCCTATTTGTAGAAAAAAAGAAACCAACCTACTATAGGCCAGTTTCAAAGGAGAGTCAAACATATACGAGAAGATTACATGTTCATTATAAGCCTCATCACGCGAGCAATGTAACCCTTTTCACAATTTGTCCATAATGAAAGAAACATTGTTTGAACTTTCTAAAAAGATGTTGACTTTTCTTAATTTCCAGCGAGAAATAGTAGACACCGCATCGCTTTGCGACGTAAGATGGATATATAGTGAAGTTTCCATCTTTGGTGGTCTCACCCAGCTTAACCTCTTATTTCTGCATATGAAAACGGAAATACAGATAGAAACAAAAATAAATTATTATAAGAGGTGAAATTATGAACAAACAGCATTTAATCGCATTAGACTTAGACGGTACTTTATTAACAGACAACAAAATAATTTCCACTCGAACGAAACATACAATTGCAAAGGCAAAGGAACAAGGACATATTGTCGTTATTTCAACAGGTCGTCCATTCCGTGCTAGTTTTGATTACTATAAAGAGCTCGGTCTGAATACACCAATCGTAAACTTTAACGGCGCTTACGTACATCATCCTCTTGATTCAAAGTGGGGCACACATCACTCTCCTCTTGAGCTAGCAACAGCACAAGAAATTGTCCGAGCTTGCTTTGATTTTGGCGTAAAAAATATATACGCTGAAGTAATGGACGATGTGTACGTTCGTGAAATTGATGAAGATAAAAAACATATTTTCGAATTCGGTTCTCCAAAGATTTTTACAGGAGACTTATTAAATACTTTAAACGATCATCCAACTTGTTTATTAATTGACGCACATGACGAGCATTCCGTTGCAATTCGTCAACATTTAACTGATATGCATGCCGAAGTAATTGACCATAGAAAATGGGGCGCGCCTTGGCCGATTATTGAAATTGTAAAAAGCGGATTAAATAAAGCTGTCGGATTACAAAAAATTTCTAGTCATTACAACATTCCACAAGAGCGAATTATCGCTTTCGGTGATGAAGATAACGACTTTGAAATGATTGAATTTGCTGGCCACGGCATCGCAATGGGAAATGCCATCCCTGAATTAAAATCACTCGCAAACCATACGACGTTAACGAACGAAGAAGATGGTATTGCATTATATTTAGAAGAGGTTCTTGGATTGTAATCTAAAAATTCCCTGCTTATAGTTTCTCGCCAAACGCTCATACTATTATTAGACGCATAAGTCAGCGCGTCGATTGTTTTCAGCTAAATAAAGGGGGTTTTTCGAATGGGTAAAAAGAACAAATCAAAACGTTTTATCCAACAAGGAGCCGATGCTGTTATGAAGCATGATGCAAGATTCCCGTACAGAGGTACATTAGCTGAGGCAGAAAAAGCGAGAAGTAACTCTTCTTTTGGAGGGGTCTAAATGGGGAACTTACTATTCCAACAAGCTAGAGACGCTGTTGCAAATGCCGTATCTTGTTCAAGCGGCGCCGAGCAACAAGATCTCGTATATAGAGCAAAAAACGCGTTGCACTCTGCTTATGCAAACTCTTCAACAGCTGAAAAAGTTCAGCTACGTGAAATGCAGGAGCAGTTGCAAAACATTACGAATTTACATTAAAAAAGAGGACCAGCTTTGGTCCTCTTTAATCTTTTCGAAACAATCCAAACACCCCAACCGTTTGCAGTACGTTTGTAAATGCACCTGGGTCCACCTGTTTAATAACCCTCTCTAATTCATATAGCTCGTAACGAGTAATAACTATCATTAACATTTCCTTATTTTCATTCGTATAAGCACCTGTTGCTGGTATAGTTGTAATCCCCCTCACTAAGCGCGAGTGAATCGCCTTTCGGACATCTGTCCCATTCTTCGTAACGATTAAAGCTGTAATCTTCACATGACGCGTATGGATCGCATCGATGATTCGCGTTGACACATACAAAGTTACCAAAGTATACAATGCTTTTTCCCATCCATACACATAGCCCGCAGCGATAATAATCAGTGCATTAAAGAAGAAAAAATACGTACCGACAGGCTTGTCTTTAATCTTTGATAAAATCATGGCGATAATATCTAAACCACCTGTAGAAGCCCCCCACTTCAAAGCAATCCCTACCCCGATTGCTGAAATAAGCCCACCAAAAATCGCATTTAATATGATGTCGTTCGAAACTGCCCTAACTGGGATAATTTCTAGAAACAAAGTCATAAAGATAACGCAAAGAAAACTAAAGAAAGTAAAGGCCTTTCCAACCTTTTTCCAGGCTAAAATAACGACGGGAATATTAAATAAACTAAACAATACCCCTGTTGATATATGAATGGATAAAAAGTCACCTAATATTTGTGATAACAATTGAGATAATCCAGCAAATCCACTCGCGTACACTTTCGCTGGCGTTAAAAATAAATTCATTCCAATCGCATTTAACAAACCTGCGATGATTACTACGATTAACTTCTTTATAAGTTCGGTATAATTTAACTTCAAATCCATTTCTAATCCACCCTTATTATTCATGAATGCACTGCTATACATAGTCTTTACGAAAAAGGAAATGATAAACGTACAACGTTTAGAAATGGAGTTGATACATATGCCACATACGAGTGACAACGATAAAAAAGCACGCGATAATAATGCAAAACGCGCACAAAAAAATGAGCAAGAACAAAAAAATATTCAGCAAGGTAAGCGTGCCTATTCTAAAAAGACCGATCACCTTTGATTCCATCGTACATCAACAATATTGTTGATGTACTTTTTTTACATTTCACAGGAAAAAACATTAAAAATTCACTTCATGTTCACTTCTATATTCTACAATAGCGATAACATATTCGGATGAGGTGTTGGCATGAGAGGAAAACACATTTTCATTATTACTGCACTACTAAGTATATTAATGCTATCTGCTTGTGGACAAAAAAACGACTCAGATACAGTCGCTACAGCAACAGACTCAACCATTACGAAGGGCGACTTCGAAAAACAGTTGAAAGATCGTTACGGAAAAGACATGCTATACGAAATGATGGCGCAAGACGTTATCACAAAAAAATATACAGTATCTGACGATGATGTAGATAAAGAAGTACAAAAAGCGAAAAATCAATACGGAGACCAATTTAAAAACGTATTGAAAAACAATGGTTTAAAAGATGAAACTGATTTCAAAAATCAAATTAAGTTCAAACTTGCTATGAATGAAGCGATTAAGAAAAGCATTACAGAAAAAGACGTGAAAGATCACTATAAACCAGAAATTAAAGCGAGCCATATTTTAGTAAGCGATGAAAACGAAGCGAAAGAAATAAAGAAAAAGTTAGATGCTGGTGCTTCATTTGAAGAATTAGCAAAGCAAGAATCACAAGATCTACTATCAAAAGAAAAAGGCGGAGACCTTGGATACTTTAATTCAGGTAAAATGGCACCTGAATTTGAAACAGCTGCCTACAAACTAAAGGTCGGACAAATTAGCGATCCCGTTACATCACCAAACGGTTATCATATTATTAAATTAACTGATAAAAAAGATTTAAAACCTTATGATGAAGTGAAAGACTCTATTCGCAAACACTTAGAAGAAGAGCGTCTCGCTGACCCTATATTCAGCAAAAAACTATTACAAAAAGAATTAAAAAAGGCAAATATTAAAATAAACGATAGTGACTTGGAAGATACGTTTAGTCTTGTGCATGAACAAGGGAATTAAAAAAGCACCACCTTATATTTGAAAAATATAAGGTGGTGCTTTTTATTTCCTTTACTTCTTAAAGTACGTCCAACCTTCTTCTTGATAAATCTTTTCTTCTTTCATCAACTTACCAAGCGCACGCTTAAACGCAGCTTTACTCATATTGAAACGTTCTTTAATGTCTTCTGGGTAACTCTTATCCCAAAACGGCATTGCTCCGCCTCGTTCTTCCATATATGCATAAATTACTGCAGCATCATCTTCCATTCCCTCTTCTTTACGAGGAAGAAGTGAAATGTTAATTGTACCGTCATCTTTCACGTCAATAATACGACCAGTTACACGTTCACCGATGCGGACTTGTTCTTTTCTTTCCGTATGGTGTAAGAAAGCACGGAAATGCTCATCAGTTAGTATGAATGAACCAACTTGAAGTGAACGATACACACGTCCATTTACGTTTTTATTACGCATAGATGGCGTCGCATCTACGATAATTTCTTGCATATCACTGTCTCTTGCCGGAAGAGCGATAAGGCGATCACGATTCGTTAATTTTAGCGTACAATATAATTCGTCTCCAACTTCTGGCCATACTGGCATATAAATTGGGAACTCATCAGCCGGGATTAGTATATCTTTTGATACACCAATATCAACAAACACACCTAAACTAGGAATAACTTCTACAACCTTTACCCAGTTCCAATCATACGTTGTAATAATTGGCTCTTTCATTGTTGCTGAAATACGATTTTGATGATCAAGGTATAAGAATACATCAATCGTATCGCCTTCTTCAATTTCTCCAGCTACTTCGTTTTTATGTAGGAAAATTTCTTCTTCTTCATTCCCAACCATATATCCGATTTCCGTTTCGCGTAAAACAGTTACCTGTTCAATCGATCCTATTTGTAAGTACATATTTTTTAATTCCCTTCTCTATATATAAAGTGAAACTTTAATCAGTGGGGGTTTTGTTCCTTCCCACTGATTATTAGTTGAACCAATCGGGCTTTTACGGGCAGTTGATCTCCCGCCTCCCTTCTTTGCTACAGTCGAATTTTTAGGTGGGAGTCTTACTGCCCGTTAATGCGGGGTAAAATTAACTTTTTTATATTTTTATCATTCCAAACAAAAGTTAATTATAACACGATTTTTCCTTTATTTGTCCAACTGCCCAAAATTCACTATAATAAAATGAGGTTACATGAATATAAGTATGAAAACACTTAAGTCTAGACTCGTTTTCAGCTATACTTTAGTATGTACAGTACATAAAAAGATTAGAAATTTATTTGGAGGTGCTAACTATGGCAAAAGATAGTTCTTTTGACATCGTTTCGAAAGTAGAATTACCTGAAGTAACAAACGCAATTAATATCGCATTAAAGGAAATCCAAAACCGATATGACTTTAAAGGAAGTAAAAGTGATATTAAATTAGAAAAAGAAGTACTTGTTTTAACTTCTGACGATGAGTTCAAATTAGACCAAGTAAAAGACGTTCTAATTTCTAAACTTGTAAAACGTAACGTTCCAATTAAGAACTTAGATTACGGAAAAGTTGAAGCTGCAACTGGTAATACTGTTCGCCAACGTGCAACACTTCAACAAGGTATCGATAAAGATAACGCGAAAAAAATTAACAACATCATTAAAGAAATGAAATTAAAAGTAAAAACACAAGTACAAGATGACCAAGTACGTGTTACAGCGAAAAGCCGTGATGACTTACAAGCAGTTATCGCTGCAGTTCGCAGTGCTGATTTACCGATTGACGTACAATTCATTAACTACCGTTAAAAAGAAAAACATCCTCTGCACAGAGGATGTTTTTCTTTTTAACGGTAGGGAAACTCACAATCGGATAGTTTGCATAAAGTGAAACTTTAATCAGTGGGGTTTTCTTCACCCCAACTGATTATTAGCCCCCCACCTAACTTCTTTGCTTTCGCTGAATTTTAAGGTGGAGGGATAAATCAAGGAAGCCCTTTTGAAAATCGATACAAACTCCCCCTCCCGGCTCAAATGTAACAAATTATGAGTATAAGAATATTTTCCACCCTTTCATGTAATGTACAATGAGTAAGGAATTTGTTTTATGAAAAATATTCATTAAAAAAGAGTTAGAAGTGGTTATTTGAAAAAATTAATACTATGGTTTTTATTAACTACATTCTGTCTACATATTGCAGGATGTTCTAATAATATGACTACAATCAAGGATAAATCTAAAACTTCAACACCAGCGAAGTGCAAACACATCAACAAAGCTTGGTATAAGAAACATATGTAATGCGATAATCGCATTAACTTAATTTTAATACTATATAGACGGAAATATAAATTATTAACAAGGATACAAACTTCAAAAAAAAAAAAAAAAAAAAAAAAAAACGGTTTTAGAATCAAGTTTATAGAAAATAATAAGATGTTTATAAGCGTAAAACCTACGGGAATTTCCCCTGTAGGTTTTGTTCTATGTATAAGGAATTTTTAAGGATTTATAGATGTTTTTTTAAATATTTTTCTTTAATCCTTTTTATATAATGCTCTTTTTCTGTTAGTTCAAATATAAATAATGCTTTTTTCATGTTATCAACAACATCTTCTTCATTATGTTCTTTAATCCTTAATAAATTCCAGCCCTTTAAATAGTATAGTTCACCTAATAGGTATAACGTGTTTAGATTAATAGCTAATTTGATGCCCTTATCAAGGTATTTCATTGCCTCTTCATGTTGATATGCCTGACCTAAACAGTTCGCTAAATTAAAAATGATTTTTAATTTAATTTCTCTATCTCTAGGAAAATCTAACTTATTAAAGTTAGTTAAACATTTTCTTAATATATCAATACTTTTTTCATACTCTTTATTTTCCGCATAAAATATGGACATTGTCTGCATAATATCTATTTCTCTTTCTGATAAAAAATCAGCATTGGTTAACGTTAGTTTTAATGCATTATTTAAAAGATCTAGAGCCGTTTTTGTTGATCTATTCACCATAAATATAGCAATTGCTTCATGCCATAGTAGAAATTGTTTATCTTCTTTTGTCTGGAAAGCATTTTCATCTTTTTCTTTTTTTACTATCTCATAAAGTTCTGTATATTGTTTTTGCTTTATGCAATCTCTTATTACACATTTTACATTTTCTACATATTTCAATCTTTTATTTTGAGTTAGTGCAAATATATTATTCGGATCAATACCAAGTCTTTCAGATAGTTGATATAACAATATACTCGATGGAAAAATCATACCTTTTTCTATTTTGCTAATTTGACTTTGTGAACATATTCCATGACACAATTCAGATTGTGATATATTCTTTTTCACTCTAAGTTCTTTAATGGTAATACCCAAATCGTAAAATTCCATTTTTCCTCCTCAAATGTGTAATCCTTAATGAGTATAAGACTATTTTTCATCCTTTAATGTAATGTAAAATTCGTATAGTTGCAATTATTGTTTGTTCTTACAGACTTTTCACTTCTTTACTCAGCTGCATTTCGAAGTGAGAGTCTTACTTCATAGAAAAACAGACTAGGGAGAAAGTTGTCTCCTTAGCCTGGGAATACCTCTCATTAGAGGCCTTTTCACACTTATTAAGAGCTACTCATTTCCGTCTCTTTTTAACCGCAAGTAAAAACGCAATAAACAATACGTTCACACCAACGATTAAAGAGATAAATAGCCAATTCACACCTGTTTCCCCGTTAACTTTATACACATTTGACTCTTCACGCTTTAAAACAAGATAAAAATTTCCGTTTTCTTTTCTTATAATTTCATCCTCTAACAATCCTCGTAACTCTTGTTTTTCACCAATTGCACTTACAGGTAAAGCAACTTTTTGTGTTTCTTTTGTATTATTAATCGCTACTATTGTCACTTCATCTTTATACTTTCTCTTTAGTACACTCATTCCATCTTTATCGTACAGAAGCTCAAACGTACCGCGTCGTAGAGATGGTCTCGCTTGTCTAAGCTCACCGAGTTTCGTTATGTGCTGCATAAATTTTTCATCTGATTTGAAATCCATTAGTCGTCTATTATCCGGGATATCCCCTCCATCTAATGCAATTTCAGTTCCGTAATAAAAATTCGGAATACCTGGTGATGTTAATAAATATGTAAGGGCTAGTTTCAAGCGAGATGGTGGATAGTTCATATTCTCTTTTGCAATACGAGCAAATCTTTTCGTATCTTGATTATCTAAAAATGTAGTGGATTCCCCGTCTTTTTTACTCATATCATATAAAGCTTTCACCGATACGTCCGCTTTAGAAAACGCTCCTACTATTTTTTCGTTGTATTCACTATCTTCTTTTGTCATAATACGAAAATCTTTCTTTATCGCTTGCATATCTTTTTGCACGTCATCCCAGAAAGAACGCGACTTTTTTTCACTATGTATTACATAACTTGCATCTAAATCGACTTCTTTGATCCACCATTTCATCGCGTCGATGACTTGTTGTTCGTTCTCTCCAAGCGGAAATTGAAGTACAATTTTCATTCCTTTTGCGTGAGCAGCTTGTACAAGTTCTTTCACATCATTTTCTGTTCCGAAATGTTCATTTACCTTTTGAAAATTGTGCACGTCTAATCCATCGTAATTTCCACTTTCAAAAAGCGGAGAAAGCATAACAGTGGTAAATCCCATTTCTTTTATGTAATCCAGTCTTTTTATAATCCCTCTTATATCTCCGCCTTGATATCCTTCTAAATTACCAACTTCTAACTGTTTGTCATTTTTCGGTTTTCCATTATTAAAGCGATCAATCATAATGGAATATATAACTTCGTCTCGCCACTCTCTTTTTTCATCTGCAAACGTATGTATTGGTACAAATAAAACGACAGCTAAACAAAAATAAATGAACAGTTTCCTAGTATGTATTTTCCCCACACGCATCCCCCATGTTTTTTAATTGTAAGAATATTATACCAATTATCCAAACGAATCGCATACGTTGATTTCATTCTTCTCAAATTATCTCATGTTAGTTTTTCTAACACAAACCAAAAAGTTTTCTGAATTTTTAGTTGATTTTTCTTTTTATTTCGAATATGATATGAAACATAACAAATTAATGTTACATTTTCTAACATTATAGGAGGAGAGAGAATGAATACGGGAGATACTGTTTTTATGTTTGTATCAACAGTAATGGTCATGTTAATGACACCAGGATTGGCACTTTTTTATGGGGGCATGGTTCGCAGTAAAAACGTACTTAGTACGACAATGCATAGTTATAGCGCAATGGCTATCGTTTCGATTCAATGGATTGTAATTGGTTATTCTTTATCATTCGGACCAGATTGGCACGGACTTATCGGCACACTCGATTGGTTCGGTTTAAACGGAGTTACCTACGCACCAAATCCAGACTACTCATCTACTATTCCTCACAATTTATTTATGATGTTCCAGCTTATGTTTGCTATTTTAACTCCCGCTTTAATTTCAGGTGCATTCGCCGAAAGAATGCGATTTTCAGCTTTCCTTATTTTTATCCTTCTATGGACAACAATCGTTTACAATCCTGTAGCTCATTGGGTATGGGGCGTTGGTGGGTGGCTAAGAGAGCTTGGCGCGTTAGACTTCGCTGGTGGTAATGTCGTTCATATTACATCTGGCGTCGCTGGCCTTGTATTAGCTATTTTCCTAGGGAAACGAAAAAACATAAACGGTTCTTCTCCTCACCATTTACCATTTACGATGTTAGGCGCAGGTTTACTATGGTTCGGCTGGTTCGGTTTTAACGTCGGTAGCGCATTATCTTTAAATGATGTAGCTTTAACTGCATTTATTAACACAAATATAGCCGCCGCTGCCTCCGCATTAACTTGGATGCTTTCAGAATGGTTCTTTCAATCAAAACCGACTGCGATGGGAGCTGCTTGCGGAGTCGTTTCCGGTTTAGTCGCTATTACACCAGCTTGCGGGTTCGTTACACCTTTCTCCGCTCTTCTTATCGGAGCGATCGGCGGCGTATTATGCTTCGGAGCAGTCTTTTTCTTAAAAACAAAATTTGGATACGACGACACACTCGATGCATTCGGATGCCACGGCATCGGCGGAACTTGGGGCGGCATTGCGACAGGACTATTTGCAACTACTACTGTAAACAGCGATGGTGCGAACGGATTATTTTACGGAAACGCCGCTTTACTGTCCAAACAACTTGTAGCAATCGGCGCAACATATGCATTCACGATCATCATGACGTATGCCATTATTAAAGCGATTAACTTCTTCCTCCCCGTTCGGGTAGATGAGCACGAAGAACATATGGGCCTTGATATTTCGATGCATGGGGAGAAAGCTTATGAATATACGGAGCGAGTGAACTAAAAAAGAGATGCAATCTATCGGTAATAGATTGCATCTCTTTTTATTGTAGTTGCTGGCACTGTATATTCCATCTAGTATTTTAGTGAATATATCAGTGATCCTTCGGATATATCGACGTTTCGACACGATATATTGATTTACCAACAAATTCCGAATGACGAAACAGAAAAATACCCCGGCATAACTTACGAATCACCATACTTACTTTTATTCAAACTTAATATAATAAGAAACGCAATTGCTATCACAGCTAAAAAACGAACCGGATTAAACGGTGTTCCTATCGTTTCATTAAAACGATGATAAATAAAGGGAATCATCTCAAGCACCATTAGCCCCATCGCTATTTTAAATGTCTCAGCCATCGCTTTATTTTTTATAAACGTAGCACGCTCATCACCTTGTTTTCCAATGGCTATAAACATTTTTATAATAGCAAATACTACAAATAAAAAGACACTTAGGGCAATAATAAAAATCAAAACATCCATCAAAATACACCTCTTATATGTAAAACTTATTTGACAAGAGTATAGCATCTTTCGCCTCGTATGTAAAACATATTTTACACATAAAAAAGACGACCGTTTCACAGTCGTCTTTTCCTATTTATTTAGGAGCATTTCCCACATATTGCGTAATATCAACATTTAACGCTTGTGCTAAACGCATTCCATACTCTTGATCTGCACGGAAGAAGTTACAAACGGCTAATAATTTCGTGCGTTCATTTACGTCTTTTAAGTCATTTGTTAAGTTTGCAATTAAGTTGTCTTGCTCTTCTTTAGAGAATGAACGGTAACGCTCACCCGCTTGTTTGAAGTCATTTGGTTTGTCAATTTTTTCACGAGATACGTAGCCTTCTACTTTCATAGTTGAATCGCGGTAAGCTGGGTCTTCAACTGGATTTTCAGCATGACGGCTCGGTTCGTAGTTGATTGTAGATGGGTTTTGATTGATTTGCATTGCCCCATCACGTTGTTGATTATGAACAGCTGCGTATGGGCAGTTTACAGGAATTTGTAGATAGTTTGCACCAAGACGGTAACGCTGCGTATCTGGGTAAGAGAATAAACGACCTTGTAATAATTTATCTTCAGATGGTTCAATACCATTTACAGTTGCACTTGGAGAGAACGCCACTTGTTCTACTTCTGCAAAGAAGTTTTTCGGATTACGATTTAATGTCATTGTTCCTACTTCAATTAATGGGAAGCGATCTTCAGGCCACACTTTCGTTGGATCTAATGGATCGAAATCTAAAGAATCTGTTTCTTCTAGTTGCATCACTTGTACGTGTAAATCCCACTTCGGATAATTTCCTTTTTCGATTGCATCGAACAAGTCACGAGTTGCATGGTTGAAGTCTTTTCCTTGTACTTCTTGCACTTCTTTTGCATTTAAGTTACGTACACCTTGCTGTGGTTTCCAGTGATATTTAATGTAGACAATTTTACCTTCTGCATTAATCCATTTAAATGAATGGACACCGAAACCTTCCATTTCGCGATAGCTTGCTGGTGTACCGTAATCAGAGAACACCCATGTCATCATATGTGTAGATTCTGGACTTAACGTCATGAAATCCCAGTAACGATCTGGCGTTTGAATATTTGTATCCGGTGCTGGTTTTAAAGAATGCACCATATCAGGGAATTTAATTGCATCACGAATGAAGAAGACTGGTAAATGATTACCTACGATATCGTAATTTCCTTCTTCTGTATAAAATTTAACAGCGAACCCGCGTGGGTCACGAGCTGTTTCGGGAGAACCTTGACCATGAATAACCGTTGAGAAACGAACAAATACAGGCGTTTCAGTTCCTTCATTTTGTAAAAATGCTGCTTTCGTATATTGCTTCATGCTGTTTTTCGTTACAAATACACCGTGTGCACCTGCACCACGTGCATGCACAACACGCTCTGGAATACGTTCACGATCAAAGTGCGCAAGTTTTTCTACTAAATGATAGTCTTCTAATAATACCGGTCCACGGCGACCAGCTGTACGAGAGTTTTGGTTGTCTCCAACTGGAGCACCTTGGTTTGTTGTTAAGCGATTATTTGGATTCATTTAGGGGGATCCTCCTCTTTACTTCACAGTAATTATTATTTATTTAAAATTATTATAAACTAATTATTATTCAAAACTAAGTTCTTGTCAACTATTTCCTTCATTTTTTTGGAAACAATTTCAGCTAAGCAATCGATAAATACAGCTTGTGAATTTGGCATATTTGGTCTAAAATATGCGGCATTTAATTCATCAGTTACAACTTTACACTCATAATCGTTGTCATATAAAACTTCTAAATGCTCTGCGACAAACCCAACTGGGCAATATACGAAAGATACATATCCATGCTCTTCAAATAAATCTCTCGTTAAATCTTGCACATCCGGTCCAATCCATGGATCAGGCGTATTTCCAGCGCTTTGCCAACCAATTGTATAGTTTTGAATATCGGCAGCCTCCGCAATTAAATCTGCTGTATGCTGCAATTGCTCCACATACGGGTCCCCTGCCGCAATAATTTTCTCTGGCAAACTATGCGCTGAAAAAATTACGACCGCTTTCTCTTTATCTTCAATCTTTGTAAATGTTTCTTTTATTTGATCTGCCCAATAGGAAATAAATTTCGGTTCATCGTACCATTGTTCAATTGGTTCAATAACAGGACCACCGATTTCTTTTGAAAGACGAATCGCACGGTCATTATACGCTTTAATGCTAAATGTAGAATAGTGCGGCGCTAATACGATACTAATCGCCTGCTCAATTCCATCGCGCTTCATCTCTTCTACTGCATCTTCTATAAATGGAGCAATATGTTTTAAGCCTAAGTAGCAAGTAAATTCATACTCTGTAAATATATTATTCATAGAATCTGTTAATTTATGCGCTTGCTCTTTCGTAATTTTTGCAAGTGGTGAAATTCCACCAATCGCTTTATAGCGCCCGATTAAGTCTTGAAGTGCTTCTTCGGAAGGTTTACGACCGTGGCGAATATGTGTGTAGTACGCTTCTACGTCATCTAATGATTCTGGCGTTCCATACGCCATTACGAGTAAACCTATTTTTTTCTTTGTCATCTATATAACACCTCAATTTTGTAAATGAGAATCTTTTTCAAGAACATTTGTTTCCAATTATAACAACTAATAATAAGTACGTCAAAATAATTATTCTAAATAAATATTTTTTCTAATATGATTTTTAATTTTATTTGACAATTTATTTAATAAAAAGCGACTTACATAAAAGTAAGTCGCTTTTCTTCTATTCTTTAATATTTACCCCATATTCTTTAAACCAAACATGAATTTGCGCTAAATGAGCTAAAAGTTGAGGGCCTGTCATTAATTGACCGAACCAAGGTGATTGAAATGCACTACCGCCTGACTCAATTAATCCGCTCAGCTGCTCTTTATCAAATAGTTCGTGTAAAATTGAACCTTTATCCGTTAATAAATCTTGTAGCCATACTGTGACTGCTTTCGTATAGTGCGGATTATGCGTTTTCGGATACGGACTCTTCTTTCTATATAAGATGTCATTTGGAAGTAATCCTTCTAACGCTTTACGCAATAGACCTTTTTCGCGGTTTTTATACATTTTCATTTCCCAAGGAATATTCCACGCATATTCGACAAGTCGGTGATCCGCAAACGGAACACGCACTTCTAAGCTTGCGCCCATGCTCATACGGTCTTTTCTGTCTAATAATGTTGTCATAAACCATACCATGTTCAAGTAAAATAATTGTCGTCTCTTTGCTTCAATTGGGCTTTCTCCCTCTAAAACAGGAACTTCTTGAATGGATTCTTCATAGCGCTGCTGTACATATTGTTGTAAGTTTAATTTATTTCTCCATTCTTTCTTTAGCAGTTGTTCACGTGCTTCTGTAGAACGCATCCACGGAAACGCACTCGATTGTAAATCATCTTCTCTATAAAACCACGGATAACCACCAAATATTTCGTCTGCACATTCCCCAGATAAACCGACGACAAAATCTCGTTTAATTTCACGGCAAAACCATAATAATGACGAATCAATATCTGCCATACCAGGCAAATCACGAACGAGTACAGCTTCTGTTAAATACTGCGCTAATTGTTCATTTGAAATGACGCAGCGATGGTGAATCGTTTCAAACGTATCCGTCATCAAATGAATAAATGGTGCATCTGAATTTGGCTGGAATGCATTCGCTTTAAAGTATTTGTCATTATCTTCATAATCAACAGAGTATGTGTGTAATTGCCCTTTTCCTGACCGTGCGTATTCTTTCGCGGCAATTGCTGTAATCGCGCTCGAATCTACACCACCTGATAGAAAAGTGCACAGTGGTACATCAGAAACGAGCTGCCTTGTAATCGCATCTTGTAATAAAAAGCGTGTTTTCTCTACTGTTTCTTCAAAGGAGTCTTCATGTTTTTTACTTTCCACATTCCAATATCTCCATATACATAAACCGTTCTTTGAAAATGTCATCGCATGACCTGGACGTAATTCTTTTATACCAGCATAAATACCGTGACCAGGCGTTCTAGATGGTCCAAGGCCGAATACTTCGGATAACCCTTCTAATGTTACTTCTGCCTTCACATCAGGATGAGCCAATATCGCTTTTAACTCTGAACCAAATAGTAACCGCCCACTATCATATTTAAAAAATAGCGGCTTTACACCTAATCGATCTCGCGCAATAAATACTTGTTCTTTCTGTTCATCCCATACGGCAAACGCATATATACCGTTTAAATGATCGACACATTCTTCTTTCCATTCAATATAGGACGCTAATAGTACTTCCGTATCAGAATGACCTTTGAACGTATATCCTCTTCTTAATAGTTCCTTTCGAATATCTTCCGTGTTATACAGTTCGCCATTATAGCAAATTGCATAATTCGTTTCATCCTTTAAACAAGTCATCGGTTGTTTCCCACCCTCAGGATCAACAACGATTAACCGTTTGTGCCCAAATGCAACATTGCCTTTAATCCAAACTTTATTATCATCTGGGCCACGCTTTGCTAACGTCTCAGCCATCTTCGTAACGACGTCCCGCTCTCCTTCTAATGAGCGTTTATAATCCACCCATCCTGTAATCCCGCACATATAAATCATCCTTCCATCTTATTTCTTTTCTTGAACGTGCAGTAATCCCCACCCTAAGGGGTGCGGATTAAAAAATGAAAAACTTGACGATAACCTACTATCCACATACGGAATAGCATTTTCACTCAGTAAAACGTGTTTTATTGTATGCCCACCTATGTCTAGATGTGTCTAGTTATAAAGAATGCGCGAACTGTCTATAACAGAAATAACTACTTTTCACAAAGGAGAAATCGTGTATGATACAACGTAACCATATTTTATATAACCAACCTCGCGCTCATACGGTCGGTAATGTAGAATATATAAACAATGAATGGGTATTCTTTGACGATGAAAATGATGAAGCATTTTTATTAGAAGATATTGCCGAAGATGGCTTTGAAATTTTATATAACAACAACTGGCTACCAGCTCGTTTCTATGAACAAGATGTATTACAAATCGCCAACGAACAGCACCACCTGCAAAACGGAGAAATGATACGAATTCGAAAGAAATTACTTCTCAGCTATACGGAATGGCTTGAGGAATTGCCTGACTCTGTCTTTACATTATTAACCGAATCATTGCAATCCCTTCATTACTCTTTATATGATTGCATGTATTGTCATAATTATTTATCTTTCTTACCGAAAGAGGAAGCATGCGAAGGGGTAAATATTCTTTTGTTTGATAACGAAGAGATGATTTGTACATTGCAGCATCATTTCGTCCGTCATGCTGCGTCAAATAAAAACGTGTTTCGTTTTACGAAAGTAAACGGAGAAGAGTTGCATATTGATGCGACATAAAATAAAAAACCACCTTATCTCCCAAGTCTTTGAGATTATAAGGTGGTTTTATTTTTCATTAAAATACTTGCCAGCCAATCGGTAATTTCAGTCCAAGGTAAAATACTGCTACTAGTGCAACAATAAATAGCCCCCAAACTGCCCCTGTTGCTTTGTTCTTGCTCATTTTCACAAGAACCATTTCCATTCCACCGATAACTAAAATACCAGCTACCATTTTTAAACCATACCACATGTGCATGTTACTTGTTGCAGTCTTCATAATACCCATGTACAACATGAAACCTGTCACAATAATGATAATGTACATAAGACGAAGCCCCATATGTACACCTTTACCTTTTCTTCCTGCTGAATAAAGTGAATACGCAACGAAGAATAAAATTAAACCTAACGCCCATGCTGTAATATGCATATGTACCATCGTATCCCTTACCTCCTCTTTTCACACTTTTTCACTCTATATGATAACATGTTCATTTATTTTCAGGAAATGTTTCGCTTTTTTACATTTAAATGCTATAATATTTAGAGTATTTACAAACTTCTTGTAATAACAAAAGGGGGAACAATCATGATTCAAACTAAGGATATTATCGAACTTACAGACACATACGGAGCAAATAACTATCACCCACTTCCAATCGTTATTTCTAAAGCAGAAGGCGTTTGGGTAGAAGATCCTGAAGGAAACCGCTATATGGACTTATTAAGTGCATATTCTGCAGTAAACCAAGGTCATCGTCACCCAAAAATTATTAACGCTTTAATTGACCAAGCTAATCGTGTTACGTTAACTTCTCGTGCTTTCCATAGCGATCAATTAGGTCCTTGGTACGAAAAAGTTGCGAAACTAACTAATAAAGAAATGGTACTTCCAATGAATACAGGCGCAGAAGCTGTTGAAACTGCAATTAAAACAGCTCGCCGCTGGGCTTATGATGTGAAGAAAGTAGAAGCAAACCGTGCTGAAATCATCGTTTGTGAAGATAACTTCCACGGACGTACGATGGGTGCTGTTTCTATGTCTTCAAACGAAGAGTACAAGCGTGGATTCGGTCCAATGCTTCCTGGCATTATCGTAATTCCTTACGGTGATTTAGAAGCGTTAAAAGCTGCTATTACACCAAACACAGCTGCATTCATTTTAGAGCCTATCCAAGGCGAAGCAGGAATTAACATTCCACCAGCTGGTTACTTAAAAGAAGCTCTTGAAGTATGTAAAAAAGAAAACGTTTTATTTGTAGCAGATGAAATCCAAACAGGTTTAGGCCGTACTGGTAAAGTATTTGCTTGTGACTGGGACAATGTAACTCCTGACATGTACATACTTGGTAAAGCACTTGGCGGCGGCGTATTCCCGATTTCTTGCGTAGCAGCAAACCGCGACATTTTAGGCGTATTCGAGCCAGGTTCTCACGGCTCTACATTCGGTGGTAATCCACTTGCATGTGCTGTTTCTATCGCAGCTCTTGAAGTGTTAGAAGAAGAAAAATTAACAGAGCGTTCTCTTCAATTAGGAGAAAAATTAGTTGGGCAATTAAAAGAGATTGATAACCCAATGATTACTGAAGTTCGCGGTAAAGGCTTATTCATCGGTATCGAATTAAACGAGCCAGCTCGTCCTTACTGTGAACAACTAAAAGCAGCTGGTCTATTATGTAAAGAAACACACGAAAATGTAATTCGTATCGCACCACCTCTAGTAATCTCTGAAGAAGATTTAGAGTGGGCTTTCCAAAAAATTAAAACGGTATTATCGTAATAATAGAGAGGTTGTCCTACATGTTGGGACAACCTCTTTCTTTTTTTAGTAGTTTATTGTAAATTTAGATTGAATATTCAATCTTTTTTTACAAAGGGGGATAATTGTATGCTTTTGAAATACGGCAAACATATTAACTATTTAGCTACTATTCTCATTTCTATTACATTCATCGGATTCTTATTATATACAACATTACTCCGTCACTACTCAACACCTCATACATTCATGCTACTAAAAATCTCATTTTGGACTGCTGTTTTCCTTACAGCTATCGGGTTTGGCCGTGAAAGAAGTTCTCTTGCCGTTATGCTAATCGGGATTTGTACGTTACTACTCATCGGATTATATATTTATGCTATTATAGATTTTTTCAATAGCCCATGGTCATAAAAAAGAGCTATCTATTAGTAAGATAGCCCTTTTCTTCACTTCACTACATTTCGTAAAGTACCAATTCCTTCTACTGTAACGACAACTTCATCACCAGCATGTAAAAACTTCGGTGGTTTGAAACCTTTTCCGACACCAGCCGGCGTTCCTGTTGCGATTATATCTCCTGGTTCTAATGTCATACCTTTACTTATCGTTGAAATGATTTCTTCTATTGAAAAAATCATTTTATTTGTATTTGAAGTTTGCCTTACTTCCCCATTTACTACCGTTTCAATGTGTAACGCGTTTGGCGCTTCAACCATTGATTTATGAATTAAATACGGTCCCATCGGACAAAATGTATCGAAACTTTTTCCAAGGAAAAATTGTTTATGCTTCCTTTGAATATCACGAGCAGTTATATCATTTATAATGGTGTAACCAAAAACATGCTCAAGCGCTTTTTCTTTTTTTATTTGTTTCCCTCGCTTACCAATGATGATAGCTAGTTCTCCTTCATAGTCTAGTTCATTCGTTGCGTGGGGATGACTATTAATTTTTTCATCCATTCCAATAACTGTCGTTGGCGCTTTCGTAAAGATCATTATATTTTCTGGAATTGACTCTACTCCGCCCATTTCTATCGCATGCTCACGATAATTTTTTCCAACGCAAAGAATATTCTTCCTTGGCCTTGGAATTGGTGCTAATATTTTCACCTCAGTTAACGGATAATACGCCGCCCCTTTATTTTCCTTCGCCCAATTTACAATATCACATATTTTTTCAAAGCATTCGGTTCCTCTTTCAATACACTCTAGCATTGTAATCGGAATCGTAACCTTTTCCCCTTTTTGTCTTTGCGCTTCTCTTACATGTAATACCTTTTCTTCCTCTTCATCCACAACACCTACAAATACCTTTTCTTCTTTTTTCGCCGTTACCAAACGCAATATTTCCACTCTCCATCCTAAAACTCATACCCTTTAATTGTATTCGCATCCGTAAGAAAAAAACCTTCTCATGCACGCTAATTTTTACAATATTCTTCTCATATTCTATTCGTTACTTCTTTGTATTTGGCATAAAATGTAGAAATTTTACTTTTTTTAGCGAAGGTGTTTCTTTTTTATGGGGTTTTTGTATAATATGTACTACATATATACTAAAAATTTCATTTAGAGATGGAGCCGATTTCAATGTTTGAGCAAGCGATTGAAAAAAAACGTGAAAAAATGATTTATTTTGCTGAACGCTATGGAATGACTTCTCAAAAAACAGTGGATTGTAGCCAAGAACTGGACAGGCTCTTAAATGTAATTTGGCATGTACATACGGATTTTCACCCTAATCAAACACTCGATACACACACGCAATAACGTGTGTGTTTCTTTTATCCCGCTTTAATGGGCAGTAAGACCCCCACCTCAAAATGCAGCGAAAGCAAAGAATTTAGGCGGGGGTCGGGCTGCCCATAAAAGTCCGATTGGTGAGGGCTAATAATCAGTGAGCGATGAAGAAAACCCCCACTGATTAAAGTTTCACTTTATTTCAAAAAAACACACATTTTATTGAAAACGCCCATACAATAGTAGAAAAGAAAATTTTAAAAACGAAAGGTGTTTTGTATGCCAGCTATGGTCGGACATATTCGTATCGTCAATATTGGATCAAGTGGTATTTTTCATATTGGAGATGTATTTGCGATTAGGCCTATTAGTTATTCACGTGCTTTTGCGGGGGCCGGCTCTTTTAATGTTGGAGATAACGTTTCTGTCTACAATTATCAAAGTGCAACGACTGTTAATGATTCAGATGTCGTTGATCAAGCGATAATTGGTTCAACTTAAAGGAGGCGATTGGATTGAATTTTTACGTAAACCAAAGCATCATTATTAACAGCATTAGAATTGATAGCATTACAACCTCTTCTGTATTCCAAATCGGTACTGCCGGAAGCATTAAAGCCCTATCTAAATTCTCAAATACTGGTGGATTTACAGAACCCCTTCGCCCATTACAGGCGAAAGGACAAATTATTTCTATCAAACCATCAACTAGTTCTTCTTAAGACATCCTTGTCATAAATATATAGCAGGAATATATTTACCCTCCCTATTGAAAAGGAGGTTTCACAAAATGAATCAAGATATATATACTTACTTACACCAACTTCAACAAGCTCTTCAAATACAACAAGCATCCATCCTGAATTTAGAGGATCAAGTGCGCCAACTACAAGAAGAGCTTAACGAATTAAAAAATCGCCCCTCCTCTTCTATAGGAAAAGTGGAATACAAATTCGATCAATTAAAAGTAGAAAATTTAAATGGTACTTTAAATATTGGTTTAAATCCGTTTTCAGCAAAAGGACAGCAAATTGAAGATTTCCAAGTGGATACAGAAACATTAAAAGTAAATCCTGAAACAGATACAAATCCAGACTTTTACCAAGGTATCCTTCAAGAAATGCATCGTTACTTAGATGAAGAAGCATATAATCGAATTCTCCATTTTGAACAAGAAGAGAGAACACCGCTCGATGAAATGTATCGACAAATGATGGTGGATGACATAAAAAAACAGATGGAGCATAGACTTCCTTATTATTTAACACAAGCGCAATCATATGAAGGGATTTCAACAGATCCAGATTATTTACGAGATATCATTATTCAAGCAATGAAACATGATATTGACAAAGCCTTCCTCTCTTTTATTCAACACATACCGGGCAATTTCCGAAAGGAGTAAGTATGTATGAATCTTAACGTTGTAAATCGTGAATTAAAAGTCGGACAGATTAAAATGAACGGTGTATCGTCGTCCGCACTCTTTTTAATCGGGGATGCAAATCTCCTCATTTTATCTTCTATTCTTGATACACCATTCGAAACTGTTACAGAGGGTCCATTTGTACCATTAGTCACAGATGTCCCTCCTACTCCAGGTTAAGGAGACTGAGAAATTATGTTACATCATGTGTCTGTTGTCCAAAATGTTTCTATTATTTCTTTAGGGATTACTGCCGTATTTCAAGTTGGAGACGCAAATCAAATGGAGTTAAAAAGTAGGGCTCTTGCCGTCCACAGGGAAATTCCTTGTTATATAAAAGGAGAAGGCCGCTTGGATGCCTTTGAAATTTTTACAGATGAACACGTCACAATCCCAAAGCGAACGACAGATGTAAAATTGAACATTGTAAATGAATGCCCTTTTATTGAAGTAAACAATGTTGAATTACGATCCCTTTTAAATTCTGGTTGCTTTCAAATTGGAAATGTTGATTATGGTTTTAATAACTCTCGTATTATGCAAATCCGCCAATATATTACGGATGAACCTTCCGCTCCATAATTCATATAGTAATTAAAAAGCTTAGTAAAGTAGGTGGATGGTATGCCTTCTGTTGTTGGAAATCTCGTCGTTCAAAACAGTAATGGTTCTTTCAATTTAGGGGATTTTTATAATGTGTCTCCGAAAGAAAATACGAAAGCTTATAACGGATCCGGAGCTTCCAATGTCGGGTTTGTCGTGAATACTTTTAACGGTGTTAGTGCAACAAATACGTTTGATTCTGATGTGGCCGATCAAGATCAGATCGGAACAGCGTAAAAAAAGTAGGAGAATATTCTCCTACTTTTTCTTTTATCTCATTCAAGATTATCAAAAAAACATTGTTTCATTTTATTTAAATGATAACCCGTTCTCCTCCAAAGCCTTTTTAAGCTTTGGCATAGACGCAGGTCCCATACCGTGCAGTTTTAAAATTTCTTTTTCACTATATTTTGAGAGTTCTTCTATCGTTTGAATTCCATGATGCTCTAGCGCATTTCGTGCTGGTGATGAAAGAAGTGAAAGAAATCCTGTTTTCGGTTTCTTTTCTTTCTCACAAGTCGGGCAAGTTGGACAATCGCTACTTTTATAGTATTCATGACCTTTTTCACACGTTCTTAACGTTTTTTCCGTTGCCATTTTTCAAGTCCCTCTATTCTTCAATTTTTACAACATGATTGCCATCAAAGAAGTATAAGCATTTCTCTTTCACAGGATGCTGTAAGCTTTTCTCAAGTGCCTTTGCATATAAAGAAAGCTGCACTTTATATCGTTCTTCTAAAATTGGTTGCGCCTGATCGAATCCGCCCGGGAACTTCCCTTCAATCGTATCCGTTTTAAAGTCAATTAAAGTGATGCCGTCTTCCTCTTCAATCATGCAGTCAATAACCCCTTGGACAAGAATTGATTCTCCACTCTTCCCTTGCCAATCTTGATATGCTTCTTCTGCTGCTAGCATCATCGTAAATGGTACTTCACGCTCAACACTTTTCGCCGCTAATACCCTTTTACCTAGATCACTATCAAAGAATGAAATCACTTTTTCGATTGCTATTTCTTCTGCTTGTTCGAATGTTAATAGTTCTTTATTAACCATGCCACTAATTTGCTCCCGAATCACTTCTTCTGTAATCGGCTTCTTCAAATCAACATGCTGCATAACAGCGTGAACTGCCGTACCTCTTTCAGCGTATGTTAATCCTTTTTTCTCCATAAAACGAGGACGTGTTTTAATTGGTGCACGTAGTTTTTTAATAAAGGCGTTATCGCTACCTTCTTCAGATTGATAATTTCTCTTTATTTCCGTAACAGATTGTTTCGCACGGTGAGATGTTGCTTCCACATATCCGTACTTCCACATTAATCTGTCATACACTTCATCTTTTCGTTCACTTTGCAGGGGAACAGCTTTTTTCTCACGAAGTGCTTCTAGTAATTCTTGTTTCTCTTCTTGAACCGGTTCTGGCGCGAGTAACGTTTTGCCGTCAACAACTTCTACTTTCCAGCTCGTGTCGTAGTCATAAATTTCACCTGGAATACTCCCTTGTCCTAATTCAAGAAGCATTTCACTATCACGATGTCTATATAATGAAGGTGCAATCCAGTCTAAATAACAAGACGCCCCGGCACGTATATGGTCTGGTAATAACCATTCACTATGCTCTCTTGCATCAAGCCATTTTTCCATTTCCTTATTTGCATCTTTAACTGTACCAATTAAAATTAATTTCTCTTTTGCACGCGTTAACGCTACGTATAATACACGCATTTCTTCCGCGATTAATTCCATTTTCATTTTACGCTTAATCGCTAATTGCGATAATGTCGTATATTTAATTCGTTTACGAGGATCAATAAATTGTGAACCGAAACCGAAGTCTTTATGCAGTAAGAAACGCTTCATTAAGTCTTGTGTGTTAAAGCGGCGACCAAGTCCCGCTACGAATACGACTGGGAACTCTAATCCTTTACTTTTATGAATTGTCATAATGCGAACGACATCTTCTTGTTCACCTAAAGCTCTCGCCGTACCCATATCATCACCGCGTTCTAAAATACGTTCAATAAAACGTAAGAAGCGGAATAATCCTCTAAACGATGTTGCCTCATATTGTCTTGCGCGGTCATATAGTACGCGTAAGTTTGCTTGTCGTTGCTTTCCGGCTGGTAAACCACCGACAAAGTCGTAATAACCTGTCTCACCGTACACTTTCCAAATTAAATCAGAAAGAGACTGTTGACGCGCGAATTCACGCCATCCTTGTAGTAAGTTATAGAACCACTCTAATTTATCATGTAGTTCTTTTTCTTCTTCAAGCGGTGCTCCTTTTAAGAATGAGCTCATCACTTCATAAAACGAGCCTTTCTTTCCGTGAGCACGAAGCGTTGCAAGTTCTTCATCATTTAATCCAACGATGGGTGAACGAAGCACTGCTGCAAGCGGAATATCTTGCATCGGATTATCAATCACGCGGAATACGTTCATCATAATATTTACTTCTGTCGCTTCAAAGTAACCAGTCGCAAGATCAGCGTATACTGGAATTCCTTGCAACTTTAACTCTTCCATAATTTGCGGCGCCCACGGCATAGAGCGAAGCAAAATAACGAAGTCGCGGTATTGTACAGGGCGCATACTATCCGTTTTACGGTCATACACTTCATAACCTGAATCAACCATCGCTTTAATACGCTGCGCCATAAGTCGAGCTTCAAGCTGTGCTTTTTCTACTTCCGCACCTTCTTCACCGTCTATTACTTCTTCTTCCGTTTGCTGAATACATAGTAGTTCAGCCGCTACATCTTCACCTTCTGGATAGGTAGCACCTAACTTTAATTCAGCGTCAGCATCGTAGTCAATTTCTCCGACTTCTTCGCCCATAATTTGTTTGAAGATAAAGTTCGTACCTGCTAATACTTCATGACGACTACGGAAGTTTTTCGCTAAATCAATCTTCATTCCGCCGCCTAATCCTTCTTGCGTGAAGCGTTTATACTTTCCTAAGAATAATCCTGGTTCTGCTAGTCGGAAACGATAAATCGACTGCTTTACGTCACCTACCATGAATAAGTTTCCTTCACTCTCAGAATCTTTCGTTACGAATTTAATAATCGATTCTTGTACGAAATTCGTATCTTGATATTCATCAACTAATACTTCAGCAAATTTATTGCGATATTGAAGCGCTACTGCAGATGGCTTCATTTCACCATTTTCACTTTGTTCACTTAAAATTTGTAAACAGAAATGCTCTAAATCTGTGAAATCGACCATTCCTTTATCTCGCTTCATTGCTTGGAAACGCTCGGTAAATACTTTTACAAGTTGAACAAGCTTCTCTAATACAGGATGCATATCTTGAAAATCTCGTAAGAAACTTTCAGGTTTGCGGCTAAATAGCTCTTCTTGTAATTTCTTCACTTCATCTTTCGCTTTATTACGAAGAGAGTCTACTTGTTTTACAACATCTTCATTGTAATCACTTTTCTTAATACGCTTTAACGTTTGCCACGATACGTTTTGCATCGCTTCATACACGCTTGTCCACGATTCACGAGCGGCTGATGATAACGTTCCAAGTAAAGCTAAATCTGCTTGCAGTGTTTCAATGCGAGGCGCTGGACCGTCAGGAAGCATTGCGAGTTCCGTAGCTTTACGAATATGCTGTTCCGCTGTTTCAAGCTGGAATCTCACATCTTCTAATAAATAAGAAGCATACACTAAATCTTCAATTGTCTTTCCTTCTACGTCGTATGCTTCTACTAATTTATCGAGCCATTTTTCCGGATTTGGATGCGCTCTTGATTCTGTATGAAGTGCTAAAATCATACGCTGTAAGTCATCATCACTACGATCACTCGTATAACGATCAACGAGTTCAAAGAATATCGTATTATCTTCAATTCCATACTCAGCTTCTAATATGTCGTCTAATACTTCTTCTTTTAATAATTCGTTTTCTGTTTGATTCGCAATGCGAAAACGAGGATCAACATCAAGCATGTAGTAGTATCCTCTAATTACTTGTAAACAAAAGGAGTGAATCGTTGAAATAGAAGCTTTATTTAATAAGCTAAGTTGCTTTCTTACGTGCTGCGACCCTGGCTCATCAATTAATACTTTTTCTAACGCTTCCCCAATTCTGTTTTTCATCTCTTGCGCCGCTGCATTCGTAAATGTTACAACGAGCAGGCGGTCGACATCGACTGGATTTTCTTCACTTATAATCTTTTTAATAATACGTTCAACTAATACTGCTGTTTTCCCTGATCCAGCTGCTGCTGCGACTAAAATATCACGTCCGTTCGCTACAACCGCTTTCCACTGGTCATCTGTCCACTGACTACCTTCTGGTTTTTTAGGCCAATTTTCAATCATTCTCCGCCAACCTCCTCTCTAATTTTCTCCATCGCTTCGCTATCTTTCATATCTTTTAGCGTACGGAATTGATTATCTTCAAGTGATTCATCGAACTGACAAACAGATTTGAAGTTACAGAACGTACATGCCGCTTTATTCCCCTTTTTGTAAGGAGCAATATCGATAACGCCTTCTGTAATGTCTTTTCCGATATTTTCAAACGTATGGTGTACGTATTTTTGCAATACGTTAAACTCTTGTTCACTTGCAATGCTCGAACGCGCACTAAAGCTACCGTCTTTTTTCAGGCCAGCAGAAATAATATCAGAGCTTCCTGTTGAAAGTTTATTATCCATTAAACGAACAACATCAGCATCGCCTAGCACGAGTCCTTTCATTTTAAATTTCTTTAAAATTTCTTTTTCGATTTCTGCTTCAGATGCGTCACCTTTCATCTCAACGATTGGGTTATGAATATGGAAGTACAGTACACCAGCCGGTGATGCAGTGCCGCCTTTTTTCATCCACGTATGTGCATTTGAAGTAACAACATCTAAATACGTTAACATTTGAAGTGCTAATCCGTAATACACTTCCGTTAAGTCTAACGCTTTTGAGCTTGATTTATAGTCAATAATACGTAGGAACGTACCACTTTCATCTTCTGCCTTATCAACACGGTCAATACGGCCAACTACTTCCATCTTCACACCATTTGGTAATGAGAATTCCATCGGTGGAAGAGATCCTGTACCACCCATACCGAATGGCACTTCTAAATCAACTGGTACGAAACCACTTGATTTCGCGTGCTCACGAAGAATGATTGACGTACGGAAAATGATTTGTTGTAGTTTTTGTTTTAAATAGAAATGACGGTTTGAACTTAATAAAATTTGTCTTTGTAATAACGGTGCAATCTCTTCTATTACTAAAACAGAAAGATGCTCACACTCTTTTATTGATAAATCCGCCCAAGTACGATTTTCACGTAATAGCCTGTCTGCAATTCTCTTCAGCGCTGCATGGAATAGTTCGCCGATATCTGGCGCATCTAGTTTGAAAATATCACGCTCTCTTAATGATAAACCGTGCTGCGCGAAATGAGCGTACGCACAACGGTTAAATAGTTCCATACGAGAAACGCTTCCTTTTATTTTATCTCCGTATAAATCTCTACTTACAACTGAACTTAGCTTTTGCGCACGATTTCGGTAGAATAAGCTTGATAATACGCGGCTACTTTTTTGCTTCCATTCATCTGAAGTAACGTAGAAATTATATACGTCCCACCAAAAGTCTAAATTCCCTTCAAATCCGTATCGCTTCCACGTCTGTAGTTGCTGCATAACGTAAGATAACGTTACTTCTGGCGTTGCTACGTATGAAATTTGTTCTGAACGCGATAAATCATTTACGTCATTCGTAATAAATGTATCTTTCACATCAGGGAACATTCTTTTTATTTTCTTAATAAAACTAGACGCAAGTAACGTCTTCCCTTCCTCATCTGCTAGCGGACAAGAAATGTATAATTTCTCAGTTGCTCTCGTTACCATTTGGTACATAACGAACTGTTCTTCTAATAAAGTTTGTCTCGTCGTTGGCGCTAATTCGATACCTGCAGCGCTAAGAACATCTCTTTCTTCATCAGAAAGCATACCTTCATCCATCGGTACTGCTGGAATAACTCCTTCATTTACGCCAATGACAAATGTTGCTTTCACATTTGATAATCTTGAACGATCAATATTCGCAATTAACACTTGGTCTAATGACGGCGGAATGTTGGCGAATTGAAGCGCCTCAAGACCTGTAGACATAACGTCTGTGAACATAGAAAGTGACATTTTTTCTTCGCCAAGCATCTCTACGAACGTATCAAGAAGGCTCATTACTTCTTCCCATACTTGTTCATGATCTGTCGCAAATAAGAAATCTCCGCTCTCTTCTGCAAGAATACGTAATGCTTCTAGTTTTTTTGGAACATCCAGCTCTTCTAAAAATAAGTAAACAGCTTCGCACATTTGCATAACTGTTCCCGCACGCTTCAGTCTTTTTTGCATACGAATAACAGGCGTTCTTACAACGTCACGCAATCGATTTATTTTCTCTTCCATTTCACGTTCACTGTCTGTAATCATCCCGTCCGTATCGTCAAGAGAACGATAGCGACGATACATCCACGGATCTTCAGAAGTCCATCTCTTTCCTTGTACACCGTACGCTAAACAGTAGTTTTCAAATTCATCCATCTCTTCACGCATCGCTTCTTTTCTTACGTCTAGTGGATATAAAAGCTCTGTTTTTACGCAGCGGAACACTGCATCATAACGCCAATTTCCGCTAATAATCTCTAGTGCAGAACGAATGCATTCTACTAGCGGATGATGTGACATCGGGCGTTTTTCATCGATGAAATGCGGGATATTATAATCTGTAAATAACGTTCGCATTACATCGTAATAACTTTCCCCGTTACGAAGAAGAACCGCGATATCTCGGTAACGATAGTCTTCATCTGCCACAAGTCTACGAATTTCACGCGCAACGCCTTCTACTTCAGCTCGTAAATTCGCTGCTGTACTAATCGTTACACTCGCTTCTCCGTGAAACTTTTCATTTGGACGAGCTTCGTAATGCGTTTCTAAATGTGCTAATGATTGCGAATGAAAACGCGGTTGTTCCATAAGTGGAATCGTTTTTTCAATTTCTATTTTCTCTTCACGCGCTACTTGTTTTATTTTTTCATACGTTAACGTCGTTTCATAAAATAAATCTAGTTCATTTACTGGCTGCGCTAACGTTTTTTCATCTAGTGTTAACGTGATTGTCACTCTCGCACCGCAAATCATAAGCTGTCTTACAATTTCTAGTTCTTGCGGTGAGAATGAATGAAATCCATCTATATAAATTTCGGCCCCATTTACATATTCAGACTGCGGAAGCTTTTCGACTAGTAATTGCAAATAGTCTTCTGAATCTAAATATTTTCCGATTAAAGCACGCTCAAAATCATCATATAGTAGTTGTAAATCATACACTTTATTCGCTAATAGTTTTTGTTCAGCACTGCTACTATGTGCATCTAATTGTTGCCACATTTCATATACGTTAGATGGCGTCACGTTGTAACGTTTAAACTCCGCAATCATACTACCAAGATGTTCAAAAAAACCGTTTTGCTCCGCTGCTTTTTGGAACACTGATAATCCATCTTTACGAGACTCTACAATTTTACGAAGTAACATATGTACGCCCGCTTCATCAATGTGAAGACGACTCGCTCCGCCAACTTCTTGCAGTACCTTCCAAGCTAACCGTGAAAAACTAAAAACTTGTGCCCGAATAGAACCTCTAACATCCTCACTACCAATTAACGCCTGCTGCGTTTGGAATGTCATCTGTTCTGGCACAAGATATAATATTGTTTCCCCTCTTGGACGTTGCTTTAACTCTTCTTGCACTTCGTGTAAACAAAGTGTACTTTTTCCACTTCCCGCTCTACCAATCACAAATCGAAGTGACATGTAACCCCACCTTTCACTTACATAACGAACGTTAGTTTGCTACTATAATTGTATTATAGTACACGAAAAAAGACAAACGGAGTAGTTTGTCTTTTTCTATACTTCTACCTATTATATCAACCTTTTGAAAAATTCGTTTGCACCTCTTGAATTGGCCAATATCGTAAATCAACTTTACCGACAACTGTATCAGCTTTTACAAATCCAAAGTGTCTACTATCCCAGCTCCCGAGGCGGTTATCACCCACTACAAAAATATATCCAGGTGGTACCGACTTTTCTTTCGTTAACTCTTCTAGTTTAAAATCACCTGTTAGTTGTCGTCCATTTATCTCTTTCTTATACGTTTCTAAATAAGGTTCATCCACGAATTGTCCGTTTATATATAATTTATCATGCTTATATTCAATTTGATCTCCAGGTAAACCGATAATTCGTTTTACATAGTCCTCTTTTTTATTCGCATGAAACACAACAACATCAAACCTGTTCAAGTCCCCCACTTGATAACTCACCTTATTTACAACGAGCATATTGCCATCTTGCAATGTCGGCATCATTGACTTCCCCTCTACAACGTACGTTGAAAAGAAAAACGTTCGAAAAAATACAGCTAATAATACACCAATTAAAATTGTTCGTATCCACTCTATGCCTTCTTTTTTCAAAGTTTTCTTCATCCGCTTCTCCCCTTATCCTTTAATAATGAAGCTTTCCTTTACAAAGAAGACTATTCTTAATGCAGTTCTAATTTTACTTCGATTTTCTTACCGACATACCATAAAATAAAAATACCAATTGCTACAATGACTGATTTCACCGGATTGTGAATAAATGACATTAAATCATGACCGATATACGTTAATATAAAAATCATCACAAGCTTTCCGAACGCGAGCGCAAGGCCAAACTGTTTTACACTAATGCGAGATAAACCAGCGACAACATTTATAAGCGCAGACGGTGTAAACGGAAAACAAAAGATGACGAAAATCGGCGCGAATCCTTTCCTTTCAATCCATCCCATTGCCTTCCGTACTCTCTCATGCTTATTTACAAAAGAAAAGAAACGACTGCGGCCAAAATGGCGGATAATGAAAAAGACAAGCAAGGCACCCATTACTGATCCAAGCCAAGAATAAAGAAAACCGAGCCAAAATCCAAATGCAACAGCATTCGCCAGTACAAATACGATGAGTGGCAATGCTGGAATCAACGCTTCTATCATCGGTAAACCAATACCAAGCAGTGGTCCGAATGCTTTATAACTTTCAACAATATGATCCATATTTTCTGGTGAAAAATACTCTTTGATTGTCTGAAAATCCATTCTACACTTTACCCCTTTACTCTAAGTACTACCTCTACTGTATCATTGCCTATATGAAAGAGGAAATGGTAGATACGACATATGGAGATGTAATTATTAAGTTTCCATATCTCCCATTAGAATTCCTTCATTATTATGCTATGATAATCTATCAATATTCGACAAGACGTGTCGCGATCTTGGAAGTGGCTATTTTGTTTTGGCGGCAAATTCCTTGGTAACTGAAATGATATCGGCGATTTCTCGAACATATCGACTTACCAACAAAAGCTGACAAACAAAAGGATGGGGGTGCCCCCATCCTCTCAAACTTCGCCTTCTTTCACAAAATATACTTTCTCGTATGCTGGTTTTAATCTAGATTGTTCAATTTTATCAATCTCTTTAAAACAAGGGCTCCCTTGCTTTTTCCTACGATCTTCATATTCAGTACGCAACTTCGCCGTACGATTTTGTTGATTTTCAAAACTACTTTTTGATATTTCTAATTTCACAGCAAAGCCATTTATAAATCTAACGATAACATTTCCATCTTTTGACTCTTTATTACTTTCGATATAAAAATGAGACAACCAAGCGCACTCTTTTCTAGAGTATGAATAAGTAGGGAAAAAATAAAGTTGATCTGCCGGACTAATCGCAATCGGTGCTTTATGTGTAATATGAGTTAACTCTTTCGTTCCTTCTTTTCTACCTAAAAAACTAGAGCCATGCTTGCGACAACTTCTTTCTATAATATCTAGAGGCTTTTGAAATACGAAAAAAGAATCTTCCATCTCAACAACTCGTGTAACAATTTTCTTCTCACTTAGAATAACTGGAAGTAAGGCCATTGTATTTTTATTTACCACATAGTTTTCGACATAGCGTTCTACTTTACTTTCCATATTCTACTGTCTCTCCTTTTTTCCATTTATATTAGCAGCTGCATATATAATTTTAGCATCTATGAAAAGGAAACGGTTTACAAATTTCGCTTTTTTACAATACTTTATCATTTGTCAAATATCTTTTAAATTAAAAAAATAATAATATATTGATTTTTAAATAAAAAACCTAAACAAAATGCATTTATACTACCTATAAATATTTACAACTACTTCCTCATTTCGCATCATTACGACAATTAACTTTGCTATAATTAAAATAAAAATCCAATATATGGAGGTCTACTATGGAAGAAAAAGAAATGCAACCAACGATTCACATGAAAAATAGTAGCATTGTGATCGTGAAAAATTCAGCTAGCATTATATTCGCTTTATTTTTCATTCTATTATTTTTTGCAAAGCCTTTTCATAAATCGAAATGCTCTGAATGTAAGAAACGTGCGAAGAAAAAAGTTGAAAAAGAAGAGTAAAAGGCCTTCCAATTTTGGAAAGCCTTTTACTCTTCTTCCTATTTTCTTCCGAGTGCCCTTATATCCCCTTTTTTAATATTACTACATACAAAAAATATGATTAAAAATCATCCACTACGTTAAAAAGTACTTGTACGTGTTACCCATTTTTATTAAGAACTTCAACTTTATACATCACTAGCAACTTTTTAATTCGTTAAATCTGCAATATAAGTTTTGTATAGAATTCCATTTCAAAACACAAAATATGTAAGTGATTATTTATGATTACATTAGTTTTTTATGTAATTCCAAAAAGGAGCTGTATAATATGGAGAAAAAAAGTCTATTAAGCCAACAGATTAATAGCGCCCCATCAGATGCTCTGAATACCCCTAGTAAGGAGCAAGAACAAATGTTAGAAACATCATCTCAAGACGAACAAAATTCTAACAACAATGCTAACAAAAAAGATATTAATCAAAGCCTATATGGCGCAGATTTACCCATTTCAGATGTAGACAGAACAACAAATAAAGTGAAACTTTAATCAGTGGGGGTTTTGTTCATCCCCCACTGATTATTAGTTGAACCAATCGGACTTTTACGGACAGTTGATCCCCCACCTAACTTCTTTGCTTCCGCTGAATTTTGAGGTGAGGGTCTTACTGCCCGTTAAAGCGGGATAAAAAATGAATTGCAAAGAAAAAAATTAAGAACAAATAAAGTTTTACTTTCTCGTTTATAAAGTAAAACTTTATCCAACCCTCAATAATTGAGCGGTAACAAGCAGTTGATCTCCCGCCGAATTTTAAGATGAAAAGACTTTCTCCACAACAAAAAAAGGATGGCAGCAGCCATCCTTTTTTCCATAATAAACTATAAAATTATAGTTTGATTACGTTTTTAGCTTGAGGTCCACGGTTACCTTCTTCGATTTCGAAGCTAACTTTTTGACCTTCTTCTAGAGATTTGAAACCTTCAGTTTCGATTGCAGAGAAATGTACGAATACATCGTTTTCGCCTGGAACTTCGATGAAACCGAAGCCTTTTTCGTTGTTAAACCATTTTACTTGTCCTGTTACTGCCATGATTATTTCCTCCTAAGAAAATACAAATTTTTATTTTTTTAGTCTTCCTGTCTAAAAAAAGAATCCACACATTATCAAATACGAAACATAAACTAGTTCTCACATACTTTTTCTCGTTCGTTTTCAGCACTTGATAACATATGGATTGCTTAATTTAACTATTCAACTGGGACTATCATAGCACATTAAAATAAAATGTACAATCTTTTTTGAAAATAACTGACAAATTAAATTGATTGCACATTCGTAAATATTTGATTTTAATACGTGCAGAATTCACTATAAAATGAACACAAACATTATTTGAATGCGATTATATCCCTTGTTCTGAAGTGTTACAATATAATTTGGAGGGGATTATATGTCAAACTACACCAATGAAGAAAAGCTTACAGGAGGAAACGTCTCAAATGTATATCGTTCTAAAAATACTGTTCGGCGAGAATTAAAGCCTGGTAGCTCACAAATCCATACATTATTACAGCACTTAGAAAAGAAAGGATTTCATCATGCTCCAAAATTTTTAGGTGTAGATGAAAAAGATAGAGAGATTTTATCCTTTATTGAAGGAGAAGCTGGCAATTATCCGTTAAAAGAATATATGCGATCTAATGATGTTTTAAAAGAAATAGCAAAGATGCTTCGCCTTTATCATGATGCGGTAAGTGATTTTCCGTTATTAAATGACTGGAAACCGATGGATCGTACTCCAAATGATATTGAAGTTGTATGCCATAACGATTTTGCCATATATAATATTATTTTTCATGACGAGAAACCAGTAGGTATTATTGATTTCGATGTTGCTGCTCCTGGTCCAAGAATTTGGGATATCGCTTATACGCTGTATACTTGTGTACCTTTAAGCAGAGTATATTATACGGAATCAGGCGAGGCAGTTCATTATGAACCTGCACAACATGCTAATCGCATGAAAGAAAGAGTGAAATTGTTTGTCCAGTCCTACGGGAAAAGTATGGAAGAAGATTACATAGGTATGGTACTACTACGCCTAGAAGCGTTATGTACGTATATGAAAAGAAAAGCGCAAGAAGGCGATGTGAACTTCCAAAGAATGATTGATGAAGGACATTTAGAGCATTACGAGAAAGATATAGAGTTTATTCGTGATCATGGAGCTGAGTGGATTTAATCATATTGTCTTTTTTTGTCGGTAAGTCGATATCCTTTGTCGAATCGTCGATATATTTTCATACACTCTCGAATCGGGCGAAAAATAATAAGGGGCACCCTTCAAACAGGTGCCCCTTCCTTTTATTTCGTAAACTGTGCTTCTTCTGTAGATCCTTTTAGCGCTGTCGTTGATGAAGTACCGCCTGTAATAACTTGTGCTACTTCATCAAAGTAACCTGTTCCTACTTCGCGTTGATGACGAGTTGCAGAGTAGCCGTGTTTTTCTGCTGCGAATTCTGCTTGTTGTAGTTCAGAGTACGCTGCCATGCCGCGCTCTTTATAGCCGCGTGCTAATTCAAACATGCCGTAGTTTAATGAGTGGAACCCAGCAAGTGTTACGAACTGGAACTTATAACCGTAAGATGCGATTTCTTTTTGGAAGCTCGCGATTGTTTTTTCATCTAGTTTTTGTTTCCAGTTGAATGAAGGTGAACAGTTGTATGCAAGTAATTTCCCTGGATGCTCTTTATGAATTGCGTCTGCAAATCGTTTTGCATCTTCTAAATTTGGTTCAGACGTCTCACACCAAACGAGGTCTGCGTATGGAGCGTATGCTAAACCACGTGCAATTGCTTGATCAAGACCTGCTTTCGTACGGTAAAATCCTTCCGGTGTTCTTTCTCCTGTAATAAACGCTTTATCAACTGGATCGATATCGCTCGTAATTAAATCTGCTGCATCCGCATCTGTTCTTGCAACGATAATTGTCGGCACTCCCATTACGTCAGCAGCAAGGCGTGCCGAAATTAAATTACGTACCGCTGTTTGCGTCGGTAGTAATACCTTTCCGCCTAAATGACCGCATTTTTTCTCTGAAGATAATTGATCTTCAAAATGCACTCCAGATGCACCTGCTTCAATCATACCTTTCATTAGTTCAAAGACGTTTAATTGTCCGCCAAATCCAGCTTCTGCATCAGCTACAATCGGCACGAAATAATCTGTATCACCGCTTCCTTCCATGTGCTGAATTTGATCCGCACGTTGAAGTGTTTGATTAATTCGTTTTACTACAGCAGGTACGCTGTTCGCTGGATATAAACTTTGGTCCGGATACATATGTCCCGAAAGGTTCGCATCCGCTGCTACTTGCCATCCACTTAAATAAATTGCTTTTAGCCCAGCTTTTACTTGTTGCATCGCTTGGTTTCCTGTTAATGCGCCAAGTGCGTTAATGTAATCTTCCGTATGAAGTGATGACCAAAGCTTTTCAGCACCGCGGCACGCTAACGTATGTTCAATATCAATTGACCCGCGCAGGCGAATTACATCTTCTGCTGAATATGGACGTGTGATTCCTTTCCAACGCGTATCTAGTTCCCAGCTCTCTTGTAATTTCTCGATTCTTTCGTTTTTCATTTGTTCCATCCCCTTTTCATTTTTTATAAAATTTCATAACCCGGTAATGTTAAAAATGGTACGAATTCCTCATTCCGAACGAGATTTGTAAACAACGTTGTCGCCTCTTGGAATCTCCCTTTCTTAAAGGCTTCTTTACCAATCTCTCTTTCTATTTTTGCTAGCTCTTCTTCTTTTAGCTCTTCCATCAATTTAAGCGTAATATTACGACCATCATGTAGCTTTCCGCCTTCATGACGAATCCATTGCCATACTTGTGCTCTAGAAATTTCCGCTGTTGCCGCATCTTCCATTAAGTTATAAATTGGTGCTGCTCCCCGTCCGCTTAACCAAGATGCGATATATTGAATGCCTACGCTAATATTTAGGCGAAGCCCCTCTTCTGTAATCGTTCCCACTGGTACTTCTAATAAATCCTGCTCTGTAACATGTATTTCTTCACGTTTTCTAAAAATTTGATTCGGTGTTTTCATAATGTGATTAAATACTTCCATCGCGACTGGTACAAGTCCCGGGTGGGCAACCCAAGTCCCGTCATGACCGTCTAAAGCTTCGCGCTCTTTATCTGCACGCACTTTTTCAAAAGCTGCTTCATTTGCTTCTGGATTGTTTTTAATCGGAATTTGCGCTGCCATTCCTCCAATAGCTGGTGCATTACGGCGGTGACACGTTTGAATGACTTTCAAAGAATACGCGCGCATAAACGGTGCCGTCATCGTGACTTGCGCTCTATCTGGAAGTAAAAATTCATTATGATTACGGAAACTCTTTAAAAAGCTGAAAATATAATCCCATCTTCCGCAATTTAATCCAGCAGAATGATCTTTAAGCTCATACAAAATTTCATCCATTTCAAACGAAGCGTGAATCGTTTCTAGTAACACCGTTGCTTTGATCGTCCCGTTTGGAATACCGATATATTTTTGAGCAAATACGAAAACATCATTCCACAACCTTGCTTCTAAATGGCTTTCCATTTTCGGTAAGTAAAAGTATGGACCGCTTCCTTTTGCTAGAAGAGCTTTCGCATTATGGAAAAAATAAAGTCCGAAATCTACTAAGCTACCAGACATATTCTTCCCTTCAACTTGCATATGTTTTTCTTCTAAATGCCATCCTCTTGGACGCACAATTAATACAGCTGTTTTACTATTTAAACGGTATTCTTTCCCGTTTTCATTTTTATGTGAAATCGTTCCCTGCACAGCATCTCGTAAGTTTATTTGACCTTCAATCGCATTCTCCCAAGTTGGGGAATTAGAATCTTCAAAATCCGCCATAAAAAGATGTGCTCCTGAATTTAAAGCATTAATAACCATCTTTCTATCTACTGGCCCAGTAATCTCTACGCGGCGATCCTCTAAATCTTTTGGCAACTTGGCAATTGTCCAATCCGCTTCACGTATGTGCTTCGTTTCTTTTAAAAACTTCGGAAACTCCCCTGCATCAATTCTCTTTTGTTTCTCCGCACGCTTTTGTAAAAGCTCTATGCGGCGCTCATTGAAATTTCCATGTAGTTCCTTCAAAAAACTAAGCGCCTCAGGTGTCAATATTTCGTTGTACGCTGGCAACATTTCTCCGGGCAATGTAACCCGTGAAGTTTGCGTCGACATATTAGCATCCCCTTCTTAAACTGTCTTATAACAGATTTGATTTTATGTTTTATATTATATAACAAATCTTCAGAAAAGGAAGTTTTTTTCGAAAATTTTATTGTTTTTTATAAAACTGTATTCTTTTACCGGCATTACACATATAAAAAGAAGCTGGTGTTATACAACACCAGCTTCTTTTTATTATTTTATTCAAACATTGATTTAAATAAGAACTGCGCATATTGTTCACGTGTTACCTTCATGTTCGGAGCGAAGTTACCCTTGCCGTCCCCTACTGAAATTCCATTTGAACCTACTGCATTAATCGCATTTTCTGCCCAATGTCCCTTTGGTACATCGTTAAATTTCGCTGATCCTTTTACTTCTAATCCAAATGCTTTCGTAAGAACTTGCGCCATTTCTGCACGTGTTAACGTAGCTTTTGGTCTAAAGTTTCCTTTCTCGTCACCTGTAAAGATACCTAATTCTGTTACTGCTAACACTTCAAAAGGAAACATCGTTGATTTATCATCAACAATATCATTATACGGGCTTTCTAATACCTCATCTTCTCCAAATTGCTCATCAAGATCAAGTGCACGATAAATTAAAGCTGCTACTTGTTCACGAGTTACGTTATGTCCAAAACCGAACACACCATTTCCATAACCAAGCATAATTTCTTCTTCTGCTAAAATTTGAATTGCTTCATAAGACCAATGTCCTGCTGGTACATCTTTAAAGATTGCCTGACTTGTTTGTTGCGGCTTTGCAGCTATTTCAGCCTTTGCTGTTGTCCCTTCAGCACCAAATGCTACTCCCCCCATAATTGTTAAAGCTGTTGCTACTTTTAAAACTTTTTTCTTCAAAGTATTCTCTCCCTAAAAACATATTTTTTTCTAATATAAAGAATTAATGGAAGCGTAACAATACAATTTCCATGTGATTTTTGTCTAATTTATGAACTATATTTCATATACTTTCATTTACACTCTATTAATAATAAAGTTACTAAACCGTATATTTAACCATTAAAAAGTTACTTTATTCAGTTTCTTATTTTCCACTAAATCCCCAAAAAATAAATTACGAATAGCAAATCGATATACTTATAATTAATTTTAAATAAGAAAAAAGCGTGGAATTCCCGCGCTTTTTTCTTATTTAAATTATATTAATATAATTTAAACGTCCTTATATTTTACTTTTATTCATAATTCTCATCTTTTACTGGAAAATAAAAAACAGCTTTATTTAAAAACGTTGCATATTGCTCTCGTGTTACAACTTTATTCGGTTCAAATTTCCCATTTCCTGTTCCTACTATGACATGATTAGACTGCAGTGCACTAATCGCATTTTTTGCCCAATGATTATTTGGCACATCTTTAAATGTATGGTTCTTCTTCACCTCAAATGTAAATGCCTTCGTAAGAATTTGCGCCATTTCTGCACGTGTTACAGGTGCTGTTGGTCTAAAGTTCCCTTTTTCATCACCTTGAAAAATACCATGCTCTGTTAATACTAAAATTTCATCTAAAAACATTGTTGCCCTCTCAGAAATATCTTTGTATGGATTTTTTAAAGGTCCTTCTTTTTTCAAATTCAATGTACGATAAAGTACTGCTGCTACTTGTTCTCGTGTTACATTATCTCCTACACCAAACTTACCATTTCCATATCCTAACATTACTTTATTGTATACTACGTCCATTATATCGTCATATGCCCAGTAGTTTACTGGAACATCATCAAACACAATCATTTCTGGGTATTCTTCTGCCTTTACATTCGGGACATTCGTACTTACAAACAAGCCGCCCATAATAGTTACTGTTGCCATTATACGTAACATGTTCTTCTTCATTGCCCTCTCCCCTTTATCTCCATTTGGAAAAACGGAAAATAATAGACTGAAATCCTTTCCAATATTACATATGTTGCCTTCGCACCCATTATGCAATATATTACATTTAAAAAATCTATTATTGTGAAAATCACTACTAAAGGAGAGCCAATTCGCTCTCGATTTCAACTTTTATACCGAATTGTACGCAAATCAATTTTCTTTCCTGTATTCATGTAAAGGTGTTTCTATAATATAAATATTCTACTTTTTTTAAAAGAAATCCTTCACATTTTAAGAGTTCATTTTCTAGACAAAAAATGCAATTATATCGACTTAACTACAACATACGACAATATTAACCTATCTATTAATAAAAGCTCATAATGAGCGGAAGATAACGCTTCCACAAATTATGAGCTTTCTCTTTATCTATTCCATTTTCCCTGGAGAATTATCAATTGCTCGTTGTAAAAACTTCGCAAATTGCCCGCGTGTAACGAGCATTTCAGGCTCGAACTTGCCATCTCCCGTTCCAACGACAACGTTATTAGACTGTAATGCGCTAATTGCATCTCTTGCCCAATAGTTTTCTTGTATATCTGTAAATGTATGCGGATATTTTGTTTTCAACTCATATGCTTTCGTTAAAATTTGTGATAACTCTGCACGAGTCAGTGTATCTTTCGGACGGAAATTTCCATTTTCGTCGCCTTTAAAAATACCAAGCTGTGTTAAGCGTAAAATTTCGTAAGGGAACATGGTTGATTTCGTACTAATATCTCCATATGGATTCCCATTAATCGCACTTCTTTTTACATGAAGTGCGCGGTATAATACTGCCGCCGCTTGTTCACGTGTTATATTATCTTCTACACCAAACTTACCATTTCCATAGCCATACATAATGCGGTGATATACTAAATTCGTAATTTCATCATATGCCCAATGATCTGTTGTTACATCATCAAATTCTATCATCATATTAGGGCTAGATTTCTGGATAACATCTGTATTTGCAGACACACCATTTGCGCTTACAAATATTCCCCCCATTAAAGTTAACGATGTCGCTATCTTTACTAGCTTTTTCATCTCTCTCATCTTCCTTTTCCTTTATTTTCCTAAAAATTATATTGTACAAAAAATAAGAAAATTATCAATAGAATATTATCTAATTATTTACAATTACGAATACAATTTTTCTTTTACTACTATTTCCTCATCCTTCGTTTTTCGAAAAGTAAATGCCATCCCTACAAATATAAGAACAATCCCTACTATTTGCATACTAGTCGGTCTAAACCCGGTAAAGACTGTATCTAACAGTATTGCAACCGCTGGATCTAAAAACACTAATACAGAAATTAATCTAGTCGATAAATCTCTTAAACTGTCAAAAAATAAGTAATATACAAATCCAGTATGTATAAGACCTGTCGCTGTAATCATCATCCAGTTCATTTCTGTTAACCCTTGAAATTTGCCAAAATCTACGAATGGTAGCAATAAAAATATACCTAAAAAAGTTTGTAAAAATGTCATCGCATATGCGCTCGTATGCTGAATTCCTTTTCCTAATAAAGTAGTAAAAGCATAAAATAATGCTGCAAGAAGTGCCCATACCATGCCAGAAGACATCAATTTTTCGAGCGATAGACTTCCATCTACTCCAGCTACTAAAACGGTTCCGATAAAACAAATGACAATGGACATAACTGCAAACACTGTAAGTCTCTCTTTAAATACAATACTACCAATCATTAATACGATAATTGGTGCAAGATGGTAAACTGAAATCGCAATTGTAATCGACATAACTTCAAACGCTTTAAATAGAAATACCCAGTTAAAAACGAGAAATACACCACATGCTAATATTTGCATAACTTCTTTTTTATTCCATTTCTCATTTTTATACTGTCCTGTTACGAGCCAACATAATGCTAAAAATATAGTCGCACAAATGCAACGAACGAATACTAATTCAAAAGACGGTAAACCTGTTTGAACAGAAAAAAATCCAATTGATCCAAAAATAGACATCGAAAGGATCATTTTTATAGCCGGCATTGATTTTTTATTGAACACCCTTTCTCTCCTCCTATAAACTATCTTTTACAAATGAAAAATCTCCAAAACATTACGTATTATTATATATTACAATCGGAAAATTGTAAAAAATTAGAATATATTAAGTGATAGCTGCACAAAATTCCCATAAAAAAATCATCCTTTGTTATATAGGATGATTTTTTATTTATTGAGTGGAATTTTTCTATATTAAAACTTAAATATACTACTACTTTTGAAGAGTAAATTGGGCAACTATTTGTTTTAATTCTCCTGCTGCATTATGCATATGTTCAATTGAAACCGAGATCTCTTGAACAGATTTTTCTTGTTGTTGAATAGACTCTTTTACCCTATCAGTTCGGTCAGATGATCTTTGGGAAATTTGAGCCATGTCTTCTGCAGAAGCCGAAATCTCTTCACTACTCGCTGCAATTTCATCTGTAGACATAGATACCGTTTGAATTTGCTCAGATACTTGCTGTACTTTTTCTGTAATATTTCCAAATACTTTTTCTGTGTGCATTACTACTTGTGTACCTGCCTGTACCTCATTATCTACTTTCCCCATCATATGTACGGTATGGTTCGTTGTTCCCATAACTTGAGTAATAAGCTTCTCAATTTGTTTTGCAGAATTACTAGATTGTTCTGCTAATTTCCTTACTTCATCTGCCACAATTGCAAATCCTCTACCACTTTCCCCAGCACGGGCAGCCTCAATTGCGGCATTTAATGCTAATAAGTTAATTTGAGAGGTAATACCTTGCATAACATCAATGATTTTAACAATTTCTTCTGATTGTTCTTTCATAGTCTCTACTTGTTTCACACCGCTATGTACTGAATTTTGGATTATATCCATCTGTTTAATCATTTGTTTCATTAACTTATTACCACTCTCTGCATCTAATGCTGACTGAGCAGACAATTCATTTACAGATGATGATGTATTCACTATACTCTGCATTCCTTGTGTCAACTCTTCCATCGCACCCGCAGTTTGTTCCATTGCCTGCATTTGGCCCTCTGCACCATTTGCAACTTCTTCAATATCCATCGTTATTTTCTTCGCTGCACTGCTAGATACTTCTGATGCAGATACCACTCCGTCTGCATGTTGGAATAAAAGCTGAATATTATTCTCTACTTCTTTCATATTTGTTCTTAACCCTGTAATCATCTCATTAAAATCACTTACTAATACACCTAATTCATCTTTAGCATTATACTCACCATGTACAGTTAAATCCCCATCTTTTGCTTTTTCCATCATAAGACTAACCGTTTGTAAAGGGGCAACTATAAGCTTGCTAATAATATAACTTACTATACATATAATGACTGTAGTAACTACTACAAGAATGATAAAAGTAATAACGGACCGCTCTATCATTTTTTGAGAATCTTTAAATACTTGGTCAGCTAAATTTGAAACATACGCTTCAAGATCTACAGCATAACTAGCTAACTCTACTCCCTTCGGTTTTAATTCCTTATGAAATTCGTTTACCATTTGAGATTCATTTGTTACCTTCGCTTTATCAAACAACTTCTTATATGTCTCCATATAACTTGGCAAAGATTTCTTCATCTTCTGAAACAGTTCATCCTCTTGCTTACTTAAATTGAAGCCATCATCATATTCTTTTAATAAAGAATCATATTTTTCAAGATCCTTTTCAATATTACCAATAATCCCCTCTTTATTTGTCCCCTCATTTGGTGACGCTGTAATTAATTCTAGTAAGTTATACTCTAGTGAATTTTGTGTACGAAGCATTCCTTCTAATAAAACTACAGAATGTTGATAATCATCTACTACAACCTCTGTATCATGCTTAATCTTGTTAATAGAATTAATTGCTACGCAGCTCATAATTACCATGCTCAATACTGCTAATGAAATAAGCGATAATAATTTATATTTCACTTTTAAATTTTTTAAAAAATACATTTTTTCACCTTTATTCCTTTATATATAGATTTTTAGAATTTTATAGCTTATTATTTACAAAATCGCAATAAAAAGCAATGATAAATATTCCCAATATAAAACTTATATCTATAAAAAAGAAGTAGCATAATCGCTACTTCTTTTTGCTTTGTTTCTCATATTGTTCAAACGTATGAATTCTTTCGAAAATTGGTGGATGTGTGTATAAGAAAAACTTTACTAACGCAGGAGGATTTACTTGACTTAAACTCGTTTTTGATAAATATTGAAACGTTTTTACACCAGATTTCCCGTCCTTCGTCATATCTAAAGCATATTGATCTGCCGCTCGTTCTTCTATACGAGAAACATAGTTTGTTGCTGGCTGTGATACAAAAGAGAGTACAGAAGAAATTAAGAAAAATAAAGGTAAAATTGAAAAACATGCTACTTTTGAAATTTGCAGCGTATCTCCCCATTTTCGAATACACATATTGATAATACGACTAATGAGAAACATCCCTATAAACGATAGCAACACATAACTCGCTACGCCCCAATATATATGTTTCATAACATAATGCCCCATCTCATGGGCCATTATAAATAAAATCTCTTTATCTTTTAATTGCTTAAGCGTTGTATCCCACATTACAATACGAGCGTTAGGCCCAATTCCTGTTACGTAAGCATTTAATGCATTCGTTTTTTCCGACATATTTACTTCATATACGTGCTTAGCTGGAATGTCAGCTTTGTCTGCTATCGCTAAAATTTTCGTTTCTAATTCTTTATTTTTTAGCGTCGAGAAGTCGTCATAAAGTGGATCAATAACGACAGGCTGTATAAATGTTAAAAAGATTGTAAATGGAACAGAGAGTGCCCATCCCGCTAGCCACCATCGCTTCGGGAATTTACGGATAAGCCATAGCAGAACGGCAACTATAATTAACATCGTCGCATAATTCACCCAAAAATCGATAACATGATCTTTTATCCAGCTTTGTGTACTTTGTGTTGAAATGCCGTAATCAACGGACACTTTTCGGCTAATCCATTGCATCGGCAAGGCAAGAACTGTTGTGAGTAGTGATAAATAAAAGAAATAAATCGCAACTTGCAGGACACTTATTTTCGTCGTTTCCTTCGACCATTTCTCAAACTTTCTTGAAACACCAAGCACAAGTACAAATAATAATATAATCCATTCCAGAGGCGTCGCTAAAAAGTACAGTAAATTTTTCACGCGCGAATAATCTTGGCTTAGCGTAAGCTCTCTTGCATTCATAAACGTTTCTGGATCTGCACTCGTTCCTTTATACATGTCCGGAATAAGTTCATGATTCCATCCAAATAAATACCAATATATAAGCAAGGCAAACCCAACGTACAAAAAAAGCGACCACCCAATAACCTTCCTCACGCTATTCCCTCCTCTATGCTGCCTGTCTATTATTATTGTAAGTTCGTACATGCTAAATTAGAACAAGCTTATTATGCGAATGGCTCGCGAGCCTTCTATTTATATAAAAAAACTCTTCTACAAAAAGAAGAGTTTTACCTACCTTTAGACACTTTCTTCGGTTCATACTCTGGGATAAGAAATATACTTACAACCCAACATATTAAACCAGCGCCTTTTATATAGCGGATATATTCATAGTCTTGAAAAAATAACGTCGTTACAATAATCGTAAAAAAACCAATTAAAACTAGTACGTATCCTATTTGCTTCTTAGATAACATAACGCCACCCCTTAAGGAAGTACATCCATTAATAAACTAAAATCTTGTAAAGAAAAAGAACTATATTTCATAATACCTTGTACAGCTAATAGTAAAATAAGACCGGTCACACACATATAATTAACGCTTTCTTCACTCTTTTTTTCAGCAACTATTCCGCCACTTATACATAAAATCCCTAACAAATGGAGTGCTAAATACATAAAGAAATAAGCTTCCTCCCAGCGAAGAATAACATTGACTGTCGTTATCAGTACAATACTAAGCAAAATCAAATAAAAAAACTTATTTGATGATATTGTTTCATTCATATAATTTTATACATCCCTTTCAAATTTAGAATTAATGATGTTTCAAAGCTATAAAGTAAATGATTGTTTTCATACTATAAAACAAAAGGAAAGCCACTATTACTTTCTCGAATACTTTATGAACCCACGTATGCTTCTCTTCATTCTTTCTGAAGATACGCTTCATCATTTCTTCTACTATTAGACCAAATAGTAGTAAAACCCCTAGCACAATAAGAAGAGAAATAATATTTTCTTTTAAATGATTACTAGAGAACAAATAATACTCTGGAAACACAATCGTATCTACTACAGGTTGAAGCCAATGACAAATGCTTTTATCACACATATCTGTAATAGACGTAGCATCTATAATCTCTTTCAATATTTTTTCAATCGTCTTCTTCATCTCATTTATCCCCCACTACATATGAAAAACTCTCTTCTTGTTCTACATATATAGCTGGCATTTCTTTGTTCCAATATTTGCGGTTAACAAATAAAAAGATGAGTACTAAATTTAATCCTATTATAAAAATAAGAAGTCCTGGAAAGAACGTCGTATAATTTGAGAAATCTGCAAAACTCATTATCTCTTCTTTATTTATTAAAAAAGAAGCACCGATTACAAATGCATTGTTTAGCATGTGAATAGCAATTGGCATGAGTAAACTATTTGTACGAATATATACGATTGATAGTACAACGCTAAATACAACTGCACCTAGAAAATCAACGTGTAATAACGCAAATAATATCGCTACAACAATAATCGCTATACTCGTTCCCCATTTTGCTGCAAAGCGTTGCAGTAAAAATCCTCGAAAAACAAATTCACCAATAATTGGTGCGATGAACACGACCATAATAATTTGATACACATATCCCCCTGTGCTATCAATAACCGGTTCACGTAATGCATTCATAATAAATTCCGGTGTAATCCATGCAAAGCTATACATGTACAAAATAAGATATCCATAACTAAACACGGCTAACATAAGTGCAATGTATAAAACTTGCACCAGGTTAAATGTTTCATTTTTATTAATAAATAACGAAAAGGAAACACGGTGTTTTCTATACGTAAAAAAAATCCACGTAATCGGAAGGATATAGAATATAAGAATATTTATAAAAGTAGAATTTTGCATATGAAATGTATTTTCTATCAATTCATTACTGACTCTTGCAACTAAAGCTAATAGTGCAAATACAATTAAAAAATATCTAGCTCGCATCGTTTGAAACGGATTCACACTCATCTCCTCCCCTATGTTACTTTTATCATATCATTTGATTCTTAATTTTTTGAGAAAGAAAACCTTAAAATTTCCTTAAAAATTCCATAAGTTACAGAAAGATGATATGATATTCGAGGAAATTAGGAGGGATTTTTATGTATGAAGCAAATATTTTGCTCGTTGATGATGAAACAGCAATTTTACAATTACTAACTACCATTCTTGAAAAAGAAGGTTTTTCTCATATTACAACTGCAACATCGGCTGAAATAGCTTTATCTCTCACCGAGCAAAACGATTACGATTTAATTATTTTAGATGTCATGCTTCCTGGACAATCTGGTTTTGATATTTGTCCCATCATTCGCCAAAAAACAGATTGCCCTATTTTCTTCCTCACAGCTAAAACATCTGATTTAGATAAAATATCTGGATTTTCACACGGTGCAGATGATTATATTACGAAGCCATTTAATCCACTTGAAGTAGTAGCTCGTATGAAAGCACAACTCCGTAGACATATGAAACAAGCCGTACCACACGAACAAAAAGCACACTCCAGTTCATTTGGCAGATTTGAAATTGATCGATATTCCGCAGAACTTACAGTAAATGGACATGTTGTCGAATGTTCCGCCCAGCTATTTCAGCTATTACTCTTCTTTTGCGAGAATCCGAACTACGTATTTTCGAAAGAAGAAATATACGAAAAAGTTTGGGGAGCACCTGCCTATAATGGCGATGACAATACCGTTATGGTCCACATTCGAAAACTACGTGAAAAAATTGAACAAGACCCAAGTAAACCAGAATATATAAAAACCGTTCGTGGACTTGGCTATAAGTTCATTACTAAGTAGGTGACGATATGAACTTTAATAAACGACTCATTATCCAGTTTATCATGCAACACGTATTTGTTTTGGTGACATTACTAATTGCTGTAGTAGCTGCTTTCACGTATTTAATTTTTCTTGTTACGAGTACTTCATACGAACCGAACATTCCAGATGCTGATAATTTTATGATTTCAAGATACATCTCTTCAGAAGATGGTGATATTTCGGTGAAAGCTGAAGTAAAAGAATTAATTAAAGAGAAAAATGATTGGATTCAAGTTGTAGAGGAAAATGGAAAAGTTCTCTATTACTTTAATACACCAAGTGACGTGCCGACATCTTACACGAAAGTATCTTTATTCTCATATATACAGAATCACACAGAAAGCCCTTATACATTTACATATTGGGACATTGAATTAGAAGAAAAGAACGTACTTGTTATTTACGGCGGTATGTTAAAAAGCAATGTATTACTGAAAACGATACAGAAAGAGCACCCTTCTGTATCTACAGATTCATTCGCATTAACAGAAGAAGACAAACAGTTACTTTCTAAAGAAAAGGCTACTCTTCAAATCTTTAATAGTGGGGGCGAAGAAGTATTCTCCTATCCAGATGGAAAGAAAAAACCGTTTTCTGTCATACAAGCTGCTCTTAGTGAAAAGGAACCGTGGAATCATAAAGAAAACACGTCTAGCTTTTACGACACAAATAGCAATCATCTTCTCGTTGTAACTGCAAAAAATGAGTACTACTATCCAGATGATGAAATAGACGATGTATTTGCTAAAAAGTTTCTAATCGGATGCGGATTAATCCTTCTTATCGTATTTGTTTATTTAGTCATTCTTTCTATTTGGTACGGTAATAAATTTGGAAAACCGTTATTACATGCGATGCGCTGGCTTAAAAACATAGCTGGCGGAAAGTATGAAGAGCCTGTTAGTAAAAAAGGGAAACCTGTCAGGTTCCGGCGATCTGGTAAAGAAAAATGGTCATTCCGCTTATTTAGTGATGTAACAAATTCACTAGAGCACCTTTCTATTACACTCAAAAAAAATGATGGGATGAGGCAAATATTGCAGCAAACACGTGAGGAATGGATTACTGGGCTTACACATGATTTAAAAACACCACTTAGCTCTATATATGGATACGCATTATTACTAGAATCAAAGCAGTACAACTGGACTGATCGTGACATTCAACAATTCGGCAGCGTTATGAAAGAGAAATCGCAATATATGACGACATTAATTGATGACTTAAGCTTAACGTATCAATTAAAAAATAACAGTCTTCCTGCGCAGCACGTAAACATTGAAATGAATCAATTCGTCCAAAAAGTATTATTACAATTCATTAACAATCCAACACTTCAAAATCAAAATATTGAATTCGTACCAAGCTCAAATAAAATTCAATATTTCATTGAAGAAAAATGGTTCCAGCGTATTATCGAAAACTTACTCGTAAACGCTGTAAAACATAATAATGAAACGACAAATGTCATCGTAAAACTTTCGCAAAATGAAAATTCATTTACACTCTCTATTTCAGATAACGGAAAAGGAATGGATGATAAAACGAAAGAACTTCTATTTGAGCGCTATTACAGAGGAACCAATACAGAAGAAAGCAACATCGGAACTGGACTTGGCCTCGCTATTACGAAACAGCTCGTTCATGCTCATAACGGAACGATTTCTATTGATAGCGAACTCGGAAAAGGAACGACGATTACACTTGTGTTCCCGTTTCATTCGTAGGAAAGGCGCTATGTGGCGTCTTTTCTTTATGGGGTAGTTCGGTGGTACATGAAATTATGTTACTCGCCTTTTATTCTTGCTTAGTGCGATAGTTTGGCGGTATATGAAATTATATCGGCGATTTTCTGAATATATCGGCGCAACTCGTATTATATCAGCGATTTTCAAGATATATCGACTTGCCGACAAAATTCGTCAAATATAGCGACCTATATGAAAAAAGCGAACCACTCAGTGGCTCGCTTTTCTTTCTATTATTTCTTCTTCACTGGTATCCAAAGTTCAATTTGAGCGGACTCGCTTTTATCTGCATGGGAACGCTCATCGTATAGTTCAAATTCATTAACGCCGCAATGTTCGTATCCTGAATGCGGGAACCATTCTGAGAATACTGCATTCCACGTTTGGTGAATAGACGATACCATTTCTTCATGAGGAACTTTCGGCGTTGTAAATACAGCATATGTCGCTGCTGGGAAAGTACGCTTTGCAACTTCATTTGGTACATTTTCAAAGCCTGTAACTTCCATTCCGATAATATAAGTGAAGTCGCCTGTTTCTAAATTAAAATCAGTACATAATCCAAGCTCTACCCATTGGCTCGTATCTTTGCGATTCGGAATCGTTGTTCCAAGATCTTTTTGTAAATATTCTTGCCAAAATGCTGGGATGTCTTGATGGTTCTTCCCTTCTTTACTTGTCGTCTTCAGTTCATAACCTGCCATTAAAAATTCTGGTTTATTTACAATACGATATTCCATTTGTATGCCTCCTAAATACGGATTTAATTTTCTTTGCTTTACATTCACGCTGTAATACATCGGCGTTTCAATTTCTTGTTTTCGATATTCACTCGGTGTCATTTGAAATAATTTCTTAAAGGCCCTCGTGAACGTTTCGTGAGATTGAAAGCCATGCTCAAATGCGATATCAATAACTTTTTCATCCGTATGAGAAAGTTGATAAGCTGCCCGGGCTAACCTCCTCTTTCGAACATACTCCATTACTGTATCACCTACTAACGCCTGAAATACACGATGAAAATGCGACTCAGAAAAACCTGCAATACGTGCTAAATTACGCAGCGTCTGTTTTTCCATTACATCTTCCTCAATATAATCAATTGACCTTTGAATTTGTGTTTCATAGCTTTCCATCTCTGTTCACCCGCCTTATATGTATTATGATAAAAGAGAATCCTATCCAATTCTTGACGTTTTTTACTATATTTTTAAAAACAAATGTAACTTTTTTATACGTATTTCGTTGTTATGTATGAAGGGAGGGAAATGTAGTGAAACGCAAACAATCATTAGAAGACATTTACTCCGAGCATATGCAAGATTTATTTCGCTATCTTCTCTCCCTAACCGGAGATTCCCACTATGCGGAAGATCTCATGCAAGAAACCTTTTACCGAATGCTCGTCCATATTGACTATTATAAAGGAGAAGAAATTAGGCCGTGGTTATTTACGATTGCCTACAACGCCTTTATCGATTGGTATCGAAAAGAAAAAAGATATAAAACAACGAAAGTTGAAGAGTTCCATTTACCGAACGTACCAAGTACAGAGCACTCTTATTTCGTAAAACACGAGATTGCTAGTTGGTTAGACAGTTTATCTTCTCTTCCTCTTGAAAGACGAAATGTTCTGTTACTACGAGATTACTACGGATTCTCGTATAAGGAAATAGCCGAAATGACTGGTCTCTCACTAGCGAAAGTGAAAATTGAATTACACAGGGGACGAAAAGAAACGAAAAGCATAAAGGAGTGATACGGATGGGTTGTACAGAATTTAAAAAACTATGGGAGAAGTACGAAAACGGAACGCTCACGCATGATGAACAAGAAGAGTTAGAAAGTCATATTGAGACATGTGAAGATTGTGAAGTTTACTTAGATGCGCTGCTTTCGAAGAGTGAACCGATAAAGAAAAGACTACCACCACAAAATCTTAAAGTCCCGTTTTGGAAAATAAAATGGAAACAGCGTTGGCAAACCGTTAGTTTTGTCCTTGCTGTTTGTATAGCAATCTATTTTGTTGGTCATTTTTCATCATCTTTTTACTTCTATAATATGAAAAAATTAGCTGAAGTAGATGAGATTCCAGCACTCGCACTAGAAGCAACAATGCCAAATAGTCGTTCCGCTGGAGGAAGTACGAAGGTTAAACCCTTTTTCCGTACAGAAACTGAAATAAATTTATTTAAAACGGTCGGCAAAAAAGAATTTCCAATTGGTACAGTAACAACACGTAGTTTCTTATCGTCTGTTACTGTCAAAAATCCATCTTGGGAAAACAGAGCCTATCAAAAAAAACTTTCCTTTGTTCATCCAAAAATCAAGGAAGAAGCTTCTTTGAAAGAATCATCTAAAAAAGTTTGGGATACACTTGGAAAAGTACATGAGGGAACCGTTGCAGAAGTAGCGATATCTTTTGACAAACCTTATACGTTGCAAGAAATCGAATCAATTCTATATAGCGCATTTGAAGCACAAGAAATGCCGCCTTCTCCTTTATGGTACGCATTAGACACAGGACAAGAGAGAATAGATGAAGAAGATTTCATCCTAAATGGTGGAGAAATTATAGGATTTTCAGAACCTATAAATCTCCCTAATAATGAAGAAATACGACCGAAGACAAAAGAAGATGAAGTGATCGAAATGATGCACATTCTTTCTACACATAAAGAAACTGTAAGTAAAACTACTCGGACTTCTGAAAAAGAGCTGAATTTAGATAAGCGCTATCAGTATGTAAAAGATAACGGCGTTAAAGTATACGGCATGGTCATTACTGGCCCGTCGAAAGAGTTATTAAAATTACAAAACTCGCCGCATGTTCGTTATGCGACGCTTGGAGATATTGAGGTTTGGAATTGGTTTGATTATTAATGAAAAAAGTAGAGCATCAAGAAAAGATGCTCTACTTTTTAATCCGTAATCACTTTCACATACATCCCTCTCACCGCTTTTTCATAAGCGACCTTACTCATCTGTTTTATTTTTTCCGATACGACAGACGATGAAACAGTTTCACCTTCACGAAGTAACGGCGGATTAATGAGTCGGACTTTATTTTTCTGATACAAATCATAATCATTTCTATCTTCTTTTACTTTTACATTCCGATGAACTTTTCTTAATAAAGCATGTACTTCTGGCTCACTACATTGCTGCAATTTCGAAATAAGCTCATTATCTTCAAGAAGGAAATCATCTGCATGAATAACCTTTTTATGAAGAGCTAACTTTAACGTTTTCGCTAACATGTTGTTTCCGTAAATATTCATTGGTTTCATAAAGAAATCAATTACTTCTTTGTAATACGTTTCTGTAAACCATTCTGCCATTTCGACACTTTGAAGAACCATTTTCCCATCTACAGCGATGACATCCTCTAAAAAGCTGTGAACTTCTTCTAACGAAATATACCCATATGTATACATATCTCGTAATGTATAATCCACTCGGTCTGCACATAATTCTGGTGCTGATTTTTCCAATAATGTCCACTTCGAATCATTTAACAAAATGTCCTCATAGTTATAACCATGCTTCGCAAGAATCGCTGGAATTTCTGAGTTTTTCACGACAGAACTAAATATCTCTTCATGATAACTTTCACCCTCATTATGAAAAACGTAATCAATCACGTGGGAAAAAGCAGTATGTGATACGTCATGCAGTAATCCTGCGATTTGTTCTTCTACTGAACCACCGAGTTTCTTCACTAATAACATAACACCAACTGAATGATCAAAGCGTGTTACATTCCAGTTCTCATTTATTAAGTAGCTTGCGCCATTTTGATGAATACCTTTTAGTCTTTGCACAGGCTTGCTTAAAATTAACTCTTCTACTACTTGATCCACTTTAAATTCACCGTATATAACATCTGATATAACCACTTATAATCCCCCTTTATTTCAGCAGAGTCTTTTAATCGTACCTTTTTTATAAAATCAACACCAATATAAATTATAAATCTAAATATATTGATACAAAATTATAAATGTTGTATATTATATATGTCTGTTATTTCTGTTATTTCTTTTAATTCATTTATTTTTATTGAGCGCTCCTTATGTGGAGCCTTTTTTTATTGAAAAATGTGGGGACTTTTATTCCAAATCGTGAACAGAACGCTAGAAATAGAAACGTACATATTCCGGCAAGAAAAAGGATAACATTTCCAGTTTTATTCTATTTTGATTTAATACAGGTATAGCTATTAAGGGAAAGAGGGGGAACATGAAAAAGATTTTCTTCACCATTCTATTCATCATTATTGTATTAATTAGTTTAGGATATTGAAAATTCTTCACTTTATCTGGGGTTTCAGGCGGTGAAAAGATTCAATCCATACACTCCCCAGATAAAACGTATACTTTACATATATACAGGCATAATGGCGGCGCAACGACTAGCTTTGCTATAAGAGGAGAGCTTGTAGCAAATAATAAAAAATTTATGAACACGAAAAATATATACTGGAATTATCGTGAAGAAGATGCAACTGTACAATGGTTAGACGATCATACAGTGATGATTAATAAACATAAATTACATGTAGAGACGGACACGTATGATTTTAGAAAAAACTAGTTTTACAGTTATAGTACGAAAGGTCGGGAATCTATGGACAGTTATTTTCCAAAAATGGGGAAGTTAATTGGTGGATTATGTGTACTTATCATTTTGCTTTCATCCCTTTGGCTTATATGGATTGGCGAAACAAATATTCGTTATAGTGGTGATCATAAGGGCACGATGCCTTTTTGGCACAAGTGGGTCCCTGTTATGATCGGTATACTCCTTATCCGTTTCTTACCGTTTCATCATAAAAACTATAATCCTCTTCAACAGTTTGAACAAAGGCGCATCAAGATTCAAGCTATTGTCTTGTTCTTGAGCGGATCCCTCTTCACAATTAGTCTTCTCACCACGAACTTTGAAGGGATGGCATTACAATTTTGGTTTATGATATTTAAAATCATTTTATTATTATTCACCCCATTCATGCTTCTTTTGTTTTATAAAAGCAATCCCCAAAAAGAGAGACTAAAACCTATGAAATCAATAGAGAATCATAAATGGTATCGTTTTACACCACTTATTGTCATTATAATATGGGGGTACTTCAACTTCTTTTCTACATTCTCTACACCATTTGTTCCGGCTAAAATGGAACAAATGGTTTTAATATTAATTTTACTTGTAGGCTTTCTTATAAATAGTGTACTGGAAGAGTTTTTTTATAGAGTTTGGTTGCAAACACGTTTGGAATTATTACTAGGCACTTGGCCGGCTATTCTTCTTACATCATTGTTATGGGCCAGCTGGCATATCGCATTACATGGCTCTGGTCATTGGGATATTGATACCGCTACGGTTATTGTGAACCTTGGTATCGTAGGTCTATTCCTTGGATATTTGTGGGCACGTTATCGTAAAGTATGGGCAATTATTATTGTCCATGGACTAATTAATGCACATCCACTACAACTAATTGAAATTTTTTTCAAGTAACGGGCGCGATTGCGAAACCAAAAAGGATTATACATATTAGTCATGTATAATCCTTTTTTACAATTCCAATCCTAGTAACAGATGAAAATTTCAGCTTACTGCGTATGTGACTCTACTTCTAAATAAGTAAAATTTTATAACACTACTCAAACGTAACTTCCACCTGCACAATCTCAGATCTACTTCCAAGTCTAAGCGGTGGTCCCCAGAATCCGAAACCAGAAGAAACAATCGCGTGGAATGTGCCTTTTTTTGCGTATCCCCAGTCTAATTCGTACATTCTTCTCGTTACAATATGATTCGGCGCCATTTGTCCGCGGTGTGTGTGACCGGATAGTAGTAAATCAACGCCAGCATCCGCTGCTTGTTTCAACTCAAATGGTTGATGATCCATTGCGATAACTGGCATAGATTTATTCACCGTACTCATTAAACTTTCAAAACTTTGGCGATCTCGCTCTGTTTTATCTCTTCTTCCAACGATATAAAAATCATCTTCAATTGTAATCACTTCATCTAACAGAATACGAATATCAATCTTATCCATCTCTTGTAAAAATTCAGGAACCGCTCGGCCGTAATATTCATGGTTTCCTAACACACCATATACGCCTAGTGGAGCTTTCATTTGTTTCATAATTGGTCCCATATTTTTTTGAATGAACACACCTGGATGATCATCGATAATATCACCTGGCAGTAAAATAATATCAGGCTCCATCTCATTGACATGATGGACAAGTCTTTTTAAATGCGAAACGCCAGATAATTTACCGAAATGCATATCCGAGGCCATCGCAATGCGTAAGCTTTTACGTCCCTCTACTTTTTTCGGGATGTGCACCTCGTACTTTCTTACTACTGGGCTATATGCGTTGAATACCCCATATGCAAAAATAAAGATGAACGCAAGTAACACGGCCGTTCCTGTCCAAATAATTGCCGTCTCTTTCTCCACCCCAAACTGTAGAAGGAAAACTGTAATATCAGCAAGTGGCAACAACATAAGCGCATATTGTATGACCGCAAACCAAATTGAACCTATCGTTCGTAGAAATGGCAAGAACTTAAACACTTGCACGAGAATGTACGCGTATGAAATAAATCCGACTACGAAAGCGTAATATCCCCAAGATTCCCAGCCAAACACCGCATGAAGCCAAACCCAACCGTTCCAGCCGATGTAAAACATGAGTAGTGTGTATACAATTAAAATAGTAAATATATTGAGATACCGAAAATTTTTCACTGATAGCCTCCTTATTGATTTCTTCTATTATATCTTGTTATGCACGTTTAACGTAAATATTAAGCACAGCAACCTTCACAGTAAAAACCTCTAACTGCTAGATGCAAACCTAACAATTAGAGGTGCCATTCGAAACAAAAGGCTATATAGAAGGAACTGTCATATGGTTTGAATACTTTAAAGAACACAAACCATTTTTCGCATCGTTATTTAGAAGCAACAGCACATTATCATTTCAGAAAAAGTTCCTAACGTTCATCATGGGTGAACTAGAGAAAAAACTAAACACAAATACATCAGTAAATAAAAACATTGATACACACATCGTTTTAAAATTTTTAGGAACGGCTGTCATGGGCATTTTAGAATCTTACGTATTAGATGAGATTGATAACGATGTTGAGTACGTTGCGACGCAAGTTGGTGAGTTGATGAGGAGGAATATATAACAATGCAAAAAGGAAGATTTGAAGTTCAAATCTTCCTTTTTTATTTATACAAAATCTAGTATACGTTTTAATTTATTTCTTCAACTTATCCGTCTTCGCAATAAATTGTGCTGCTTCCGCGCGACTTACCGCTTTATCTGGAGCCCAGCCATTATCTGTTCCAATGGAAATGTTTTCTTGGATTAAAATATTGGCATACTTCGCACCCCAATGATTGTTTAAGTCAGCAAATTCTTTTGGTAGTTTCATATTTTCATTTTTTTCTAATTTATATGCATTTACTAGCATAGAAGCCATTGATGCACGGTTAATTAACCCACTTGGATTAAAGTTCCCCTTCTCATCACCTTTTACAATACCTGCTTTTTCAACTGCTGCGATGTATGGTGTAGCCCAGTGATTTTGCGCATCAGGGAATGATGGCTTTGCATCTTTCTTAATTTCTAGACCTAAAACAGTTGCTAATATTTTCGCAGCTGAGCCACGATCGATATTTTCAGCCGGAGCAAATGTACCATCTGGCTTACCGTGCACTGCTTCTTTATCTACTAAATATTGAACTGATTCTTGTGCCCAAGCTGGTACATCAGAGAATTTAGGCTTCTGTTCAATTGCACTTGCATCGATTTCAAACTGTAGTTGATATTTATGATCATATTTAATTGCTGGAATTAATATATGCATTTGCATATTATATTTTTTCGAGAACTCACCGATTTCAAATTGAACAACTTTCGTGCCATTATTCGCTTTATCTTCGGAGATTACTTTTACATCATGGAATGTCCCTATTTTATTTGGATCTTCTACTCTAAGATACTGAAAATAGCTACTATCTTGAACTGTTAACGTAACGATTTTTTTATCACCTTGAATCGTTACTTTTGGATTTTTTAAATATGTAGATGCAACTGATGTGTCATTCGTTTGATCTTTATAAGTCTTTAAAATAACTTCATATGTGCCATCTGCTAGTTTGCTAGCTGCTTTCATTTCTACTGCCGCTTCTGCTTTCGCAATCGGTGCCATAATACCACTGAATGGAACTGCTAAAGTTGCTGCTATAACGAACGCATTAACATATTTTTTCTTAATCATTATCAACATGACCTCTCTCTTTATATGATTATACCCAACATAACCATCATATTGATAATGATTATCAATGTCAAATAAAAAATATCATTTCCTGCACAAATATGCCTTTCGTTCATTTTTAAATAGTAAATAATGTGCCGTATGAACTTTCCGTTCTAAATAATCAATAGAATACGAGCTTGATGGATCAACTAAATCACCTATCGCACCTGAAAGATGATCAATGACTTGCTGCAAAATTTCTAAGTTTTTCTTTTCACTTTCCGCGTTCATTTCATCCATAATGTCACAAATAAGATATTGAACTCTCCGTAAACGTAATTCCTTTTGCTCCACGTATATCTCCTCCTTATTAGTCATATTACGGTTTAAATATATGGGGTTATAGCTTAACCAATTCTAAAAAATACAAAGGCAACCATCTTCATAAAGATGGTTGCCCCTATTTTTATATTTGCATCGCTTTCTCTTTTAACGCTCTTCTTAACAATTTACCCGTCGTATTCTTCGGCAATTCTGTTAAAAATTCGATACTCATTGGCACTTTATATTTTGCTAAATGTAACGTGCAATAATGCATCAGTTCTTCTTCTGTTACTTGAGCTTGTTTCAGAACGACGTAAGCTCGTACTGCTTCTCCTAAGTTTTCATCAGGCACGCCAATTACAACAACTTCCGCTACGGCTTCGTGTGTATATAATACTTCCTCTACTTCACGAGGGTATACGTTGTAACCGCCAACTAGGACGATATCCTTTTTACGATCAACGATATAGAAGTAACCTTCTTCATCCATTTTCGCTAAGTCTCCTGTATACAACCAGCCGTCTTTCAATGTCGCTGCTGTATCTTCTGGCGCGTTATAATATCCTTTCATAACGTTAGGTCCGCGAACAATTAATTCACCGACTGCGCCAACAGGTACTTCTTCCCCAAGTTCGTTCACAATTTTATTTTCTACATGCCAAATATTTGTACCAATCGACCCTGGTTTACGCGGACGATCTAACGGGTTAAAACAAGTAACTGGTGATGCTTCTGATAAACCGTATCCTTCTGAAACAATAACGTCAAAACGTTTTTCAAAGTTTTGCAGAAGAGCAACAGGCATTGATGCACCACCTGAAATACAAAGGCGAAGCGTCTTTACATCTTCTGCGCTTGCTTCTTCGAATAAATATAAATAATTGTACATCGTCGGTACACCAGCAAAAATCGTTGGCTCATACGTACGACAAATACGGAATACTTCTTTCGGACTAAATTTCGGTAACATTAAAATCGTTGCCCCGTTCACAATCGGTGCATTTACCGCCACTGTTAAGCAGAACACATGGAACATCGGCAGTGCCGCAACGACGCGGTCATCAGCCGTATATTGTAAATACGATGCCACATCGCTCGCATTACTATATAAATTTTTATGTGTTAACATAGCGCCTTTCGGTTTTCCAGTCGTGCCTGAAGTGTATAGAATAACCGCTACATCTTCTTCATCTAGCTCTGGGCCTTCGTAAGTTAAATCTCCAGCCCCTATCATTCTCGTAAACGTTTTCATTTTTTCTGTTTCTGTATGATTAAAATCTGATGAGGTTTCGCATATGATGATGTTTTCAAGTGAAGGAAGTCTTGTTGTAAGAGATTGTATAACAGGTAGAAGGACGTCGAGTACGATGATTGTTTTTACATCTCCATTTTGTAAAATGTAATGCATTTCGTCTGCTGTATAAATTGGATTAACTGGAATAACAGTTGCTCCAGCTTTCATTGTTCCATATAAACCGACCAAAAAATGTGGTGAGTTTCCAACAACTAATGCGACATTGTCCCCTTTTCCAATGCCCATTGCTGCTAAATTGCTAGAAAACCTTGTGACCATTTTGTTTAATTGGTCATACGAGACCGACTGATCCATAAATATATAAGCCGGTTTATCCCCCTTCTTTTTCGCCGTTTCAGCCAAAGATTGAACGAGATTCACACAAACCCCACCTTTATAAAATTTAGAATATTTAAAAATTCTAAATTAATTATATTAAAAGAAAATTAAAGTGGCAAGTGATATTCCATTAACTGCATATACAACGATTACCTCCTGTTGACTCTCTTTGGAAGAATAAGGGAATTCTATTTGTTAGCACACTATGAAATGAGTGCTAAAATCATTTCAGGATAATATGCATTTATCTTTTCTCTAAGTTTTTCTAGTTCCTCTTTATTCAAGCTCGTATACTCTCCGTACAAGTTAAGAACATCCGCTCCGTTTTCATGAAAAAACAATGTAACATATAATGTCGGTAACCCGGTATTGTCCTCATCTATCGAAAAGACAAGATCTGGTGTTTTATTCACCGTACTAAACGTTTCATTTCTTTTCCATTTCTTATTTTGAAACATAGTTTGTATAGCAGCTATCTTTCGTTTGTTATCTGTGTGCGTAAAATATATAACATTATCTGTCGCTGGTTTTCCAATAGATAAAAGTGTGCGACTTGAAGACGTTTCATCGTTACAGGCTGTCATTCCGATAACAAAGCTGAGTAGTAATACAACGTACATTACCCTCTTCATTTCAATCCGCCTCCTTTTGAATATATATATGCCTTTACGAGGGGCAAATGTCCTGTGATTTTATGGTGAATGAAATTATATCAGCGCAACTCAATTTATATCAGCGATTTTCCAAATATATCGACCGTAACTTGAAATATATCAGCGATTTTTCTAATATATCGACTTACCGACAAAACGCGACAATCTACGCAAAAAAAAGAGGCTGCCCGTTACGGCAGCCTCCCTTATTTTTAGAAGAATAAATGTAAGAAATCTTCTGTTGTAATATTACCGAAGTAGCGTTTAATATCTACGCCTTCTAAAGCTGCAGTGAATGCATCTTTATCAAATTGTACACCTGTTAGACGCTCTTCAATGTCATGCACATCTAATGACCCGAAGAAGTCACCGTAAATTTTACATTCTGTTACTGTTCCTTTTTTCACTTCAAGACGAACGTCAACTTGTCCAACTGGGAATCGGTGTGAATGTTGTAAGTTGAACTTCGGAGATTTCCCGTAGTTCCAGTCCCAGTTTCGGTAACGTTCTTCAGAAAGTTTATGGATCTCTTTCCAATCATTTTCTGTTAATTCGTACATTGGAATTTCTGCTTCCCCTTCGAAAATTGTTTCTAGAAGAATTTGTCTAAACTCTTCTGTCGTCATTTTTTCGTTTAAGAACTCTGTAATGTTCGCAACGCGGCTACGGATTGATTTAATACCTTTTGATTGAATCTTATCCATTTTTACTTTTAACGCTGATACGACGTGATCGATTTCAGAGTCAAATAGTAACGTACCATGACTGAACATACGACCTTTCGTTGAGAATTGCGCGTTACCTGAAATTTTTCTACCTTCAGCCAAAATGTCGTTACGACCACTTAATTCTGCATTTACGCCTAATTTACCAAGCGCTTTCGTTACAGGCTCTGTGAATTTTTTGAAGTTGCTGAAACTGTCTCCATCATCTTTCGTAATAAAGCTGAAGTTTAAGTTTCCTAAATCGTGATATACTGCGCCTCCGCCAGATAGACGACGCACGACATGGATACCTTTTTCTTTTACGTAATCTGCATTAATTTCTTCTACTGTGTTTTGGTTTTTACCAATGATAATAGAAGGTTCGTTAATGTAGAACAGTAAATATGTTTCGTTAATATCTAAATTCTTCACACAATATTCTTCAATTGCTAAGTTTATTCTAGGATCTGTAATTCCTTTATTATCAATAAATAACATCATATCACCTCATGAGTTCCATACGTAGCCACTATGCGCTAGCGTAATATGGCCACTGAAAATTTGTTTTGCTTCTGTTACTAAATCAGATGGGGTGCCTGTATGCGGTAAGTGCGTTAATAAAAGTTCTTTTACATTCGCATCTTTCGCAATACTTGCCACTTCTGTACTATTCATATGCCCTGCTTTTGCTGCCTCTTGATGTGCATACATATTACACTCACAAATGAAAAGATCAGCATCTTTTGTGAATGGAATAAATTCAGGAATATAACTGGAATCAGCGCTATATACTACAGCGCCACTACCAGCTGTAATGCGCATCGCAAAACATGTAACAGGATGAACAGTTTTTAAGAATGAAATCGAGAACGGTCCAATTTGAAGTGTTTCTTCTGGGTTGTACGCGATTCCTTTCGTATGTGGTTCATGCGTCAAAGAATGGAATCCATTCTCGTCAAACGTATGACCGTATATTGGTAATTCCGGTAGTTGCCCTTTTGTCGCACTCGTAATTAATCTCGCATATTGCAATACCCCAATGTCTGCAACATGATCGTGATGATAGTGCGAAAGTACAACTGCATCTATATCAGATGGTGTTATATATTTTTGAAGCTGTGCTAGTACACCACTACCACAGTCGACAAGTAAACGAAAACCATCGTGTTCAAACAAATACCCCGACGTTGCTTCTCCCGCTTCTGGAAAGCCGCCCCAAAAGCCGACAACAGTCATTTTCATATGTATCCATCCTTTCTAAAACCGAGTAGGAATGCATGTTTCACTTACATTCTACATTGTTAACTATAATCCATTTCCTAAACTTTTTCATTAATTTTCAATTTTGTTATAAAACAGTTGTTGACTTTTATTTTTTGTACTAATACAATGATAGTAAGAAATGGAAATGGAGGGATTGACATGATCGATCAACCAATGGAGTTTTTCAGAAATTTACCGACGAAAACTTGTGCGCACTGCGGAAAAGAAATTGATGAGCAGCACGAAGCATACCATAACAAATGTGATGACTGCGTTCACGAAGAATAGTAGTTTGTGAACATAAAAAAACCTAGCAGACATAGTCTACTAGGCTAATAACATCGTATCCTTCATCGTTGAACCTTTCACCAAGAGCTCCAGTTCAAACTCATACAATTCTTTTTTTCGATAATTTTTCGTATGGATTTTATCCATCATCAGGTCGACAACTTTTCGGGCCATCTCATCGATTGGCTGTTCAATTGTCGTAATACCTGGTTCTGTAATCTGTGATAAAATTTGATTATCAAAACCGATAACAGCGAGATCATCTGGAATGCTCCAGTCATGGCGTTTCGCCTCTGAAATAATTCCAGCTGCTACTTCATCGCCTCCTGCCAAAATCGCGGTAGGATTTTTTTTGTCCTTTAAGACTTCATGGAATATTCGTTTTCCATCCTCCCAAGAGAAAGCGTTTTCAAGAAAATCGATCGCTTCTACTTGGCGGCTCTTCTCTGTTATGGCACGTAAAAAGCCCATTTTTCGCTGCTGGCTAACCACCTTGGTTTCGTTACCACGACAAAAAATAAGATTACGATATCCTTGTTCTAACACATGCTTAGCAGCTATGTATGCTCCTTGCGCATGATCAAACTTCACTGTCGGAACATTTGCTTCCTCAATATATTCATTACATAACACGATTGGACCGTGCTGTAAGTATGGCTCTACATCTTCCCACGGATTTTCTAGTGAACATAGAATAATCCCATCTACTTGTTTCGTAGATAATAATTGTAAATACTCCATCTCTTTTTCCGGTAAATATCTTGTTTGACAAATAATCAGTTTATATTTATGTTCAGAAGCAGCAATCTCGATTGCTTCGATAAATCTACTGAAGAAAGGATTTGTAATCCTTGGAACTAGCACCGCAATTGTTTCCGTCTTTTGTTTACGAAGCCTTCTCGCCGCAGAATTAGGAACGAAGCCTAAATGCTTCATTGCTAATTGAACCCTTTTTTTCTTCTCATCTGAAACATATGGATGATTATTAATCACCCTAGAAACCGTTGTCCTTGATAACCCCGCTAATTTCGCCACGTCCTCTATAGTCGACACGAAATTCTCCCCCTTTGCATGAAAACGTTTTCTTAAACTGATTATATAGTATATTATTGGAAACTGCAACATGGGTTGTTATGATTTTACTATATTAATATTATACATAGGGAAAAGTCTGTTAATAGGAGGAGAGTTTATACTGCTTTTAGAAGTTTACAGTAGGCATATTTATAAAAGATACAGGGGGATATTTCATGAATCGGACGGATCGTTTATTAGCTATATTAATTGAATTACAAAGAAGACAAACTGTTACAGCACAAAGCTTAGCTGAAAAATTTGAGACAAGTATAAGAACGATTTATCGAGATATGGATGCACTTAGTGAATCTGGCGTCCCACTTTTCGCCATGCCTGGCCAAGGTTATTCATTAATGGATGGCTATTTCTTACCACCCATTCAGCTTACGTCTGAAGAGGCCGTTACTCTTTTATTAGGCGGTGATTATATCGAGAAAACTTTCACTTCTTCTTTCTCTGTACATGCAAAATCGGCAAAGGAGAAACTCGAGGTTGTCCTCCCTACTGATCAACAAAAGAAAGCCCGAGAGTTACGAGGGACTTTCCGTTTCCTTTCCCCTATATTTTCACACAAACAATCTGAACAAGAAAAGCTGGAAAATCAAATTCTCCTATTGCAAGAAGCTATTCAAAAAGAACAGGCTATCTCTTTTTTTTATCGTAAACCAAGAGAAACTACAAAAATAAAACGGACCGTTCATCCTTACGGCTTAGTCAATATTTCAGGAATTTGGTACGTCGTTGCCCATTGTTTACTTCGAAAACAGATACGTAATTTTCGCTTAGATCGAATGGAGGAATTACAGCGAGAACAAGAATTCTTTACAAAACCCGAAGACTTTTCTTTGCAAGAATATCAGCCTGAAAGCAACCGTACTCTGATGATTCATTTATTATTCCCAGCCCATATTGCACATAAAATTATTGAATCACGATACTTCTTTATAGATTCATACGAGCATAGAGACAATGGTTTTCACGTCTTTTTGAAATCAAGAAACATAGACGAAGTATTTCAATGGGTATTAAGCTGGGGAAGCCAAGTGCAAGTACTTGAACCAAACGTTCTATCTGAGAAAATCCGTGATGAAGCAAAGAAAATGTTAAAACTTTAATTGTTGCATTTCACTACTGACATAATGTTGTCAGCATTACTTCTTTATAGTAGGTAGTAACAAATACATTTTCATAAAAAGGAGTTAGTGATATGAAGAAATTTGAAGAGTTAGCAACGTACTACATAGAGGAATTAGAAAAGTACTCTATAGAACAATTTAGGACGAAGCCGTCTAGCGAAGAATGGTCTCTTGGTCAAATGTATAATCATTTAATTGCCTCTACATATATGCAGTTAGATGCCATTGCGAAATGTAAAACTGAAACACCATCAGCAACAAACAAGAAAACGGATATGGGTGAAAAAGTATATGAACTTGGTGCTTTTCCAAATATACAAATCAAAGTACCAAATCATCCTGGATATACACCTGAAAATCCCTCTAATAAAGAAGAAATACAAAAACGTATTCTAGAATTAATTACAGTTGTTAAAGATATTGAGCCAACACTTTCTTCTATTCCAAGTGATTGTAAAGTAAAGCACCCTGGGCTTGGTTACTTACATGCAGCAGAATGGTTCCAGCTTATTTCTATGCATTTTGTACATCATCTTCGTCAGAAAGAGCGATTAGAGGACGCAATTTCATAATTTCTCATAAAGTGAAAATGGAATCCTCCCAATATATTGGGAGGAAGAATAAAATGTTTTAAAGATGGCTCAGATATTTATCTGGCCATCTTTTTAATCGTTACTATTAAAGTGGAACTATAAGAAGTAAACTACTAATTTGTAAGAGCCCCCGTTGAAAAACTGAATTGAGACAATTATATACATTACTGAAAGTGAAGGTTCAAATACAGTATTATTTTTATTTCTCAACAAAGAAACGTAGAGAATATAACAAATTACGAATATCACGAATTATAACAAATGGTACGACTAAAGAATAATTTTTATAAAGCCCCCATAATCATTCCCTCCTTTAATTCCTTAAACAAATATTCACACAAACTGGATTATAAATTTACCTGCACTTAAAAACATAATACCCTTATTTTTCAAACCTATTACAAACCAAACTTTCTCAACAATTGATTACTAAAATGCGATTTACAGCTATAAAACTATCATTTATTATTAAGGGTAATTTTACCATTTAAATAAAATACAGGTAAAATTCCCAAAAAATAAATTGCACAAAGGGGATGGATTATGAAAAAGCTACATGCATTAACGTTAACAATGGGGTTATTAACTTCTGCTGTGGTTGTACCTACTGCTTCTTTTGCAAAAAATGATGATTTACCTTACTTAAATGAAATCAAAAAGATGCAGCCCGATGTAAGTACACAAGAGCTAATATCTAGTATTAATGAATTAGCAAACAACACTGGGAATACAAAAGAAGCTGTTTCTGAACAGATTTATAAAGAGCTAAAAGCAGATGAAGAACAAGGCAAAAAAGAAGCAAGTAAAAAAATGAATACTTTAGGAGCTAGTGGTGGTACAGTTTCAGTAGGGAACAGCAATATGGGGGATTTCTTCTATACTGGTTCATACACTGCATACTTAAATCATGGACATGTTGGTATGTATTATAGTTCAAATACAATTGTAGAATCTGTACCAGGTGATGGCGTTCGTACAATTAGTACTACATCCCGTAAAGTAGATAAAGGAGATGCGGTAGTAAAATCCGTAAATACATCTTGGCAAAACAAAAATGATGCGGCATGGTGGGCAAAAGATCGTGTAGGTAAAGATTCATATTCTTATAATTTTGCTACAAATAGAAGTACAACACATTATGGGGCTAAAAACTGTTCTAAACTAATTTGGTCTGCTTATCAACTTCATGGCGGACTAGATTTAGATAAAGATGGCGGTGCTGGTGTATATCCACGAGATGTTCGTGACGCAAAACAAACCTCAACAATTCGTAATATTTAATACTGAAGAAAAAGTGCAATAACTATATTTGTTGCACTTCTTCTTATAAAAGGAGCTCATAACAGTGAAAAAAATAATCGTTCTTATTCTAAGCATAATTTTAATTGCAGCACTCATCTACTTTTTCTTCTTTAAAAACAGTAATGTAAATTCAATATCTGAAGAAGATATTGAGAAAAAAGATTTTTTGAAAGATAAACAAGCTGTCATATATCTCTCTTCGACTGCCGATCAAGATATGGATGGTAGAGGGATTAGTTATGCGATATTCATCGATAAAAATGAAAAAGCACATGGATATAAAATGAATGGTTTAGAACTCGGAGGAATAGGTGTATCTGATAACAAAAAAGAAATCGTACTAGAAAGTAAAGATAATATTAAATTTATTGGAGAAGATTTTAAAAATTTTAAAATGAAATACCAACATACAGGAGATCAAAGGGTATATTTAAAAAAACAAGGCTTATTTGTTAACATTTACAATTCAGGCAGTAACCCCACTACTGGTAATTATGATTCAAATGTAATCTATGGTAATCAAAAGCAAATTCATAAAGGAAATATCCCTCATTATCTTATTAGTTCTGGCGTTAATACAGATGAAGTTTTAGTTTTAACTCAAGATATAGATAAAAATGAGCATAGTTTAAAAAAATTACTATTTAATGATTCAACTATGCACCTTGAAGATATTACAACAATTAATCTTAATAAAAACATGTCGTATTCTAGTTACTCATCTATTTTAAGCGACTCAAATTTTTATTATACGATTTTAATTGAGAATGATAACTCAATTAAAGGCAAAGTATATTTATTACGCATTGATAAAAAATCATTAAAACAAGATTTAATTTTACTTTCTTCCGAAGAGAATTCCACAGCTTCCATACCATTTACAAAAAATAATTCCGCTTATCTACATAACAATGAATTATTCTTTATAAATGGACTAGGTGATGTCATAACTTTTAATACCGAAACAAATTCAGTCAATCTTAAATTTAAAATTGATTATCATATAACTGATGGCGTTAGATATAATGAACAAACATATTTTGAAAACGATCAATTATATGTATTACGTTATAATGAAAAGCAAGAAGATAAGTATTATATAGAAACATACTCTCTAACAACCGGTAAAAAAATTAAAACTACTAAAATTAAAGATATGGATCAAATTATTACATCTGTTAAAGGTGGTAAATCCATTTACGCCTATGATTTTAAAATTTTACATCCGAATAAATAATAAAAAAGCTCTGCTTTCCATAACAGAGCTTTTTTATTTTAACTCCTCCCACTTCGTCCACACTTCTCTCCCATTTATATGGTACATATTATCCTTTCGATCCATAAACCCGTACACAATAAACTCACGTCTAATCGTACAAAAATCATCGTGATACTGTTTTATAAAAGTATTCATTTCTTTTTCCGTATATTGATTTCCAGCGTTTAACTTGCTAATTAAATGCTCTAACAATACTAGTTTTTTCTTCTTTTGACCTGGAATCGATTTTAGACGGTCCTTTTTATCGAAAAAGTTACGAATCGTCGTTTCTCTGAATTTCATTTCATTTTCGGTCATTTTGTTATCCTCCTTCGGTTTTTAAATAATACAACTTTATTGTTTGTCCTTATTACTTTTCTTCATTCTTTTACTTACAACATCCATAAGGTAATATCCGCTAATTAGCACATAGTAAACTGCAAGTATCCCTAATGCATCTTTTATATTTATATATTTTCCTTTATGAAACAAGATAGGTGAAAGGGCGTAAACAAGAAAGATGATTAGCGGATTTAAGATAAAATAGTAAGTAAGATTTCCTTTCATCATATCAGCTCCTCTATATCTAGTTTTCTCTAAAAATTGTTGTAAATCCTTTTCTTTCGTTTAGACTGCAATCAGAAATTAAAAGCAAGAGCTCCAAGGACAAATTAATTGAGTCTCTGGAATAGCTGAATTAATACAGAAAATAAAAAATCTATTTTCTAAAACATTGGTGTTATTGCAAAGGACTTTTGTATTATTAATGTATAGTAAAAAATTTATAGGAGTATAAGTAAATAGAATACGAAATTGTTGATGACGAAAAAATCCCACGAAACATTCGTTTCCATTTATGAAGAGGTTCAAATTTCGAGTTAGTTTTAAATATAATGAATGGAGAATACATAATGGACAATTTATTTAATCAAATTGCAACTTTTTTTAACATATCATTACCTCAAGAAATGATGAATGCTTTCAAAAATCCAATCTATTTGCAGCACAAGAATGACTTTTTAATACGCTTATTATCCTTTGAAGAGGCCATGGAAGTGTATTTATACCTACATGAAGATGTTAATATTTCAGAAGTTTTCCCATTATGGACAGATGATAATTCCAATTATGTAGGTGTTTACATGTTAGGGCCACTAACAGGAAAAGTTTGTTTTATAGACCATGAGGAAATAGATTTATCTCCAGTATATCCTCATGTACAAACGATAATAAAAGCTCTATTAGAAAGTCCTGAAAGCGATTGGTATGAACTTCCAAGATATTATCCTTGTTCCAAAGAAAATACGGATAAACTGCAACTAAAGCAAGATGTACAAACCATTAATGAATTGAAAAACCTTCTTAAAAACGATGAATTAAATGAAGCTAAAAGAACTCAATATTTATTTTCAATTATGGCTTTAACTCCTCGCGCACAATTACATGAAATACTTCCCCTCTTGGACGACTCGGATATGTGGGTACAAGAGAGAGCCGCTGAAATTCTAGGTTTCCATAGATACGTGCCAGCTAGCGAAAAACTAAATTGGGTTAAAGAACATGGCCAACATAACGGGAAATTAGCAGCTGAATTAGCATTAAAAAGAATAGAAATGGAATGAAAGAACGAAAACAAAAAGTAACACTAACATAGTAGACTACCTATAGAAACGATAAGTTAAAAGAAAAAAGCACCGAAAAGGTGCTTTTTTCTACGCTTCAATCGATTGATTTTCAGCAATATTTCTAAATTGTCGTTTGTGCATCCAAGTTAAGGATGCAATCGTTCCAAGTGATAATACAACGATGAAAATCATGAGTACTCCTACGTTTTGCCACATGAAATTAAAGTCTCCACTTGATACGACTGCTTTCAATCCTGATACAGAGTATGTCATCGGTAACCAAGCATTGAACGGTTGTAAAAACTTCGGAATCAATTCTAGTGGGAATGTTCCAGCACTTGTTGTAAGCTGAATAATTAATGTGATGATAGCGATGAAACGCCCTGCATCACCAAATGCTGTTACTAAACATTGAATTAATGCGATAAAAGCTAAACTTGTAACGATGCTAAAGAGTATGAAATACGGAATACTTTGTACTTCTACACCTAATCCCAATAGTAATATAACATCCGCTACTATCGCTTGAATAATACCGACTGATAGTAACACGCCGAACTTACTAATAAACCAACTAAATCCTGATTTCGGAACGCCCACTGTATCACGTAATGGATATACGATTGATAATAGTAATGCCCCAACAAATAAACCGAGTGATAAGAAATACGGTGTAAATCCAGTTCCGTAGTTAGGAACTTCCGCCATTTTCTCCGTCTTCACTTTTACAGGACTTGCAAACATATCATACGTTTTATCCGTCCCTTTCACTTCACCAGTTTTCTCTGCCCCCTCGCCAAGTTTCTCAGCAAGTTCACCTGAACCATCATTTACTTTTACGAGGCCATCTGTTACTTTTCCAGATCCGTCTGCTAGTTTATTTACGCCGTCGATTAGCTGGGTTGAGCCAGTTGACATTTTATTTAGACCACCATTTAGATCGCCTAGGCCCGTTGTTACTTGATGAGATCCATCTGCTAATTGATTTACTCCACCTGCCATTTGGTTTGCTCCTACAGATAATGATCCTAAGCCTCCTGTTACTTGCTTTGAGCCATCTGCTAATTTGGATACTCCTACAGATAATGTTCCTAAACCACCTGTTACTTGGCTTGAGCCATCTGCTAATTGATTTACTCCACCTGCCATTTGGTTTGCTCCTGCAGATAGTGTTCCTAAGCCGCCTGTTACTTGGCTTGAGCCATCTGCTAATTGATTTACACCACCTGACATTTGATTTGCGCCTGCAGATAATGTGTCTAAGCCACCTGTTACTTTACCCGAACCATCTGCTAATTGATTTATCGCATCAATTAATTGACCGGATTCGTTTTTAAATTCATTTGCGCCTTCTTTAGCAGTATTTAACTTCGCACCAAACCCTTGAAACTTTTCAACAAACCCTTTTTGTGCATTGGATAATTGATCAATACCAACAGTTAAAGATTGTAATTCTGCTGGATTCGGTAATTTGCTTTGTCCATTACCTGTTTTTTGATTTATTTCACCTTTTAATTGTTTTACTTCTTCATTTAATTTATTTGTTCCACCTGCTACTCCAGCAGATTTTTGCTGAACTGTCGTTGTATTTTTTACGGCATTTGTTATGAATGGTTGTAACTGCTCTTGATATTCTTTCGGTAAACTTTCAATTTGCTTTTGTAAATCCGCTACATCTTGCGCTGCATTTTTTGCATCCCCTGCTGCTGATTGCGTAAGTTCATTTAACTGATTTACATTCGCCCCAGCACCATCTATTTTCTCATTTACTGTAATCAATATAGCAGGGTCTTTTGACTGCATTTCCTCTAAAGCTGCAGTAGATTTTTGTACGTTACTACTTAAATCTTGCAATCCCTTTTGAATCTCTTGAGACCATTTTTCTAATTGACTTTGCCCTTCAACAAGTTTTCCCATACCATTTGATAGGTCAGTTGTTCCTATTTTTAATTCACCGGATTTACTTACTAATTTGTTCAAACCCCCAGTCACTTTCTCAGATCCATCATGCAATTCATCAATTCCTTTTTGCATTTCACCTGTTTTGCTATTTAACGTATTTAAACCGTCTGTTACTTTTCCAGAGCCATCTACTAATTTTCCGATACCTGTTTGCATCTCACTTGTTTTACCATTCAACGTATTTAAACCGTTCGTTACTTTTCCTGACCCATCTACTAATTTTCCGATACCTGCATTGCTATTTAATACATGTAAACCATCTGTTACTTTTCCTGATCCGTCTACTAATTTCCCGATACCTATCTGCATTTCACCTGTTTTGCTATTTAGCGTATTTAAACCATTTGTCACTTTTCCGGATCCATCTTGTAACTTATTCGATCCATCTGCTAATTTCTGAACTCCATCCTTCATCTCTCCAGACTTCCCTTGAAGTGTATGAAGGCCGTCCGTCACTTTACTTGAACCATCATGTAGCTCACTTGATCCGTCGTGTAGTTTACTTGCTCCTTCGGCCCCATCTGCTAATCCTTTTGAGACGTCTTGAATGGAATCAAACATTTTCTCTGCATATGTTTTCGTTAACGTACTTGATACTTCACCTTTAATTTTTTCAATGGCTGTTCCGCCAATTTGTGAAGATAAGAAGTTTAAGCTTTCATTTGGGATATATTCTAAGTTTAATGGTTTTGGATCATCTTTTAATAACGTTGTAGCGTTACTTGAGAAGTCATCTGGAATGCGTACTAACATGTAATACTTTCTACCTTCCATTCCTTTTTTCGCTTCTTTTTCACTTACAAATTCCCATTTGAAACTTGTATTATCTTTTAAGTTATCAACGAGCCCTTTTCCGACTTCAATTGGTTTCCCATCAAATACTGCACCTTTATCTAAATTGACTACCGCCACTGGTAAATCATCTAACTGTTTATACGGATCCCAAAAAGCCCATAAAAACATACCTGCATATAAAATTGGTACGAATAAAACCGCTATAATTGGAATTAATATTTTTTTACTTTTTATAATTTCAGTAAACTCTTTACGAAGTAATTGATTCCATTTCATCTTTACTCCCCCTTTTCCGAATGACCAAATCGTTCATATGGTCATTTTCTCCCAAATAAAAAGGCTATACCTATTCATACATATGCCTTATCCCGAATTTATACTATGCAACTGTTCCTTACTATGAAGTGAATATTTTTATTATCCCCCCTAAATTAAATATATGACCATTTCGTTCAAGTGGTCACTTTTTATAATAATAAAAGGATTATCTTAGTTTGACAATCCTTTTAATAAATAAAGTTCGAATAATTCTGCGATTTTTTCTTTTTCTAACGGTTCATGATTTTTTTCCCAATCAAAAATAAGCGATACGTATAAGCGAAGCATAATAAATGCTGTAATTTCTGGATCACATTTGCTAATTTCACCTTTTTCAATCGCAATCTTTAAATACGATTGAATGACAGAAACGATTTCCACATCTACTTGTTGCATGACTTCTTGTACTTCTTTCGTTCCCATATCGCGCTCTTCTTGAATTAATTTAATCATGAGCTGATGTTCTTTTCTGAATTCTAATATGCTATATAATGCTCTATGTACATTTTCAAAAAATGAAACATCTGAACGAATTGCACTTTCTGCAACTTGCTTCATTTCTGTAATTAAATTAGAAATAATTTCACCAAATAGCTCTTCTTTATTTTTGAAAAAAGTATAAATCGTTCCTTTTCCTACATTCGCTAATTTCGCTACTTGATCCATCGTTGTTGCTTTATAACCGAACGCTGAAAAAGACTTTGTTGCAGCATCAATAATAGAACGTTTTCGATCTATCGCCACATCGTCACCTCCAAAAATGACCAATTGGATAATATAGTCAATCAGTACATCTTTGATATTACCACACGCTTACATTCTATACAAGTTCTCTTTTTTATTATTTCCAGTATAAAAAATTCCAGTCAAGTTATATATTACTGTCCATAGTTTATCAGAAGAAAAGAGAAAAGGAAAAGGTGTTCTTGAGATATACATCTTAAGAACACCTTTTTACTATTTCAACATAGAAAGCATAACCTTCTCTAACTCTTCCTTATTTACATTTTTATCAAATACTGCTTCTCCTTGACGCTCTACACTATGATTAATAATAACAATTTGATAGGCGCTATTGTTTCCTTTTGCAGGTACTATCATCTTCATCCCTTGTAAATTACTATCCGAGTTATGAGTCGCATAGTATATTTGATTACCTTCTAATTCGTACTGTTCTATATTTTCAGGCACTACAAACTGGTGACTAAATGGGTCTTTGCTTTCCCCAAAAACTTGTGATTGAGAAATTATATAATTTCCTTTTCCGTTCGTATATTCTAATTCAATAATTAATTCAGGTCTTCTCTTAATAAAATAATATACCTTTTCATCCTTCAGATTGTATCCTTTAATTGTGTAAGTTGGCTTCTTAATTTGAAAATCAACATGTTCCTGCGCTTCCTTCACCGTATAATTTAAAGATTCATGCACTTTGTCATCAAATGGTTTTGCTTGATCATAAAGTGCATATAATTTGTCACGATCGGCTTTTGATAAACGCTCTTCTCTAAAAAATGTTGACTCGTAGTCAGAATCTCTCGGAGCCCCTTTTTTCTGTATATTAATAATTTCTTTAGATAATTTTATGTACTGTTGGAATTCATCTTTTGTTAAAGACTTTTCAGCTAAATATATATAATCTGTCTTTTGTTCATACACTCTTGCTGAATAATGATATTCTTTTTTCGCATTTTCTTCTGTACCATACAGCATATCTACAGCATTTTGGAAAGCATCCTTTGACTGCTCTACCTGACCCTTTTGTTTTTCTTTCCCTTCCGTTGTACGTGCGTTGAATAAAGAAAGGGATGCAATAGCAACTATGACAATAACTCCAAGTAAAGAAAGACGATACGATTTCTTTTGGAACTTTTTAATCATAACGATTCTCCTTTTTAGTGTTCGTTTATTTCTACTTAAATTGGCTAGGCTTGGTACTTGATAGGAATAATGTTCTAAAAGGGTAATGATGGTATGACCGTATGCAATTTGCTCCTCTTTATCTATAAACGTAAGCGCATATGCGTCACAGGCTAATTCTTGATCTTCTCGCATACAGAAATAGGCGTACCAAAGAATCGGATTGAACCAATTTAATAGGATTAAACTGTACATAATCCAATTTACAGCTACATCACTTCTTTTAATATGAGCTAACTCATGGTAAAAGACATATTGTAATTGTTGCTCATTTAATACTTTCATATGTTTTTTTGATAGTAATACTTTCGGGCGAAAGAAACTAAAAACAGTTGGACTCGCAATCTTTCCTGCAAGACGTAATGAAACTGCCTTCTTCATTTTCATAGACTGCTTACAGCGATTAAACACTGTAACGACTTGTTCATCCGTAATATCTGGTTGTTTCTTTATGTAAGAATATAAACGTCTATTTGTAATAAACGTGATGACTGCTAATACGATTACTCCAGCTAACCAAACATATAGAGCGATTTTGTATAAAGAAAGTGTAGTCTGTTGTTCCGCACTCGCGTTTACTTCAGGTTCACTATTTTTGATCACAGTTTCAGAATTTGTTTCTAATTCTACTGTCTGTTTTATCTCGTTATTCACTGTATTCTCAAGGGAAGATATATTTTTTTGAATCACTTCCGACACACTAGAACTATAAGAAAGTAATGAATAAATACTATAAGAGCTATCTGGTGACCACGGTAAAAGGAGTCGTATCATTAGTACGATCCACAGCATATATTGCCACCGGGGTGTTAACTTATTTCTAAATAGCACTTTTATACATAAAATAAATCCAACTAATATACTGGCCATAAGTGACGTTTCTATAAGCCAATCAAAAAAATGAGGAAGGTATACATTTATAAGCATGTCTATCATCGTTATCTATCCTTCCTCTTATTCTCCTCTGTCTTTTCATCTAAAATGCGTTTCAGTTCATTAATATCATCTGAAGACAATTTTTCCTCTTTTAAGAAATTAACAAGTAATGGCTTGAACGCTGCGCCGCAAAAACGCTTTAGCAAAGATTTCGTTTCAACTTGTAAATAATTATCTTGTGATACTAACGGATAATAAGCATACATACGCCCTTTATCTTGATGGTAAGAAACGGCTTCCTTTTGTACTAACCGATTAATTAATGTACGGATTGTTTTCGGTTTCCAGTCCATTGGATCTTCTAGTTCTTCTATAATTTCATTCGCTGTTTGTGGAGAATTAGACCAAAGTACTTTCATAATTTCTAATTCCGCTTCAGATATTTTAGGTAATTGATTTGTCATAATATATTTCACTCCTTAGTATTACATTTGTAATCTACAATTAAGATTACAAATGTAATACTAAATTGTCAACCATATTTTAGAAAATATAATTTCTGTTAAACCTTACTTAACAACAACAAATTTTCCTTTTTTCAAATAATCAAATAAAAAAACAAGAAAATCTTTACATTTAATAGTAATATAGAAAATAGACAAGTTTATCAAAACAGTGGAGGCTTTTTCAGTCATGATGCGTGCGCTTCGTTTAAATATAAAGCAAGCTTTTTGTAGTCGTATTTCTTTAATTATGATGTTTAGTGGATTCGTTCTTATTTGTATTTATCACTATTATTATGTACTTCGTTATTTAGGAGACGCAGCGAATGGTCCCCTATCAACAGATATAAAATGGATCGGATTTCGCGACAATGAAATGGATGTTTATTTATTATTAATGCCCGTTATTGCGAGTTTCCCCTTTAGCACAAGCTACAATTCGGATAAATCAGATGGTTTTAAACCGTTCGTGAGTAAAGGGATTTCTATATTTCCTTATTCAGTAACGAAATATATCGTTACGTTTTTTTGTGGAGGATTTCTTTATACACTTCCATTCATCTTATCGTTATTATTTTGCAAATTAACCATTCCAGACGGAACACCTACGATTGGTTCAGGCATCATCAATGCTGATGGAATGTTCGCAAACCTATATTTTGATGCGCCTCTCGCTTACATTACTGTATATATCGGAATTAATTTTTTATTTGCAGGTTTAATGGCTCTTTTAGGACTTGCTGCATCTGTATGGTCACAAAAGGACTATATGGCGATTCTCTTTCCATTCGCAGTTGCCTCCATTCCGTACGTCCTGCTAAATACAATACTTCCTTCAATAGGCGGAGCACCTATTCATTTATATGATCCGAAACAACCATTGCAAGGCATGTCGCCATATATTTTAACAATGCAATGTACTTTCTTCCTTCTCGTTAGCTTATTTATGTATATACAAGGAGTAAAGCGAGATAGCAAAAAATATAGAAGAAGACTGCAAAAAAGAGATCGATGTAGAAAAGCATTTCAAGCAATTTCAGACTAAATCATTGAACGAATAAGAGCGTAATTCCCTAAGTTAGCTTAGAGAATTACGCTCTTATTATCATTACTCATATAATCATCCCCCCCTTTACGGCGTACCTGCCAATCCCCATAAAATAACGACTACCGCAAAGTAAATCGCTTTAATACCTACAACTAAACATAATGAAATAATTGCATATTTACTTAATTCTCTCCTTGCACCTATTAAAGTAAAAATCACTGCCAAACTAAACGTTACATAGGACGATGCTGTATGTATTAAGTTATACGTAATATCCAAATTTTGAGTAAGTCCTGTTACCTCAGCTACAAATTGGAGCATGACGATTGTACTAAAAAAAATCGCAAGCTGATTTATTAATTTTCCATTTAACCATGCTTGCATTTTTAACCTCCTCGTTATAAAAAACTGAATTTTTAATTAATTTTAACAAAAAAAGAACGCTCAGTATATTTCTAAGCGTTCTTTTACAACGATTTAAGAAGCTTTCTTCAAATCAATTTGAGCAAGTACTGGGTCGTGGTCACTTACACGTCCATGTTCTTTCATAATGTTTGAGTTTAAATGTACTGGATCTACAATTGTGTATGGTGCGATGTTGTTTGTTACTAAAATATGATCTAACACTTGTGCATTTCCTTCATGAATGTACGTGTAGCGGTTCTCTTTCGGCACTGTGTTTAACATATTTTTCAAGATTGTTCCTTCTAGTGTTTTTAGTGGTTTAGCGAACTCAAAATCGTTCATATCCCCTAACACAACAACGGGTGCATTCGTGTTCTTTTTCTGAATACCTTGTACGAAATTGTTTACTTCTTGTGCTAATTGAACTCGTTTTTCTTCACTCTTTAATACAAGCGGCTGCACTTTTCCAAATGGCGTTGCATCTCCTATTTTTGAGTTTAAGTGATTGGCAACGACAACAACGTTTTGTCCTTGGAACGTAAATTCTGTCGCAAGTGGTTTACGTGTACTTTCAAATAATGGGTTTTCGTCCCCAATGCGAACAACATTTTTATCAAGTAACTTCGGTACTGCTGCTAATTTCACGCGTGATGGATTGTAGAAGAATCCGACGCGAATATTCGCTCCTGGTGCTCCTCCGTCTAGATTATTGTTCGGAGCAATTTCTACATACTCATACTTTGGCCCGCGAATTTCTAGCACTGCATCAATGATACGTTTTGCACTTAATGAAGCATCTGTTGTACCGTCATTAATTGATCCATTATTATCTTGCATTTCCTCTACACCGATAATATCTGGCATTTTTAAATTGTATTTAATAGAATACGCTAACGCTTTTACTTTTTCATCTGTTGTTTCTTTTTTATTCGCCGAGAAGTTTTCAATGTTATATGTAGCAACAGTTAACTTATCAAGACGAGGCTGAATATTTGCGCCTACTTGCTTAAATCCACCGTCCACTACAGTTGGTAATTCCGTTATTGGTGAAATACGGAACGAACCGTAATCATATCCGACTACCCCTTTTATATCTCCAGTGAAAGTATCTCCTACTTTCGCTACATAATCACGAGGTACTTTTACAGAAAGGCGTTCTGGGTTTAATTGATTTTCATCTAATACAGGTGTGCCATATTTCGTTACAACTTTATTTCCGCCATTTTTCACTGTTACATATAAATTCCCGTTTTTCTGAGGTGCAATAATTTTTGGCGTTGGCATCGTAACGCGCATACCTTCTATACTTTCATAAAAGTCGATTGCATCTTCGTTTGGATCAAATAAACCGAATGCATCATTATCGATAATTTGATCAGGGATTTTCACACCGTTTTCTCCAAGTACGATTGGTGCTGGTAAAGGTTGATCTTTTGCGATTACAGCAACGCGGCTCGCTTTAATTTCAGTCGTCGTTAAGTCTGTATCAAACCTTTCTGCGTATCCAGGACCAACATATTCTTCTACTTCTCCATCAACTTGAATAAGATCTCCTACTACTACATTCGCATCTTTTTTGTACACATACATACCTTCTGAAGTAGTTAGATCATTATCCGGCTGATTATCTTCTATATAAAAACCATTTTTATCAAGCGCTGTTACAACGCCTTCCACATTGTATACTTTCTTCCCTTTGTAAGGAGAAATATGTGATTTTCCTTGAATATCATGAATACGAACTTGTTCATTGTTTACGATAGTAAATGAAAATGTTGAAATTGCTGAAGAAGTAAGCCCTTCTTTCTCTGCAATTGCTTTAATTACACTATTTTCATCCACCACAATTTGTCCGTTATAACGAACACTCTTATTTGTAGGATTAGAGCCATCTAACGTATAGTAGATTGTTGCTCCTTCTGTATTCGTCGTTAAAGTTACCGCTGTTCCTTTCGCAACTTCTCCGCTACCAGGTGAAGCTACTACATCGCTAACACGGTTTTGTCCTTCCCCTTGAAACTTATGAGCTGTTACCGATTTTAAACCTGGGCTACTAAAATATAATTCAAGCGTTCCTGTTAAACTAACTTTCTTCCCGATATTTTCAGGATGATCTTTCACGTTTACTGCCGCTCTCACATCGCCTTTTGGCAACTGAACAGGCATGATTTTGTCTGGATTCGTTTCATTTGGCGAATCCGCAATTGCTACGTTTGTATCATCAAACTTAGCCGGATCTTTCGTGTATTTAGAAGGACTTTGCGTATATCCAACGATATATCCTTCCACAATCCCCTTCGTTTTCCCTTGCTGCTTAAATACTTGAATTGCTTTTTCTACTGACATAGAAGTCGTTTCTTCTGCTTGTACTAAAGTTCCAGTAAATGAAAGCAATAGTATGAATGATAAAAAGACACTTAACAATTTCTTCACAGCCATTTTCCTCTCCCTATTTCATATTTTCTCAGCATTTCTATCATATCAAATGATTCGTTATATAGAATGATATTTCGACAAGTTTTACAAAAAATTTATTTAATTTACAAGCTTTCAAACTACAATACAAAATAATAATTTTACACCTTCTACGAATGCACTCTATAATGTTAGAGAGAGAAAACAGAAAATATCGAAAGTTTCTTGGCATGTAAAATGGATTCATTTGAATAGGAGTGATTGGATGGAAGTGCAAACAGAAACATACCGCGCAGCTATGAATGGAACATTAGAACGTCATTTTTCAGATATGATTGCCGTTATACCAACTAGAATTACAATTGAGCAGTTAAAACAGCGGCTAGAAACGATCTCTACTAAAGTTGATGAATTAAAAATTGTTTTTAGTGATGAGACAAGCCTTATTGTTGAGTTACATATGGATGAAACAGTCATACCGTATGAATTGCATATTGATGAGGCGAATGACCCAGAAGAATATAAAATGTACAATAGACAAGATGCTACAATCGTAGATCGTCATTTTGAAGATGCTGCTTATGGCACTGAAATTTTCACTCGTACGCTATTTGTTGGTGATGTGCTAGACTGCTTTTTCCAGCAGTTACAGTTTTTATGGAACCTCGCCCCAGATTTGTTATTTGTAATCGATTCAAGTGCCGCAATGAAAGTGATATCTAGAAGCTATATTGAATATCACGTTGAAAATGAATTATTACCTGACATTCCTGACTTGTACGTTATTCATTCTGTTTATGAAGACGATAAAGAGGGCGAGCCTACGCAATATTGGTTTCATACACATGGCCTTTTAAGAGCAGGCGTAACAGAAATAGAATTAATTATTCCAAATCGCATTTCTTCCTACTACGGCATTGGTGATCTCTTTCAAACATTCGCTAATAATGCCGTTGAGAATGGACAAGTCCCTATGAATGAGCCAATCGTTATCGCGCATAGTCAGCAAGGTTCTATATATACAGTAGCTGTTCCATGGGAAAAAGGATTATCTTATATTGGGCATAAAACAGGTATGGATCAATTATCTTCAATCGAGGATGAAGAAGTGAAGCTACAGCCAATTGATGCACACAATACATTCTTAGGCGGTATGGATGACCGAGATGAATACCATCAATCTCCATCTGTTCTCTTATTCCAATTTGATACTTCAGAAGAATATATTGAAAGCTTTTTCAAAGAACACGAGGAAGCTACAGGACTTATGTTCTATAAAACAAATAGTGAAACTGATCGTATGGCTTACAATGCGAAGAATACTTTCGGGTATTTCAGCAACATTTTTCACATTGAACAATCAAATGAAGATTTTCGTTTCCTTGCTAAATTTGGTGTATCCTACGAAGAGGGAAAAAGTGAACATATGTGGTTTGAAATGCAAAACATTACGGAAGATTTCATTCAAGGAATACTCATTAACGAACCATATTTTATAAAAGATATGAGTGAAGGAAATAGTTATCATTTAGATTTTGATAACTTAACAGAATGGGTTATTTATGCAGGAGATGCCGTTATAAAGCCAAATAACTTATATATGTTTATTGGTGAATAAGTAACAAAACGCCTTCAATATGATTGAAGGCGTTTCACTTTATTGTGCCATTAATTCCGTATCCTTTACTTTCTCCAGATGAGAAAGTACACACTTTGCGGCTTTCTCACCTTGACTAATACAGTCCGGAAGACCAGAACCAGCGTAAGAACTACCTGCCAAGTATATACCTGGCAACTCTTTTTCCATAAATGTTGTGAGTTTCTTCATTCGCTCGTTATGGCCTACTGTATATTGCGGCATTGCTTCTTTCCAGCGGCTTACGACTGTAAACTCTGGATCCTCTGTAATATCCATCGTCTTTCGTAAATCTTCTAGTACGAGCTGAATGAGTTCCTCTTCTGTTTGTTCTACAACTGCTTCATCACCAGGGCGTCCAACGTAACAACGAAGTAGCATTTTTCCTTCTGGCGTTGTATGTGGCCATTTTTTATGTGTCCACGTACATGCTGTAATGGTGTAATCACTATTTCGAGAGACGACAAACCCTGTGCCATCAATATCGCGCTGAATGGCTGATTGTGGGAAAGCCATTGCTACATTGGCGACTGATGTGGACGGGATGTTGCGAAAGAAACGAAACTGCTTGTACTGCGCAAACATAGATGGCAATACTTTATGTGATGTTGCCACTACGACCGCGTCTGCTTCTATTTCTTTTCCGTTACTAAGAATAATCGTATAACCATCACCCTGTTTTGCAATTTTTTCAATACGAGTACCTTTTATTATCGTACCTTCATGCATCTTCATTTCGAGAGATTCTACGATAGATTCTAAACCTGTTTTCACTGTTTGGAAGATTCCTTTTTTCGGTTCAGATGTCTCTTCTTTCGGAGCGAGCGTACGCATGCCGAGTGAAATACTGCGATGTTTTTGCTCGATTTGATACATTTGCGGGAATGTTGACATTAAGCTCATTTCATCAATATCCCCTGCATAAATACCCGATAGTAATGGTTCGATTAAATTTTCAACCACTTCGTTGCCGAGGCGATGTCTGAAAAAATGCCCGAGTGATTGGTCAGATACTGGTTTTGATCTTGGCATTAATAGATCAAAACCAGCTCTTAGTTTACCAATTGGGGAGAATAGCCCGGAAAATAGAAACGGCGTAATTTGCGTTGGAATTCCCATCATTGATCCGATCGGCATTTTATGTAACCGATTGTTTACGAGGATAAATGATTGACCGGCCTTATTATTTACAAGTTCATCGCCAAAACCTAATTCTTTCGCTAATGTAGCTGCACTTTCTTTTCGTGCTAAGAAAGAGTTCGGTCCTCGTTCAATTGTAAATCCATCTTTTCGAACGGTTTGAATTTTCCCGCCAAGTTTACCCGATGCTTCTATCAGTAATGTATCGATCGGCAAGTTCTTGTCACGAATATCTTTTTGTAAGTTATACATCGTTGTTAATCCTGTGATGCCACCGCCGATGATTACAACTTTTTTCCTCAAGCAGGCTCCCCCTTTCTTCTTACATTACAGATTCTTTTTTCTTTAATACAACGTCTGTTAAGCAATCAATAAATGCGTCCGATGCATTTGGCATTTCTGGACGATAATATTTCGCGCCAATTTCATCTGTTACAACTTTACACTCAAAGTCATTGTCATATAAAACTTCTAGATGTTCCGCAACAAATCCAACTGGTGCGTATACGAATGAAGTATAACCGTACTTTTCATTTAATTCTCTCGTTAAATCTTGTACATCTGGACCAATCCAAGGATCTGGTGTGTTTCCTGCACTTTGCCAACCTACTGCATAGTTTGCTACTTCAGCACCTCTTGCAATATAATCAGCTGTTTCATTTAATTGATCTGGATATGGATCGCCAAGTGCGATAATTTTTTCTGGTAAGCTATGTGCAGATACGATTAATACTGCTTTTTCACGTTCTGCTTCTGACATACCGTTATATATACCTTTCACTGCATCAACCCAGTACTGGATGAATTTCGGTTCTTTATACCAGCTATCAATGCCGTGAATTGTTAAGTTTCCAAGTTTCTCAGCTTCTTCTTGTGCTCGTCCTACATACGATTTCACGCTAAATGTAGAATAGTGCGGCGCCAGAACAAGTGCGATTGCATCTTGTATACCGTCGTTATGCATATCTTTCACCGCATCTTCAATGAACGGTTCAATATGTTTTAAGCCAAGATACATACGGTACTCTACTTCATCTTGTACTTCATTTAAACGCTTCTCTAACTTTTTAGCTTGCTCTAATGTAATAGTAGCTAAAGGAGAAATACCACCAATTGCACGGTAACGCTCTGTTAAATCTTCTAGCATTTCAGGACTTGGCTTTCTTCCTCTACGAATATGTGTATAGTAACGTTCAATATCTTCTTCTTTATATGGCGTCCCGTATGCCATTACAAGCAAACCAATTTTCTTTTTCATACAGCAATGCTCCTTTACTTCGCTAACTGCCCTTTAGAGTATTCATGAATAAATGTAGTTAAACGTTTTAATGTATCTGGATTTACTTCTGGGAATACACCGTGTCCTAAGTTAAAGATATAACCTGGCTGTTTCATCCCTTGATCTAAAATACCTTTTACATGTTCTTCAATAACAGACCATGGTGCAAGTAAGAATGAAGGGTCCATATTACCTTGTACCGCCTTATGAACGCCACGTGCGCGTGCTTCTTCGATCGGTAAGCGCCAATCTAAGCCTACTACATCAAGCGGTAAGTCGTGCCATTCATTTACTAAATGCGCAGCTCCTACGCCGTGCATAATCATTGGAACACCCATCGTACGAACTTCTGCAAAAATACGCTCCATTGCTGGTTTAATAAATACGCGGTAATCTGCTACATTTACTGTTCCAACCCAAGAATCGAAAATTTGAACTGCTTTTGCTCCTGCGTTAATTTGTGCTTTTAAATATGTAATAACCATATCTGCTAGCTTATCCATTAAAGCGAACCAAGCTTTCGGCTCTGCATACATGAACGCTTTCGTATTATGATAATTACGAGATGGACCGCCTTCAATCATATAGCTCGCTAATGTAAATGGAGCTCCTGAAAAACCGATTAACGGTACGTCTAACATTTCTGTCGTTAATAAACGAATCGTATCTAATATGTACGGTACGTCATCTTCTGGATTGATTTCCCCTAGCTTTTCTACGTCTTGTAAAGAACGGATTGGATTATCAATAACTGGACCAATACCTGATTTAATTTCTACGTCCACACCAATTGCAGGTAGTGGTGACATAATATCTTTATACAGAATTGCTGCGTCTACGTTATATTGATCAACTGGCAACTTTGTTACGTAAGCACATAACTCTGGATTGTGTGTAATTTCAAATAAAGAATACTTTTCTTTTATCTTTCTATATTCCGGCTGCGAACGACCTGCTTGACGCATATACCATGCTGGTACATAATCAGTACGTTCCCCCCTACATGCTTTTAAAAATGTCTCATTTATAGTTCTTACCAAGACCCTTGCTCCCTTCCTTACCAATGCTTCGAATACGTTCGATATTTATCTTTTTTTACTATACAGCTTGTAAAAACAAAATGCATAATATTATGTACGTTGTTCATTAAATTGACACAAACATCCTTAAAAACGCTTACTATTTTCACAACATTCTTATTATAACACAGAGAAAAACTATGGTTTAGCTACTTTTGACTTTTCTCCTTCGCGATTCGTTTGTGTGTTATATGGCACAACGTAAAAACTCGGTTTTGAAAAGATGTTCACGAACTTTTCTTCATATTCTCCGGCACCATTTACAGTACCTACATGCGTGTGAATTCCGTTTTCCACTCTATAAATACGATACATAATTCTATCATCAGGAAGTGGTGTCCAGCTTAATTTCGCTTTAAATAAACCGAAAGGGCTAAACGCTAATTTCATTTTCACATCTTCAATTTTGCGCAGACGAATCGGAGCACCGATTGTTTCCACACCTTCTGGCTTCCTAAACTGCTCTTTCTGTTCTACATTTGCCTTCGTTAAAATTTTCTTAAATAATTTCGTTGCTGATGCACTTTCTCCTTGTAACTGATGCTCTTTATCCGTACGGTCATAACCAATCCAAACAGCCCCTACTAAATTTGGCGTATAACCAACAAACCACATATCTCTCGCTCCATTATCGTCATTTGGTAAGGAAGTTGTGCCTGTTTTCCCAGCTAACGCCCCGTTATATACACCTGCTTTTGCTGTCCCTTCCTTTACAACTCCTTCAAGCATTTTCGTCATATACCAAGCCGTTTGTTTCGAGAAAATGTTCGTTTCTACTTTTGGCGATTCTCCAATAACTGCGCCGTGTCTATTTAACACTTTGTCAATAACGTGCGGCTCAATGATATCACCATTTGCTAAAAACGCACGATACATTTTCACAAGATCAAATGTTGAAACACCATTTTTCAATCCGCCAAGCGCTGTACTTAAACCAGCATCAGCAATATGAACATTACCTTTCTCTAAATATTGCTTTCCTTCTTCTACCCCTAATTCATTTAATAAAGATACTGCCGGTACGTTTGCTGATTCTAAAATTGCATCGTACATCGTCATTTCTTTCGTATATTGACGATTGTAATTGCGGGGTTCATACCCTTCAAAAGAAGTTCTTTCATTCTTTAATAAAGAATACGGATTATACTTTTTCGTTTCGAGTGCTGGCGCATAGACGATAAGTGGTTTTAGCACAGAACCGGGTTGTCTTTTTGCAAAAACTCGATTAAACCCTCTCGGGACGTACTTTCTTCCGCCAATTGCCGCTTTAATTCCGCCCGTACGATTATCCATTAATAAAAATGCACCTTGCGCTCCCTCTTCTTTACCAGGGAAATTCCTTGCATCTTGAAACTGGTTATATGCTACCTTTTGAATCTTTTCATCCATCGGTACGACAAACGTATATCCTCCGCGAAGTACTTCTTGATGAGACAATCCGTATAAACGTGCGGCTTCATCTATGACCATATCGACATACGGCATATATGCGAGCTCATTTTCGTCTAAGTTTTTATATAAAGCAATCGTCTTTCCTTGATAACGTACACTATCTTCGGCAGTCAAATAACCTTGTTTATGCATAAGTGACAATACGAGATCACGACGCTCCTTACTTTTCTCTGGGGAGAAATAAGGTGAATATCCGTTTGGCGACTTCGGAAGACCTGCAAGCATTGCGCCCTCTTCTACTGATAAATCTTCTACATTTTTATTAAAATACAACTTTGCTGCTGCTTGAATACCGTAAGCACCATGACCAAAATAAATATGATTCATATACATTTCAAGAATTTGTTGCTTCGTATACTTTTGCTCTAATTGAAGAGAAATTGCGACTTCCTTCAACTTGCGCGTAACTGTTTTTTCACGAGTTAAAAAGACGTTTTTCGCGAGTTGCTGCGTAATGGTACTACCGCCTTCAACCTTATCTCCAGCTAACGTATCTTTATAAAGAGCACGGAATATAGACGGATAATCAATTCCTTGATGCTCATAAAAACGAGAATCCTCTACTGCAACAAACGCCTGCTGCACGTATTTTGGAATTTGCTCGATTGGTACGAGGTCTCTATTTTCTACGTATAATTTCGTAATTTCTTTCCCTTTCTGGTCAACGATACGTGATGAAGAGTGGAAAACGAGCTGCTTTTCATCCATCATATAGCCACCAGCTAACACGATAAGTTTATAAAGTACAATCGCTAATAATAGCGTTGCTAACCCACCTAATAAAGTCCACTTTACTTTCTTCATACATCGGCCTTCTTTCCAAATGATGGTACATTTATTATTTGAAAAAGAAGTATCTTTATGTATATAATCTTCGAAGTTTTTTAAGAGAGTTGATATAATAGAAACAAATAATTAAAGGGGGCATTAAAATGAAGGCTATTATTTCATACGAAACACCTCTAGAACAAGCGCATTTCACTGCAAAAAATAATGAAAAAGATATGTTTTATAAAGAAAATACAGAAGAATCTGTAGAAGGTTCTCTTCAGTATGACGTACTAGACGCTGTTGGAGAATTTAAAGGACAACCTGGCTATATCGTTTGTAACAACATTTCTGTAACAGATGAAGGTCGCCCAGTATTTGAAAACCGTTTTAAAAACCGCGCAGGCCTTATTGAAAACGAACCAGGATTTCAAGCAATCCGCGTTCTACGCCCATTAAGTAACGATACATATGTCATCTTAACGATGTGGGAAACGGAGCAAAACTTTAAAGACTGGACAGAATCACGTTCATTCGAAAACGCTCATAAAAAACGCCCCACGCAAGCAGAAGGACAAGCTCCGGCTCAAGCGCATCCGCATGCGGAACAGCAGAAGAGTATTTTCTCTCGTCCGTCATTTGTGACTACTTTTGATGTGTTAGTTTAGAGGTTTTGTAGTCCGGAGTTGGCGGTACATGAAATTAATATCGGCGCAACTCAAATTATATCAGCGATTTTTCAGATATATCGACTTATCGACAAATCACGACACAAAAAAGGAAACACCCTCACGCACCGGTGTTTCCTTTTTCTTTATACCAATTATATATACGAAGCGCGCCTTCTTTTCGCATATGCTTCACTTTATATACATGCCCCGCTACTGATACGACAGCTGTACATAGCTCGTCTTTCTTTTGAAAATGCGACTGACTATATCCTACTGCTTGAACATGCCTTCTTCGCATGATCCCCGTATATTTCGCGATTCCTCGGTGCACCATGACTAACTGATTGTCTCGTATCATATATCCACCACTTTTATACCGAGCGTATGCCAGTAACGTAAATATGATAAATAGTGGTATAAGAGTGAATAACGCCATATTTTGCTTAAAATATATACTCGCGCCGGCAATGGGCACAGCAAGCACCGCACTTGTAATCCAGCCCATTATTACGTAACGGCGTAATGCAGCTTTCGGTAAATGAACGATTTCCTCTTCCGTTTCATATGGCAACTGCAAGTATGTAAGTAACTGCTGGACATCTTTCTTTTTCATAAAAGGATGTAACATCACTTCATTTCCAGCTGCTTCTATACTTTGAATAACTTCTACTTCAACAGAGCAATAACCGAAAGGCTGGCGGAGAATTCCTTCTTTCACAGTAATCGCTTGAATGCGGTGTAATTTTAAAACGAACTCTTTCTTATCAAATAACCCTTGTACGATGCGAACTTCATTTCCGTTTCGCTCTATTTTAAAGTTCGCATATTTTAACGCATAACCAGCTGTTGAAATGACCCACGAGACCGCCATTAAAATCGCGGCCATAACGATTAATTCATATACACCGTTATCCATTACATATGCTTCTACTTTATTGATAAGCCATTCTGGTAGAAATTGATTAAACTCTGTGTAAATAAGAAGTAAGCCAGAAAACACTAAGCCAAATCTACCAGATGTAATGGATGCTAATAAAATTTCTTTCGCTGTTAACTGATACACCGTCTCACTTTCTTCTACCGCAGGCGCCTCTTCAGTCACAATGCTTCTCTCTTTATGTAATAAAGAAATCAGTTCCTTCGCTTCACTTTCTCTAATGCCAGCTAACATCACTTCCGGTTCAGTACCGCCGCCAGCTACTTCTATGTTTAACTTCGTCAATCCAAGCACTTGATAAATGATGTTAGAAGACGTACTAATATTTTGCACACGGTCTTTATTTAAGTAACTTTCCTTCTTAACGAACACACCGTGCTTTATATGTACAATATTATTTTCAACCCAGTACACTTTGAAATACCATTTTATAGCTGAGAAAATAGCCATAATAAATATAATAAACAAGATGAAAAGATAAAAGACATACCAAGGTTTCACCTGTTCTTCAGGTTTAAACATAACAAGGATAATAAGTGGAAATAAACTCGAAATCCGAATACCTAATAAAATCGTGATTGGATGTTGCCTCTTATACATCCTCATCACTCACTTTCGCAAGTTCTCCAATTTGTCTTTTCAGCTGCTCTGCTTCTTCTTTCGTTAAGCCTGGAATACTATGAGAAGTTGCCGCTGTTGAAATATGTAATTCTGCTAAATTATACTTTCTCATAATCGGGCCCTGCTCAATCGTTACGTGCTGCACGCGCATCATCGGAATAAGTACGCGTTTCACAACGAACATTCCCTTTTGTATCTCAATCTCTTCTTCATTTAATCTGTAACTATAATAGCGTTGACGTAAATTTGGAAACACAAAATAATCAAGCGGGATAAATGTAATAGCGCCTGTTACTAACAAGCCAAACAACCAGCCCCACCAATTAAAATTGATCATAAAAAAGAAATATGCAATTACGACTGCTAATATAACTGCCGCCCCAATTAAAGCGTGAATCCTCCACACTTTCAGCATATTAGAATGAATTTCCCTTTCTAACGGCTGCATCTCATCACTCCAATTATATGAATGTATTAATTATATATTAGTTGGTATATACATATTTGTAAAATTATAGTTTTTCACATCGTATCCATCATTTCTTTAAAATTCCCTTCATGAATCGCATACACTTGAAACTGAATGTAATCTATTTCATTTGTATTCGGACGGGCATATGGCAAAATGGTGAATTTAGAAGCTGATCTTCCTAACATATCTACAATCATTAAAGAAACGTCAATATATTCGAAGTCTACACGGAATACTACTTCTTCCCCCGTAAATTCATAATCTTTAATCGCATCATACGACTTATTCGCACTAATTAGCATCACTTTTAATAGTTGGTTTAAATTTTCTGGTTTAAAATTAATCATATATGTAGCTCCTTTTTTCAATAAAACACTGTAAAAACAGTGTAATCTTATCATTTCATAGCTTTACACATCAGTTATATAAAAAATAAAGCTAGTTTTTTATAAATTTTTTGATATAATTACTTACGGGAAACGGGAAGAATTTTGTCTTCCCTTGTGTTTTTATTTGCATCTAGTACTTTTGCTAGATGCCTTTTTTTATGCTAAAAAAGGTACCCTCATATACTTTGAGGATACCTTTTCCATCAATTTAGTGCACTTCAACGATTGTACCATCTTCGAATACTTTAAATACACCAGTAAATCCTGGTCCACCTGCACCTTCTATTTTATATGTCGTATGCACTCTTATTTGATAATATTTCTTTCCATTCTCTACTTGCGTATTCTCTAGCGTGTAATCATAGTCTTCTTTATATTCATTTTTGATATATTCTTTTGCTTTCTCAAAAGTAAATGCATTTTGATTCTTTCCTGTTTCTACTTTTTGGTTCTTTTCTGTCTCAGTTTTTTCGTTCTTTTCTGCTACTACCTTTTGATTTTTTTCTGCCTCAATTTTTTGAGTCTTTTCCGCCTCTACCTTTTGATTCGTTACTACATTTGTTTTTTGTGCCTTCGCTGCTTCATTCATTTTAGTAACTAATCCTACCGCTTTTTTATTATATTCTTCAAGATTCTTGTTATCTTTTGTTTCTGCAACTAGCTTATTTAAGATCTCTTTCGCTTCTGCATAATTTTTCTTACTTATTAACTCTTCACTTTTCGTCAGCTGCTCATTATACTTCTTTTTTTGTTCTAAGATGGCTAGTAATGCTGTGCGTTCTTCCTTGGCCTGCTTTATAAGAGTAGTATTTCCATCCTTCATATTCTCTACTTTTTCAAATGACTTAATTGATTCTTCTATCTTTGTTTCTTCTTTTAACTTCACTGCTTCAATCATTATTTTCGTTTGTTCTACAAGCCCCATTGCACCTGAATCATCTTTTTTCTCATCCAACGCTCGTTCAAATGATGATAAAGCATTTTTATATTCTCTATTCGTTAACGCGGTCTTCCCTGCATCTATTTCTTTTTCAAAATCTCCATTATTACATCCAGCTAACATGAAAAAAGTAATTCCAATTCCCGTTAATAACTTCCTCATTTTTCTCCCCCTATGTGTTCCTAAAACAAAAACAGTATATGTATAAAAATCTGTGTAGTAATTAGACTGAAAGTAAAGATGTACTTTGTGTGTGGGAAAGGAAGTACATTTCATTTACTATCATTACTTAAAACTCCTAAATAGTTGGTAGTTGGTTTTCTTCTTTTAAGACAGAAAGGAATTTTAATAATGTGCGTAAAGCTCTCACCAGGCTCTTTACTACACACACTCTTATACACATGGAAAAACTATTTTTAAGTTGCTATTTTTTTAGCTTTACATATTTTCGTAACACAAATAAAAACAAAAGAAAACAAAACGTAATATAAGTTACCGTTTGTAACTTTACTGTAACACAAATGTAACATAATATTTTTTAATATACAATAGTTCTTTTACATTATTTTCCCCACCTTCTATCTTTTAAAACGTTAATCCGGTTCAAATCCTTAATGTAATACGTATTTTCATAACAATTACGCCTAAAAAAGAGGGAATTTACATTTCTAAATGAAAAAGTAAAAAGTTATTATTTTCGGATGTTATAAATTTCTTAAGTTGAAGGATATAAAAATGAAAAAATACGCTATTCTTTCCTATAAGCCTACAGAAAGAATAGCGTATTTTTCAAAAATGAGTTCTTTTATTAAAACGCTTTGGTTCTATATCACAGTTAAAAGGGCAATCAGCGCTAATATAGCTGGAAGTCCTTGTTTCACAATAATTGATTTATTGGATGTGAAACCGCCGAAAAGAGCTGCTATAACCACACAAATTACAAAAAATAATTGAACCATATAGCCAATTGGATTGAGGCCCAGTATAAGCCCCCAAATGAGACCAAAGGCTAAAAATCCATTATATAAACCTTGGTTTGCAAACATTATGGCTACGTTTCGATCTCCTTCTAAATGCTTCGGTAATTTAAAAGCACGTTTTGCCACTTTTGAATTAATAAAAAACATTTCGAGGATCATGATAAATAAATGTTCTAATGCTACGATCCCGACTAAAATAGCTGCGATTATTTCCACACCATTCTGCCTCCTCTACTCCCTAATATGAGTTTTATACCATTTCCATTGTGCAATTCTATCTGTCGTCTTCTTTACCGACAGATAGAATTGACACATAGCACTCTTTTTCTACTCTAAAGGTTACAGCTAGATTTCCCTTGTCATACCCCACTATTGGTTTGATATCATATCCATGGACACGCGCCATCCACTTTAACCACATGAAGACAAGTCCGGCATCAATCAAAATAGTTTTGCAAGTTTCTTGGACTAGAAGCTGTTCAAAATATAAATGTATTACTTTTTCTTTTTTTGTTTTTTACCTTTTGCAGCATGTATCTTAGCTTAACAACCTTTGAATATATTTCTTCTATAGGCTTCGTTTCCATTGGTTTCAAGCTACTTAACGTGATAAAGCAATGCGAGCAATTCCCATTAAGATTGACTCATATCAAATTAATTGACATATCAATAATTGATACGTCAATTAATATACATCCATCTTTTTAGTTTTGCAAGCTTTTTTGCTCGATTGGTTTTATTTTGTTCCATCAGCTTTAAATTCATTCAAAACATCCATTCGCATCTCTAGAAACTATAGTTTTCAATTCACAAAAACTATCATACTGACAGATCACACAAATGTTAATCATAACCTTTTATCCCGCTTTAATGAGCAGTAAGACCCTCACCTAACTTCTTTGCTTTTGCTGAATTTTGAGGCGGGGATCTTACTGCCCGTTAATGCGTGATAAAAAAATAGCCCGTCTTCCGCAAAAGACGAGCCATTCTATTTAATCCTCACTTAATTCCTTCTTATACCAATCCTGCATTCTATCCGCATCTTCTACTCTCGTATGCTCTAATTTATAATTCGATGATGCGTTAGAGAACTTATACGTACATAGATTTGCACGGCGCTGGAAATAGGATTGTGTCTTTTCCATTGATTGGACGTGCCTTCTTCTAACAAGCCCTGTATATTTGCCGACGCTGCGATATACAAGTGTAATTTGTTCTCCGTTTACACTGTAACCATTTGTTTTAAACGTTGCGTATCCAAGTGTAAAGATGAGAATCGCTAGCGGAATTAATGCCCACATGATGAAGTGCTTTTCAAAGTATATACTTATTCCAATAAGCGGGATTGCTAGCATAGCGAAAAAGATGAAACTATCAATGAGATAGCGGCGTAATGCTGCTTTTGGTAATGAAATAATGTTTGTATTCAGTTCGTATGGTAATTGTAAATGTGCGAGTAACTGTTGTACGCGATCTTTTCGAATGATTGGGTGCAGTGTAACTTTTTCTTTCTCGTCACCCAGTCCTTTACTTTGAATCACCTCTACTTGTACAACGCAATAACCGAATGGCTGACGTAACATACTTTCTTTTATCGTAATACCTTGAATACGGTGCAATTTTAGGACGAGTTCTTTTTTCTCAAGTAATCCTTGCGAAATGCGGACTTCGTCATTCCTTCGATTCACCGTGAAATCTCCATGTTTTAGCGCATAACCGATTGTCGATATAATCCACGAAAGGACAATCAAAATGGCTACCATGAAAATCAAGCCATATATATCATGTTCCATTACATACGACTTGACGCCATTCTCTATCCATTTCGGAATGTACTCATCTACTTGGTGGTACACGAAAAAGATTAATGAGAATAACAGTCCAAACTGACCAGATGTAACAGAGGCTAGTAAAATTTCTTTCCAAGTTAATTTATATTCTGTCGCTTGTTTTTCCTCTGTTACGATTTCTTTTTCTACTGCATTTTCCGTTGCTTCGTCTAATGTTTCTTCTACTTTCACTTCTGGAGTTGGCTCATTTAGCATTGCAATAAGCTCTGTTGCTTCTTCTACTGTAATACCAGCTAAGCTAACTTCTGCATCATCGCCACCGCCAGCTGTTTCGATTTGAATTTTCTTTAAGCCCAGCATTTGATATAACACGTTAGAACTTGTATTAATTGTTTGCACACGTTCTTTATTTAAGTAGCTCTCCTTCTTCACAAAGAGCCCTTGTTTCACATGTAATACGTTATTTTCAACCCAGTATGTTGTGTAATACCATTTTTCAAACGCTGAAAAGACGGTGAGTAAACCGAATGCAGCGGGAATTAAATACCAAAACGGGAACTTTCCGTTTAAACTAAACATGAAAATAATGAGTGGTATAAAGTCTGTTATTTTTAATTCTAATAACATCGTGATCGGATGCTGCCTCTTATACATCCTCATCACTCACTTTCGCTAATTCTGCGATTTTTGTTTTCAACATTTCTGCTTCATACATCGTTAAGCCTGGGATGCTGTGAGAAGTTGCCGCTGTTGAAATGTGCAATTCTGCTAAACCATATTTTCTCATAATCGGTCCTTGTTCAATCGTCACGTGCTGCACGCGAATCATCGGTACTAATACGCGCTTTACGACGAAAAGACCGTGCTGAATTTCAAGTTCTTCTTCATTTAGTTGATAACTGTAATAACGTTGACGTAGTTTCGGGAATAAAAAGTACGAAAATGGTGCGAACGCAACTGTTAGCCCAATCATCACATATAAAATCCACGCCCACCAATCAAACTTTATCATGAGGAATAGGTAAGCTAACATGACGAGAATACCAATCCCTTCTTCGATTACAGCACGAACTTTCCACACCTTGACCATGTCAGGGTGGATTTCATTTTTCAATGGATCCATGTAACCACTCCAAATCTAGTAATCTAATATACGAATACTCTTAATCTATATTTTACATAACTTTACATAAAATTGAAATTTAATCTTCTTTCTTCTCAGGAATAAAATATCCGAACCAAAGTAGCCAAATGAAGCCAATTAACTTCATCCAACTTCCATCCGTTTGAAAAGCTTCAATCATACCAGGTATTTTATAAATCCCAATGAATCCAAGAAAACCGAGCCACCAGTTTTTTTGCATTTTCACTTCTATTCCTCCTTCATAACGTTTTTCACATTTCGAATCCAAATTTCTTTATACTTTAACTGGAATCCCATGAGCATGTAATTACTCATATTATCGATTACGAGCGCTAACGTATGAGCATTTTCTTCCGTTGCCTGCTGTGACACAACGTCAAGTTCTACACCTTTCTTCAATAAATCGTGGAAACCATTTAAGAAATCTTCTTGTATTTCAAATAAGCGTTTCTGATACTTTTCATTTCGCGATGCAGTTACGATGAATTCATTTATAACGCGTAATATTCCTTCTTGTCCTTCATACTCAGAAAGCATATGTAAACCATCTGAAATTAACTTTTCTGCAAAGTTTTCTTTCGTATATTGTTCTTTATCGAAATAACTCACGAAATGATACCCAGAAAAAATTTCTTCAAATAAAAAATCAACTAACGCTTCTTTAGAAGAAAAATGATAATAAATAGCCGGTTTTGAAATACCTACCTCTTTCGCAATCATGGAAAGGCTCATCTTCTCGATGCCGTGCTCTGCCATGAGTTTAAATGATGCCTCGACAATGTTTTGCGATGTTTGTAAATTCTTTGTCATACTGTACCTCACTTATTTTTACTTACCGGTCGGTAAGTAAATTGTAAAATAAAAAATCATCGTTTGCAAGTTTGATTCAAAACTGTATATTACTTTTTCAATCTACATTACGGATTTAGAATCATATTCCTTAATAATGACTACAATAATCTTGAATCCAGTTAAACTACAAAAAGCACCTTTGTGAGTGCTTCTTGTAATTTAATATTTAGGCCCCATGTAATCATAACTTTGATCTAACGCTTTTAATAAATCAATCGCACCCTTTAACTCTCTTTTATCAGACTCTAATTCTTCCATCCTTCTTTCGATATCTTTTTTAAAAGATTCTAAATCGCTAATGGCCTTCTTCCCCACTCCAAGTTGCGACCAGCTTGAAAGAAGTAAATTATGTACATTACTTACAACTCTTTTATTATGATTTAAGTCTTGAATCATATGGTCAAATTGTTGTAAAGCTTGGTTCAATGCTTCTTCATTTAAGTAAATTCTCGGCATCCTAATCTTCTCCCTTAATATTGTTGATCCGTCTTCTTATAATCATCGGCTTTCTTCTCAATAAAATCTGAAATTTCCGTCGCTGTTCGTATGTACCAAAAACTTAAATGCTCTACGTGTGCACGTATATTATTTACTTTAGCTTCTACCCTTCTACTTTCAGCCGTTTCTAATAATGTCATCATATTAGAAATTAACCTCGGTACTCTATCTTGAAATTCTTGCGCGTTTCTCTTCATATCTCTTACGGCTTGTTCTAAATTCTCTACCACTACACGAATTTCTCCCCCGCCTAATAACGCGCCTGGTGAATCATAAACTCTTTCATTCGTGTCTACATTTAACAAGTATTTATTGGATAAAGACCCATTCTCTCCAAACCGGAAGTTTTGATCTGTTTGATAATGATAACCAGGGCCACTTATCGAATTTAAAAATCGAGTAACCTCCATCCCAAGCTTTTGCTGTAATGATAGCTTTGACATCTCTTCTTTTGAAATTGGTGGTGTTACCGCATAAGTAGAGCCTATATGACTTTCATATGCACCAAATGGTCCATAGCCAATTGAATCATTTCCGTGAACAACACTTACAATTCTATTATTAAACTCACCATTATTTGCTCTTTCTTGTAAATCAGGTGGTAACAAATGTTTTGCACTCGGCGCATTCCATGACATACATCTTACATTGTCATTAGATGCCGCTGCATATTCCGCTAAAGCCCCCCCTAACGAATGACCCGTAGTATATATCTCTACATCATCCCTGTCCTTGTATGTATCCGTTACTTGTTTCATGACCCTTTCAGCTTGTTCGAATTGATTATGTGTTTCCCAGCGCTGATTCTCTTCATTCCAATATTTCTTTGAACCTTCATTCTCAGTCCCTGCTACAGGAGGTGCTGCTGGTTCATGAACACCTTCTCGTAATACAAAATGATTGGTATCCGTTTTTAAATCCTTCATACCTTCCCCTGGCTTCATCGGAATGCCTAAAGAGTTTTTCTCTATAATTTTATCCCCTTCTGTTCCTCGGAAAGATACCATAACTTGCTTTTTCCCATCCACATCTCGTTCAAAGACTACTGCGTCCATTCCGGTTCGTTTGTCGTGGAATGTTTCTCCTACTTTCCATGTTTGGACAATATTATCATGAGTATCTTTAACATCAAATTCTTTTTTTAATTGCTTATCATTACGATAAGCCCCTTTTGCTAATTGATAATAACTTAAGTCTAATACTTGATCATTTTCACTCAAAACATTTCCCCTCCCAAGAATTTTAAGATATCCTAAATATATGATAACATTCAAGGAGGCTTATTGATTGAAAAAATATTATTTAGGATTAATGATGGTCTTTATATTAATGTTTATAGGAGGGTGTAGTATGGATAAAAAAAATGAGGAAAAACAAATCGTTAATAGAGCAGAAGAAACAACCATTCAATATTTTAAAGAAAAACATAATTTAGATGTAGTAATTACAGGTCATAGCTTTCCTCCAAATGATTTTCAAACTGTATTTATAGATGGTTATGTTAAGGATGATAAAAGTAAAGAATTCTCAGTAGATGTAGAATTTGGTGATGGGGAATATAGGGTCGGTTCTATATCTCGTTCTGAAAACTTTAAATTAAATTATTAATAGTAAATCTAAAAAAATTTAATAATATTTAAGGTTAATATAATATATAGGGCTTGATTATCAAGTCTATCAAAGACACTTTATGGTGTCTTTTTTACGTAAAATATTTTAGCATATGAGATTTTTCTTAACAAAATGATTGGTATCCGTTTTTAAATCCTTCATGCCTTCCCCTGGCTTCATCGGAATGCCTAAAGAGTTTTTCTCTATAATTTTGGCATCTTCTGTACCTCGGAAAGCTACCATAACTTGCTTTTTCCCATCGACATCTCGTTCAAAGACTACTGCATCCATTCCGGTTTGTTTGTCGTGGAATGTTTCTCCCTTTTCCCATGTTTGTAAACTTCGACCATCTTTATTGGTAATAACAACTTCTTCATCAATATCTTTATCAGATTTATACGCAGTGTCTGCTAATTGATAGAAAGTAGAATCTAAAACTTCATTTTTATTACTCAAAACATTTCCCTCCTACAACATTTGATATATTCTTATAATTAAGATAACATTTATGAAGGATAAATATGGATATTACAATCAAAAAAATTAGTTTTTTTCTATTCTTTACATTTATTTTAAGTATTTTAGGGGGATGTACGATAGATAAAAAAAATGAGGAACAACAAATAGTTGAAAAGGCACAAGAAAGGACAATCCAATACTTCAAAGAAAAACAAGACTTAGATGTAGTAATCACTGATTATAGATTTGGTCCAAGTGATTTACAAGGTATCTTTATCTCCGGCTATATAAAAAATGATGAAAGCAAAACATTTAATATTACAATAGAATACGGTGGAGATGAATATACAATAGGTTCTATCTCTACAAGTGAAAATTTTCATTTAAAATAATAAAGAAAAGGCACTCTTTTAAAGAGCCTTTTCTTTATACCCCACCACACAATGTTCTGTGAATATAAAATTTAGTAAAGAGAAATATAACGCAACATTTATGGAGGGATTATTCATGAAAAAATACGGTATAAGATTATTCTTTATTTTTACATTTATCCTTTTAGTAAGATGTACTATAGATCAAAAGAATGAGGAACAACAAATCGTTAATAAAGCAACAGAAACTACAATTCAATATTTTAAAGAAAAAGAAAATCTAGATGTAGTGATTACTAAACATAAATTTGCCCCAAAGGACTTTCAAAGTGTTTGGATTTCAGGACATGTGAAAGATGATAAAAATAAAACATTCTCGGCAGCTGTTGAATACGCTAATGATTATCACATCGGTTCCATTTCCACATCTGAAGGTTTTGATTTAAAAAACTAAATCTAACAGTTTCACTTCAACATAACTATTTTAGTTTACTTCTTTCATTCAGGAGTGCCCCTTATAAGAAATAAAAAGCATCCTAAATCAAAATTTAGGATGCTTTCTTTTTAATCCCTATTCAACAATCGCATACGATAACAATTCATCGTTACTTCCCCAAGTCTTTGCAGTAATTGATAGTTCGCATACGCGCCGACCGGGGCACCGATTATTGGTACGAGCTGAAGCATTTTCGCTAAATCGATATAGTCGCGGTACTCTGTTTGGAACTTTTCCCAGTCCATATGATTTTCTTCTTCTGTATCCCACGTTTCGATTGTTTTCCATATTTCTTTTCGGTGGTCGTCACTTGAAAAGGCGAGCTGGAAAACGTGAAGGATAAAAAGGCGCTCTTCTTTATCGCTCGTATCAAATCCGTACAACGTTGCTGCATCGAATAAAAATTTAATTTTAATGCCGAGTAAAAGCGGAAAGTCAGCAAGGCCAAGGAGAATACCGCCAGCTCCCGTCCCTGCTCCTTCTGCCGCTGCTATTTTTTTGTACTCATCCATTTTTTTACGTACTTCGTCGTCTCTTCTTTGCAATGACCAGTTCGTCTCTTTTAATTTCGGCTTTATGAAGTTTGATCCGGCACTAATCGTTTGCACCATCATCCGAATCGTTTCTGTTAATACTTTTTGCACTTTCGCCGGAATAAGCTGCTGTACTTTCGTCTGCACTTTCTTTGAGAACCGTGTCATCATAGAAGAATCTTTCATAAATGTAGCTTTCCACTGCTCCAATTCTTTTATAACCTTCTCTTCGTATGTAATCATAGGTTCATTCCCTTCAATTTAAACGCTCAATACGTTTCGCCCCGTATTGATAAACGAAACCGATACTAAATATTATGCTTACGACTAATAAAATTCCCGTCATCATGAAATCTTTCGTCGCAAGGGCAAATATAACTGTAAATACAACGCTGCCAGTAAGAAGAATTGCATTTAATAAAGTAAGAAAATCTTTCTTCTTCTCTTCTCCCCCGACCGGATACAAATCAAGCCAAATCTTCATGCGGTGATGCTTCCATAAAGTTAATAGCTGATAACCAATCAAGTATAGGAAAATCAGGCTTACGATAAATCGACCATATAAAAACGGAATGAAGTAAAGAATAACTCCGCCAAGTGCAAGCAGACGCACATATAAACCGAAATAGTTACCAGATCGTAAAAACGTTCTCGTATATAAGTATAAATATGTACGCTTTTCACCAATCATCGAAAGAATGAAATCGAGCCATTTTCTCCGTGCTACTCTTTCTTTTAATGCTGGTACATCAACGAACATATTCGCGATGCGATACAGCAGCATCATCTTCTTACCCTCTTCAGAAATTAAATACTCCCAGTTTAGCGGCTTTCCCTTCACCATTTGATGCAATACTACAAGGTATAACACCATGAGAAGGACGATTCCGCCAATAAACATAACGGAAGTACGCTCTACAAGGAAATAAACAAATAAGCCGTTTAAAATAAAACGAATGAACCAATCCGCTCTTTGTATATTTTGATCTGTTAAAAATGACTTTTCCCATGCTACGAATAAGTTCCACGCTTTTACAATGACAAACGCGAGTACAATCCATATGTAGGCCGCTCCTGTTTGCTTCATTTGCTGGAAGTATAACGGGGCAAGCGCTGCCGCTACGATTGCGATTATGTATAACTGAATCATAAACGTAAAGAGAAATGCCTTTGTGAAGTAAGGCTTTAACTTTTGTTCAACTGGTAGTAAGTAAACGAGATCCGCTTCTTTTAATAACGTTTGGATTGACCCAGCCGTTAATATGAGTCCAAGCAACACTGCCATAACGAGCGCCGCCGGAAACGAAGGTGTTAACGTTTGTAACCATTGCTGATAATAATACGCTCCTGCGCCGATGATGAATACGAAAATAAATTTCAAATGATCATTAAATACGTATTTACTATATGTACGAACTTCTTTTAGAAAGTGACGAAATCTTTCTTTCCATAATGCTGTGCTATTCATAATCTTCTTCCTTCGTTAATGCAATATAAATATCATCTAACGTTGCACCTGGCATATTAAACTGTGATTGCAATTCAGATAATGTCCCCTTCGCTCTCACTTCACCTTGATGCAGAATAATGAATGAATCACAATAACGCTCTGCTGTCGCTAAAATATGTGTACTCATTAAAATGCCCGCGCCGCTCTTTTTCATTTGATCCATCATTTGAAGGAGTGATTGAATTGCTAACGGATCAAGCCCAACGAAAGGTTCGTCCACAATGTAAAGAGATGGCTCCACTAAAAACGCACTCATAATCATTACTTTTTGTTTCATCCCTTTTGAGAAATGAGACGGAAACCATTTCAAACGATTTTTCATGCGAAATTCTTGTAATAGTTGTCCTACACGTTCTTCATATTGTTTTTCATCGACACCGTACGCCATCGCTGTTAACTTCAAATGTTCTTCTAGCGTTAGCTCATCATATAATACTGGTGTTTCTGGGATGAACGAAAAACTAGAACGGTACGCTGTCATATCGTCACGAATTGTTTTCCCATTAATTGTGACAGTTCCTTTTTTCGGTTCCATTAAACCGATAATATGTTTAATCGTCGTACTTTTACCCGCTCCATTTAAACCGATTAAGCCGACAAGTTCACCTTTATTAACAGAGAACGAAACATCTTTCAGTACAGGTCGTTTCGTATATCCTCCAGTAACATTTTCTACACGCAATAACTCGCTCATACGACACCACTTTCTTCATTAGTATTCATTCTATATTCATCTTACCAAAAATAGCGCTATACTACATAGTATCGATGCCCTCAAAAAAAATTTAAATTTGTTAGCATATATTTTTACGAAAGCGGACATCATAATTAAGGAAGAAGGAACACATTGAAAAAGCAACCACCAATTGATGAGTACAACAACATAGTGAAGTCATCATGAAATGGGGTGTCCATGTTGGACAAAGAAATTTACACATAACCAGATCATTTGTTTCATTTTAGAAACGGGGTGTCTCCGAAAGAGCATATACTGTTTTAAAAAATAAACAATTTCCCTTTATAAAGATTGCAATTCATTTCACATGAAAATGGGGTGTCTACGGCAGAAACTTTAGCCGATTTACCGTGCATTTCTTAAATAAATGAGGTGTCTGCGAAACGTAAATTACGATAATGCTTTTTCAATCCCTCTTCAGAAAACAGGAAGCTGAGTCAGCTTCCTGTTTTTCGTGTTTGTTCTCTTATGTAATTATGGTAAAATACGGCTAAGGCTACTTGAAAGGATGAGATCAATGAATCATACAGCGGACAATTGTATTTTTTGTAAAATTATTGACGGGCAAATCCCTTGCTCAAAAGTATACGAAGATGAACATGTGCTTGCATTTTTAGATATTAGTCAAGTAACAAAAGGACATACCCTTGTTATTCCAAAAGTTCACAAACAAGACATTTTTGCTTTAACGCCAGAAATCGCATCACACATTTTTTCTGTCGTTCCGAAAATCGCAAATGCGATTAAAGCAGAGTTTAATCCAGTTGGCTTTAACCTACTTAACAATAACGGTGAAAAAGCTGGACAAACTGTGTTCCACTTCCACCTTCATTTAATTCCACGCTACGGTGAAAACGATGGTTTCGGTGCTGTTTGGAAATCACATCAAAATGAATACACAATGGAAAATTTACAAAACATCGCAAGTACAATTGCAAATAGTGTGAAATAGTGACACTATAATAAGAAGTAATACATAACAAGCCACTTTCCTAAAGTGATTACATATTGCACGGCTTGTTTCTTCACTCAAGATGCCAGGGAATGGGTACTATTCTTTCCCTTGTCTTAAAGATATGCATATTTTTTCACATCATGAATACGAACAAAAAATAAGGAGGTCTCCTTTTATGTCAAAAGCTAAATCCTTTATTACAGGTGTCATTTGCGGCGGAGCAGTTGCTGGACTAGCCGTTCTTTTCTCTACTCCTTCTTCTGGTAAAGCTATGCGCGGCAAGTTAAAAGAAAAAGGAAATGATATTAAAAAGACTTTAGCTGATATTACAGCTGATACAAAATTATTAAAACGCCAAATCGTTGAAACTGCTTCAGAAGGTAAAGAAGTGTTTCAAGAATTAAAAGACGATATGCACGATACGATTTCGAACTGGAAGCAAGACATTTCTCAAAACAAACGACATATTGAACAAGAGATTTTGGATATTCAAAAATCAATTGAGAAACTACAAGAAGCTGTTCCAGAAAAAGCGTAAACAAATTCCTGCTTAGTTTTTTGCATATAACAAATATTTTTTATATAAATTGACCTTAACACGGCATATCACACAGATATGCCGTGTTTTTATGCATTTACAATATATGTTATCACTTAACATGTATGGACAACGCATGTCTTCGCGACTCATAAAACGCTTCCATAGTTATGCATGATTTGTATAGAATGTCATTTTTCCAAAAAATTTTCACAATTCTCACAAAAAGACTTTATTAATTTTTATTTTACTGGCATAATAGATAGTAATGAAAAAGAATGTTAAAGTGGGTGAGTAAATGAAAAGTGGAGAAAAAGATTACTCGGTAAAAGAAGCGATGATTTTCAGCCAACGCATTGCTCAATTATCGAAAGCGTTATGGAAATGTGTAGAGAAAGATTGGCAACAGTGGATTAAGCCTTACGATTTAAACATTAATGAGCATCATATTCTGTCAATCGCTTATCATTTAAAAGGGGCTTCTATTTCTGAGATTGCTAAGTTTGGAGTTATGCACGTATCAACGGCGTTTAACTTCTCGAAAAAGCTGGAAGAACGCGGCTATCTTGTATTCTCGAAAAAAGAAGATGACAAACGAAATACGTACATTGAGATTACAGACAAAGGGGAAGAATTACTACTTCGCTTAATGGAGGAGTATGATCCTGAAAATAATTCTGTATTTAATGGGGCTCTTGCACTTCGTAATTTCTACGGTAAGTTCCCAGAAAACATCGAACTTATCGCTATCTTGCGCAACATTTACGGACAAGACTTCATCGATATTTTTGAGAAATCATTAGAGAATATTGAGGAGAACTTTACGGAATCCGATCAGAAGTTAGTTAAGAAGTAATCTATTTATTTTTTCGCAATCATGCTTAAGAATTCATTCATAAGCGGCTTAAATAAACCTTGTTTTGCTAGCGCTTCCGCAGTTTCGTGTACTTCGAGCTGATGTGGAAGCGCTTTTTCGAATTGATCTAACAGCGCATCGAACAGAAGAAGCCCTTCTGCCTTCTCCACTACATATTGCTCGTTCAGTTTTTCACAAAGATGTAGTATACGTTCAATATCTTTTTTGCGAGCTTTTTTCTTTATGATTAAAGAATAAAATGGACACTTTTCTTCATCAATCATTTTAAATAGTAGGTCTACGTAGTATTCAGCTTGTTCTAATCTTCTAACAACGTCCATTTTCTCCCTCTCTTTCTAACACAAAGTCTTCTATTTCTGAATTTTATAACACGAACAAAATATCGTATGATACAATATATAAAGTATATGTATTTTAGCCAAAAGGAGGTCTCGCCTCATGACACTTATAACAGTTGTTTTTGTCGCATTCGCACTTCTTGTTATATTTTACACGAATTTCATGACACATACACTGTGTGAACGAAAACAAATAGCTGCGAGCCGCCAACCCGGTGTCTTTCGGGTTATTAATGTATGTATAACAATTTTATTAATTTCTAGTTATATAGAAATTATATTTCATGGAAAGTGAGGAAGGAAGCCCCTTCCTCACTTTTTTCCTCTATAAGCAAATTATACCTACTATAACCAATAAAATAAACAGTACAAGTAATAAAATAAGTTGAGAATTCATCCCCATCCCCTCCTCTTTTCTGTATATGCGGCATATGCCCAATATGTAACACCTGCAAAATCTGACACGCACTGGTTAATTTTTCTTTATCAATATGAAATCGAGTCGAAATATGATATATTAAATTTTGTACATATTGCTTATACTATGAAATAAATGACACGCATCTTAACTTTATCCTAAAGCCTCGGTAAGCCCTGTTAAGCGTGCTTTACCAATATACAAAGCAAAAGTATCAGTGAGACTTAATCGGGCTCTTATGAACTAAAATTCATTGGGTAGGATAAATTAAAAATACATAATAGTAGGAGTGTTTATCGAATGAAGAAAGCTATGCTTGCCTTAGCCGCAACAAGTGTAATCGCATTATCAGCATGTGGAACAGGATCATCATCAGACAAAATCGTTACATCTAAAGCTGGTGACATTACAAAAGAAGAATTCTACAATCAAATGAAAACACAAGCTGGTAAACAAGTACTAAACAACATGGTTATGGAAAAAGTACTTATTAAAAACTACAAAGTTGAAGACAAAGAAGTAGACAAAAAGTTCGATGAAATGAAAAAACAATACGGTGATCAATTCGATACACTATTAAAACAACAAGGTATTAAAGAAGAAACTTTAAAAACTGGTGTGCGTGCTTCATTAGCTCAAGAAAAAGCTATTGAGAAAACAATCACTGATAAAGAATTAAAAGATAACTACAAGCCTGAAATTAAAGCAAGCCACATTCTTGTAAAAGATGAAGCAACTGCGAAAAAAGTTAAAGAAGAACTTGGACAAGGTAAATCTTTCGAAGAGTTAGCGAAACAATACTCTGAAGATACTTCAAAAGAAAAAGGTGGAGACTTAGGATTCTTCGGACCTGGTAAAATGGTTAAAGAATTTGAAGATGCTGCTTATAAACTGAAAAAAGATGAAGTAAGCGAACCTGTAAAAACACAATTCGGTTACCACATCATTAAAGTTACAGACATTAAAGAACCAGAAAAATCATTCGAGCAATCAAAAGCTGACATCAAAAAAGAACTAGTTGAGAAGAAAGCACAAGATGGCGAATTCATGAACGATCTTATGATGAAAGAAATCAAAAAAGCTGACGTAAAAGTTGACGATAAAGATTTAAAAGATCTTTTCGAAGAGAAAAAAGCTGACGCTAAGAAAGACGAAAAGAAATAATGAAAAGCTCGGGATTAGCCCGAGCTTTTTTTGTTTACCCTCTTCTCGCGATACATTGCGTCTCGGTTCGGATTCGGTAAGTGAAATTATATGGTTGGTTTTCGTGACTCTACATTATATCAGCGATTTTTCGATTATATCGACCGCAACTCTAATTATATCGGCGATTTTTCAATTATATCAGCGCAACTCCAATTATATCGGCGATTCTCGAAATATATCGACTTACCGACAAAAACTTATAATGATTGCGTCCCTCTCTTCAAGAAATACAAAAAAACCTTGATTCCATCACGCACGGAACCAAGGTTTATCTTATTATCATTGATTAAATGAAAAAACTATGTTAAATTAGTACAGAAACACGTTTTGTAAAATACACAGAACGTATTTATCCGTATCTTAATTTTACACCAAAACACATCTTCAGTCAACCTCTATTTTTCACTTTTAAAGGAGTGCTACCGTATGAACAAAAAACTTGATTTAGAGCAAAAACGATTGGATACCGTAATTGAAACAATTACGGAGCAAATTGATAAACTGGAAAACGAAACTGGCAGACGCCGGGCAGAAGTAATCAATATTCGTAAACACTTTTGGGATGACGTGAAAGTGAATACTGATACTTTCGATGATTATCTTGAAACAGTTATCAACTTAAGACAACAAGCTCAGTCACTAGCTGTCACACAAATTACCCATAAGCACACCTTTAATCGACTTGCCGCATTAAGACGTATGCATAAAGCACCTTATTTCGGACGAATTGATTTCAAAGAAGAAGGAGAATCTGCTGCGGATCAAATTTATATCGGCGTCGCTACACTTACTGATGCAAGTGGCGAAAACTTTCTTATATATGACTGGCGCGCACCTATTTCGAGTGTGTACTACGATTATACACCAGGACCTGCTGAATACAGTACACCAGGCGGCGTAATCCACGGTAATGTGGAGAAAAAATTACAATATATTATTCAAAATGGCGAGATTGATTCTATGTTCGATACGAGCCTTACAATTGGTGATGAAATCTTGCAACAAGCGCTTGGAAAAGGCACGAACAAACATATGCAAAGCATCGTTGCTACAATTCAGCGCGAGCAAAATGAAATTATCCGTCACGATGAAGGCCGACTCCTTATCGTGCAAGGAGCTGCTGGTAGTGGTAAAACGTCAGCTGCCCTGCAACGAATCGCCTACTTACTATATAAATATCGCGAATGGTTAAAAGCGGATCAAATTATTCTCTTCTCCCCTAACTCTATGTTCAATAGCTATGTCTCTAACGTACTACCTGAACTCGGCGAAGAAAATATGCAACAAGTGACTTTCCAAGAATATTTAAACCATAGACTAAGTAAGTCATTTGACGTTGAAGATCCTTATGAACAATTAGAATATATGTTAACTGAAACGAATAATCCTACCTATAAAACGAGAAATGCGAGCATTCGATTTAAAGCATCTACTCAATTTTTCGAGATGATTAGAACGTACAGACAATCTCTTGAATCTTCAGGTATGCTATTTAGAGGAATGAAATTTAGAGGAAAATTAATTGTTTCTGCTAAAGAAATTACAGAGCAGTTTTACAATACGGATTCCTCTCTTCGCTTCCATAATCGAATTGAAAAGTTAACAGATTGGCTAAATAAACAAATAGATGCAATTGAAAAAGCAGAACTGAAAAAGCCTTGGGTAGAAGAAGAAATTGAATTACTGAGTAAAGATGAATACCAAAAGGCTTATAAATATTTACAGAAAAAAGGCGAGTTTGACGACAACTCCTTTCATGATTTTGAGAAAGAAACGAAAGTACTCGGACGTATGATTGTCCGTAAAAAATTGAAGCCTCTTCGTAAAGGCGTTCAAACATTGCGTTTCATCAATTTCACAGGCATATATAAGCAACTTTTCACAGATGCATCATGGGTTACTGGAGAAAAACCGAAAGAATGGGATGACATTTGCTCATTAACAGTAAACATGCTTGATGAAGGAAAGTTATATTACGAGGATGCGACGCCATTTTTACTTTTAAAAGAGTTAATTGAAGGCTTCCAAACGAATCGATCGATTAAACACGTACTCGTAGACGAAGCGCAAGATTACTCACCGTTTCAGTTCGAGTTTTTAAAACGTCTCTTCCCTGCTGCAAGAATGACTGTACTCGGAGACTTTAACCAAGCGATCTTTGCCCATGCGAGTGAAGCAGTGAATTTCAATACACTTACTAGCTTATACGGACCAGATGAAACGAACGGCATCAACTTAACTCGTAGCTATCGCTCAACAAAACCGATTATTGAATTTACACGTGCTCTCGTACCGGAAGGAGAAAACATTCACGCCTTTGAACGTGACGGCGAGAAACCTACAGTGACGAAAGTATCCAGTGACAGCGAACTGCATGAACATATTACTGCCAAAGTTGCTGAACTACAAAAAGAGCAGCACAATACGATCGCAATTATATGTAAATCTGCAGCTGAAAGCGCTGCTGCCTACGAGGCACTTCGTCATATCGAGAATATTAAACTCGTGAAAAGTAACTCAGCCGAGTATGAGCAAGGCATTGTCGTAATCCCTGCTTACTTAGCGAAAGGTATCGAATTTGATGCTGTTATTATTTACGATGCTTCTAAAGATGTGTACAACAATGAGAGCGTTCGTAGATTATTCTACACTGCTTGTACGCGCGCAATGCATGAACTGCAACTTTATAGCGTTGGCGAGGTTAGTCCTTTTATACTTGGGGCTGATTCGGAGAGTTTTGAGCTTATAACGAAAACACCTTGATGATTCAAGGTGTTTCTTTTTTATGCAGGATTTACAACAACTAACTGAATCGATATCTCGTTCTGAATTATGTATTTCTATTAAAGCGAGCGCACTTATTTAAACACGAAAAGAGGGTTATTTCTCATAACCCTCTTCTACTATCTATTTACGTTTGTACTTGATCATAAATAATGAATTCTTTTATATGCAACTTATATAAGTATCAAAGTGTTTTTCTCTTGCTAAACGACATATCTTTACGTCGATATACACTTAGTACGATTCCCATTAAAAGCGCATGAAATAAAGTTGGTGTTAATCCATAACTAATAAAAGGTAGTGATATAGCAGTAATCGGTAATAAACCTAAAATCATACCAACGTTATAAATGAATTGAACTACGAAAAGAGTCATTCCTCCAACGAGAAGCAATTTACCATACCGGTCATTTATTGTATAAGATATGAACATTAACCGTGCTACAAAAAGAGAAAGAATTAAGACAAGAATCAGTGCTAGCACATATCCATAATAATAAGTCAAACTTGCAAATACAAAATCAGTATCCGGATTAGGGATGCTCTTTACATCTCCATATGTACCAAACCAACCTGCTGACGACATTACCTCTTTTAAACGTATATACATAAAGCCTGCGCCCTGTGCATCACGCTCTGGATTCAAATACCCTAAAAATCTATCCAAATGATATCCTTTTACTGAGGGCCAGGAAAAAGACGCCCTTATAATCAATAAACAGATTGGTACAATTGTAATAATTAATGCCGTTTTCTTTCCTAACTTACTCCACCAAAGCATAACGAATACCATCGTGATATAAATAAAGATCACTGAAAAAGCTGCGCCAATTAAGAATAAATACAAAGAAAATAAATACAGAGCCACAAGATGCATTACTTTTATCCTACTATTATTGAAAAAAGAAGCCCAAGCTAGAAAAAAGAACGGCACTGCCATTAAACGGTCAATTGCAATAGGACCAACTTTTATTATCGGTTCTCCAAGCATCCCAGCATTCGGAAAGCAGTATAACATTAACAAGATAAGTACACCAATTGTATAAAACAACCATCCTAATCTCTCTAACTTCCGATAATCAATCAGCATCATCCCTAACGCTGTTGCAATACCAAGAGCAACAGCTATCACCTTATCCATTAGTAAATCATTCATATATCCAAAAGCTATAACTGGCAAAAACCCTAGCCCCATCGCAGCTACTAATAAAATAAGTAAGAACCAATCCACCTTTGGCTTATGTAGTTTGTTAAGTTCCTGCCCTAATTTAATCGGACTTCCCATTTGTTCAACAGCCTTATCTTCAGCAACTTCCTCACTTAACCCTTTTTCTATCCACATATTCTTCGCCTGTTTCAAGTGAAAATTTAGTTCAGTTGCTACTAATTCCTTCGCTTCTTTTGATTTAATATGGTTCGTAACTTCCTTTAAAAAACGCTCCCCTTTTTTATTCAATTTTTTCTCACTCCTGTACTAAACCTTTTAATATAAATCGCGCCTTCGTAGCATTCTTCTCTGCCTTTCGCAGCATCTTGTTTCCTTTATCATTTAATTGATAATATTTAGCTCCCTCATGATCCCAGCTAGATTGGATAAAGCGATTCTGTTCTAGACGATGTAATACAGTGTATAGAGACCCTTCATCACCTTCGAATTTTTGAATCCCTCTCCCCCGCAACAGCTGAGTCAATTCATAACCTGTTTTTTCATTCATAAGAAGTTGCAACACTGCTAAAAGGATATCTTCTTCCTTTTCGGACGATTGATTGATTTTTTCACGCACCCGCTTCCGATGCTGATCAGAAAAACTCAAATGTTTAAACGTTGTATTCTCCATTGATTTTCGCAGGCCTTTTAATCGATCTTCCATTTGATTATTCCTCCAATCCTTTCTTCAAAAGCTCCTTCGCTTTTTTCAGTCTCGTTTTTATCGTATTTTCCTTTACTTCTATTACTGTAGCAATCTCTTTAATTGATAATTCTTCATAATAAAATAGATAAATGACTTCTCGATATTTTATCGGTAAATTCATTACTGCAGACGCGAGCTCACGGTCCTCCGCATTTTGAATGACAGTTTGTTCGACACTATCATTTTGAACCCCAATATAAGCAGCTTCATCCTCTGTCACGATCACCTTTTTGTTATACCAACTTTTTATATAATCCTTACATTGATTAATCGCAATTCTCCATAACCACGTTTTCACATTCGACTTCCCTTTGTATGTATGAAGAGATTTATAGCATTTCATAAATATATCTTGCGTTACATCCTCAGCAATTTCTTTATTGTTTACATATGAATACACAAGCTGCAAGACTTCTTGTCCATACTTGTTCATAATTTCATCGATAAGAAGTTCCTTATCCTCTATCTCAAACGCTTCTACCATTAATTCATCCACATCATTTCCTCCTTCCCATATATTAGACGACGCACTGTATGGAAAAGTTTTATAAATGTATAAAAAAATACAGCTCGCAATGTCCGTACCGTTTTGCTAAACCTTTATTTCATAAAATCTATGGCAGCACCTTTAAAATCTGCATAGGAGACAGCTACTTATTTATAAGTACTACTCGGTCTCCCTCTAAAATTCAAGCTCATTTTCACTTCCACATATTATTTTTAATCACACTTATACTATATACATAACGTAAAGCTACATTAAACTCACTTTCTCATGGTATAATTTCATTTATCTAGACATTAAAATATAACAATAAGAAACATATACTATATGGAGGGCAAAAATAATAATGCCAAAGAAAAAAATCATAACTTTAGTAACCACCCTAACATTAGCTTGCGGATGCACAGTAGCTCTAGATCCGCCCAACCAAGCTAATACTACTTCTCTAAAAACTGAGACTTTCACAGGATATGTTATTGCAATTGATACCGTATACATACTCGTTGCAGATACCCCTACAAAAAAAGAAGCCCTTTCCTACTCAGAGGCGGAAGCAATAAAATTTATTCCAAATAAACTCTTAAAACTTCCCATAGAGAAAAATAAGAATTATCAATTAGGGGATAAACTCTTTATATCTTTCGGAGTAACGACTAAATCTACACCATCAATCGCAACTGATGCGACCATTGAAAAAATACGTGATTAATTAGCCAGTAACCTCTGGAACTCTTAATTCCATCCGCTGCCCTTTCTTGTGAAAGTAACGTTTTTTTGTAAAACACTTCCTCAGCAACTTACATATAATAAACCGAATAATTGTTACAATACATTCACCTAAAGAGCGCCTCTCTCCCAAGGCGCTCTTTAAGTTTGTGATAATGGTTTTTTGTTAGTTTTCTATCGTCAAGATTCCCCTCACCGCTAAACGAAAAAGAGAACCCATATAGTCGAGTCCTCCTTCTTTCTAACACTCACTTAAAGAATCTAATATTTCATGGCCATACAAAGATGGCTCGATAATATCAAAACCAATCCATTCTTCATACTTCTTATCTGCAAAATAAAATACAACATTTTGAAATAACACTTTTTGCAAATGAATGTCCTGAGAAAGTCTAAATGAGTATATGTATGCATTATCATTTGAAGCTTTCTTTTTATATATTTTACTTCTATTTGTTAATCCTTTTAATTTACGAGCATTTTCTCCAAAAAACTCAATCCCCACTATACGATCAAATTGATCTATATCTAAATTTAGGTTTGGATTTTCTTCTAATTCTTCAGTCGATTCAATCTCAATTTCTGAAGTGAATGGAATTACATACAGATATGCCATCTGGATTTCAGGGTCATATGTAATTAATTTTTTCATGCTGCACCTCATATCCGTATTCATTTGTCTTGTTCCTTATTTTAAAACATAATACAATTGAAATGTAACTTAATAAGTTATAACTAGTAGGTGTGGTAATCATCTCTTCCATTTTGAAAAAAGGGGGGAGGTGATAAAATGATCGCAATGTTTGTTATTAAATTAGTGTACGGTATCCTAACCGGAGCTGGCGTTGTCATCGGTAGAAGATACGTCGGTCCGTAGCTAATTTCTGTATACAAAAAAGCGAGAACCACCCTGCTTCGTGGAAAAGGTAAGGGCGGTTCTCGGCTAAAACGTTAATGTAATTGTCTTATAACCGCACCTACTACCACCACAATAGCAAGTTAGGTTACAAAGGCAGAAGTTTCTCAGGCTTCTGTCTTCTTTATTTTATGCAAAATTCATACTATATACTCTATCATTATTGTAACACATTCTAATTATTTTTAGTCAAGAGAAAAAACACCTAAAGGGCTCTCCTTCAGGTGTTTCTCTATTTATGCTAACGCAGCCGCCTGCTCTTGTTGATCTACAGGAATGACAGCATCTGTTAATGCTTTTTCTAGTTCTGCTGTGTATTTCATTTGCTCTTCTTTGCTCCAGCCTAGTTTCGCAGCCATGTAGTTAATTACTGCTTCTTTCCACTCGTATACCCAGTGGATGTTGAAGAATACAGCGCCTCTGCGGCGTACGAAGAAGTCAACTGGTTTCGCTGTCATTTCGTAATCCATTGCGTATACAAGTGGGATTAGAACGTCTAGCGGCATGTTGTATTCTTTCGCTTCGTCTTTATGTTTTTTCGCTAAGTCGAATAATACGTCTACGTTAGAACCGTAGAATTTAGCGAATTCTTCTGCTTGTGCTTTCGTTAAACCAGATTTCGTACCTTCTTCTGCTTTTTTCGCAACGAATGCTGGGAATCCGTGTGAACCACTTACATGTCCACCAGAGATTGGCATATGTTTCGTGTCGCTCTTCGGATATGCATTATGACCTTCTTTTTGTAATAAGTTCGTTACGTAGTCTACTACCATTTCGGCCATTTTACGGTATCCTGTTAATTTACCACCTGCGATTGTAATTAAACCAGATTCAGAAGTCCAAATTTCATCTTTACGAGAAATTTCAGATGCACTCTTACCTTCTTCGTAAATTAATGGACGAACACCAGCCCAGCTTGATTCGATGTCTTTTTCCGTAATTTTTACGCTTGGGAACATGTAGTTAATCGCATTAATGATGTATGTGCGATCTTCTGTTGTCATTTGTGGTACCGCTGCGTCTTTATCGTAGAACGTATCTGTTGTACCTACATAAGTTTTTCCGCCACGAGGAATCGCGAATACCATACGTTTATCTGGTGTATCGAAGTAAATCGCTTGGCCTAATGGGAAACGTTTTTGGTCAATTACTAAGTGAACACCTTTTGATAACTGAAGTACTTTTCCTTTTTTCGAGTTATCTTTTTCACGAAGTGTATCTACCCAAGGACCAGCTGCGTTTACAATTTTCTTACCGTAAACTTCATATACTTCACCGTCTAGTAAATCGATTACACGTACACCACATACTTTTCCATCTTTATATAAGAAACCGTCTACTTTTGCGTAGTTAACAGCTTTTGCACCGTGTTCAATTGCTTCTTTCATTACTTCAATTGTAAGACGCGCATCGTCTGTACGATATTCTACGTAGTAACCGCCGCCTTTTAATCCTTCTTGTTTTACAAGAGGCTCTTTCTTCAGCGTTTCTTCACAGTTAAACATTTTTCTGCGCTCGCTTCGCTTTACGCCTGCCAAGAAGTCGTATACACGAAGACCAATTGATGTACTGAATGATCCGAACGTACCGCCTGTATGGAACGGAAGTAACATCCACTCTGGTGTTGTTACATGGGGACCGTTCTCATATACGATCGCACGCTCTTTCCCCACCTCTGCTACCATTTTCACTTCAAGTTGTTTTAAATAACGTAGACCACCGTGTACAAGTTTCGTTGAACGACTTGATGTACCTGCTGCAAAGTCCTGCATTTCAAACACAATTGTTGATAACCCGCGTGTTGCTCCATCTAATGCAATACCAGAACCAGTAATACCTCCACCAATTACGATCACATCTAATTCTTGTTTATTTACTCCGTTTAATACGTCTTTACGTTGTTTACTTGAAAATTTCATGGTAATTCCTCCCTTTGATAACGAAAAAAGAGACCACAAACTCCGCTATAGATTTCGCCTCTATAGCGTGTTGTGGTCTCTCCAAATCTCCTACCGAATTATTAACTTGTCACCATTATAACACTGTTTATGATTATTTGAAAGCTTTTGTTGCTTCAATTGCTTTTTTCCATCCAGCATATAACTCTTCGCTTGTTGCCGCTTCCATCGTTGGTTCAAAGCGTTTGTCCATATGCCACTGCTCTTTAATTTCATCTTGGTTTTTCCAATATCCAACCGCAAGACCAGCTAAGTACGCTGCACCTAAAGCTGTCGTCTCATTGATCACTGGACGCTCTACAGGAACTTCTAAAATATCACTTTGGAACTTCATTAAGAAGTTATTTTTAACTGCTCCGCCATCAACGCGTAACGTTTTTAGTTCAATACCTGAATCTGCTTCCATTGCGCATAATACATCTTTCGTTTGGTACGCTAAAGATTCTAGTGTTGCACGAATGAAATGCTCTTTCGTCGTACCGCGCGTTACACCAAACATAGCGCCGCGTACTTCACTATCCCAGTACGGTGTACCTAAACCTACGAATGCTGGTACAACGTATACACCTTCAGTTGATTCAACGCGGGAAGCATATACTTCACTCTCACTTGCATCTTTAAACATGCGCATTCCGTCACGTAACCACTGAATTGCAGAACCTGCTACGAAAATACTTCCTTCTAATGCGTAATTTACTTTACCATCTATTCCCCATGCAATTGTTGTTAATAGGCCATGCTCAGAAGCGACTGCTTTTTCACCTGTGTTCATTAACATGAAGCAACCAGTTCCATAAGTATTTTTCGCCATACCTTCACCGAAGCAAGCTTGTCCAAATAATGCTGCTTGTTGGTCACCAGCTACACCTGCAATCGGTACATTTTGACCGAAGAAGTGATAGTCAATTGTTTCGCCATAAATTTCAGATGATGGACGTACTTCTGGAAGCATGCTCTTTGGCACTGTTAACATATCTAGAAGCTCATCATCCCACTGTAAGTCGTGAATGTTAAACATTAATGTACGTGATGCATTTGAGTAATCTGTTACGTGCGCTTTTCCACCAGACAATTTCCATACAAGCCACGTATCAATTGTTCCGAATAATAGATCGCCTTTTTCTGCCTTTTCTCTTGCACCTTCCACGTTATCTAAAATCCATTTTACTTTCGTACCAGAGAAGTATGCGTCAATTAAAAGACCTGTTTTTTCGCGAACCATTTCGCTATACCCTTTTTCTTTTAACTCATCACAAATTTCAGCCGTTTGACGAGATTGCCATACAATTGCGTTGTAAATTGGTTTTCCAGTCGTTTTATCCCAAACAACCGCTGTTTCACGTTGGTTCGTAATACCGATACCAGCGATTTGTTCTGGTTTTACATCTGCTTCGCTTAAGCAAGTTGCGATAACTGCTAAAATAGATCCCCAAATTTCTTGTGCATTATGCTCTACCCAACCTGGCTTTGGAAAATGTTGTGTAAACTCTTTTTGAGCTGAATGAACAATTTCACCTTTTTTATTGAACAGAATTGCGCGTGAGCTAGTTGTTCCTTGGTCTAAAGAAAGAATATATTTTTTCATATCGGTTTCCCCCTATGCTACTTTTCTACTATTTGTATTGCTTTCACTTTTTTTACTTGTCATATAAGAGATTGCTAGTACAATCACAGTTGCAATAATCACATAAATAAGTGCTGCATTTTGTTTTCCTTCAAATACAACTTGATGGAATAATCCTGCAAGTGATCCACCTAAAATTGGACCAACTACTGGAATCCATGCATACTTCCAGTTTGAACCGCCTTTTCCTGCAATCGGAAGGAAGAAGTGTGCGATACGCGGACCTAAATCACGAGCCGGGTTAATCGCGTATCCTGTTGTTCCACCTAATGATAAACCAATACTTACAATTAAGAAACCTACGATAAATGGATTTAAACCATCTGCAAATTTATTTGCTCCAATTGCTAATATACCAAATACTAAAACGAATGTTCCAATCATTTCACTTAAAAGGTTTGTAAATGTGTTCGGAATTGCTGGACCTGTTGCAAATACACCTAACTTTGTTCCTGGATCTTCTGTTTCTTTCCAGTGTGGTAAGTAATGTAAATATACTAGAACTGCCCCGATAATTGCCCCAATCATTTGTGCTGCGATATAACCTGGTACGTCACTCCATGGGAACGCTCCCTTAAATGCTAATCCTATCGTTAAAGCCGGATTCAAATGTGCCCCACTAATTGATCCAACCGCGTACGCTGCAACCGCTACTGCTAAGCCCCAGCCCATTGTAATGACAATCCAACCAGAATCTTTCGCAAATGACTTCTTTAAACTTACACCAGCACAAACGCCGCCACCAAGTAAGATTAACAACGCAGTCCCTACTAACTCTCCTAAAAATGCTGACATAGTATCCCTCCACAATCAATTTAAACGCTTCCAAATGTGATAGAGGTAAAATGAATGGCCATTCGTTTTTGTCAAAAGAAAAAGACCCACAGCTTTGCACGCTTCTATATAAATTTATATAGAAACAATGAAATGTGGATCTCTTCTTTTCTCCGTCACGTTTATTAACTTGTCTATAATGTTAACCTCTCATGAAAGCGGTGTCAACAGAATTTTTTCACATTTTCGTCACTTTTTTTGGTAATGTTTCCATAGTTCGCGTTTTGATGTCGTAATTGCTGTCGCACCAGCATGTAATGCCTTCTCCACATCATCAACTGTACGGATAAAACCACCCGCCAAAATCGGTACACCAGTGCGCTCTTTCACTTCAGCGATAATGTCCGTCATTGCCCCTGGAAGCACCTCAATATAATCCGGCTTCGTCTTTTCTAACAGGTTGCAACTCTTCTCCATTGCACTAGAATCGATTAAAAAGATACGCTGAATTGCCACAACGCCCTTCTGCTTCGCCTTCATAATAACGCTCGCCTTTGTTGAAAGTAACCCATACGGTCTAAACTCTTGGCATAAATACTCCGTCGCATGCCCATCACTTTGTAATCCATGGATCAAATCAACATGTAAAAACACCTTTTTACAATATTGCTTAGCAAGTGACACGACACTCTTCAATTGACCGACATGAATATCTAAAATAACAATATACTCATACGAACTATGTAATAACTTTTCCAAATCTTTAATTTGCCTCACTGCCGGCAAAATTTTCTGTTCATGAAATTCCATTCTAAATGTCCCCTTCTTTATGTCATCCTATCCTTTATAGTACACAATTTGAGTAGAAAGAACAGCTAGTGTGGGGAAATTCTTTCTTCTATCTATATATTTTCTTTAAATTATCAGATCCTATACCACCTATGACCATTAAGATGAGAGGTAAAAAATTCATTACATACGGCGCATCCGCTACAATTGTAATACTTGCTCCTGCAAACTTATTTAACATCCATACAACGATTTTTGTAAGAAACAAAAATACACCCATCATAAAGAGACTATCGAAAAACACCTTCCATTTTGGATATGCTAACTGTTTACTATCTTCAATAACTTTCTGCGTCAACTCTCCATCACTCCTTAGCAACTCATCAATCGTAATACCGAACAGATCGCTTAAATGAATAATAATTTCAATGCTCGGATAGTTCTTTCCCGTCTCCCACTTCGAAACAGATTGCCTACTTACATGAATTTTTTCAGCCAAATCATGTTGCGACCAATTTCGTTTTTCTCGTTCTTGTTTTAAACGTTCACTAAAAATCATACTGTGTTTATCACCTCTCTACGTCTAGTATGGGCAAATAACTGGTGAAGAGTAAAGCGAGTTGTCGTTGCATAGGTGGTGCAACTTGTGCGTTACAGGTTGTCATGGCGCTATGTAGTGTGTCGATTTATATATATTTTTCTTCTATAATAATTTCCCGAACAATAATACAACAAACAGATACTAGTTAAGACTAGATTAAGCATAAAAAATACGCCATCCTTTCTTACCAGTCTCCAGAAAGAATAACGCAAATTTTTATTTTCATCAAAAAGCAAAGAAGCTAACAACAAATTGTTAACTTCTCAGCTGAAATAAAATGTTATCTTTCTTTATCTTCTAATATCTAGGTTGTGATTGAATATTTGTAAGATGAACATCATACATATCAATGATTTCAAGAAATCTATCAGCTTCACGGAAAACATGGTCTGCCAATAATGGGTGAATGATACTCTTTATTTTACATTGCTCTATTAAATCACGTGCTGTTTTCTTAAAATCCCGAAGAGATGTAACCGACACACGATTTTGATCTAAAAATTGATCTAAAAGTGGCACTGTTTGGGATTGTGGCTTCATAGATTCTAAGTCAATTGCTTGATACATCAATTCATCAAAATCATTGCTAAAATTCCGTGCTGTATCTACAAGCTTTCTTTCCGATGGATCAAGAAGATGACCAATAAATTTAGCATGATCTGCCATAATCCTTAAAAAGAAAACATTTTCTTTAATAATAGCATCAGGAAGAGCATCTAATTTACCTTCATTTAATTGTATTAAACGTTTTCTAAAATAATCAGCTTCCCTACTTGTATGGTCAACTAAAAGTGGAAAGTTATTTTGTCCTGGCAATTTACATGTGAGAATTAATCCTAAAATTTTTCGTTTAAATCCCCAAATATTAGTTGCGGCTTGTTGTACTTCTGCATTAAATCTTTTTATTTGCTCAGGATCTGTTTCATTTGTATAGGAATGCGCTATTTGTTCGATATGTTCAAACAATCGATAAAATTGATTCGCCTCTTCAATTAGTTGCGTATCCTCGCATCTAAACCCAAGGCGAAGAAAAAAAGAATGCTCCTTCATAATTCTAGACCAAAAACGAATTTCATTTAATGAACGCTCAACAAACATTACAGATGTAACACCTGTATCAGGATGTAATGATGTTTCATCCCTATGCATTGTGAATCCCCCCCAGTAAATAACACGCTAGTTCCATTCTTATGAGGAAACATATATATAAATACCACCAATGAATTTTGTATACATGCTTCCCAAAAAGAAAAAGACTACCACCTAGATGTAAAGTTTTACTAGATGGTAGTCTTTCAAAATTTCTATTAAAGCAAAACCGAATCCTTATCACTATCCTGATTACGTTTCTCTCGCTCTTCTGCTAAACGCTTCATGTACACTTCGCCTTCTTTTTCGATAAACTCGTTATCCATCTCTTGCTCTTTTTTCGAAGTATATAAAACCATGTAGCCACTTAATACGATTCCAACAATTACAAGATACACCCACCATGGTAAAGTTTCCACTCAACTTCATTCCTTTCCTTAGACAAGCCTTATTAGTTTCACTGTATGAGGAAAGAAGTGAATTTATGCTTAAATTTTATTGTGGATTCTTCGCGAAGAACGCTTGTACATATTCCATAAACTCTATTGGTTCCTGGCGAAACGGTGCGTGGTATCCTTTTTCAATGATATGGAACGTACTATTTGTAAATAGCTGATGATACAGTTCACCATTTTTCCAAGAAACGCTCTTATCATGTCGTCCCCATATAATTAAAGTCGGCACCTTAATTTTATCGGCTTCCATCGCGATGCGACGCTCTCTCATTTTCGTCAGCTGATCATAATGCTCTTTATCGTCGCGACTATTTTTCACCGCACTTTTATCATAATCCGTAATCTCTGTTACAGTTTGTAAGTCTGTCGATAATGGCGGTCCTTCATAACTTTCTTTTTGCTGGAAAGACTCAATTCCTGTAGAGTCTGCTAAAATGAGATGCGTCACTGCGTCCGGATATAAATACGCTAAATTCAGTGACATCTCTCCGCCCATTGAATGACCAAGCACCGCAAACTGATCGTATCCAAGCTTCTTCATTAACTTATAATATAAATTCACTTGCGCAGGAAACGAATACTCAAAATCAATTGGCTTAGAAGAACGCCCAAACCCTAAAATATCCACTGCAATAATCGTGTGATCTCGCGCAAGTTCCGGATAAATATCACTAAATCCATCAGAAGAACCACCAAACCCGTGCAGCATAAGTAAAGGAGGCTTCCCCTCACCAATTTTCTTAAAATAAATCGTCTGCCCGTCTATTTGTGCCATACTCTCTTTCGTATTCAGCTTCATCATAACAGTATCTTTCACTTCTCCAACCTTCGCAATCGGCTTATCAACGAAGTTACATACGATAAGCAAAACAAGCACAATACCGCTAATCAAATAAAACTTAAACCGTTTCAACATTCCCGTCTCCTTTCTCAAGTTGCTATTTAAAGTTTTTACATTATTTGGTTTTTTTATGATTAATTTTAATTGTAACTATAATAGTTACAATTATACTAAAAAAATATTACTCACTGCTATTAGTGATGGTTATTTTGTAACCATTATAGTTACATATTTAAAGTAAGTCAATTCTTTTTAGTCGTAAAAAGAAAAGGGACCTCGTTATGAGGTCCCTTTTCTTTATTATTTAATTTAAAAATGGTCAGCGTGTGAGTCTTGTTTGCTAATACCGCCACCGTCACCTTTATTGAAGTTGGCTGGTGCTCCTCCATCGCCTCTATTAAAGCTAACATAGTCTGGTCTTGCTGGTGCTCCTCCACCATCTCCTCTATTTAAAGCATGTTGTTCAGACTCTGTAAAAGCATTCAGCCCTAACGAAAGCAGTATTACTAAACCCGCTATCAATGTATTAATTTTTTTCATTTATTTTAACGCTCCTTCTTTTAAAAATTTTTTTCGAGCTTGACTACTAATATAAAAGTACTTACTAGCCTTTTCATGTTTTTCTTCTTGATAAAATTTATAAGCTAATATTTCTGCGTATTCCTTAACACAATCTAAAAGGGAGTGTTCTTCAAAATACGAAATACTTTCCACAGTTACTTTCTCTAACTCATTAGCACTCGAATTAATATTTAATTCCTTCAATATCATAAAGCGATATTGAAATTCTTTATTTTGCAACTCATTACAAATTTTCAGCCCTAGTTCTATTAAGTTATTAGCAATTTCTATTTTACCCAGTTTATAATTTTCCTCTGCTTCAGTAAAAATCGCTTTAAAATGCTTAGGCATTTTCTTAGTCACTTCACTTAAATGTCTAATTGCCAAATCTGATAAATTCTGACTACTATATAACCACCCTAAGTTACTTCTAACCATTAAAATATGTTTTTCTTCTTTATCATGTTGTTGAAGTAAATGGATTGCGGTATTAAAACTTTCCTCCGCTAACTCAAACTGTTTAAAATCAATACAACATAATCCTATGAAGTTATGACACAACGCCACGTTTCCTTCGTAACCTTTATGTTCACAAAATATTTCTTTTGCCTTTTTGATATAATCTAAAGCTAACATTTGCTGATATACTTGATAGTAAAAATATCCCATCCGATAATTAAACTCCGCATGCTCTATAGGATCTGCAATATATTTCAATAACTTCTCAGCTTGTTCATACTGTTCTTTCGCTTCGTTATAATTTGAAATTAATGTACAATGAAATCCTTTGAAAAAGTGATAATAATAAGCTAAAAATCCCTCTGTTGGAATTTCGAAAGATTCCACTTTATCAAAGCTATCTTCTCTAACTGAAATCCAATCAACTAATGCATCATATCTAAAATTTAATAATGTATGATAAAGCAATACATCTTGATCCACGTCCAAACCACTAATCTTACTATCAATCTCTTCCTTCATCTCCGTTGCTTTCTCTATGTTTTGCTGCAACATTACACGATACCAATCATCTAAAGAATGTTTCATTTGCTCCCTTGTTACTACATCTGCTCCCATACACTCGCATCCCCTTTTCTCCAAACTTACAAAATTCGGATATTTATACAATTATCAAAATTGTATATTATCACCTCTTTTCTATGTATTGAAAAATAATTGTCAGAAAATTTATAATTTAAATGAATTATACCAAATATTTCTATTTATAAAACTTGAGAAACATTTTTCAGAAAATTTTATAGACCAAATAAAAAAGCAAGCAATCAAAAAGTACGTCAATTATTTTATTCCATATAATAAAAAGAGCACTGAACAAACATCAGCACTCTTCCTCATCATCCTCGTTATTCATACAAAGTTGTTCCGCTATTTCTTGTACCCGTTCCATCGTTATTCCTTCTCTAAATTCCACTGCTAGAGGATGGTCTGTCGGCTCTAGTTCAATATAAGGACGAATACCATCGGCTCTCGGGTGAACCATCGTTTTTAAACTTACTGTTTCCAGCTCATATGGTAAATCCGTCGAAAGCCACCCAAACATCGGCTCTAACAGTTCTTGTTTATCCCAGAATTCATTCACCTTATCAAAATTTGCTTCACTTAATGAAACCCATACACCCCATAGAAAGTGTTCATCTGTACCAACGATAGGAATTTCAATAATTCCTCGAATGAAAAAATGTTCTCCATCCATCACACATAAGTCATCACTCATCTCAAACCTAGCTTCTCGCTCTTCAGGTTCAGCATCATAATAATAAGCTGGAGCTTGGTACCCATAACTTATTGGAAGTTCTTCATGATATGTACCGCAGCATCTACAAGTATACCCACTAATTTTCGCCATTCTATTCCTCCATTAGTTTTACATACATTTTATCAAAATACTTTTAAAGCGAAAATAAAAAAAACAAGCAGTTCCAGCGATCCGCTAAAACTACTTGCTCTCCTACTTACTATCTCTATTTTTACTCTTTAATAAATTCCTTCGTGCTTCTCACTGTATCAATTGGACGAACTAATTTTTCGATTTCTTCACGTTTTGGCTCTAGGAATGGTGGTAAAGATAATTTTTCGCCAAGTGTTTCGTATGGCTCATCTCCCATAAATCCTGGACCGTCTGTTGCGAATTCAAATAAAATTTGTGGTGCAACTCTTGCGTATAATGACTCGAAGAAGTGGCGATTTACATATCCAGATGACGGAAGTCCAACGCTACTGATTCTCTCAATCCATTCTTCTAATACAGCACGATCTTCTACGCGGAATGCGGCATGGTGCACCGTACCAAATCCTTGTTGCGCTTCAGGAAGGACCGTATTATGTTCTACAATAACAGAGGCACCGTTTCCGCCTTCGTTTACTTCAAATAAATAGAATTCTCCTTCTTGCGCAATCTCTTTAAATAATAAAACTTTTTCTAGCACTTCTTTAAAGAAACTAAAGTTTGCAATACGGATAAATACAGGTCCTAAGCCAGTAATTGCGTATTCTAATGGAACTGGACCGTTTTGCCACGGTGTACCTGATTCTATTCCATTATCTAATTCATCTGAGATTAATTGATAATGTTGATCGTCAAAGTCAACGAACGAAAGAGTTTTCTTACCGAATTGCTCTTTAATGCCTGTATGTTCTACTGCAAGACGATCAAAACGTTTCACCCAATACTCTAACGCCGCATCAGTCGGCACTCGGAATGAAGTTTTTGAAATTTCATTTGTACCGTGTACTCCTTTTGGAATACCTGGGAAGTCAAAGAATGTCATATCTGTTCCTGCACTACCTTTATCATCTGCGAAGAATAAATGGTACGTTTGAATATCATCTTGGTTTACTGTTTTTTTTACTAAACGCATTCCTAAAACGTGAGTGAAAAACTCATAGTTCTTTTCTGCACTACTTGTAATTGCTGTAACGTGGTGAATTCCTTTTAATTGGTTCATTTTATATTCCTCCAATGGGTTTTTAAATTTATACTTTCTCTTCTATTATTTTTCTTCAATAGGTGCTAATTTTGCTTCAATTTCTGCTCGCTGATCTTCTAAGAACGGTGGTAAATCAAGTTTTTCTCCTAAATGCTCTACATCGCCATCAACTGTAAATCCTGGTCCATCTGTCGCAATTTCAAATAGAATTCCGTTTGATTCGCGGAAGTAAAGACTTTTAAAGTAGAAACGGTCGATAATGCCTGAAGAATGGAAACCTCTTTGTATCACCTGTTCTTCCCAATAAGCAAGCTCTGCATCGTTCTTTACACGAATTGCTAAATGGTGAATGCTACCGCGGCCCGGTTTTTCAGTAGGACCATCTAAATATTTCACAACGATTTCTCCAAAGGCTTCTCCTTTCATAGACTGGAAAATCGCTTCTTCGTCACTTCGGCTAACTTCTGTATAACCAAATATATCTGTTAATGTACTCGCCAGTTTATCAAGTCTACGCACTGTCATTTCCACTGAACCCATTCCTTGAATTTGATGCTTTGCAGGAACTTCTGATTTCTCCCACGTTTCCCAGTGCTCCACTTTTTCTCCATTTGAAACGAGTAGCACGAGACGAAGACCTTCCGCATCCTCAAATTGCAAAGCAGGACGATTTGCATATGTTGTTAGTTCACTATGTTTTACACCAAACTTCTCAAACCGTTCTTTCCAGTAATGTAAACTTTCCTCTGACGGAACGAGTAATCCAATTCGCGTAATTGCATTTGTACCACGGTACGTTTTTCCTACTAAAGGCATTTCAAAAAATGATAGTTCCGTACCTGGACTTCCTGTTTTATCTCCATAAAATAAGTGATACATAGACGGGTCATCTTGGTTTACCGTCATTTTCACACGGCGTAAACCAAGTACGTTTTTATAAAAGTGATTATTCTCACTTCCGTTTTTTGTAACCATTGAAATGTGATGATGCCCTTTAATTTCATACATTGATAATTCCTCCGCTTCATTTTACTAGTCAAGTGATACTTAAAAAATAATATGCTTCTTAGCTTTTTAATTTATTCTCATTATGTTTTTGTAAATTCATCTTAGTTTTTACTGAATAAGTTACTTCGTTTTTTAATCGAAAGCAACTGAGTATATGTTTTTCATATGACTCAATCGCTTTCGTTATTATCACTTTACAACTCAAGTGATTAAAAAGCAAGTGTTTTATCTCAAATTCGAGATATTTTTTTATTGCATAACATTTTGGACTAGAGAATGATTTAGTAAATAAAAAAACATTAGTGGAGAGAAGAACCGTCAATCTAGATTAAAGTTGCAACGCCATCAGCAAAACAAAACATCATCAAATCAGAAGCTTTTTCACCCTATGAAACACCTGATGGGCAACTTAATGGAATGAAAAGATACCTTGATCGTAGATGTTGGTGGTATGAGGTTAAGTAAGATAAGATCCTTCCTGTTGGGTGGCTTTTTTTATGTTCGTTTCATTATGCTTCATATGCCATGCTATCTGGAAATTCTTCGTTCTTTCTAAGACATCGCACAATCCTAGTACACGCACAATTAAAATAATATTCTCTCATATTTAAGGAATCCACTGGAGCTTGCTCTATGTCATAAAACATTCGTTCCTTTTTATTATAGTGCATCTTACCTATTTTAGCGGGTGATTCAGAAGGATAGTATTGATAAACAACTATCTCTTCATTCTCAAATTCTTTAGTCATTAATAAACATATTGCCATAAATAAGGCCCCCTTTATTTATATTGAATTTCATGTTTGGAGTTGTCCGAGGAAAATGATTTCCTAATTTCTAGTTTGAAGTTGTGGAAAATGACTAGCCTTCTTTTACAAATTCAATATTGATTCTATCAACTTCAATTTCAACATACTTGTTAAAGTATTCACTGTGTTCCGGGAATATTTCATCTTCGTCTGTAATAATAATCCCTGCATCAATAAACTCAGGATTAATATTCCACTAATACGATACTTGAAAGAATTATCAATTCTCTTTAAATTTTTTACTCCATCTATTCCTTCATTTATTTCAATATCATCAAAAACTGTAATGCCGAGAATAACAGGATAATTTTTTCCTTCTTCAATTTTATATGGACAAACAGTGGAGAATCCCGTAAACACTACACCGTTAATATTTATTGTAACTGCCTCTTCGATTAGCTCATCGATTTTTTCTACATATGCCATGTATTTCATATTTTTTCCTCCTATTATTAATCAACAGGGTTTATAGATTAATAATCTACGTTTCAATAATACTCTTCTTGGCAGGGTAAAGATGTTACTGTAAATGAAGTCTATGTATAAGTCTACTAACCTAGTAACAGTATGAAAAAAAACGACTCTTTATTTGAGCCGTTTTTTTTATATCTTTGTTTGTTGTTCTATACTCCATATGTCATTTCGTCCAAAAATTCTCCGCCATTCCTCAGGCATATTACTATCCTAGAAATCGCACAATTAAAGTAATGCTTTCTTGTTCCGATTGATTCTTCTGGAACAGGTTCTAAATCATAAAACATTTCTTCTTTTTTATGAAAATACATTTTCCCAACTTTTTCTGGTGATTCAGATGGATAATATTGATATACAACTATCTCTTCATCTTCAAATTCTTTGTTCATTGTTATATGGATTGCCATAGTGTATCTCCTCCATTTTTATTCTGCATCTATATCAGGTATTTTCCAAGGGCGACCGGATCTTAAAGTTGCATCATGTGCTGTTTTATAATCAGTTTTAAAAATCCCTTCAGATCGAGATTCGAATATTTCATGACGAATTAAGTCCATATCTAATTTCAAAAATTCCCCACATACTAAATTCGTAACTTCATCATATGAATAAGCGCATCACCATCGATTAACTCAATGTTTTTGTTCGCGGCATATTGCCATGTGTTTTTATTAAAATGAATTCAGAAACTTATATTGTGTGGGCTGAAAAAGGGAGTTACTTAAATCTTGATACAGGATAAAGATGTTGCTAGCACTGTAGGTGTAGGATTTACAATTGATGCAAAGGTAGATGTTAATGGGTCACTACAATATAAAGTGTATAATAGTAAAGGCGAAACATTCTATATTACTGCAAGTCCGACATATGTAATAATAAAATAAAAACAAGCTCTCAGTATTGAGAGCTTATTCTTATTTTTACGATTGTGAAAATAAGAATTCAGGGAATTCAACTAAATCAGGTGAATTTCTTACATGTTTTTGTATAGCGCCAACTGCTTTAAGAAAATAATAATTTGCACCTTCACCTTTAGCTGTTTCTAATTCTACAGATCTTGTTTCTAGTTTATTAAATTGAATTTTCCCTGCTTTTTCTTCATCTTCACAAGGAAAAAAACGATAAACGACTTCCTCTTTATTTTCATATTCTTTAAATAAGTCTACACAAACTCCCATATTATCAATCTCCTTACTGGTTAAAATTATGAGACAAAAAGAAAAAAATGCAAATACAGAAATTTCAGATTAGTATAACAATGTTTGTATGAAATAAAATCTGCTTAATTGCAAATAGAACCTATGTGTGTGCAATTACGCTAATAAAATAAAAGGGCATCCCCAAACGGAAATGCCCTTTTATTTCAGGTTTAAATTACACCCATTCCTTTAACATCTCAATTAAACTAGTATAGAAGTATTCACATGCTTCTGTCTCAGAATTAAATGTCTTAAGGTTACTCTTTGTTCCTCGCTCATTATAATATTTCACATTCTTTTCAAAGATATTTAATGAACTCACACTTGTTAAATTTACATCTCCTCGAACCATTTTACCTTGTTGTCTTTAGATTTTCATATCCTCATCAAACTTCTTTACCAGTTAAATTATCAATAAATCTTATTTTTCCATTTTCAGAAACTAATTGTAAATCACTACCTATTGGTAGTTCGTATATTCCCAGAATAGCCGGTTCAATATTTGCTACAGTATTAAAATCACATACTACTAAATTATCAGGATTATTAATGTAATTATCATCATCAATTTCTGAAAAAAATCTCCAACCATTATCTACCGCATCTATTGATTGCTCTCTCAATATCCATTTCAATTTTCCTGTTTCATTTATTATATTTTTTGAAACAATACAGGCCCCAGCTTTTTCAATAAATTCAATAGGCTCTTTTTGATTCATATTTTTCCATCCTTTCAATTAAACTTAATCTATATGGGAATTTTCTAGCGTATTCAATAGCTGAAAACCCTGTGCTATCTTTAGAAGTTAAATCTAAGTTTGGTTGAGAAAACCACAAATTATATAACTGTTCTAATTCTTCATCTGATTTGTTCAATCGAATTATATAAATTAGCGCAACTTGACCCTTTCCATCTTTTTCATTAATATTAACACCTTTTTCTATGAGTCTTTCACATAATCTATAAGTTTTTTCAATATCATGTTTTCTTTGCCCTAATAAAACATGCAATACGGTCTCATCTTCCTTATTTTTACATAATACATCAATATTTTTATCTAATAAGAAATTACTGATTTCATAGCGTGAAGATAAGTCAGTATTTGACAACGAAAAGAATATCAAACTTTTTCCATCAAATACATTTTTTTCATCACCATCTTTGTATGCTTTCATAAATTCACTTGTATTTTTTAATTTTGCAATTAAATCAATTTTTATTGTCAACACCCCTTTTAATTATTCTAATTTATGGCTTCTATTAGTACTAGGCAATTCAGGACGATAGTTATCTGGATTATTGAACCAATCCCTGAACTCTTTTGGTGTTAACTCACCGTTTAAATATCTCTTATGCATATCAGAATATTTGTGTTCTGGAAGGTGCCCCATATCCCAAACATTTTTTCTAGGTTGACCAGGTTTCCACTCGATTATTTTTTCTGGATAAAGTGGATCTCGTACCAATCCATCTGGCCCTTTTGCATTCTCAAAAGTTATTTCTGGTATTTTCTTTCTAAAGGATGGTCTATTTTTTGGTTCTAAATAAGGTCTATTATCTATAACTTCAGTAATATCCCCTTCACCTTTAATAGTAACAGAGCCATCTTTTGCAATGACCTTTTTGGCAACATCTTTATCCGTACCCTATGTTGTAATCTTAAACCCTAACAATAAAAAAGCAACCCCTGTAAAACCTTATTAAACTACTTCTTTTTCTTCCACTATCGGCAATTCATATGCTGTTTTATATTTCATCATTCCATATATAATGTTTACAAGCCTTCTCATAATACATACCAATGCTTGTCCTTTTGTTTTTCCCTCTTTAAGTTTCTTTTGATAGTATGCATGAAACACTGGGTTTCTAGGTAACTTACTTCCTTTCGCTACTTGCACTTGCTGTACTGCTAGATTATAAAATAAAGCGTGTAGTGCCCTGTTTCCTTGTTTGCTTTTATGTGTCTTACCTTTCCCACCAGAACCAAAGTAAACAGGTGCAATCCCCGCAAATCGTGCTAATTTATTGGCATTTGAAAATCGCCTTACATCCCCAATCTCTGCAATTAATGCCGATGCCGTCACAAGTTCTATTCCCGGCATCGTCTCTAATTGATAATCTAGTAGATTTACTAGCTGTTTTAATTCTCTTTCGATGTATTTCATTTCTGTCTTTTTAAACTCAATGTCCCGTACAATACTTCTTACTAAAAAGTCTCGTGTTTCTTGATATTCCTTCATTGTATGTCCGTCTTCTTTTACAAGTTTTAATATGTCGCTTGCTTTCTTTATTGAACATGTATTGTTGCTAACATCTAATAAAAAAGCTGTTAATCGCTTTATATTCGTCCCCTCCAAACAAGAGGGTGACGGATATTGCTGCCAAAACGCTAATGCTGTTTTTCCATCTAACTCTGAGAAAAACTTTTTATAACTTGGATAATGGTGGTTTAATTGAATATGTAATTGGTTCTTTAATGCACTTTGTGCTTTTACTAACGCATTCCTTCTTGAAACCAGTTGTTGTATCGACCAAAATAAATCGTTTGGCTTTACATCTGGCAATTGATTAAATTTGTTTCCCAATATGCGTGCCACACATTCCGCATCCCAACTATCATTTTTTTGTATCATCACTTGGCTCTTTCGTTCTAAAAATGATAAAGCTGGATTTACTTCTTTCACTACTTGTTCATGATCTACTAAATATTTCGCTAACGCTCTTCCATAACCACCAACATCTTCTAAACCAAATACAACTGATAAACCATCACTCACATACGTCTCTACTTCTAATAAAAACTTCGAAAATGCCGATGGTTTATTATCAAATTGTATTTCTCCTAGTTTCTCTTGCCAGCAATTAATAATAACAGCCGTATGCTGCTCCTTATGTAAATCTACTCCTACATACAAATAGTTCTGTCTATTATGCATAACTCATCCCTCTATTCAATGATTTAGTCATATATAAAAATGTCGGCAACCTTAGTTCGAGCGTTCATCTTCCGATGCGCATAGGTACGCAAGCCTATCCATTTTTCATAACTCTAGTAGTATGTATAGTAAAATGAGCTAATTTTTTAAGTGAGTTTATAAAATAATTGCTGCATGTTGTCCTTTTGTTTGTATTTGCCCGTATGTATATACCCCTCGATAAAAGTTCTCTCGGTCTAACATACGTTTCACTTGCACTTTCGTAAACAACTTTCCTTTCTCAGTACAATACCCTTCCCTATTTAGTCGTTCTGCCAATTTAGTTAGCGACCAATGTTTAAAAAAGTGTCTTAATTCAAATAGTCTACGTACAACTACCGCTTTCTCCGCATCTACTTCTAACACTTTTTGTCCTTTCTTTACTCTATAACCAAACATCACACCGCCCCCCGCATATCCACCTTGTTCTGCTTTCTTCTTTCTGCCTCGACTTAGTTTTAATGCAATTTCAAGTCGTTGATATTGGTCTAATAGCTCTAACATACCATTTACTAAAAAGTCATTTGGGTCATGTGCATATATACTGTAGTTTGGTTGTTCAATTGCTTTCACATCAACCACATGTTTCTTTAGTTCTCGTTGTATTAACACTTTTGCCATATCAGAGCGCCATAACCGAGATGTATTGAGTACAATCACGTGCTTCACTTGTTGATATGCCATATCTGACAATAGTTCTTGTAAGCCTTCACGTTCAATTGTTAATCCATTTTCATCAACAGTTGCACCACTTAGTCCTCTATCTTCATATACATGAAGCAATTGTAAGTTGTTTTCCATACAGTAACGTTCGATTTCTTCTACTTGATACGCTAAGCTGTATCCGTCACGTACTTGTCCTTCTGTTGAAACTCGTACATAACCAACTACTTTCTCTTCCATATTGAGTCCTCTCCCGTTACAGCAATTACAATCCCTGTAACGTTTACCTGTTTTTTACGGATAACGTGTGCATAACGTCCATCCGTTAAAACGTACTTTACGATGATTTCAAAAAATAATACAACCCTTTATTTTTCCCTCTACTATCGTCGTACACTTTACATAGCCATTACAATCTATAAAACAACAATAAAAATTTAACACTTAATGCACTTATAAAATTATAATGTGTCTAATCATTTCTATCCTAAAACGCAAAAAAGCACTTGTTGCCTTTAATTGACAATCAAGTGCTTTAAGTTCATATGTTTTTAAGTAGCATAAATTTGTAAGTTTTGTAGTAACAGTATGACACCTTTTACATGTCATGACAACTACTACGTTAAAACTTACGAGTTTGTACGAGTTCGTTAGTTTCGTATACATTCCGTGTGTTTATATTCATCACCCAGTAAAATGTCATCTCGCCTAAGCTCGTACCTCGTTTTCTTATTCTATCATTGCACATAGTACTCTATGATGGTACAACCATCATAGAGTATGTATTTTCAAACACACTATTATTTTTTCCTATCCACTTCACATATATTTTGTTTTTCATAGATTATAGTTAAAGCTTATATCCGTAAAAATATTTTTGTCCCTTTTCCCAGTTTTCACTTGAAAGTTCGTTTATATAGTCAATAAAATCTTTATAATTACTTGCACTAATAATAGTGTTGTAATCCGCAGGTACTCTTTTACCAGTCCAAATTGATAATAAAGATGGTATTAATTCCATTTTTAATTGCTCCTCATTATTAGCAGCAATCATAACCCGCTGAATCAATTTTTTAGCTAAGTCTCCAGGAAAAGCTAAATTCTGTTGAAAATAATAACTATTTGTATCCTTCTCCTGACAATACTTAAAATAAAAATTTCCAATTTCATCTATAGTTGCATCTTCACCAATTTGATCTTCAAAATTAATAAAGGAATCAATAGAGTCTCTTATAATAGTAGCTGTATCACTGAATTCCTCCCACTCTTCAAGTAAAGCCAATAAATATGGAATTACCTCAAGAGAAAGTGAGGTTGTGGCTGCTGATGCAAAAGTGTCTACTGTTTCTTCAGTTACCTCACTAAGAAAACGGAGATTATTTGAATCCCTTAAGTCTTCATGTGTTGCGACAGATAAAAATACTCTAATACATAAATTCAGAACCGCTTCATCTTTAGTCTGATTCATTAATTGAACTAATAGTGGTTTTTGAGTAAAATCCCCCGTTTTAAATAATTCTATTAAGTTAAATAAAACTTCCGTTTCTGTTAAAGATTTTAAAATTTTTTCTTTTATTTCCGATTTAGCTAAAATTGTTTTTTCTCCAAACCATATACTATTCATAAGATTTCTCGTTTCTCCCATAAATGCACCTACTTTCATTAAATTATCTCTTTCCATTTTCTCGTTGCCATTTCAGAACTTTATTTTGAAAAACAGTAACCTCAGTATGTTGTGGATTATTACCAAATACAATAATCCCATTTTCATTCTCATGTATTTTTAGTACCTTAGCATTTTCTTTACCATAACCCATTTCATGATAAAAATCCAAATTCAAATCATCAATTTGCTCTCGACGAATAGTCGATTCTCCTGTATTCTTTATATTTGAACTTACATTCTCTCCCCCAAAAGATAAACCTTGTACATGGTGACCTTTTTCAAGTTCCCCTCTTCTAACCAACGCTTGATAGTCTGCTCTTGCTTCCTTTAGTTCTTTCCCCTTTACTATTGTAGATTCATCAGGATTAGGATACCAATCAGGGTTAGTTTCGTGTAATTTTTTTGCCTCATCATAATAAGGTCCATAAACATCCTTACTCGAAGAATTATTACCCGTACCCTTAACTACATTGGCTCCTCCAACAGGTACTTTTTTAGCTGTATTTACAGCCTCCGTAGCCTTAGCAGTCATTTTAACTCCTTTTCCTACTTTAGCTATCTTTCCAAATGGTGTAAGGCCGGCTACAGCCATGACACCTGCCCCAGCACGTTCCCACCCCGAAAGTTTTTCGCCAGTAGATGGATCAATACCATCCCAAACACGACGAACATCATACTCACCACTTATTTCTCCAGCTATATCCCTGGCTAATTTTCCACCATCAAATCCTTTTTCCTCTGAAGAAGGTTTACCACACATTGCCCCTTCTTCCATTGTAACATCTTGATTATCTGTGTTACGGAATTTTTCAGCAATTCGTTTCAAATCTTCTTCTACTTGTATAATTGAATTGATAGATGTAAAAACTTTTGGTCTCGCATCATTGAACATTTGAACGAACTGTTGATTAGAGGCACCAATCCATTGAAAACACAAATGATCAATTTCATTACATAAATTATTATGTATAGATTCTAATGCGATTCGGGTATTACTTGCACGATTAGCAACTTCTTCTAGCATTTCAGGTGTTACTTTGATTTGAACCATTTCTTTCCTCCCTTTCCCAATTAAAATTATGAGATAAAAAGAAAAAAATGTAAATACAGAAACTTTAGATTAGTATAATAATGTGTATATAAAATAAAATCTGCTTAATTGCAAATAGAACCTATGTGTGTGCAATTACGCTAATAAAATAAAAGGGCATCCCCAAACGGAAATGCCCTTTTATTTCAGGTTTAAATTACACCCATCCCTTTTAATATCTCAATTAAACTAGTATAGAAGTAATCACATGCCTCTGTCTCAGAATTAAATGTCTTAAGATTACTCTTTGTTCCTCGCTCACTATAATATACTTCCTATACTCCATTCTGTTCATTGAAACAATACGATTCGTTTGGTAATCCATCCTTTAAACTATATAAATCCTTTGACACCTCTTCTTGTAAGAATTTCTGTTCTAACCCATTTTTTCACATGTTTAGAACCTACTCTTTTCAATGATTCTTCTTCAATTATTTCCTTTTAACTATTTCATTTCATTTTCAATAAAAAACAGCCCCACTAAGCTTTTAACACTTAATGAGGCCATTCGATTCACACTATTAATTATGGAACGTCGGTTTATAGAACGAACGATTATCAAGTGCAAAGACACGCTCAGTGTATTCGCCTGGTTTTGTGCGTCCTAATGCGCGGTCCATCATGTTCATTTTTGCATCTAAGTTATCGATGTAGTGCAGAATTTCTGCTTCTTTCACTAATGGTGGTTTTGGACTACCCCATTCTGCTTTTCCGTGGTGAGAAAGGACGATGTGTTGAAGAATTAATACTTCTTCTGCATCGATTTGCAGCTCGTCTGCTGCTTTCCCAATTTCGTTCACCATAATCGAAATGTGACCTAGTAAATTTCCTTCTAACGTGTACGTTGTAGAAATTGGGCCAGATAGTTCGATTACTTTACCAAGGTCATGTAAAATAACGCCTGCATATAGTAAGTCTTTATCTAATGATGGGTATAGATTTGAAATAGCTTTCGCTAAATCAAGCATCGATACAACATGATAAGCTAATCCAGATACGAACTCGTGATGGTTTTTTGTCGCTGCTGGATAGTCTAAAAATTCGTTTTGATGCTTATTTAATAAATGTCTTGTTAGACGTTGAATGTTTGGGTTTCTCATTTCAAATATGTATTGCGTAATTTTCTCTACCATATCTTCTTTTTTCACTGGTGCTTTTTCTACGAAGTCTGAGATATCCGTTACTTCATTTTCATTCGCAACACGGATTTGTTTCACACGTAATTGAATACGTCCTTTGTAGTTTAAAATGTCACCAGCTACTTTAACGATTGTTTCTGCTACATATTGTTTCTCAACTTCTGGTGATACGTCCCATAGCTTCGCTTCAATATCTCCACTTGGATCTTGTAAGATTACTGTTAAAAACGGCTTTCCATTGCTTGCTAGACCTTTTGTCGCTGTTTTAATTAACAAGAAAACATCGACTTGTTCACCAACTTCATATTCTGCAATTTTCTTTTTCATTCGAATTCCTCCACCATATCAGTTACTTTTAGTATAGCACACTACAACTCATTTTCTTTACGCTTACGCACTAATTTTATAATCTGTTTTTCTGTAAAATACGTTAGTAAATGCGCATGGCATGTAAAGAAGATGACTTGCCTATCTTGTGCAATTTCCTTTATGAGTTCAATCGTACGATTTGTCCTTACCGCATCAAAATGCACGAAACTATCATCAATAATGAACGGATAATCATGCTCAAATGTTTTCGCTAACGCAAATCTCAGCGATAAATATAACTGCTCCGCTGTCGCTTGGCTTAACTCATGACTGTAAAAACGCATACCATCGTTACGTTCCACCATGAACGGCTCCGCCTCTGACGGTGAAAAGATTTTACTATATCGTCCGCCTGTTAAATAGACAAAGTACTCTTCTGATTTTTGTAAAATACGAGGAAGATGTACTTCATGATAATATTGCTTCGTTTTCGTTAACACTGTCTTTGCGGCCGCATACGCAGCCCACTTCTTCACTTGTTCACGCACTTGCGCTTTTTTCATTTCCCACTCATGCAGTAAATCACCATACGTACTTCCTTCTTCTAAATTCGCAATTTCCATACGATGCTTCGCAATGCGCTCTGTCAGTTCTTTTTCCTTTGTAAGACAGTTTTGCGCAGTTGTCATTTCTTGCTTTAATTTTTCATCATAACCGTCAGCCTCATAATGTTCAGCTAATGACAAACTCGTTAAACGCTGTTCTAACAAATCAATTTGCGGTAATAAACGCCCTACTTGTTTCTCAGCATCTTCACGTTTTTCTGCCAGTTTACCTGCTTCTAAAAACATCTCTTCATCTGTAGAATGCGCGATATGCCATAAACTATCTCGTTCTACTAACAGTTGTTTCAATTGCTCTTGCATGAACTCATATTCCTCTTGCCATTCCGCTAGCTTCTCTTTTAACTGCTTACAAGTTTGGCGTTTTTCTTTCTCATTTTGCATACGGCTTTGCGCCTCGTGGAGCTTACTATACTCTGCACTACCGATAACAGTTTCTAGTTTATGTTCAAAATGCGAAATCATTTCATATAATGAAGATTTCCGAGCACCTTGTTTCTCTAACTCACGATATAATTGCTGCATTTTTTCCATACGCTCAAACGCCGGTAAGATGTGTGCATACGTATAAAATTCAGGGAACGTATAGCGCATTTTATACACATTTACTTGTTCACTAATGCGGAACGTTTCTCGTTCCCATTCCTCATAGGATGAAACGACTTTATCATACGCTCGCTCCATTTGCTGCAACTTATACGACTCGCGCTCAAATAGTTTACGTATCTCTTCATCTTTTTCTAACTCATAGCGCACAGACATCGCTTCTTCACTTTGTCTCCCGCCAGCACTTTGCTGAAGAGTAAGAAGCTCTTCTTGTAACCCGCTTGACGGATCTTTATATAAAACAAGGGCAAGAACAATCCCTACAAAAATAATGACACTAATAAATAAGAGCGGGCGATTGTCTATAAATAAGCTTGTGAATAAAACGACTGTGTTAATAAGAAGTAACAGAAGACAAACTCTTTGCCACTGTTTTTTCTTTTGCATAGCCGCGCCTGCTTTTTCCTCATACTTGCGCTTCATTCTCTCTGCGCCCATACCGATAAACGCCGCATCTTGGAACGATTTCTCTTTCTCAGCTAATGCACTTCGCTCTTCATCCGCTAACATTTGTTTCTTAATCTGTCTTATATTCTCTTCTTGTTCTTCTAATTGCTCCTGCGCTACTTTAAAACGATCATCAAGCTGTGCTTTTTGCGTTTCTAATTCACGCGCCTTTTGTACTGCTTGCGTAATTAACTCTTTCGTTGCCAAACTCATATCAAACGAAAGAACTGTTTCTTTTTCAAAAGTAGCACCAATTTGTTGCTCTAGTTCTGCCAGTTCTTCTTTTATATTCGTAATTGTTCCTGTCAGATCACGCATTTCTTGGCGTGCATTTTCATAAGACATGTGCTGCATTCGAAGTTCTTCTACATAACTTTCTTTTTGTAAAAACGCTTCATCTATTTGAATCGATTCTATTTCCGATTGCACATTCTCTATTTTTTTATAGAGCGAATCAACTTGTAATTGAAGCGGCTCCATCTTCGCCTTAATCGCTTCATAACGCGCAATCCCGTTTACAGGAAATTGCCCGCTCTCGTTTTCTAACACTTTCTCGTGTGCACGCTTTTCAATAACGAGAGGTTCAAGTGCTGCTAATATTTCATAATCTTGCTTTCGCTTTTCTGCACTCTCTTTTTCAACGCGAACAGTAGCTAGCTTCTCTTCACTTTCTTTTAGCTGATCCACTTGCTTTTCATACGTGCCAATTTTCCCTTGCCACTCTTTCATCTTCTCTTCAAGTTTCTTCATCTCTTGCAGTGACACGTTAATTTCAGGTTTACGCCCGCTTGGTTTAAAGCGCTGATCCATTTCTTTTTCTATCTTTTTATCTAGCTGTAATAACGCATCACTTCCGACTGCACTTGCTGAAAATAAATAATTTCCGATATCCGCTTCACCAAGCTGATGAATGTTTTGAAGGCCGTGCATATCAAATGAAAAAACAGATTCAAATAAACTTTCATTCATCCCGCTTAATATATCGTGTAAAATTTCTTCGCCGCCCGTTTTCCCGTCTTCAAAATAAACGGTCACCTCGCCAGCTGCCGTCTTTGGCAATCGTTCAATTTTCAAACGGCCGTACTTCTCTGTTTCCACAGTCATCGCACCGCCATACTTGCCGCCTTCTTTCGGCTCATAACGGCGCTGTCCTCTCGTCGGAAAACCGAATAAAATACTTTTCATAAATGAGCGAATTGTCGATTTCCCCGCCTCATTTTCACCGTATAAAACAGTCAGCATTGACAGATCCATTTCCACATTTTCTAATTTTCCGTACCCATAAATATGGAGTTTTTCAATTCTCATTTCTTATCCCTCTCTTGCTGGAATAATTGCTCTAAAATAATATTTTCTGCTTCCTTTTGAATCTCTTTCTTCTCTTCTTCTGTAAAAGATTCAATACTATTACGCGCTACAGGAGATGTCCAAATACTGCGCAACACGCCGTCCATATTGGTGAAAGCTTCTAACTCTTTTAGCACGTTACCAACGAAATGATTTTCCTCTTTCAAACGCTCGATTTCCGCAAAAGAAACCGTCTCATTTTTCCACTTCATCGCGTATACGAAATCTTTTCGCTCTTCGCTAGCTGCTAAAATATGAAAAATTTCTTCCACACGTTTTTCATCACGTAAATAAGGAGAAAGTGGCCCCTGACCTGTAAATACGACAGTTAAAAGCGTCCCTTCCTCTTCTCTTCGGAACTCATTCATCGCACTTGATATAACAGTCATAAGTTCATCAACAGTTTCAAGTCCATCAATACTCACTTCCATCTCATCCCACACAACATCCGCCGTATGGAAAAATGAACAGTGCGAACCTTGTTTCGTAAGTTCAATAAGGTACGCACCCTTCTCGCCCGTTTCCTTACGATGACGTCCTTGTATATTACCTGGATAAATAATGCACGGCTCTTCTGATAAAATTTCACTTTTATGTATATGGCCAAGAGCCCAATAATCAAACTGCTTTTCTTTCAGCTCACGAATTTGAAACGGTGCATAGCGATTATGCTCTGCATCTCCTTCCACACTTCCGTGAAGCATGCCAATATGAAAAGGCGCATCACTCATTTTCGTATACTGGGCTGTCATATTATCCGTTACCGCTTGCTGCAAATAACTAAACCCGTAAATAGAAGCTACTAGCTCACCATTTTTATAAAATGATTTCTCTTCTACATAAGGCTCCGTAAACACATGAACATTTTCCGGAAATTCAATTGCTGCCCAGCTTCCCCCTAAATGATCGTGGTTACCGTGAATAATAAAAACAGGGATATCGTACTGCGACAGTCTCTTCATTTGCTCGCGCACAAACACTTGCGCTCTCAAACTTCTCGTCTCCGCATCATACAAATCCCCGGCTAGTAATACGAAATCAACGCGCTCTTGAATCGCTTTATCAACAATACGCTCGAACGATTCAAACGTACTCTGCTTCATTCTCTCCCAAACAGACTGCGGTACATTCATCTCCATCCCTTTAAACGGACTATCCAAATGCAAATCAGCCGCATGTATAAACTTCACTTGTTTCACAAATAACGATCCTTTCTTTTTCCGTACTTTACTACGAATAGTAAATCTAGTGTCCATAAAACTTCCCCTTTATTTTAACACGCAATGTCATATATTTCTTTGCATATTCTAGTGATTTATGCCAAAATAGTTATAAGATTCTGATTTTTATTATTGGAGGGAATTTTCATGGGAGTATACGTTCTAACAGTCTTTGAAAAAGATGGTTCAAAAGCATTAGACGAATCATTCGAGGCGGCAACTGAAAAAGAAGCGAAAGCAAAAGGTGAATCTATTTTACAAGAAAAAGGATTGTATGAAAAAACACATCGCTGCACATCTTCTGCAGGTAAGCTCGTTTTATTCCAGCGCTAAAAAAAGAAGCGTCATCCGCTTCTTTTTCACTCTACTATATCTTCGTCACACCACGTAAACACCACATCTAGAATGCGATTACCGATACGTACGCGCTTATTCCATTTTCCTGTTTGGATCTGATGTTGCAATTCTGCTTTCATCTTTTCCGTCCAGTCGTGAATCGTTTCACTACCGTTGTACGGATATACGCTTGGAAACTCTTTCTGCAGTAGATGCAAGCTCTCTGCATCAAAATGAAAATGGAAGAAGTAGTTTGCTGTAAGCGATGGTTCTTGCAATCGTAAAAAATGATCATCAATTTGCTTTCTATTTCTGTAGAAAGTAAAGATATTCACTTTACCACTCGTAATTTGGTCAATTTGAATTTCGTGCTTCTCTATAATCACGTCTTGCCCACCTCGTTATATACTACCTTTAGTATATATGTCTTTTGCAACAAAGTTAACCATTTTCGCGCGAAATTCATTTCCTTCATTATATTACCTGTACCTCCAAGTACAATCAGAACAAATAAAAACAAAGTTGAAGGGGAGCGATCACATGTATTTCGGAAGCAAAGGTTGGTATGTAAAAGAACTTAAAAAATTAGGTATTCGTACTTATGAAGGTAAAAAACTAGAATCATATCGTACGCATGTGTTATCTAGTTTACTTGAGAGAATGAAGAAGGCTTCGGCTTAATAGATGTAGGAAGCAACTTTGGTTGCTTCCTTTTTATATAGTGGAAAAAAAGAAATAATCCTATCTTAACGTTCTATCTTTACCATTATACTCTCTTGATAAAAACCACCCATTATCAACTGAATCTCTATTACCAAATCTCTTTCTAGATAATCATTCGTACATACTTTAAATTTCCCATACTTATTAACCCGTCCGCTTCCAACATACATATTACCACTTGTTATGACAATTGTTGAATGTGGTTCTGCACGACCCAACACAAAATTATGACCATATTCTACAGAAGCTATTGTGATTTTTTGATGCATATTATGAATTGAACCTATACATTTCTTTTTACACAAATTAACATTACTTTCTTCAGCCCTCGAAAACGCCAGATTCCTGTTAATCTTTTCTGAAGAGGAAGCAACATTCCCCAGCCAAATAAACCTATCAAATATAGTAATAGGTAGAAACATCTACGCTAACTCCCCCATTCTTCCTTCTCGTTTTTATCGACTACAATCTTTTGATGAACTTACAACACTAATTTATATATCAATATAAAAAAATATTATTTTTTCATTCAATTTCGCACTGTTAATTTGTATAGAATACATAGAATACTATTCTTCACCCCAGATGCAATGACAACGCTACACAAAATAATCCACAATCCATTAAATGTAAATCCACCTTCAAATGTGTTAATAATAATTATGTTGCCGATTATTAAAAGAATCCATGAAATGGAATACTGTTTTCCATTTGTAATATATAAAACTCCATCCTCATAACAAACTGTAATTCCTCCACCTTGCCAAACACCAATAGCGAAAGAAAAAAGCGTAACTGCCAATAACTCTGCTTGTAAATCTCTAGTCATTGGTTGCGGCGCCGTATAAGTAATAATCCCTATCATCAGGAGAAAAGTAATAATATGTATCCAGTTTAATTTTGTTTGTTTACTTTGCAGCCAAATAAACAAAATTACTACAGAAATTAAAAACAAAGTTGCCATTTAAGTATTCTTCTTCCTTTCCCACATTAAAAACGTCTGTGTAATGCAATTAGAGCGTCCTTAAATCTCTCATACTTTCTAAAGCATAACATGAGAAAATAATAAAAAAATCGTACAAAAGGGCAAGCCTATAATGTACGATTGGGCATATATAATGTTTTAAAAATGAATTAACTTCCTTTCAATAGATACAGCTACTGCTTCTGACCTTGAATTAACACCTAATTTATTGTATATATTTGTTAAATACGCTTTTACTGTTCGCTCAGCTATTCCCATATCGAATGCAATTTCTTTATTCTTATTTCCACGCGCAATAGCTTTCAACACAAACAATTCTTTTTCTGTTAAGTTATTTTCTTCAACCTTATCAGCATATACTTCTTTCCTTTTATAATTCACTATTTTTTCCATAATATTGGGTTGTAGTAAAATCTCACCTCGAATAGCCGCTTCCAATGTTCGAAACAAATTCTCACGATCCGTATCTTTTAGCAAATATCCTTTTGCTCCTAGCTCAATTCCCTTTAACATTAATTCATCTTCGTTATAAGTAGTTAATATAATAATCGGCGTATGATTTTGTTTTTTATTTAAAGCCTCAATTGTTTCTAAACCACTCATTTTAGGCATATTTAAATCCATTAAAATAACATCAGGTTTCTTTTTTTCTATGAAAGAAAGGGCTTCTTCTCCGTTTGCAGCCTCACCTATAATTTGAAATGAATCACTCGTTTCTATTATTAATTTCAGACCTTCTCTTACAACGAAATGATCATCCACAATTAATACGTTATACTTCATCGCTATCTCCTTCATTATTGATAGGTACTTGAATACACACTTTCGTACCCTTCATCTTTTCACTCAATATATATATTTCTCCATTAATCAATCGAACTCGCTCATTTAAGCCAATTAAGCCGTAATGTCCAGGATTCTTACCGATATATCCAGTGTCAAAACCAATTCCATTATCTTCAACTTCAATAGTAAGTTTTTCAAGGTTATCGCTATATTCAACTTTCAAATGTACATCTGTTGCCTGCGAATGTTTTGCGATATTCGTTAAACATTCACTAATTACATATAAACAATGTTCCTTTACTAATCTTGAAATATGCGGGGGGCTTTGAATAGTAAATCTCACATGTATAGACGTAGCCTCAGAAAAACGTTGAACTTCTTCCTCTACAGCTTTATTAAATGAATTAGTAGTATGACGCAAATCATCAATAACCAGCCTTGCGTCATGTAAAGTTTGTCTCGCTCTTATCATAGTTTGTTTCATAATCTCTTGAGATCGCCCTGTATTCCCTTTTTGCATATGGGCGTCTATTGCTTCCAATTGCATAATTAAGCTCGCTACACCTTGCGCTAACGTATCATGTAAATCCCTTGCCATTCGCTGCCTTTCATTAGCTAATGTCAATTCTTCTACTCTCATATATGCAGACTCTAACTCTTGAATGTAGCTCTGTATACGATTACGTGCATCATATTGCTGCTTATTAATATAAGAAAAAGGAATAATAATTGCTAGTACTAAAAGGAACATAGAGATAAGAATAGCTACTTTATTCACACCATAATTCATACTAATCGCAGTACAAAATATGGCATACATGAAAGTAAAAACCGCCATTACTTTAAATATATTGTTATAAACATATAAACTTTGGGCAATTAAAATAGGCGTTAATCCAACAAAAATAGCTATTGAACCATTTGGTACAATAAATGCAGCAAGAAACACAATGAAGAGTTGTACAAAAAAGAAATACAACAATTGTCTATTCTTTAATGAACTTGCATACCAATGAAAGATAGTATGAATAACAATAATTATTGTGAAGAAGAAACTATCCATTGAGAGAATATTATTACGAAATTCTAAAAGCATTGAAGCTATATATACGAGTGTAATCCATAAAACAATAAACCTTCTTGGAATAAATACCGCTTCCAATACATTTGTATCCACGTCTATATTTGAATTCATTTTTTTCATATTCGACCTCCACCATTATATTATACAAGATGCAGCTTACATTTTGATAAAGTGAAACTTTAATTAGAGGGGCTTTTTCCCATCCCCATTACAGAATATAAATATGAAATATTGCATATCGAAATGCATTGATATAATTGTAAGCGCTTACTATAATAAGTGTATAAAGATTTATTGCATCTTACCATTAAAAAAGGAGGCACTCATATGGAAATCGCAATGGCAGTTTTAAAATTTGTAGGTGGAGTAATTCCATTAGTTCAAGAACTTTTAAAAGCATTCATGTAAGGTTATCATTCAGCAATTATCTATAATAATTATCATACAAATGATCTGTATATCAAAAACAAATTGATACACAGATCATTTGTGTGAGAAAACTTTATACGAGAACTATGTAACCTAGTAAAACAATAATAATGCATCTATCTCAAGTTAGAAAAAGACGCTCACAAGGGCGTCTTTTTCTTATATTACTATATATTCAGGAGAAATCGATTTCATCAAATAGATAAACGACGAATTTCTGTTCCCGTTTATTTTTTGATAACGAAATAATCACTCCAACCAAAAATGCTATAATAAACCCAATCAAACTAAGGGGGCACTTTTATCTTGCACGGAAAACACATTCAATTTCACAAGTTTGGTAACCCAAAAGATGTATTACAAGTTGAATATAAAGATATAGAACCATTAAAAGATAATGAAGTTTTCGTTCGTATGTTAGTTAGGCCGATTAATCCATCTGACTTAATTCCAATTACCGGAGCGTACGCTCATAGAATCTCATTACCTAACATACCTGGTTATGAAGGTGTTGGTATTGTAGAAGATGTAGGTGCAGGCGTTACGAGAGACCTTATCGGTAAACGTGTTTTACCGTTACGCGGAGAAGGTACTTGGCAGGAGTATGTGAAGACATCGGCTGATTTTGTAGTCCCTATTCCGGATTCCATCGATGATTTTACAGCGGCACAAATGTATATTAATCCTCTTACGGCGTGGGTTACTTGTACAGAAACGTTAAACTTACAGCGTAATGACGTTTTATTAGTGAACGCTTGTGGGTCCGCTATTGGTCATCTTTTCGCGCAGTTATCACAAATTTTAAACTTCCGATTAATTGCTGTTACAAGAAATAATAAGCATACAGAAGAGTTACTGCGCCTTGGTGCTGCATATGTAATTGATACTTCCACTGCCCCGCTTTATGAAACCGTTATGGAATTAACGAACGGGCTCGGCGCGGATGCTGCGATTGATTCTATCGGAGGACCGGATGGAAATGCATTAGCTTTCTCCTTACGTCCAAACGGGCACTTTTTAACAATCGGTCTTCTATCAGGAATACAAGTGAACTGGGCAGAGATTGTCACGAAAGCAAAAGTGCACGCGAACATATTTCATTTACGACATTGGAATAAAGAGGTATCACCATATAAATGGCAAGAAACGTTTCGTCACTTAATTCGCTTATTAGAAAATAAGCAATTACGTTTTATGAAAGTCCATTCTACATATGATTTAGCGGATGTGAAAACGGCGGTTGATGTTGTGCAGTCTGCTGAGAAAACGAAGGGGAAAGTATTTTTGACGAGTTATTAAATGCAGTTGAAAAATCTATTTTGATTGATTTTCTCAAAATAGATTTTTTTATGTCTAATAAACCCTACTTTAGTATCCTGGCTTCAACTACCTAAAAAATAACATTGTCAACAGCACTTAAATTGGTTATCATAAAAACGAATATAACAGGAGATGAGCAGATGAATATGATCGAAAAGAAATCTTTTTCAAAAGTTTCTCGGCGGAAATTAGTCGATGAAGTGCTGGAACGTCTACAAGAGAAAATCTTTTCTGGCGAGTATGAAGTTGGTGATCGCCTCCCTACAGAGCCGCAATTAATGGAAGAGTTAGGAGTTGGACGTTCAACATTGCGAGAGAGCATAAAAATATTAGTACATGCCGGCATATTAGAAGTTCGCCAAGGACAAGGTACTCGTATTGTTTCACTCAATACAACGCAAGATTCATTTGAAAAACGACTGCAAGCAGCTAATATACATCATGTGTATGAAGCACGAAATATGTTAGATAAAGAAGTAGCAATGTTAGCGGCACATCGCCGAAGTGACGAGGATCTTTTATACTTAAAAGGACATTTGAGTAAAAGAAAAAATGCCCTTCAAGAAGGAAATTATGTAGCATACATAGATGCAGACATTCAGTTTCATCTAGCCATTGCAAAGGCGAGCAAAAACGAAGTTCTACTTGATTTGTATCAATCTTTCGTACCTGCCCTTCGCCACATTTTAAGCCAATTCATATTAAATACAGTGGACTATGAAGATAACTCAGACATTCATGAAAAGTTATTCCAAGCTATTTTAAAACAAAATGCCGAAGAGGCACGAACATACGCCGTTCAAAATTTGGAGCTGAAATAAGCTCCTTATCTATTACATTTAAACATCAGATGATATACTGAATAACATCTGATGTTTATGAGAGGAGAAAATGAAATTGAAACATCAAAAACGAACTTATTTGTATATACTAGCACTATTTTTTGTTTCTATTAATTTGCGTATCGGAATTACATCAATTTCACCTGTATTAGAAACAATCCGACAAGACTTAAATATAAGCAATTTTTCCGTTAGTTTTTTAACAGCTATTCCTGTTTTTTGTATGGGGACATTCGCCTTACTGACTGGAAAGGTAATTAAAAAATATGGGGCAGAAAAATCAATTATGGCTTGTCTTATTTTAATCGGCTTGGCAACATGTATGAGGGCTTTTACCTTTTCTATTTCCACATTATTCGTGAGTGCTTTATTTATCGGTATTGGAATTGCACTTGCAGGTCCGTTACTATCAGGTTTTATTAAAGAGAAATTCCCTACGAAAATCGGCTTAATGATTGGCATATACTCAGTAGGTATGGGAACTGGTGCTTCTTTAAGTGCAGGGTTAACGATTCCTTTACAACATGTGTTAAAAGGATCTTGGAATATGGCACTCGCTTTTTGGGGTGTACTAACTATTATCGCTATTATGTTTTGGTATCCAGTTATGAAACGAAAAAAGAATACGCGTACACAAAATAAAAAGAATAATGGCTTGCCTTTAAGAAATAAAAAAGCATGGGTGTTCACAATCTTTTTCGGGCTACAATCAGGAATCTTTTACTCTATTACGACTTGGCTTGCGCCGGCAAATCAAAGTATGGGTGTGAGTAGCGAGCAAGCGGGTACTCTTATAACTGTTTTTACAGTGATTCAAATGATATGTAGCTTTTTAATTCCGACATTAGCGGATAATTATAAAAACAGAGCACTTTGGTTATTAGGGAGCATATGCTTTGTACTCATAGGTTTATCGCTTATGATTTACCCATTAACTACACCATGGATTCCTTCGATTTTACTAGGTATCGGGCTCGGCGGTGTATTTCCACTCGCTCTTATGCTACCGCTATATGAAACAAAAACTTCAGAAGATGCGAGTGCATGGACTGCTATGATGCAGTCAGGAGGATATATTATGGGCGGATTCATTCCTGTCCTAGCAGGAATCGCTCGTGATTATTTTAATAGTTATACGCAAGTTTTTATTATAATGGCACTTTTAAGCTTCGTTTTATTCCTATTAACTTTAATTATGAACAAAAGAAAAAGTGAAGCGAAAGATCTTATCTCTGCTTAAATCAAAAATGTTAATATATGGTATAATTTAGTTAAAAAACGAAAGGAGCTTCTAACATGTGGTTCATTTCGGCACTCGCACCTATTGTAATAGTTGGTGGAATTGTAGTATTTGTAATGAAGAGAATGGAACGTAAATATAACGAAGAAACATTAGGAAAGAAAAAATCAAAAGAAGCTCAAAACTTATTAGACAGTTTCATACCTATAGGAATGCTTGTCGGCTGTATAATCGGTTTGATTTTCGGCATGTTTTTCCCCGATTTCTCACTGCTTTCCGTTAGTTTAGGAGCTGGCATAGGCTATTTATTTGGATTTTTCGCCTATGAAATTTATAGCAAGACAGGAAACAACTTTTCCTAATCAAAAAATAAGCGGGACAGTACATAGTATTCATATAAACTATGTACTGTCCTTTATTTTTGCATCAACACTATCACCTTACCTTTCACATCCTATACACCTTTTTTATTGATTTTCCTCTCCTCCCTCTCTCGTATATCCGCTTTTTTATTTTCACTAGATCTATACCCATAGTAAAGTAGCGCACATGTAATAACTGAACCTACAATGTAGCCTAAAAAACACCCTAACCAAAACATAATGTAATCGCCTCCATTCATTATAAATTTTATGTAGTACAACGCTTTACATGCTCAATCGTTTATTTCTATCAACTATACACCCTCTAAACCTATTCATACCATTATTTCTCTCCTTACCTCAAATAACAATTTTATTATTTGTCACAAAGTTAACACCTTCGTTAAACATATATAAAGATTGTTGTATTTCTTACTTTTCCCTTTGAAAACAATATATACTACATTTGAGATAAGCAAGTGTGTCAGCTTATTTTAAATTCCCATACAATACCCCTCACAAAATGCTAGGAGCAATCCTAGCATTTTTTACAATAAGGTTGTGCCCACTTTAAACATATGTAATTATAGTTTCTTTTCAACGTTAGTCATGAAACAAAAAAATCCCCTCAAAGCATAAACTTCAAGGGGTGAGCCTGTTTTTTTATTTACTTATATACGTACAGCTGTACCACTTACAGCAACCATTAACATTCCATCACGAACAACTTCATAATCTACGTCGACGCCAACGATAGCGTTCGCACCTTTTTGTCTTGCAAGTTCTTTCATTTCATCCATTGCGATATCACGAGCTTCTTTTAGTTTGCTTTCGTAAGAACCAGCACGACCACCGACAACATCACGAACAGAAGCGAATAAATCGCGGACAATGTTTGCACCCATAATAGCTTCACCATTTACAATATCGATATACTCAATAATTTCTTTACCTTGAATTCCAGACGTTGTTGTTACAATCATGACTGACACTCTCCTAATAAGTTGTAGTTTGAATAAGCTTTCTTATGTCTTTATTATGACATGGAACAAGTAACTAATCTATTGAATTACCTTACAGGAGTGTGACAATTTTGTAAGAATATAATGCCTATTCTGTTTAATAAAGCGCTTTAATATTCGGGTACATAAACGATTCTCTATTTTCTTTCCAATCCTTTTCTACTTCTTTAAACGTTGGTCGCCCTAATTCTTCCTTGTTTCCCTTTTTATGAAACCATTTCTTCACATACTTCTCTCCATTTTTATTTTGAACTGTACAAAGGAAACTGTTACTACTATCCTTTAATATTTTTACAATCACGACAAGACACCCCTTCTCTCTTAAACTTGATCTTTTACTATAAGCCCTTCCTCTCTTATAGTCATACGACTCCTCGGTCGCGCCAAAGTTGTAAGATCAAAAAACGATATTCACTATATTTAATATACGAAGTACATATTATTTATAGAAATCAGAGTTATACGCATTGTGCTTATCAAATATTTTATAAATTTCTAACTTATCATCTAATGTTGCATCTACTAAAATTAATATATTTCCATCGTGAATGTATTCTTCATATTTCTTAGCATGTTCTTCAGGAATGCCTAATCCGATAAAAGCTCCTATTAAACTTCCAGCTCCTCCGCCAATACCGGCTCCGCCAATAGCTGCTGCGATAGGTCCCGCTGCTACAATTGGGCCCAGTCCAGATACGGCAAGTACACCAAGACCTGTTAATAAACCACCGAGTCCACCTGCTACTCCTCCAGCTACAAGCCCTGTCGCTGAAAAGATATCCGCTTTATGTGCAGTTTCATGATTCACTTTTTCACCCGATTTTTCTTCCAGGTGTTCAATTTCCTCTTGATCCTTCGCAATAGCTGAAATGTTATTAGCCGCATATCCTTTATCTTTTAATTCATTAATAACGAGTGCTGCATCATCAATTGTTCTAAAAACACCTACTATTTTTCTATCTACATTCATAACTAGCAACCTCCTAATTTTTTATATCATTTATCTTTATTACTCTTCGTTTTTATATACACTAATTTTTTTATTCACATAACCATTTACGAAAAACGCCAATAATAAAAGAATTACAAGAGAACTACTTAACAAGTAAATGAAATCAAATGTAATATCCGTTATCATTTTATCCATATGTAACAGTCTCCTTTTTATTTAAAGTAAAAGTATAGAACCTTACAATTCATCTTCGGTCAATCTCTTTATGGTATATGTATACCCTTCCCCTCCCTTTCTAAACGTAAAAAACTATAATTATATTTTTTAATTTTATATGTTTAACATTTTTTAAAACGGGTACGTTTATATTGTTATGCTTACTATATGGAAAGGAATATTGCGATGAATGCCATTCAATCTACTACTATTCTTTATAATGAAACACCTACAATAACGCAGATTCATCATTTTTATGCTTTAATGACAACATTTCAAACGAATGTATTTATAAGTAAACATGGAACACTTACTTCTATTAAAAACTTAAGTACATTAGTTTCATTTTTCCTTACTATCAAAAAAAGAGAACTTGTATTATTTATCTTTGAAGGAATAGATGCAAAAAGAGCTTTGAGAACACTCTTTCCTTCTTAAAAGTTTTATGCCCCCCTATTCCCTCGATTGTTACTTTTCATATATAGTTTTATATTTCAAAATGATTTCCTCTATGAAAAACGAACCCCCTAATACAATAGGGGGATTTCTAGTTTGGCGTTACGAAAACTGATATAATATATATTACGTTTTCATTCTTTACGATCGAAAACTTTTAATAACCTTGAAGGTAGGAATTTTTAATGAACTCGAAAGCAAAATTTAGTATTCGTTACAAAATTATGGCTGGTTATTTAGTTATCATTTTGTTCTTACTTATTTCTTTCATTATGCTAAACAATGAGATTTCCAGTTTACAAAAATCTCGTAATTTTATTATTGAGCACGATTTTAAAGTTCTTAATTTAACGAATCAAGTGGAGAAAGATTTACTCACAATTGAAAATAAAGCGAAAGGATTTATCACTTCTAATGATGCAAATTACGTTCAATCCCTTAACGCTGCGGAAAAGGATTACGAAAAACATTATCAAGATCTTTTAACTCTATTAGAGGATAACCCCTCTCAGCAAGAAAAGTTAAAACAGATTAATGAAAACATTACTAGTTGGATTAATAAAGAGATTCACCCATTCATTACAAATCACAATAGTAATAACGTACAAGCAATCGACACGACTCAAATTCAGTCATTACAATCGCAGCTAACGAACTTCCGTAGTGTAGAGGAACAACTAACGAAAAAAAGAGCTGCACAATTAGATACTGAAAATAATAAATTAGAGATTTGGTTATACAGTTTATTGTTCTTACTTTCTTGTATTTCCATTATCATTTCACTCTATATTTCAAATTCCATTACAAAAACGATTAAAAATGTAATTCAAGCTATTAAATCCATTTCTTCTAAAGAAAAAATTACGGAAAGAATTCATGTGAACAGCCATGATGAAATAAAAGATTTGGCTCATACAACGAACCATTTACTAGACGAAATATCGAAAAGAGAGTGGTTGCAAACTGAGCTTGCAGAGTTAATTTTAAAGTATCAAGGTGTATCTTCTATTGAAATGTTAGGTAACAAAATTCTTAGTGGTATTATACAAAAAACGCAAACTTCTTGCGGTGCATTTTATGTTCGTGAAGAGATTGAAGACACGGTCTACTATGTGAAGAAAGCTTCTTTCGCAGATCAAGGCTCTGATGTTGGGAAACAATCCATTAAAATGGGTGAAGGTTTCATTGGACAGTCTGCTTTAGAAAAGAAAAGTTTTATTCTCAGGGACATACCTGAAGAGTTTCGTTACGTTACTACTGGATTATTAGAAATACGCCCTAAAAACCTACTAGTCATCCCTATCTTATTTGAGGATGAAGTAATCGCAGTCATGGAGTTAGTAAGTGTAACTGAGATTTCAGACTTACATCAAGATTTAATTCAACAAACCGTTGATAACCTTGGTTTAACAATCCATAGTATTATGGGACGTATGCGAATTCAAACCCTTTTACATGAATCACAAGCAATGACAGAAGAGCTGCAAGTTCAATCAGAAGAATTGCAAACGCAAGCTGAGGAACTACAAATGCAAGCCGAAGAATTAAGAACTACAAATGAACAATTAGAGTCTAGAACGGAAGAGGCGGAGCAAAAGACAGCTGACTTACAAATTACTAAATCAGAATTAGAAGAAAAAGCAAGTGAGTTATTACGTAGCTCAAAATACAAATCAGAATTTCTAGCAAATATGTCTCATGAATTACGCACACCGTTAAATAGTATTTTACTATTATCTGAAATGTTGAAAGAAAATCATGACAATCATTTATCCGATGATGAAATTGAATTAGCAACCGTCATTCATTCATCAGGGAAAGATTTACTTACTTTAATTAATGACATACTAGATTTATCGAAAGTAGAAGCTGGGAAACTAGATGTGATTTTCGAAGCAACAAATATAAGTGACATGGCAGCAAATATGCATCAAAACTTTTTACATATAGCTGCACAAAAAAACGTTGAATTTACGATTGAAGACAGTGATACGATTCCTGATCTGTTTTATACAGATGCAAAACGGATTGAACAAATTATTAAAAACTTATTATCCAATGCATTTAAATTTACGGAAAAAGGCTCCGTTTCTTTACATTTCGATTCAATAGAAACAAGTAATTTAAGTCATGATATGCAGTCTATAAGTAAAAACTGGATGACAATTTCGGTAAAAGATACCGGCATTGGTATCGCTAAAGAACAGCATCAACTCATTTTTGAAGCCTTCCAACAGGCAGATGGCGCAACGATTCGTAAATATGGTGGTACAGGCTTAGGATTATCTATTTGTAAAGAGTTTGCTAGATTGTTAGGTGGTTGGATTACGTTGGAGAGCAATATAGGCGAAGGCAGTACCTTTACCGTATATATCCCTAACCTTCCAAATGGGTTAACTGATATGCAAGTAGCCCACCTAGAAGTCGCAGCAACGATAGAAGACGTTGTTCCTGATGAAGTTGTTGAGGAAACTATCGTGACGCCAGAAACAAATAACGTCTTCCAAGAGAAAACCATTTTAATTGTTGATGATGATCATCGAAATATATTTGCATTACAAAATGCATTAAAAAAACAACATGCCAACATTATTACTGCACAAAACGGCATAGAGTGTTTAGAAATACTAAAAAACAATGCAAATATTGACCTTATTTTAATGGATATTATGATGCCGAATATGGATGGTTATGAAACGATGGAACATATCCGAATGAACTTAGGGTTACATGAAATACCTATTATCGCATTAACTGCTAAAGCGATGCCAAATGATAAGGAAAAATGTTTATCTGCTGGCGCTTCAGATTATATAAGTAAACCATTAAATTTACATCAACTCTATTCGGTAATGAGTGTATGGTTAATAAAATAAGTGAGGTTTAGTTTAAGTGGAAAATAAGTATTATAACTTTGACCCTTCGGTAGATACGGATCAGCGCACAAACTTAGAAATTGAATTACTATTGGAAGCGGTATTTAAACTATCAGGATTTGATTTTCGCCAATATGCTCGCACATCTATTTATAGAAGAATTTGTAATAGAATGCAGCTCTCTAACATCCCTACCATTTCAAAATTAATTGAAAAAATAATTCATGAGGAAGGGGTTTTAGAACAGGTATTAAATGATTTCTCTATTAATGTAACTGAAATGTTCCGTAACCCTAACTTTTTTAAAGCGCTAAGAGAGCATGTCATTCCGGAATTAAAAAAGTATCCTGAAATTAGAATTTGGCATGCTGGATGCGCAACTGGTGAAGAAGTATTATCCATGTCCATCTTACTTCATGAAGAAGGATTAAGTGAAAAAGCTGTTATTTACGCAACAGATATGAATACAAATGTGCTAGAAAAAGCAAAACAGGGTATCCTTCCGTTAAATAAAATGCAAACTTATACGAAAAACTATTTACAAGCTGGCGGTACACAAGCATTTTCTAACTATTATTCAACAGATAATCGTTTTGCTTATTTTAATCCGTCCCTTTTACAAAACATTATTTTTGCGCAGCATAATTTAGTAACTGACCAATCTTTTAACGAATTTCATATTATACTTTGCCGTAACGTTTTAATTTACTTTACGAGTCAACTTCAAAACCAAGTACAGCAACTATTTTATGAAAGTTTAGGTCACAACGGGTTCCTATGTTTAGGAAATAAAGAAACTCTCCGTTTTTCAAATATAATGCCGCATTATATCCAATTTAATCCGAATGAACAAATCTATCAAAAAATACAATAAAAGCGTATGAAATCCTCTGTTTGGATTTCATACGCTTTTTATTTGGCATTCGTTTGTATCATAATGAGGCACATATCATCTGATTGTGCTTTCTTCTGTTCTTCCTTGTAAAACCCTTCTATCTCTTCTTCTAAATCTCCCCATGTTCTTTCTGTAAAAGCACGTAATTTCTCTTCAGACTCAAATTCATCATCTGCAATTGCCTCAAGAACACCATCTGTAAACAATACGATTTGAGCGTTCTTCTCAAAAGGTATAACTGTCTTTTCAACTTTTATTTCATCAAAAAATCCTACCGCACAACTCCCGCGATTTAGTTCAACCATATTTGTTTCATCAACTAAAACGTATCCAGAAGGATGCCCTGCATTTACATATTCAATCGTTCTCTTTTCTGTATCTACTACTAAATATATTGCTGTAAAATAATATGGAATATCGTCATTCTCATTATGTAAAAGAGTCATATATTTATTTAAGTCTTTAATGACAAGTTCTGGATCGATTAAAGATTTAATCGTTTCACGTAATACAGACGAAATAAACATACAAACTAATGAAGCAGATATACCATGTCCCATCACGTCTAATAATATAATACCGTAGCGGTTTTCATCGATTTTATACCAATAATACATATCTCCAGCTAATTTAAATGAAGGTAAGTAACTTGCTTCAATTTTTATATGATCTTCTCTTAATGGGCTACTTAATAAGTTTCTTTGTACTTGCGTTGCTAGATCTAATTCATTACGAAGTTTTTCTTCTTGTTCTTTATGCCAATTTAATTCCGATTTCAAGCGTAATGCTACACGCATACGCGCTAACAATTCAACTTTATTTATAGGTTTCGTAATATAATCCATCGCGCCTATATCAAGCGCTTCAGCTAATTTATTCGCATCTTCTAAAGCTGTTACAAAAATAATAGGAATATCTTTAAACTTCTCCTCGTTTTGTAATCGCCTACAAACTTCAAGTCCATCAATTTCAGGCATCATAATATCTAATAGTATTAAATCAATTTCATTATGCCTGGAAGAATCTTTTCCAAACTGTATGTATTCGAAAAGCTCTTGTGCAGAATTAAGCGATACAAGATCCTGATATCCGGCTTGTTTTAAAATCTTTTCAATTACAAAGATGTTAACCGGATTATCATCTACAATTAAAATGGACACAAGTTATTTCCCCTTTTCTTATTTAAAATGTAAATCTGTTATCATTTTCTATTTATCTAGTATTGCATACTCAGTTATAAAATGAAAATTTCCTACTCAAACATATTTATACAGCAAAAGAACAAACCCCCCAGAAATGAGAGTTTGTTCTTTCACTCTATAAATTTCCACTTTTAATTTAACACCATTGCTTTATCACTTAAAAGACGATCTAACTCTTCCATATGATTTGTTTCATCTGCAATCATATCTTCTAACTTTACAACTAACTCTGTCATATTTAATTTCGCGGCCTGTTCTTTTCTCGTTTCATAACGCTTAATTGTTTCATATTCTGATTGCCTAGCTTCTTCTAACATTTCTCTAACATCTTCTACTTGTTTCACTGGTAAAGGGATCGTAGTAGGTGTACCACCTAACGTCTTAATTTTCTCCGCTAAATATAGGGCATGTCCTTGTTCATCACTAATTTCAGATTCAAAGAAAGGTTTTAACACTTGTCTATATATACCAGAAACCGTAGCTGCATTATGGTTATACATAATAATTGCTGAGTATTCTCCTGCTAAATCTTCATTCAATCCTTCGATTAGTTCTTTCACATCGTGTGACATTTAATATCTCCTCCTATACTTAATAACTACCCCTTTTCTCATGTTTTAAACATCATTATTTAAAATTTTTATGTATCTAAAAACGCTGCTTGCTTCAATTTACTTATCGCTTGTCTTTTAATACGAGAAACGTGCATTTGTGAAATACCTAACCGTTCCCCTGTATCTTTTTGATTTAAATTTTCTTCAAATATATAATGAATAACACTCTTTTCCGTCTCATTTAATACGTTAAAAATATCCTTTAAAACGAGGCGCCTTTCTGTCTCTTCATATCCTTGCTCTACTTCACCTACAGATTCAATTCTCGCTACCGAACTGCCATCAGATGAATTTTCAACTACATCATCTAAGGAAGATACTCTATAATTATTTTTCGCATCCATAATTTCTAGCACTTCCTCTTCGGATAGTCCTAAATGATCCGCAATCTCGATAATCTTCGGTGAACGTTGCAGTTGATCTGTTAGCTCCTCTATCGCAAGTTTAATCTTCCCGCCTAAATCTTTAATTCGCCTTGGAACATGAATACCCCAAGTTTTATCACGTAAATACTTCTTTATTTCCCCTACTATCGTAGGTATTGCAAACGGCTCAAAAGCATTTCCTATCGAATAATCATACCTTCTTATTGCGCCTAAGAGCCCTAACATCCCTACTTGTATAATATCCTCATGCATCGGTCCACCTTTTGAGTAACGATACGAAATGGAATGTACGAGGTTTTTATAGTGATGAACCAACCTTTCCTGTGCTTCATCACATTGGGTTTGTTGAAAGTCTGCAATTAGTTTAATAACGTCTTCTTTAGCAAGATTTGTAGGTTGAGATTGGATTTCCATCATTCTCCACCTGCTCTCTTTGTATATATTTTGTCATTAAAACTGTCATGCCCTCATCATGCATAATTTGTATATCATCCATTAACGTATTGATTAAATATAAACCTAAACCATTTTCCGGCAAATGTTCTACTGGTTTACTAATATCGTACGGACCAACTTTCTCTTTTAAAGTGCTAAAATCAAAGCTAATCCCATTATCAGCAACCATAATTTCTAATCGATCTTCATATAGCCCAAAGACAATTGCAATTTCTCCAACGTCTTCTTTATATGCATGTTGTACAATGTTTGTACATGCTTCACTAATCGCAATTTTCATATCTTCTATATCGTCATAAGCAAAGCCCATTCGATTCGCAACACCAGCCATTGTTAAACGAATAATAGCCACATATTCTGCCTTTGCAGGAATTTTCATTTCTATCTTTTCAAATCTCTCCATCATCCCTAGTCACCTTCTTTCTACTTTTTCAAAATCAGCATTCAAATTTAATATTTCTGTTAACCCTGTAATATCAAATAATCTTTTTAACCTTTTAGATACACCAATAAATTCTAGTTTGCCATCATTTTTCTTACTTGCTTTTAATAGAGCTATAAACACGCCTAAACCTGTACTATCCATATACTCTACCTCAGTAAAATCTACTACAATATGAACCTCTTTTTCGCTTGCAATAGGCATTACCTTATTTTTTAAATCTGATGCTGTATACGCATCAATCTCACCATTAAGTTGTACCGTATAACCTACATCATTTTGCAAAATATTTACTGCCAAATTCATCATTTCCGCCCCCTTATCTCAAACTATTACTATGTAATTACCCATAAAAATGAGTTTTAAACATATTTTTTAATTTTAATTATAAATAAATTTTCTACACCTTTCCCAGCTTCATGCCTAAAAATAATGTTTAAACCTTATAAATTTGTGTATGTATAATGTATAAACATTATTTTTAGGGGGATCTATCTATGGAAGAGCACAATTTTAAAAAGGGAGATTTCGTTCAATTTTCTTATCGACACGATCATGCTACAAAATTAGTTGGTTCCATTATTAACATACTAAGTAATACAATTGTAGTTGATATAGGTAATGATGAGGACTTATCTCATATAGAACCAAGGCAGGTCGTAAGAATAAATAATTGTGAAAAAGTAACGATGGTTTAATACATAATAGAAAGTTTACTGTTAATGAGTGGGGGTCTTCATCCTCCACTCATTTCTATGCAGATTACATGAAAAAAGCATCCAAATTAGATTAATTGGATGCTTTTTTATGTATATTTATCAGTTCATTCACTTTATAGCTATATATAATAAACTTAAGATTACTATTCATTATCATACTTACGCCTTCCGCAGCATTCTAGAAAAGAATGTAACGATTAAAATAAAGACGATTGCACCTAATAACGCTGGAAGAACGAAAATGCCTCCCCATTCAGGACCCCAATGACCAAATAGCGCACTACCTACCCAAGATCCGATTAATCCGGCAATAACGTTACCAACTATACCTAAAGGAAAGTCTTTTCCTGTAATCATTCCGGCTAACGCACCAATAAGTCCACCTACAATACACGTAATAATAAGTCCCATAATTAAACCTCCTATATTATTTTTATATTGGATTCATCAAGCTTTGGTATGTAACCAAAGCTTGATGAACATGTATTATTCTTTATGATCCAATTCATCACTTATCTTTTGTTTCACTTTTCCGACTTTTTCTTTTATAGTTCCTTTTGTCTTCTCCCACTTCCCTTCATTTTTCAACTCTCTGTCCTCTGTAACTTCACCAATTCCTTCTTTTATTTGTCCTTTTTTCTTTTCAACTTTACCCGTAATTTGTTCTTTTAGCCCGCTCTCACTCATATTTCCCATCTCCTTTTCGTAATAGATTTATAGATTTATAGAGTATACGTGCATCTTCTTTCTTGTAACCATTCACCGACTCTTTCTAAATCCTTAACGAATAACAAGATTTTTCCTTCATCCAGCTTTTCTTCATAAAAGTCAGCTTCTTCCTCATTAAGTCCTAACTCTTGCATCTTATTTCTTAACTGATCTCCCGTTTTTTGAAAGACGTTAATAATGCTTGTCCCAAGTCCCTCCTCTTTTATTCCAATTGTATTCACGTCTGCATTGTCTGCGATTCTATCTGTCCTTTCTTTCTCATGTGTTAATACGTAAATATCTTTTTGGTCTATCCCTTTCTTCACTAGATCATTCGCCGCATTCATGACCTCTTTCTCCGTAATAAATTCATATACAAAAGGTTTACTATACTTCGTTTCCATCTTTAACTTCCTCCTTTAAAATGAATTATTTGTTATATTATATGTAGTACACCCATTTTCGAAATGTTAAACATAAAATATGAAAAAAGTTATGTGAATTTTATCTATCCCAAAACTAGTAGAATAAATCTACTTACAATAACTACCTAAATTAACAGAAAATTATTATAATTAAAAGTAAGGAGGGATACTATGAAAAAAACCATATCTATATGCACTCTAACCGCTCTATCTTTCACTTTAATAGGCTGTGCAAGTACCTCAGCTACAGACAAAGCTCCACAAGCTAAGCAAGAACAGACACAGACTACCTTTCAATTAAACTCTGCAAATATTACACATATTGAAATACTTAGCACAATAAATAACAACATTTCAAAATCTCAAACAGACAACGAAGAAATGATAAACTCTATCGTTTCAGCAGTTCAAAAAGGCAATCCTAAAACAATTACACTTGATCAAAAAAAGCGAGAATCTGCACATTCTACTATAACCGTTACATATAAAGATGACGCAAAAGAAGAGTTTCTTGTGTGGGTTGATAATAAAGAGCAAATTACGATTGCGAAAGATGAGAAGAAAGATAAGATTGAAGGTGTGACAGTGAATATTAAAGATGCGAAAATGATGAAGGATTTCTTTAAGAAGACATCTTAAAAGATGTCTTTTCTTTATACATTAAAAAGACCCACCTATTTCCGTAGGTGGGCCTTATCTTTATTACACAATAAGAAAGTATACTCTCTTTTTCACTGAATTTTTATGTAATTATACATATCCATGAAAATAGATAAAGTTGTTATTACAACATATTTTCCACTTTCAACCTAGTTATCAGTAGAATGTTTTTCTACAAAATCAAGAATTCTAGCATTCACTTCGTTAGAGAACTCACCGTTGATGGCGTGAGATGCATTTTTCCAGTTCACTATATCTATATCTTTAACGTACTTTTTTCCAGTTTCAACTGCTTTTACTGAATTGTGCATTGTACTTTTTTCAGCCATTAAGGCAAGCACTGGAACATGGATATTTTTTAAGTCTTCTTTACTAAATAAATCAGGCGCTGGCGTTTTCAATTTATAGTTACGCATGCCCGACTCGATTAATTTAGCAATAGGTTCATCGTCATTTATTTCTGCTCCTCCAGAAACATAACTTAACATTTTTTCTCTTATGAACTTAGGCACAATAGGAACGGAAGCTGGAATAGATGCTAGAATCATCTTTATTGAGATTTGCGCAAATACAAAGACTGGATCCAATAAACTAGCCGTAGCAATACGCTCAGGATTATATCTAGCCAAATTCATTGCTGTCCAACCTCCAATAGAGACACCCACGATATGAACTCTTTCTAAACCTAACCCTTCAATTACTTCATTCAACCATTCTGCTTGTTGTTTTTGATTTTCAATCACCTTCGTTTGCACACTCATTCCAGGTTCACCGAGTGAATCGATTGTGTAAACAGGCCTTTTCTCCCTTACCCCTTCTAAATTCGGTACCCACATTGGAGTAGATGCACCCCGTCCAGGAAGTAAGAGCATTGGTTCCTTCTGTTTATTTTCCTCTTTAGTAAAGTAATACGTACGAATTGTGCCATATGTAGTTTCTATATCTTTCATATCGTTAGGTACTGGAAGAAGTGCCATTGATTCATCATAGGCAATTTGAAAATCTTCTTTTCCTTTTTCAGATATAAAGTGACCGATCTTATTATCATCTCTCTTCATTTGAATTCCTCCTTTCTACAAATATATAGATGAACTTTATTTATATATTCATGGGAATCATCCATTGAAAATTTATCTTCTTTAAGCCAAAACTGTCATTTTGAAAAAAAGAAAAAGACACCCTAAGGTGCCTTCTTCCGACTTGAACCATCTTAATTTTAATAATATGTATTGGACTCCCATCCAACTATTATTTTACCACATTAAATTGTTTTGTTTATTGAGAAATACAATAGTTTATTTAGGCTGGTCTTCTGTATTAGATTTTTTTGTAATCCATGCAGCGAGTAACAAGAGAACAAGCTATTAATGAAAGGGAAAAACACATGCTAAGCCGGTGTAACATGCCAATAAAATTTATACTGTCTATCTTATATATTACGTAGGAAGCAGAAGAAAAAGGAATTAGCACGTAATTATCGTGAAGAAGAAGCCATAGTGGTAGTTCTAGTGAGGTTTTTACTAAATTAAGTTACGTACTTTTCCAAATTATATATACAATGAAATTAACCCGGATATAACAATCAATGGAAGGATTACTGCAAGTTTATTTTTTAGAGGGACACGTTTGTCTGGGACGCCTGGATGGGTAACGAAAGCAAGTAAAACAATTGCTCCAATAATACCTAAAAGTATATGAATGATAATCATCCTCCTAAGGAATATTATTATCAAAATTATATCACATTCAAACACAAACAAATGGGTTTAATGTAAATTATTACTAAATGTTCTGTTTATAAATTTTAAAAAAGTCCCCCAAAGCATCCGCTTTAAGGGGACTTCTCCTATCATCTTCTCTCTTCATACAACCGATTTGCTTTATACGAGCAAAAGAAAAACATACATGTCGCAACAGGGATAAACGTCCAAAAAAGTCCTCTCATTAATGCAAATGGCGTTTCAAATAAGAATGACCATAGAAATGATACACCTTGCTTATCCCAAAGTCCTGGCGTCAAGTATAGTTCTTTCGGATTTACAAGTGCTCCTAAATTAATCGTTTCATTAAACGTAAATAGAAATAATATCGGCAAATAGCAGATCGCTAATTCTAAAAATGTTTTAGATAGACGTTTATATTTCCCTGCTCGTGACATTTGATCTGAAAAAATGTCATCTTCACTTTCCTCATTTACCTTTTTAAAATAGTACGTACCTGACCAACGATTACCAGCTATATGCTCCCAGCCACTATCTTCAAATAACGTGCGGTAATTCATAAATTCACTTTTTCTAGTAAATACTCTATGGTCTATTCTAATCGTCGCATCTTCCGGCTCTGTATATCTAAATGTATAACCAAATGTATTGCTTTCTAGTTGATAGCCTTTCCAAGCCATCTCTTCTAACCATTTTTCCTCTTTCTCAAAGTCTAAAAAGAATTTCAATCTCCACATCATCGTTTCCCCCTAACTATACGTGTAATAAACTTTTTGTAACCTCAATAATGTGCTGCATTCTCATAAAGTCTAAGTGCAATACTTCTTTCCCGCGTTCCGTAATGACATACACTTTTCTTCGTTTATCTTCACTTTTTACCGATTCAATTAACCCTTGTTTTAATAAATTTTCAACCGCACCATACAATGTACCCGCTGCGATCTTTACTTGTTGATTACTTAATTCCTCTACCTTTTGCATAATTAAATATCCATGAGCTGGCTCTAATAACGCTAAAAGAACGTAATACGTCGTTTCCGTTAATGGTAAATTTTTATCTCTATTCATAAAGACCTCCAATGTAACGATAAGTATATAGCTAAACTATATAGTTCAACTGTATAGTTTGATTTTATACAGTTGGACTGTATATGTCAAATTAAGTTATAAAAAAACAACCTAGATCCAACATGGGATCTAGGTTGCTTTTTTACATAAACGTAATCGTCACTAAAGAATATCCTTCTTTTGCATTATACGGCTCCGCTTTATAAGAAACACGGTTTGCTCCTTGCGGATAACCGATTTCTCCAATTACTTTTTTCACATCTTGCAATGCACCATCCATTGATTGTTTATAAAGGATTTCAATCTTTGGTGACTTTTCGTTATAACGTTGCTGCATTTTATTTTTGAATTCATTATAGTTATTTGCGATGTATTCATTTCCTAAATAATTTAACTTTGTATCTTTTAGAATTTGCTGATATGCAGGAATTTTCGTACCACCTGCCGCAATTTTATTTGTTAATGTACTATAATAATTTGTTGTAGCTTGCGGATAGTCCCCGCGGTTCCACTCATGATTTCTCGCGATTTGCTCATCAGATAAGTTGAAATAAGAATACGTTACGCGGCCCTGTTCATCTGGCACAGGATCGTCGAATGTTGTATCAAGGTGATACCATTTGTTTTCGATTTTCACTAAGTTCCAAGCATGAGGCTGTCCGTCTCCAGTTCCTACTACAAAATGATTCTCAATTCCAGCTTCTTTTAATAATTGATAGGTTAATAGTGCGTAACCTTGGCAAACCGCAGAACGATTTACAAGTGCTTCATATGCTGTATAAGCTTTATAAGACGTATCATAAGAAACATGTTTTACGACATAATCATGAATCGCCTTCACTTTTTCGTGATCATCCATTCCAACTTGCGTAATCGAAGAAACAATTGCCTTTGCTTGCTTCATTACATATTCCGTTTGTTCCTTCGTTTCACGGTATGTAATCTTTAACGTAAACGTATAATTTCCAGGTGATCCAGAAAGTCCATATGAAACATTCGATCTATTATTATTTGTATACTCATTTTTACTTGCCACTTCTTTATAGGCGTTGAAAAGTGTATTCATCACTTCTTTTGTATTACTATTTTTCGTTTTATACGGAAGTGTAATATTCGTTTCGTACGTATTAATACGCTTCTGCACTTCAGCTTTGAATGCTGCTAATAATGCCGCATCTCCTGTATCTTGCACCGCAACTTCAGGCTTTTTATATTTCAAAGTATTATATAAAAACTGCGCATATTGTTCACGTTTTACCGTACTATATGGCTCAAATTTCCCTTCACCTGTACCAGAAGCAATGCCGTTTGATTGCACTGCACTAATTGCATTTTCACCCCAAAAACCGTTTGGAACATCGTTAAATGTATGCTTTTGTTTCGCAGAAAGTTGGAAAGCGTTTGTAAGAATTTGCGCCATTTCTGCGCGGCTAACAAAATCTTTCGGCCTAAATCCACCGTTTGCATCACCTTTAAAAATCCCTAATTTCGTTAACGTTAAAACCTCTTCAGGAAACAATGTTGCACCTGAGCGAATATCTCGATACGGATTGTTTAAAGTAGATCCATCTTGTAATACGTAACGAGCACTGTCATTACTAAACGTACCACCTTGCTTATTCGGTACTAACACACGATAAATTAAAGCTGCAACTTGTTCTCTCGTCGCAACATCACCGAAACCAAACTTTCCATTTCCATAACCTGAAATAATATTTTTACTCGCTAAATCTTTAATCGCTGGATACGACCAATGCGATGTAGGCACATCAGAAAAAACACCCGCCTCAGCAGCTCTCACATCACTGCCGTTTGTATACAGTAAAGCACCACCAATAAGTGATAATGATGTAATTGATTTTAATAGTTTTGTGTACATAATTCCTTCTCCCAATTCGTTCTCTATTTATGTTATTTTTTGTCGAAAAATCTAAAAGAATATGACAAAACATATTATACAATTAAAATTTTTTGAAGGGTACACTAATTTTGGAAATATGCAAAAACTCATATTTTTATATTTTTTCGTATTAATATTATGTTGTTTTATTTATGAATATCTATAGGTAGTAACTCGTTATACCCCCCTCATGGTAATCTCTAATTCTATATTGAAGTTCTTTAAAATAATTCTTCTTTATTTCTCAATATAAGGAGCCTTGGATTTTCATTAACACTCCTGTAATATTATTAACAAAGAGTAAGGTAAGAGTTACTCTTTGCCATTTTAGAAGAGGTTCTGTTGGAGACAACAGAACCTTTTTTTCATATAGAGGTAGTTTTATTAAATTTTTCACCACTAACTATAAAAAAACATCTTATAATCATAATGTAACAAATTGATGCAGTTAGGGTAGATCAACTGCCAGTTACACTAGAACTTATTCTTTTCATTCTTATAGTAATCAGTGCTGTTGGCTATTTAATAAAAGACTACCGACTATCATAATCTAATTTATAAAAAATGAATTCCTTCGAATAAAACTCAATATTATGTCCATAATGTTGATAGGCTGTATGCCAACATTCATTTAGTTTTCTCAGTATCTCCTTGTATTGAGCAGTTAGCCATTGCTAGCTGCTCTTTTATATGTAACCTTGTTAGATAAGTTTTCATATAATGTAGTCATTCCTTTCTTATAAATTTAACTCGTCACTTGAATTATAAAAATTGAATTATATCCTATAACATTTTCAGAAATCATCCATATTTTATTTCTAAAAAAGTGCTTTGTTTTACTGAAAGGTGGTTGCGGAAACAACCGCCTTTTTATTTATGGCAAAATGAGATTTCTATTAAGATTCATTACAAAGTATGTTATTACTGGTACAATCTAGTATAATAAATACAGATCAAATATTGAAAGGAAATATGACAATGAAAAGATATTTTAACTTCATTTCACTTTTCTTAACTGTACTTGTAATAATTAATCTTACAAATATACATACAAAGTACCAATTCTTTATAGGTGCATCTATAGCATTATGTTTAACTATTATTTCTACAAATGAAATTATAAAATTTCTTGCTACTAGTAGCTTATTAGTTTACGCATTTGCGGCTTTTACTCTTTTAAGTATTGCTTGCTAACTTTCAATGTCGCTTTGTATTAAAATCGCGTTTCATTTAATTTTATTACAATAATATAGAGGCACATACGATTTTTTCTTTGTTTATGGGTTCTTACGTAATAGTAAGAACCTATTTTTTTACAGAAAGAATGAACATAGTTATTTAACGTGGAAAAATAATATTTGGATGGGATTCCAGTACACATTATTAAAATGAAGATGGTTCAAGTCGCAGGAAGGCACCTTTGGGTGTCTTTTTTGTGGAGAAACAGTTTAAAAACTAAAAGAACCTCAATAAATGAGGTTCAAAAAATCTACTATTTTAAATTGCCTTCATAAAAAGCAACGCCATTTTGAACATGTTTTAAATACCATGTAATCGTCCCGCCACAAACATTTTCAGTAAAACTATTAGCATATACTCCATTTGAGTAATAAAGAGTTCTTTTGAATTTACCATTAGAATACTCATAAGGAATTGAGCATTTTGCTTGTTTCGGAGAGTTCACAGCTTTTTGCGTATCAGCTGAAGCTGCCCCAATTCCTCCTGTTAATGCAATACCAGTTGCCAATAGCCCTACTACTAATTTCTTGAACATAATAAATCCCCCTTTAATAGTGTTTATAACTTACAACTTAAATGTATCACTTTTGCATTTTATGTAAATATCTTGAATATGTAGAAATATTTATTTAAAATTTGGTAATATTGGGATTTTATTTTATCAAATAGAAAATAAAGGTTGGGTCAAAAATTATGTAACAATGCATAATAAATCAATCAGATATTATGCTATACTCACAAAGAGCTGATACAAAATTTCTTTAGATTGGAAAACTAAAGTCTTATCTACCTAAAAGGAAGGCGCCTAATGGCGTCTTTTCTTTATTTTCAAAAGGACCTGCTCCATTTGTTCTTTAAAACATAAAGTGAATTGAACCCGTTAAAATCAATGGAATGAACCCTAGTTTTCCCCTCTTATCTAAAGGAGGCACTATTGTTATGGGATATGGTGGTAGTTGCGGCGAAGGCTGCGGTTTCGCTGGAGGATTTGCTCTATTAGTTGTACTATTTATTCTATTAATCATTATCGGATGCAGTTGTTTCTGCTAAAAAACTATTAGAAAAGGTACCTATATATAGGTACCTTTTCTTTATGTGCCTTATTCATTATTGGGTTCCAAATTTTTATCACGATTTGATTCGGTTTTTTTATTTTTCGCATTCGTCATACCTCAAATATGAATCGATGTAAGACATGAGGTGTTAACTAAAAGAATTTGGGACCATTTTCTCCCACAAAGGAAATACCTTTTTGAAAACCTCTACCATAGCAGGATCAAATTGTGTACCAGATCCTTCTATAATACGTCTATAAGCTTCTTCAGGAGATAGGGCTGAACGATATGCTCTTGAAGAAGTCATTGCATCAAATGCATCTGCTATTGCAACAATTCTTGCGCATAATGGTATTTGATTTCCTTTTAGTTTTTGAGGATAGCCCTTTCCATCCCATCTTTCATGATGAGAAAGAATTATGTCTTCACTACCTTTTATTAAAGATATATTTTTAAAAACTTCTAATCCTAATCGTGGGTGTGTCTTAATAAGATTATATTCTTCTTCTGTAAGAGAAGATGCTTTCTTTAAAACTTCATCAGGAATACCTATTTTCCCTATATCATGTAATAAACAAATAAAATGAAATTGTTTTAAAGAATTATCCTCATATTCATTTGTTTCTTTAGCAAGAATAGTAGCATAATTTGCTACACGTTCACTATGTCCTTTCGTATATTGATCCTTTAATTCCATTATCCTCATTATCGATAAAGCTGTTTCTTTCATTTGTTTTTCATAGGATACTTTAATTTTTTGTACTAAAAATTTTAATGAAAGAAATACAAATAATGACGTAACAAAAATTGTTAGAAACAATAATATTAATGATATTGGATAGTTAATTTCAAAATAATAAATAGCAATTAAAAATCTACATATCATACAAATAGATACCCATAGAAGATAATGAATACTTAAAAATAAAGGTGCAGAAATTACTAAGAAGCACTCTAAATAAGGGATATGTAAAGAAGCATCTGGATTACGTATAAACATAAGATCGTATGCTAAAAGATACATAATACTTACTCCAAGAAAAATATATTTTGTAAACATTTGTTTATTTATTTTTTGTAAACACTTATTATATAAAATAAATGAAATAAAAATAAATAAAAATACGAGTTCAAATAAAAGTTTCTGTAGTGAAAAATCCTTTCTAAGAATAAAATGTTGATAAATATTATCAAACAAAAGAATACTACAGGGAATCAATAGAAACATTTTTATCGGTTCTTTCGTTTCAATATTTTTAATACCTTTAATCATTTTACACACCGCCAAACCTTTTTAATAAAAAAAATAAGCTCATATAGATATTATTAATAATATCCAAGAATAGATAATAGTGCAAAAAACACCCTTTCTCATAACTTATAAATACGGTACCACCATGATAGGAATGTATAAAAAGATAAATAGGGTTATAGAAAAAGGCGAATTCCTTTTGAAAGTAGGAATTCGCCTTTTTCTTGCTACCGATGATAGGACATTACGTTAATCAACCATGAATAAGTATTCATCACAAAAAATCCACATCTTTGATTATCATTTTAAATAACCCCGTTGTTTTTTCCCCTTTGCTAAGCTCTTTTTTATTACACGGTTCACTTCACTACAATCTCCCTCTATCTCATCAAACTCAAGTGACTTTCTCCACATAAACACATGGACTCAACAAATCACTTTTAACATTTATAAAAAGAAAAGGCCTTTTATTTTAATTAAAAGGTCTTTTCTTTAAATATATTTATTAAGATTTATATTTTTTGACTGTACAAGGAATAGTTACAATGTATAAATCTATAGCATAGATTGTAACCCAAATACCTTTACCTTCAGCCGCTAGCTTTTCATTTAATTGTGATAAATGCTCTGCAACTTTTCTTTTACCCCATTTTCTAGGAAACCATTGAAAAACCTTAGGAACATTATGTTTTTTGTTATACCATACATTCAATCTCCAAAAAATCAAGAAAAATGAGACAATTACTACAATACAAAAAATATCAAAATATGAAATTCCTAAAATCATATAATATATTCTCCATTTCCATTAAAGCTCAGATAATTTTTTCTTATATAAAATCAGAAAAAGGATAGCAGCCTCCCGCCCTCACAATATACAGTTATATACAGCTTATCATACAATTCTATTAGAGGAAATATTATCAAAATACCCTCAAATTATATCTATCTAAAAACAAAATATAGACCTATTCACCTTTACGATACATTTATATGTTACGTTGGATAATTCCTTTTATAAGCCGTTTTTTTGATGCAGATGCTATTATTCTCAATACAATAGAAACAATTATTGGAATATATATAGGAGTAAGAAGATTCCCTCTAGCTTAAGCTAGAGGGGATCTTCTTACTCCTATTTCAAACTTACTCACAATCTCTTCAAACGTATGCGCACCTGCATCTGGATATTCTAAACTTGGTCATAGGACAACGATTACTTTAACAAAAGTTTTCACTAGAAACTTATAGATTATTTAACTGACTCTACTTGTTTTTCTAATTCTCTTCCAAGGAATGTAGCAAGCTCAAGCATACCAAATTGATTCGCTACAGACTCTGCGTCAGAATTATAGTTTGTGTTTGTATTAATATCATACGTATAAATTGTTCCATCCGCACTGCGAATAAATTCAATACCAGCAACGGTAATTTCATTTTCTTTCAAAAACTCTTTGTATTGTTCAATAATTGGCTCGTGGAAGTCTGATATAATTTCAAATTTTGTTGGCGCTTCAGTCTTACTCTCTTCTCCTACTGGGCAGAAAGCATCTTGAATCGAACATGCATCTGCTGGACAAAGTTCAAACCCTTCTGATGTATCTACTTTAACCGCATATACAAACTGACCGCCTACAAACTCACAACGTGTAATATATGGTTCTGGCGCTTCAATATATTGCTGGATTAAAGTGATTCCATCAATGGGTTCTTCAAACGCCGGACCGTCCAAATATTGTTCTAAAGCATCAATGGAATAAAAGAGTTGAACACCAAGGCCTTTACCTGCACGGTTATGCTTTGTAATGAACGGTACTTCTCCTAACTCCCTTGCTGCTTTTACTATATGATCACGGCCAACAGCACCAATTGTTTTCGGCACTTGTATCCCAAATTTTCTTAATGCTGCATATTGATTCAATTTACTTACTTCAAGACGTAAAGCACGAGACCCATTAAATACTGTGCGCCCGTATCCCTCTAGCCAAGCAAGAACTCCTTCAGTCAATTCAGGTGCATATCGATGCCCTCTCGTATGTGAAGAGGCACTCATGCGGCTATAAAAAACACCTTTTGGAGGTTCTTGTTCTAATGAAAGTGTTCCTTCATTTAAAAGCCACTCCTCATACGGTAACTCCAGTTCTTCCAATCTTTTTACTAAATGATTCGTCCATTCCTTATTCTCATGCAATATGTAAATTTTACTCATTTGTAATCAATTCCTTTCTTTTTGCTTCAACTAATGGCATCACTTTTTCAGAAAATCGTTTCATCTCTTCAAGCTGTGGTGAAAATTGTAAAAGCAATAACGTAACACCGACTTCTTCAAAAGCAAGTATTCTTTCTGCAATTTGTTCTGGTGTTCCGATTAAATTAGGACGTAACCCGCGATTCGATACGGAATAATCATTGAGCTTCACTTGCTGTTCCAACTGCGATTTACTCACAAAATCTTGGTAACCCGCGTAACCTAACGCATCATCTTTCACATCCGTTATGCGTCTCCATTCTTCTAACGCCTCTTCTTCTGTATCACGACAAATGACGTAAGCTGCAAGCCCAAATGATTGCAATGGCTCCTCTGTCACTTTCTTTCTACGATTCTTCATATCTTCTATTTTCACAGCTACTTCTTCCACTGTTCCCCCGTGCATTACATATGCATCCGCGTGATTTACAATGACCTCTTTTCCTCGCTCACTCTCACCACCTGCATAAAGCTTGATGCCTTGTTTCTGCACAGGTTTCGGACTTAAATGTGTATGCTGTAGCTCATAAAAATTCCCTTTATAAGAAAACTCTTCTTCTTTCCAAAGCCCCTTCAAAATTGTTACAAATTCCTCTGTGCGATCATATCTTTCATCATGTGCGGTAAATAACCCGCCGTACTGTCTCGCTTCTTCTTCCCACCATGCTGAAACTACATTTAATGTAAAACGACCATTACTTAATTGATCGATATTTGCTGCCATTTTCGCTGTAACTGCTGGATTGTGGAAACCAGGTCTTACAGCTGTCATAATCTCTAATTTATTAGTTACTGCTGCAAGTGCTGCCGCAGTTGTCCACGCTTCTAAACTTGGTGCTGACACACCTTTTATATCATTTAAGTTTAATTCCGCAATAAGTGTTGTTGAAAAACCTAATTGCTCTGCCGCTTGCGCTGTTTGTTTTGCATACTCAAACGTAGGCGGCATAGATTCATCATCCACATTTCGAAGCCATCCTCCAAAAACCGGTAACCAAAAACCATACTCCACTATCTATTCCCCCTTTATGCTTTTAGCCATAAAAAAAGCTACTCTTATCGAAATAAGAGTAGCCTTCTTAACTAAGTGAACCGCTCTTATCTTTCAGGTGTTTTTTCACCTGCAGGATTTGGCACCTTTCGTCTAAAACGAGGTTGCCGAAGTTTCATAGGGCCCGTCCCTCCACTTCTCAACATAAGAATTGTTTGATTTTCATTTATTATAATCATCAGAATAATAAAAATCAATCCTTTAATACTTATTTTTCCGATATACATTAAATGATATGCAGAAAAATCATATTGTTATAGAGATTTATAAGGGTATTATGTTGTTTTGCTTGCGGAATAATAGACACGAAATTTCATGTTACATGCAAATAAACAAGGAACCTATTAGTCGGTTCCTTGTTTATTTAACTAAAGCAAACTTATTTGGAGAAGCCAAATAAAAGTTAAATCAACTCCTATTTAACATTCCCCTTCAGATATATGACAGTAAAGAATACATCATCACGTTGTCAGCAAGCAAAAGTGTATTCTGCATTTCTGAAAACAGTAGATGGCAGATTGTGACCTGCTGAATCTGCTAAAAAAGAATATACAAGAACATCCTTAACATCATCTTTATTTCCACTAATAATAACATCAAGAAAATCTTCTATTTGGAATTCTGGCGTAAACAACACAATCTTAGTTGTTCTGTTTGGTTCTAAAGAAACAAAAGTACGAGAGATTTCAACTAATTCATTTTGAGTTGGAAAAGAAGTGTTTGGACTTCTCTTAACAGTTACCGTTACATTACTAGTATGGCAGCGTGAATCATTGTTTAACATAATGTTGAGAGCAGTTGGAATAATCCCATTTTCAGAAACCGGAACTCGAAACACTCCAGTAGATTTATGAGCCATATAATCACATCCTTTCAAAATAAAATATATTTACAATATATTAGATGCAAAAGATGTTCATTTTGATAGGGACAAATTACTGATATGTGGTACGTATGTGAAGAAATCAAATTGGCAATAGAAATAGACTTTAAACTAGACAAATAAAAGTTGATCGATATTGTTAAAAAACAAAAAAACTCTAACTAATTCGTCATGGCGATTTAGTTAGAGTTTTTTTGTTTGAAGTATTCACGAGTATCTACCCTTATCTTTTCAGGTAAAACAATATCAAGTTCTTGATCTAACCATGCAAGAGTCTTTTTACGAAGAAACTCACGCATGTGTTCTTCTGCTTCAAGCATTACTAAGTTAATTGTACAAGAAGAATTGCTAGGTTCACAAGAATTACAAGCCTCATCTCGATATAATAGACCATTCTGCACAATATTTTTACATTGAAAAATAGGCTTTGGACCTTCGACAGCTTCTATTACATCCCAAAAAGAAATATCTTCTGGAGACTTAGCTAACCTATATCCTCCCTTTACACCTGGGACAGAATTCACAATGTCAGCTTTAGATAATTTACCGAAAACTTTTGAAAGGAATGTTTCAGAAAGTCCTTGAAACTCTGCCAAATCCTTTATTCCAACACTTTCCTTGGAAGGAGTATTAATTAAATAAACTAGGCAATGCAAGGCATATTCAACCCCAACACTATATTGCATATACAAATCACCTGCTTTTTATTTTAAGGGTTATCAAATTGTATCTTAGGACCATTTAGAATTTTAGTCAAATAAAAAAGGGCTCTTTTAGAATAGTATGTATTTCATTTGACAAAAATAATTTCGGAGTTTATATTAAAGACAACATTAATCGACGATTAATGTTGTCTTTAATTGAAACGTAAAAATTTTTAAAAAGGGGAAATACAAATGAACAAAACACTTATTATCAACGCACATCCGAAAGTGGATGATCCATCATCAGTCAGCATTAAGGTTCTTAACCACTTTTTAGTATCTTATAAAGAATTAATTCCTAATAATGAAACGATTGAACAGATTAATTTATACGATGATGTAGTACCAATGATAGATAAAACTGTTTTAAGCGCATGGGAAAAGCAAGGAAATGGACAAAAGTTAACTGATGAAGAACAAAAAGTAACAGAGCGTATGTCCGAGATTTTACAACAATTTAAAAGTGCAAATACGTATGTTATCGTATTACCTTTGCACAACTTTAATATTCCATCAAAGTTAAAAGATTACATGGACAATATCATGATTGCACGTGAAACATTTAAATATACTGAAACTGGATCAGTCGGATTACTTAAAGATGGAAGAAGAATGCTTGTTATACAAGCAAGTGGAGGAATTTATACAAATGATGATTGGTATACAGAAGTGGAATACTCTCATAAATATTTAAAAGCAATGTTTAATTTCCTTGGTATTGAAGATTATCAAATCGTTCGTGCCCAAGGAACAGCAGTACTAGATCCAAATGAAGTATTACAAAATGCGTATAAAGAAGTTGAAGAGGCGGCTTCTAGGTTGGCTAACAAATAAATTTTTTCACTGGAAGAATGATGGTTATAAATAAAGAACCCCTCCACCACAAGGCAGAGGGGACTTTCCTATTCCTATTTCAAACTACCCGCAATCTCCGTAAAGATAACTCCAAGTGCATGTGCACCTGCATCTGGATAGCCTAAGCTTCTTTCACCAACTGTACCAGCGCGGCCCATGCGAGCTACGATTTCTTTCGTATACTCTGCTCCTTTAACCGCTGCTTCTGCACCTTTTTCGAAGGCAGTTTTCATGTCTTCTTCGTTTGCAGCGCTAGCTAGCCAAGAGTCTACACATGGAGCAAGTGCGTCAACAAGTGTTTTGTCACCAACTACTGCTCCTCTACCGAACGATCTTTCACCAATAGATTGTATACCTTGAAGAGCTGCTTGCAACATTTCAGCGAATTCTTTCACTGTTAACTCACGCTTCTCGCCTGCTGCTTTACTAGCTGCGCGGAATGCTCCGCCCCAAATTGGACCTGATGCGCCGCCGCAATGCTCCATAATAATCATCGAACAACCGTCAAGGAACGATCCGATCGTTACATTCTCTTGATCTACAATAGAATGCCACTCACGTTTTAATTGCTTAAATCCTTTTGCTACACTCATTCCGAAATCGCCGTCACCTGCATGTGTGTCTAACTCACAGAACGGTACTTCATTTTTAATAATAACGTCGCTCATTTTATCAACGAGATAAATCATGTTGTTTAATGTGATGACATTATTTTTAATAACAGCATGCTCTTCTGCCGTTTCTAGTTCAAAGGAAACTTCCTTCTCTTCTGTATCTTCAAGCACATTCACGTACTCTACACTTTCAACTGGTCCATCTACTTTAAACGCTGGTGTATTACATTCTTTTGATAGTAATGTTTTTAACTCATCATCTAATTTCATTACAGTTAAAGACATACCAGCCATATCGATACTCGTCATATAGTTACCGACGAATACTCTATTAATTTTAATGTTTCTTGCAGCTAATTCTCTCGTCACTGCATTATTAAATAAGTAAAGTTCCTGCAGTGGTGTTCCGCCAAAACCGTTAACTAGAAGCGCGATTTCTTCGCCATCTTTTACTCCTAAATCTTTTACAAGATCATTTGTCATACGGTTCGCTAATTCATCTGCTGACAACATTTTTTCACGTTTAATTCCTGGCTCACCGTGAATACCTACGCCGTATTCCATTTCATCTTCCGCAAGTGTGAAAGTAGGTGATCCGCTCGCTGGAACTGTACAAGACGTTAATGCTGAACCGATTGTGCGCACGTTAGCCGCTGCTTTTTCTGCGACAGCTTTTACCGCTCCTAAATCCATACCTACTTCCGCTGCTGCGCCGGCAATTTTATGAACGAGAATAACGCCCGCAACGCCGCGGCGTCCTACTGTATACAAACTATCTTCTACTGCAATATCATCGTCCACTTTTACGTAGTCGACTTCAATTCCATCTTCAGTCGCTAAATGCGCACCGTTTTTGAAATTCATAATATCGCCGCTGTAATTTTTAATAATTAATAACGTACCTTTTTTACTAGCTGTCTCTTTAATTGCTTGATACACCTGAATTTGTGAAGGCGAAGCAAACACATCTCCGCACACTGCCGCATCTAACATTCCTTTTCCGACTAGTCCTGCATGCGCTGGCTCATGACCACTCCCGCCGCCACTAATTAATGTTACTTTATTTTCGTTCATTTCTTTCTTCTTAATGACTTTATATTTTTTCAAAAGCTCAAGCTCTGGGTGCGCCATAACCATTCCGTTGCACATTTCCATTACTAATGTTTCTGGTTTGTTTATAATCTTTTTCATTGTGATTCTCCCTCAATTCCTTTAATATATTGTGATATATTTGAAATCTTCTTCTTACTACTCATGTTAAAATGAAAGCGTTTTATAGTAAACGGACAAAATGGACAATCTGTCTAAAGACACCGCTCTCATTTCTCGGTAGGATTTTCATATTAATAACATTCTAGGGATGATTCACATGACCTCTTCTATAATTTCTAAAAAGATAATCGCGAACTCATTGAAGTATTTAATGGAAACAGAGTCATTTCATAAAATATCAGTAAGCGATATTATGTTACACTGTCAAATGCGTAGGCAAACTTTTTATTATCATTTTAAAGATAAATTTGAACTATTAAGCTGGATTTATAGGGAAGAAACGAAAGAAAACATCATCGACTTTCTCGACTATGAAACGTGGGAAAACATTTTCGATTTATTATTTGATTACTTTTATGAAAATCAAAAATTTTACCGAAATGCTTTTAAAGTCATTGAACAAAACTCGTTTAATCACTATTTATTTGAGCATACGAAAAACTTATATATGAAGATTATTGATGAACTATCTGTGAGCTGCGGATTCAGCCTTTCTGATGAGACAAAAAATACGATTGCCTCCTTTTATAGTCACGGCTTCGTTGGAACGATAAAAGATTGGATTGAAAGCAAGTGCGAAGTAGATCCGTCCATTATGTCTTCTCTCATGAAAAATATGATAAACAATCAATTACTACTATTACTGGAACAATCAGCAAAGTAATTAAAGGGTGGCAAAAGCAATGAAAAAGATTATGAATGATGTACAACATATCGTTCAAGATATGTTGCATGGCTTTTATTTTGAACATAACGACAAAGTAAATTACGACGAAACAAATAACATCATTTATGTAAAAGGTATCGAAAAACTGAAGCAAAACGTTGTTATCATAAGCGGTGGTGGTAGCGGACATGAGCCTGCTGATATTGGTTATGTAGGAAAAGGAATGCTTACGGCGGCAGTAAACGGAAGCATCTTCACTCCGCCAACAGTGGAACAAATTGTCGCAGCAACTCGCCTCATACCAAAAGATAAAAGCATTTTATTCATCATCAAAAACTTTAAAGATGACGTAGCAAATTTTCTAGCTGCAGAACAAATTACCAAAGAAGAAGGAAGACAAATTGACCATATCATCGTAAATGACGATGTTTCAATTGAAGATGATGCTTCTTTTAATAAAAGAAGACGCGGCGTCGCTGGTACTGTTTTCGTTCAAAAAATATTAGGTGCGGCCGCTCTTGAAAGTCATTCTTTAGAAGAACTGACTGCAATCGGCCGTTCTATCACTGAAAACTTACACACATTAGGAGTCGCCCTTTCACCTGCCAACGATCCAGTGAAAGGACAAGCTTCATTCACATTAAACGAAGATGAAGTCTTTTACGGCGTCGGTATTCATGGCGAAAAAGGTTACCGTAAAGAAGCGCTATCCTCTTCTGAAATATTAGCGATTGAACTGATGAACAAACTAAAAAGTATTTACCGCTGGAGAAAAGGTGACAACTTCGCCATTCTCATTAATGGACTCGGTGCGACACCATTAATGGAACAATACATTTTCGCAAATGACATTCGCCGTTTATGCGAGCTGGAAGGATTACAGATTACATTCGTAAAAGTCGGTACCCTTCTAACTTCTTTAGATATGAAAGGTGTTTCGCTTAGTTTGCTTAAAGTAGAGGATTTGGATTGGGTGAAGTGGTTGAAAGAAAATACGGAAACTGCTAGTTGGTAATAGAAATAAAGTGAAACTTTAATCAGCCCTCACCAATCGGGCTTTTACGGGCAGACCGACCCTCACCTTGAAATGAACTTTTAGATAACTCAACATAACAAGCAAAAAGTCCCTTCAAAGTTAAAGGGACTTTTTAGTATGTAGAAATTAGCCTAAACCTAAGATTACATCTCTTGAAAGGGGGCATTTTTATGTTATTCAGGTTTATTGAGGAGCTTTTGTTTGAAGCAACTTTAACCCCATACCAATAAAAATCAGTCCTGTTATCTTATTTAGAATCATTCCTACCTTTTGGTTTCCTCTTAATTTTTTTGTACCATATGAAGAGAAATAAGCAACAAATAAACACCATAATAGTCCAGTTACTGTAAAAGTAAGTCCTAAGATGATAAAAGGCATAGGACCTGAAGCCTTTGTATCTATAAATTGCGGAAGAAACGCAATAAAGAATAAAGAGACTTTTGGATTCGTAAGACTTGTTAAAAGCCCTTGTATATATATCTTTCTAATGTTTAATTTATTGGATGAAGCTTGGAAATCTACATTTGTCTTATCAAGTATCATTTTAATCCCTAAATATACAAGATAGATAACACCTATAACCTTAATGATGTTAAATAGCACAATGGATTTTGTAAGTATAATAGATAAACCAAAAGCAACCAACAACGTATGAACTAAAGAACCAGTAATAATACCAAAAACAGAATACACACCTGCTTTTCTACCTTGTGAAATACTTCTCCCCACAATATACATGGTGTCCGCACCAGGAATTAAATTCAATAAAATTCCTGTTAGTAAAAACACTTCATAATTAATAATACCGTACATTTTAGCACCTCTATCTATTTTTTTGGTGCCCTTATTGATATTAAATTAAACAAACGAAAAAAGAAAGTATTTTCTATTTATTCAATAAAGTTAGTGGATTTTTGATTTACAACCAATCATGCTTTTACGGGCAGCCCAACCCCGACCTAACTTCTTTTCTTTCGCTGAATTTTGAGGTAGGGATCTTACTGCCCAGCAAATAGCGGGATAAAGTGAAACTTTAATCAGTGGGGGTTTTCTTCATCCCCCACTGATTATTAGTTGAACCAATCGGACTTTTATGGGCAGTTGATCCCCTACCTAACTTCTTCACTTTCGCTGAATTTTGAGGTGGGGTCTTACTGCCCATTAAAGCGGGATAAACGAAATCGCACAAGGGCATAATCACCTCACTGAAGGATGACAGGTCTTCCAAATAAAGCTGGATGATAAATGAACATCGCACCTACAAATGAACATACTAGACAAAAAACAGCCTCGTATTTTATGACTACAGGAGAGTTCGTATCAAGCTTTTTTTCCGCTCTTTTCAATATCAATTTAAATAACGCTGTATATAATATTTTATATAAGACATACCCAATAATTGCCCCAAGGGTATTCGTAAATAAATCATCAATATCCGTAATTCTATTATTTAATAATTGATTTAACTCAATTGCCAATGAAAAAAAGAATCCCGCGCATACGGTGTTTTTCATTTTTCTAAACTGCGGCCAAATAGTCGGTAGTAAAAAACCGAACGGCATAAACAGTACAATGTTTAAAAGATACGTCGTACTACCTGCCGTATCAAATAGAGTCAAATTAATTTGATTTACACGAATCCACGTTTCATATCTACTTATATCCCATACAGTCGCGATTTGCGTCACCTTATACACGAGCGAAAGGTAGAACAGAAAAACATATACCCATAGAAAATGCCGAATAGATATAGTTCTTTTCGCTTTAAAATAACATCCAATTTGAAATACAATACAAAACATAATTGTAAAAAAATAAGTATACAAATAACTCATCAAAACTTCTGTATGCATGTGGAATCCCCTAACTTTACATTTTCATCTATTATTTAAGAACATAGTTTAAGAACTGGTACTTTGTTCATATATTTAATCTTCTACTTTGTCTTCGGATATCGGGGATATATTAAAAATAAAAAATTCCCACTCCTTCATTTTCAGTCTCCTCCTTGATGTAACTTGTTTATAGGATAAGGAAAACTTTTAAAATAAAAAGTGGGGTAAATATAAAATTTTTCTTAAAATTTATGTTGGGTTTTATTATTGCTCTTCTTAATAATCCGCTATTCATTGTTAGGAAACAGTATGCTTAAACTTAGTTTTCACTCTATTCCTTCGCATCCCTCATACTGTAATACCCCAAATTAATAATAACCAAGAAGTACCCACTCATAATTCCAGCAGCAAATGTCCACATGTACTCACGGTGTTCAATTTCATACATAATAATCGCACCGAGTATGGCAGCTGCGAACCGATTTATCATTCCAAGCATCGGTGCTTTTTCTTTTTTTACGATGCTATTTCCGAACTTTTCGATACGTCTTCCTAAAATCCAGGCGCAGTACATACTAACTAAAAGGCCGATGCTTATCCCTACAAACTGGGCTCGAAAAGGTGTCATCAACCATCCCAGTAACATCACGCCTAGCAAACAATATATTTGTATGTTGAATGATCTTAATGCCATACGAATCATGTTATGCTCCTTATCTTTCCTATTAATCCCATCTTTCGGACTTCAAGCTTTCCGATATATCTTTTTTAAAATGGGGGAATTTGATTTTGCTCACCATTAAATAAGCAAGTACGCATGTGCCAAATGCCACGGAAACTGGGTTATTTAAGAGGCATAAAATGAGGAGACACATTGCCGCAAATGGAATGGGCATTCCGATGAATGTTGGGAGTTTGCTTTGTACTGTATTAAATCTAGCAAGCCGCAGCATTCCGCAAATACTATACGCGAGCGCACATATCATCCCGATCGATTGCAAATCTTTTAAAGCGACACTATAGGCAAGAATAGATGGTGCCACACCGAAAGTCACTAAGTCCGCAAATGAGTCTAGCTCTCCGCCTATTTCCGAAACAGCATCAAGTTTCCGAGCGACCATACCATCAAACAGATCAAATACCATACCTGTAATAATGAACATAACTGCACCATACATATCGTGAACGAAAACAGCGTGAATAGCCAAAAGCCCACACACAAAGTTTGCTATCGTAAGCATATTCGGTATGTAACTCATCACACGCTTCTCCTCCTTTCTACTAATTGCTTCTTCCCGGGTTTTACTCATTAGACTCAAGATCCTTCTGCTTTTCTTCCAATATCACTTTATTTATTTTTGTTAACGTATCAGTCATTTGTTGCAAAGCTTCGATATCAATTTTTGAGAAATATTTCTCGATTAATACATCATCTAACTTCGACAATTGCTCCATATACTTACTACCGTTTGGACCAAGTGTAAGGAAATACTCCCTTTTATTATTCGGATTAACTTGTTTTGAAATCATCTGTTGCTTTTCCAATTTCGATAAAACTTGGCTCACCGCACTTTTCGTTATATTAAACGTACTCGCAATGTTATTTGCTGTTGTGTTTTCATTTAAATGAATATGAAATAGCATGCTCTCTTGCTGCCCAGTAAGACCGAACTCATCCTTTAAATCTTGAAATAGTAAAATGTAGAGTTCCGTGTAGGCTCGATTCATTTCATTAATTACTTCTTTATATGATCTCGTCATAGCGTTCTTCCTCCATGCTGTTATTTCGTTTTTTAATAGTTTAGTTCACTTAACTAAACTATATTATACCTTTATGTTTGTGTAAAGGGAAATATCGCTCCATGCTTTATTCACAATGAAAAAGAAGACATCCATTAAGATGTCTCCTTTTCATACTTAAGACTCCAAACTCTTACCGTTCGTCTTAATTACTTCTTTATACCAATCGAAGCTTTTCTTCTTCGATCTTTTTAATGAACCTTTTCCTTCATTATCTTTATCAACGTATATATATCCGTAACGTTTTTTCATTTCTCCAGTAGAAGCACTTACAAGGTCAATTGGGCCCCAGCTTGTATATCCGATAATATCTACTCCATCTTGAATCGCTTCGGACATTTCAATCATATGCTTCTCTAGGTAATCAATACGGTATTCATCATTCACTTCATCTTCACCATTTAATTGATCGATTGCACCGAGACCATTTTCAACAACAAATAACGGTTTTTGGTAACGATCGTACAGTTGGTTCGCTGTAATACGGAAGCCTTTCGGATCAATCGTCCATCCCCACTCTGATTTTTCAAGATACGGATTTTCAACAGAACCGAATACATTCCCGCTCGTTATGCTTTTTAACACTTCTGGATCTGTGCTTGTTGCTCGGCTTGAATAGTAGCTAAAGCCAATATAATCAACCGTATGCTCTTTTAAAATTTCCTCGTCTTCTTTTTCCATTTCAATTGCTAAATTGTTATCTTTAAAGAAGCGTTTTGCGTATCCAGGATATGCTCCTCTTGCTTGTACATCTATGAAGAAGAATGATTCACGGTCTTGTTCCATTGCACGAAGTACGTCATCTGGATTACATGTGTACGGATATGTCGCACCTGCCGCAAGCATACAACCGATTTTTGCATCTGGAATGATTTCATGACACGCTTTTACAGCTAACGCACTTGCAACAAGTTGGTGATGCGCTGCTTGATACTGAATTTGTTTTTTATTATCCCCTTCTTTAAACGCTAGACCTGCTCCCATGAAAGGTAAATGTAAAAGCATATTAATTTCATTAAACGTCATCCAATATTTCACTTTATCTTTATATCTATTAAAAATCGTTTTTGCGTACGTCTCGAAGAAGTTTACAAGCTTTCTACTTCTCCAGCTTCCATACTTTTCTACTAAATGAACAGGTACATCGAAGTGAGCCATCGTAACAACTGGTTCAATACCGTGCTTTAACAGTTCATCAAACAAATTATCATAAAACAGTAATCCTGCTTCATTTGGCTTTTCATCTTCACCACTTGGGAAAATACGCGTCCACGCAATAGATACACGTAACGCTTTAAATCCCATTTCTGCAAATAGAGCGATATCTTCTTTATAACGATGATAAAAATCAATCGCTTCATGTGACGGGTAAAACTCTCCTTCTACTGGTGTAAAGGAATGAATATTTCCTTTCATAATATCCCAACGATTTTCACCAGTTGGTAATAGATCAACCGTCGTTAATCCTTTTCCGTCTTCTACATATGCTCCTTCAACTTGATTGGCTGCAGTTGCTCCACCCCATAAAAATCCTTTTGGAAAATTAACTTTAGACATATAGAAAAACTCCTTTATATAAGAATGAACGAGGAAAGCTATTGTAAGTTTTAAAGAATACCTTTCTTCGTTTGAACCTGTATGAAATGTAACTACTATTTAACTCCTAACTTTAGTAAGGAATCTCCTGCTTGAATCTTTTCTATTTCCGTTTTTTTGATGCTATATTTATCATAATTTGTAACAACAACTGGTGTTGTCACAATATAACCCGCCTTTTGAATTTCAGCTATATTAAATTCGATAAGTAATTGCCCTTTTTCTACTCTTGCTCCTTGTTCAATATGAGAAGAGAAAAATTCGCCATTTAATTTCACAGTATCCATTCCAATATGGATTAAAATTTCAGCACCTGAATCCGCCGTAATTCCTACCGCATGATTTGTTGGGAACAGCGCAGAAATCGTACCTGAAACTGGTGAAAACAACTTTCCTTCTGAAGGCTCAATCGCAACTCCTTCACCTAGCGCACCTGATGCAAATGCAGCATCGTCAATATTTTGAAGCGGCATAACAGCGCCATGGAAAGGGCTAAAGATTACTTCATCATCGTTTGATGCAGCGATTTTATCAATTGTTTCAGCTGTTTCTGTAGATGTTTGTTTTTTCGTAAAACCAAATAAGTAAGTTAGAACAAAACCTACTATTAGAGAAACAACTATCGAAATAATTGCTCCCCAAAATCCAGCTGTAATCCCATCTTTCGGACTAATAAATGTCGGAAGCGTAAATATACCAAGTCCACCTGTCATATAAACTTGTGTACCAAATACGCCAAGTATTGCGCCGCCAATGCCTCCAGCGATACAGCTCATAATAAACGGCTTTTTAAGAGGAAGTGTAATCCCATAAATTGCCGGCTCTGTAACGCCGAAAATACCTGAAATAAAAGCTGGAATGCTAAGTGTTTTTAATTTCTTGTCTTTCGTTTTCATCCAAACACCAAGCACAGCACCAATTTGAGCAAATGAAGCGGCAAATATAAGTGCTAATATCGGATCCACACCGTTTACTGCTAAATTGTTATAGCCAATCGGAACAACGCCCCAATGAAGGCCAAATATGACAAGTACTTGCCAGAAAGCACCGAGTAAAGCACCCGCTACTAATGGGCTTGCATGATAAACCCAAAGCGTCGCCTGTCCTAAAAACTGTCCTGCCCACGTCGCAATTGGGCCAATAACGAGAAATGTAACTGGTACAACGATTAATAATGTGAAGAATGGTAATAAAAATGTTTTCACAACATCTGGAATCACTTTCTTTAACGACTGTTCTACTTTTGCTCCAAAATAAGCAGCGAGAATAATTGGAATAACAGATGATGCATAGTTCATTAAAATAACTGGTATTCCTAAAAACGTAATATGAATTGGTGATTCAAACATCGTTCCTGCAAATAACGTATATAATGGCTCACTTGCTTTTAAACCGGATAAAGCCGGATAAACTAAAGCTCCTCCAATCGCCATACCGATGAATGGTGATCCCCCGAATTTCTTACTTGCTGTATATCCAAGGAAGATCGGGAAGAAATAAAATAACGAATCGCCAACTGCATTTAATATTTGATACGTTCCTGATTGTGTACTTAACAAGCCTAACGCTACAAATAGAGCATTAAATCCCTTAATCATCCCAGTTGCAGCTAACACACCTAAAATAGGAGTGAAAATGCTAGAAAGAATATCTATAAGACTACTCTTTTTCTTCTCACTCGCATTTTCTTCCTCTGTTTCTTGAAACCCTCCAGCAGCAATAACCGCTTTATATACGTCGGATACATGGTTACCAATTACAACTTGATATTGTCCACCGCTTTTCATAACAGTCACAATATCTTCCATACTTTTCAGTACTTCTGTATTTGCTTTCCCCTCATCTTTTAACTGAAATCGTAAACGAGTTATACAATGTACAACGCTATGTATATTTTCTCTCCCGCCAACATTCTTCAGTATGTCTTTTGCTAATTTTTCATACTTCATAGTAACTTTCCCTCCCTACAATCATCCCATTTATTATTTTTTATAAAAGAAAAAACCTAAACTAACCTTAACGGCGTGATACATACGAATCACTCCATTACAAGTCAATTTAGGTTTTGCCTGCCAAACAGTAACAATCCCGTTTATTCAATTACATAATTCATTGCGTTTCGTTACACGATGAATGTGCAACGTCAAGTACACCTTTTCATCTTTTGAAAGATGACTATTATGTGCTTTTCGTAAGTATGCTTCGATTTTTTCTGTACAACAATATGCCTCTTCATACTTACTTTTCACTTGCTCGTATAAAAAATCATCATCAGCCGAGTTCAATTCCTTCTGCATTAAACGCTGCGCAAAATATCGTAAGTGCGTTACAAAGCGGCTATAATTAAATGAACTTTCATCTAAGTTCATCTTATAGTGGTACTTTACAACATTTAAAATATCTTGGACGATTTTCGTCATCGCTACCGTTTGTTGCATCGCCGGCTCTCCTTGCTGCGCATTCACGAAATGCAAGGCAATTGACCCTGCCTCATCTTCAGAAAGTGTAAACCCAGTCTCTTCTTTAATTATGTTCAAAGCTTGTAGACCAATTTCAAACTCTTTCTGATAAAACCTCTTAATCTCCCAAAGCAAAGTATTTTTGAGATCCATTCCTTCTTTATGCCGAGTTAAGGCGAAACTTAAGTGATCCGTTAATGTAAGATAAATATAATCACTTAAAGTCCCCGGCAAAACAGTCTTAGCAAACTGAATAATTCTCTCTGTAATCTCTAAATTTTCTACAGGAATTTCAGTTAGCAACCTAGCAAGTTTCTCTGATAATTCTTTTGTTTCTAGCACAAAGGTCTTTTCTATCTTAGATTCATCAATCGCATCGCCGACTTTTTTCTGAAATCCCAAACCTCTGCCCATCAGTACAACTTCTGTCTCATTATCCTTCATCGTACAAACAACATTGTTATTTAAGATTTTATGGATCCTCATATTGTTCCGCCTTCTTCTTCTTCTTAAAGTCACAAAAGGTAATAAAAAAACCTAAACTGATTCCAAAAGCCACACTACACCCGTAGCCTCTAGATCAATTTAGGTTTTGCCTGCCGAACAGTAACAATCCTTTTACTTATTAACTTACCTTTATTATACACAAAGAGTAAGCGGTTGCAATGATAAATTATTGAATATTTTTTTACAAAGAAAATACTAACCGTTAATCAGCTGTTGCTTGAATTCATTACAAGACTAGTTATATACATCATTATATTTTACAATTACTGTAGGTAACTTACATATTTCACCACATGTATCACTCTGAATAATCAAACATAAATATCGATAAAATTCCATATAGACCCATTAATGGTTAAAATGTTATAATAGAACTACCCTACATAGTTACTCATATTCATACTGAGGAACTAGCGTCTTATTAAGCAATGCGCATAAATTAGATAAAAAAGACACTGTTTACAGTGTCTTTTTTATTTATATTCTCATGGAAAATATCTCTTTTATACACAAAATCTATTAACCGAAGAAGGAGACTATCATATGGAGCATCCTGTAGCCAGAGAACTGCGGTTCATACGTGTATGCCTTATTATCTTGATCATTGTCATTGCATTTTGGGATCGTGAGAAAACTGTGGAAATCACTGACCATGGTAGTGATCCTAGCTTAAACATTAGCAATATGACCCAAGTTGGAGATAATACATTTGCCTATAAAGACGACTCGAATCAAATTAAAATATTTAAGTTTGACCCAGATACAAATGAAATAAAACTAATAAATGAATTTTATGCTAACGAATATTAATGAAATTACATTGGACAAAAGGCACCTCAAGGTGTCTTTTTTTATTTTCAAAAGGACCTGCTCATGTTTATACGTCAAAACATAAAGTAAATGGAATCCGTTAAAAAACACGAGTGACCCTTTGTTTTCCCCTCTTATTAAAGGAGGAACTATTATGGGATTTGGTGGTAGTTGCGGTGGAGGCTGCGGTTTTGCTGGAGGATTTGCATTATTAGTTGTGTTATTCATTTTATTAATCATCGTTGGAGCTTCTTGCTTCTGCTAAAAAACTATTGGAAAAGACACTCTTATATGGGTGTCTTTTCTTTGTAAACGAAAGAGTATGAGAAATGGAGCCTTTAGCCATAATTATGACTAAAGGCTTTTTGTATACAACTTAAAAAGGAGCTGACTTTATGGAGCATAATAAAAACGGGATGCTTGCTTTAATCGTTTTATTTGTAGGACTAGCTTTTTTTGTTTTCGGTATGGTTTATCATTTATGGGGAACGGTTTAAAAACAAATAATAATTCATTTAAGAAAAAGTACTCGCATGAGTACTTTTTTTAAGATGTCATGTAAAAACATTCTAAACTTACTTACATGCATACAATCATCAATGATAGTTATATAATTGATAATGTTATAAATTATCAATCTATTTTTATATAATTTGGAAAGGAGCTAAAAGCTAAAAATGTTAGAAATCATTTTTATTGCTGTATTACTTTTGTGTAGCATCACTCCCATCTTTATCGAACGAGGTTTGACGAAAAAAAATGTAGTCATTTTACTGATCAATTATGCATTCTTATTTGCCACCATCATTGTAATTGGCGCAAACTGGCGTATGATCCCCGCCTATTTCTTATTGTTCGTTTTAACATTACAAGTTTTTTTGAAACCAAAAACTACAGCCGTTTCTAAAAAGTTAGTGATGAAAGTTTTAAAAGGTTTAGGAATTATCGTAACCGCTATCGCAATGTTTACATTACCTTTACTTTTTCCGATCTTAACACTCCCTGAGCCTACTGGAAAATATACAGTAGGAACGAAAGCTTTTCATTTAATTGATACAAATCGAAAAGAAACCACTGTACCAAATAATCATGGAAATCGTGAGTTAATGATACAAGTATACTATCCTGCCGAAAAAGGATCTGGGAACCCTTCTGCCTATTTTAAGAACATAAACGAGCTGGCTGAACAATTGGCAGTAACAAACGGTGCTCCGTATATCGTAACGACACATTTAGGGCTGACCAAAACACATTCTTATCAAGATGCTACGCCACTTCAAGCTAAAGAAAAATTCCCCCTCCTCTTATTCGGCCATGGAATGGGATTATACGGTCAACAAAATACATTCCAGTTAGAGGAATTAGCTAGTCAAGGCTATGTCGTAATCGCTCTTAATTTCACAGGATACGCAGCAACAACGATTTTCCCTAACGGAAACCGTATAGACTCTATACCAATTGAATATACACCTACTGCCTTAAATACCATAGTTGAAAAATGGGAACAGGATACTACTTTTGTTTTAAACGAAGTAATAGAAGGTAATTTCGATAAAAGTTTTAAAACTATCGCAAACTTAATTAACTATGACAAAATCGGAATGTTCGGTCACTCTTTTGGCGGAGCAACTTCCGCACAAATGTTAGTAAAGGATGCGCGTATTAAGGCTGCAATTGATATGGATGGCGGATTGTATGGCGATCCAATGCCTAAAGACGGTCCTCAAAAACCATTCATGTTGATGAATGCTGAAGCTACCATTCATTTTATGAAAGAGGCTGAGAATCAAAAGATAACCGGAACCCAAAATGAATTATTGGAAATAGTCTATTTAAGAAATAAAACGATTGAAAAACCTGGCGTATACACAGTAGTAATTCCAAAAACAAACCATACTAGTTTTACAGATTTAGCAGCATTTTCACCTATTATTAACGAACCAGACGAAGATGTAGCGGCAAATTATACACTCATTAATAAACTAGTAACTAGCTTTTTCGATCAAAATTTAAAAGGGATAAACCAAAATCATTTAGAAGAAATTCAGAAGCAATATCCTGACCTTCCTCTCATGAAACATTAATAATCTTTTCCTAGTTATGTAACCCCTCCTTATACTTGAGGGGTTTCTGCTTTCACACAATTATAAAAAAAGGCCCCATCACTGGGGCACTCAAAAAATAATATAAGTAAATGAATTAAAACAAATAACAGACAACTAAAATATATAAGATTTAAATTATATAATCCATATATATGCAATATTACATAAAAATATTTACTATTACATGCTATACTAAAAAAGGAATCGAAAATCGCTATTTTCTTCTTAGTTTTAAAGCAATATGGATATATACCTTCTTGTCGCATTTGGATTGTACTAGCAAAAGAAGACATCACAGTTGATGTCTTCTTTTCTTATATTTTTATGATTTTTTTGAGTTGATGCTCTCCAATCAAGGAAAGATGTTGGGCGTCTAGAATAAGTTGCCGTTTGTTAAAAAGAAAAAATATTGCTTTTTGAAAAAAGTGATAACATATATTTCTTTCTCTTTGTTCAATGTAACCTTATTTTTCTAACAATAAGGCTATAGTTTGATTCCCTCCGTTGCCAGTTTCGCCGGAAACATCATCGTAAATTTCTTTTACAGTAAACCCTACAGCAGTTACCTCTTTGATGAATAATTCTTTTGTGAAGAATTGATACCAAATGTTGTAAGTTTCTATTTTTTCATCGGTTACCACTGTTGTTTGTTCTAATGTTACTCTATCAGGATATTTGAGATTTCTCCCGATAGCTAAATAGCAATCCTTTGACCAGAAACCACCATTTTCATTCATACTCCAATATTGTTCTTCCTTGAACTGATCAAATTTATTTTGAGAGAAAACATCCAATAACAACTTTCCACCATCCTTCAGACTGTTCCAAATGTTAAAAAGTAATTTACTACGATTTTCAGGCGCAAGAGCACCATAATCACAATATATCAATAGGGCCAAGTCATACATATTTGAATCATTTAATTCCAAATAATTTTCATAGCGATATTCAATATTATAATCTAACTTTTTTGCTTGTTCTTTAGCGTAACGAATTGAGTTTTCAGAGAAATCTATCCCTGTTACTGTATAACCTTTTCTAGCTAATCGCTCACTATAAAGGCCTGGACCACAACCTAAGTCTAGTACTTTTTGATAAGATGTTTTGGGAGCGATTTGTTGGATAAAATCAATAGATTTATCAATAAACTGAAAACTCCTACTAGCTCCTTCCGTATCAGAGCTTAAATGAACTTCTAATAATTTTTTAGCAATATAAGGATCTTGCCAAAAAACATTATCAGTTTGTTCGAATCTTGAAGGTACCTGCAATTGATTTAATAAATTATTCATAAAAACTTCCTCCTAAAAATTTTTAAACACAAAAAAACCGCAGAGTTTTACTCTGCGGTTAAAAAAGAGAACAAGTCCGTAGAGTAAAAAAATCAAATGGGCATACCGAATAAACACATAAAAATGCGTATTTCAGTTTGCTTCAAATTGATTTATTTACTCTTTTCCAGTCATAACAAAGTTCACGAAAATCAAACTTCTGCTATGCCGAACTTCTTCACCTATCCTTTTAGTGTTTGTATAAATATAACAGACTATAAAATACGAGGTCAACTACTAGTTTAACCCATTATTCAAGGATATGGCCCGATTGTTGAATGGAATGACTTGCATTTTTAAACAACTTTTTACATGGAGAGTTTTTTATGAATAGAAACATATTAAATCAAGAATGAAAAATGTATATTCAATTCTATAAAAATAGTGCGCTACTCCAATTGGTCTTGTTTCAAAAACAGATGCTACCAGTTCATCGTCTATACTAAATTATCATCTGTAACATTGAAGAAATTTAATTTACTTGATATGAAAATGAAGAAGAACTTTCCTTACGAAAAGAACTCATATGAATTTTTAAAGAGGATGCAAAGATGCATCCTCTTTAATTTACCTTCCGTCCGAAAAATGTAAAAACAAAAACATCTTTTGTCCATTTTCCTTTCCCATACATATAAAATACGAATCCACTAATGCTAGTTAGTATAAGAAGCACAACGAAATATATCCAATTTTTGTTATTACCATTCTTTAAGCTATCTATAATTTGCTCCTTAGTATTTCCCATATAAACACATTTTCCGTATCTACTAGGTAATTCTTTTATTACCTTTCCCTCTACTAATCCAAGTACAACTACATTTTCTTTATTTTCTACTGCTCTAAATGAATAAAAGCGTTTTTTTCCATCTGCTAACTTTGTAGTATTCGCCTGAATATCATTTATTCTTGTTGAAATGACATTCTGACTATTTAATTCCATAAATGGCGTTTCAAGAGACAGATTTTCTTTATTTATTAATTTTAATTCTTTATTTCCAATATGTATTGGTTCATTATAAAAAGCTGTTATTTGGCCGTTACTCCATAACGAACGATTGGGTGCAGAAGTCTGTGTATAATATGTCGTTTTTTTCTTTTGAATTCGATTCACTACCGCATACCCATCAGCAAGTAGCGTTTCATCTCCTGTTACATGTTCAGAATATACCTCTCCCCTTACAAAGTATATACCGTTTTTAACCTCTTTATCGCTTAAAATCATCTGTACATCACCGAGTTCATTCCAGACTAAAAAACTATTTAAACTCTTATACCCATAAAAAAGAAATACCATTAATAAAATTGTAAACAATGCCCCTATTTTAATTGTTGCCTTTTTATTCACTGGTTGTTATTCCCCCATATGCTACGAATACTTTCATCTTAAAATTATAATTAGAAATATTATTCATGTACATATATTAATCCTTTTTCCCTAAGCTAACTTTGCTACTCCCTATTTAAGTAAACGTCAAATAACGCTAAATCTACACACTTATTTGTATTTTGCTCTTCCATTTCAGCCAATAATAAAGCTGGTGAAGCGTTAAGTTCTGTTTTCCGCACCGGACAACTGAAATATATACACCATAATATCATATAATCTGCATATATGCAACATTACATAAAAATATTTACTATTACATGCTATACTAAAAAAGGAGTCGACAATCGTTATTTTCTTCTTAGTTTTAAAGCAATATGGATATATACCTTCTTATCGCATTTGGATTGTACAAGCAAAAGAAGACATCTTAATTGATGTCTTCTTTTCTTATATTTTTATGAATTCCTTTGAGCAGATGCTCTCCAAGCACGAAAAGATGTTGGGTGTCCAGAATGAGCTCTTTGCTTTGTAGCAGCAACAGCTGGTTTTTCTTCAATAGTCTTTGGTTTCTCTTCCACAATCGCTGATTTTTCTTCAAGAGTAGTCACAGCTGTTTGTATTTTTTCCAACTGCTCTTTTAAAGCTTGCTGCTCAATTTTTAAATCCGTAAGTAATCGTAAAATCATTTCAGAATTGGCCATAAAGATCCTCCTTCCCCCAATACACAGAATAAAATACAATATGTCATCAGCGTAATACCCGTGACAAAAATAAGGTCGTCAACTCTTTTAAAATCTAAGCTCCTTTTATTTTTCAAAAGGACCTGCTCAAGTCTATCCGTAAAAACATAAAGTGAATTAAATCCATTAATTAATGGTCTTTAGGGAAGGAGGAGTTAATATGGGCTATGGCGGTACTTGTGGCGGTGGCTGCGGTTTCGGCGGCGGATTCGCTTTACTAGTTGTACTCTTTATCTTATTAATCATCGTAGGAGCTAGTTGTTGGGGCGGCGGATTCGGCTGCTAAGGGGAGGCACTCTTGAGAGTGTCTTTTTTTGTGTGTTTTTAGATGTACAGCCCCCCTCGAAATTCGCACATTTTAAAATTGACATAGCACTTCATGCACCATATACTGTTAACAACAGTATACTGTCATTAACAGTATAAATCTTAATTCATTCTAGGAGGAAAATCCATGAAACATACAGGAAGACATACAGGTGCATTTCTTTTGTTATTTCTAGCTAAGGGAGATAACTATGGCGGGCAATTATTGCAAAAGTGCGAGGAAGAACTTCCCGTCAATCCAATCGATAGCGCCATTTTATATCGTACGCTAAAAAAGTTAGAAAACGAAGGTGCAATCGAATCTTACGTAAGTACAGATTATCAAGACAAACCGAGAAAGATGTACAAAATTACGCCTGCTGGAAAGGAACAATTGGCAGAATTTCAAATGGACATTGAAGAAAAAATGAAGAACTTATCCTTTTTCATAGACAAATATAAAGACTTAAAGGAATCCAATCATGATTAACGGCGTGATCCTTTACACTTTAGCCATTATTCTTACGGGGATTTCTTTTATGAAAGACCGCAATAAAACGAAAGATGCTCTAATGAAGTCGTGGAAAATGTTTCGCAATCTTCTACCTGCGATGCTTTCCATTATGCTTTTCGTTGGCTTATCGCTTTCTATATTAACGCCGTCTTTCATCTCTTCTATTATTGGGGAGCAATCTGGATTTCTCGGCATTGTTTATTCAGCGATACTCGGCTCCGTTGCACTTATACCCAGCTTCGTCGTATTCCCACTTGGTAATACGTTAGTACAACACGGCGCAGGCCTTCCTCAAGTTGCGGCACTTATGTCTACACTCATGTCAGTAGGGCTTACAACATTACCGATGGAACAAAAGATATTCGGGCGAAGCTTTGCTTACGCACGTAATGCATCTGCTCTGCTCATGTCCCTTCTATTCTCCTATATCATTTGGGTGGTGATGGTATGAAGGAACTAAAAAGATATCGCTTCTTTTTCATTTTACTACTGGGACTCTTTGCTTTAACCTTTATAAATCAATCTTTAGGATGGAGCGCTTTACAACTAACAGGGAATAGCATTTTAGATATGTTGTTTCTCCTCCCACCTGTTCTACTATTTGTAGGATTGCTTGATCAATGGGTGAAAAAAGAAACGCTCATGAAATATATGGGCGAAAAATCCGGCGTATACGGAATCTTATTCTCTCTATTATTAGGCGGCATTGCAGCTGGTCCTCTCTACGTTGCCTTCCCAATCGCAGCACTACTCTTACAAAAAGGCGCCAGCATTCGGTACATCGTATTTTTCTTAGGCGTTTGGACAACTGCGAAATTGCCGATTCTCGTGTATGAATTCTCTTCATTTGGAGCTACTTTTACACTTATTCATGTTGGTTTCGGTTTAGTATTCTTTTATGTAATGGGGATTGTGTTTGAGAGGTTTTATGATCAGGGGCAGTTGCTAAAGTATGATGTTACGAAAGAAATGTAAAAAGACATCTTTAATAGATAAAGATGTCTTTTTTTGAACCTTAATTCTCGTTCTGTAAAACCCTCGCTGCCGTTACTCCCTGTTTCTCTTCTTTTAAAAACAACGATACGATAAATGCAACAATGATAAAGACTAGCCCTAATGTAAATGCACCTTGGAATCCTGATGTTAAACCGTTTAACTTTTCTACTGGGTCCATTGGATTTGCGGAGCTTTCCATATAGCTAGCTGTTCCTGAAGACATTTTCGAAATAAAGATAGCTGTACCAATTGCGCCAGCTACTTGTTGCAACGTACTAAACAGTGCTGTTCCGTGCGGATATAAATCTGGTGTTAATTGATTTAAGCCATATGTTTGTGCTGTCATGACAAACATGAGTCCAACCATTAATACGCTATGCATAACGATAATTTGTACCATTGATGTGTCAGGAGTAATGCCTTTAAATAAGAACATTGCAATCCCTACTAACACAATGCCGGGAACGATAATAACTTTCGGACTAAATTTATCAAATAGTTTACCTGCAATTGGTCCCATGATGGCGCTAATAACACTTCCCGGAAGCATGATAATTCCTGATTTAAAAGCTGTAACGAGTAACACTGTTTGCAGGAACATCGGTAATAACGTCATCGTTGAAAATAACGACATCATCACAATGACGATTAATCCTACTGATAATGTAAACATCGGAACTTTAAATGCGCGTAATTCTAAAATTGGATTCTCAATTTTTAATTGTCGAACGACAAACATACATAATGAGATAAGCCCAACAAGTAAAGTGCCGTACACTTTCACATCGGACCACCCTAAGTCACCTGATGCACTAAAGCTATACACAAGCCCACCAAATCCTAATGTCGATAAAAGGATTGATGGATAATCTACTTTTGGTCTTGTTAACTCTGAAACATTTTGAATGTACTTCATCCCAATCATAATGGAAATGATCACGATTGGAATAACAATGTAGAATAACCAGCGCCAATTTAATGAATCCACAATTACTCCAGATAATGTAGGTCCAATTGCCGGAGCTGCCATCATCACAAGTGCAATTAATCCCATTGTGGCACCACGTTTTTCAGGCGGACAAATGATTAAAATCGTATTCATTAATAACGGTGTAATTAATCCCGTCGCTACAGCTTGGACGATACGGCCGACTAATAAAATGGAAAATGTCGGTGCGAATCCCGCTATTAATGTACCGGCTAAAAATGTTACCATAGCGATCAAAAACATTTGTCTCGTTGTGAGCCATTGCTGAAGTAACGCTGTAATTGGGACTAAAACCCCAACTACTAACATGTAAGCTGTAGAAAGCCATTGAATTGTTGAAGCTGTTACGCCAAATTCTTTCATTAATACTGTTAACGCATTACCAAGTAACGTTTCGTTTAATAATGCGACCATTGCCCCTAAAAGTAACGCAATTAAAATCGGGGTATGTTTCATATTAGAAGTATCAACTTTGCCACTTACAGGGCTCTTAGTTGTCATATTCATTTGCAGATTCTCCTCCTGTTTCTTACTTAAAAAACTTTAAATACACCGGAACACATGTAATATAATATACATATGTAGATTAAAAAGGGAGAATCAATTGTCAGCCACTGTATACTTAATCTACAAAAAAGGAGAATTGTAGATGAACGGTAATGAAAAACAACTCGATTTACGTATTAGACGTACACATAAATTACTATGGGATTCCTTATTTGAATTAATGACGCAATCAAAACAGAAATATAGTACGATCACGGTTAACCAAATATGTGACCGCGCGATGGTACACCGAACAACCTTTTATAAACACTTTGAAGATAAAGACGCTTTATTAGCATTTGGATTTAAACGATACAGCAAGATGATTGCGGGAATACCCGTTTCAGATCGATTAAGTAAACCATTTCAAGTAATGGAACAATTCCTACACCATGAAGAAATCGGTAAAATATTAGAGACGCAAATGTCTGATGAACAATTTATTAACCGGACACAGTATTTAAGTCACGAAACGAGAAAACAAGAAATAGAAGCGTTACATCAACTTTGCAAAAATCATACGATGCCAAATGATTTAATCATTGAATTTTATTCAGGGGCAATCACCTCATTAAGCGCATGGTGGTTTAAAAATGAAAGAAAAGTTTCTGCGGCTGAAATGGACCAATATCTCCACCAACTTATTAACCGGGATATTTTTCAGTTTGGAGAGGAATAACTTCACCATCAAAAAAAGGCTGTTTTATAAACAGCTTTTTTTGATGGAATAAAACGTCGATAAATTTAAGTTACAAATATTCAGAATTGGTATTAAAATATAAAATGGGGATAGGGGTATGGGATTTAAAATTTTATACATAACGAGGGAATAGAAATGAAACTACAATTAAAAGCGGATTTAGGGCTACTACTAGTTACCTTCTTTTGGGGTGCATCCATCTTACTTACAAAGGTTGGACTCGAAGGCATAGAAGAATATAATTTGATCGCATTACGATTTATTATCGCCTTTCTTTTATCAGGTTTAATATTTTACAAACATTTATTCAAAATCGATTTTAAAACTGTAAAATATGCATTTATACTCGCTTCTGTCTTATTTATCGTTTACATTTTTGCAACTTTCGGTACAAAGTACACGAGTGTTTCAAATGCTGGTTTCTTACTATGCCTCACAGTCATTTTCATTCCGATCTTATCAGCTATATTTTTAAAACACATTCCAGAAAAGAAAGTTATAGTAGGCATCATTTTAACGATAATAGGAATCGGCTTATTAACATTAACGAGCGAATTCAAGATCGGTAACGGCGACATATTTTGCATACTGTCAGCCTTATTTTATGCCATTCACGTCATCATCACTGGTAGCGTAACGAAACACGTAAATTCAATCGCACTTGGAGTCATACAACTCGGTTTCGTCGGCCTATTTAGTCTTATTTTTTCATTTATTATCGAAACACCAAAACTTCCTAGCACAACCAACTCATGGCTCATCATCTTAGCCTTAAGCATATTCTGCACAGCAGTCGCATTCATCGTGCAAGTTATCGCCCAGCAATACACGACGCCTACACATACAGGCCTTATCTTTTCATTAGAACCTGTCTTTTCCGCAGGGTTCGCTTTCGTTTTCACAGGTGAAACGCTTACCGGGAAAGGATATTTAGGGGCGACACTTATATTAGTAAGTGTGTTGATTGCTGAGGTGGATTTTAAGGGGTTGTTGCGGGTGAATTATAAGAAGAATATGGAATAGTTATTTCGCTAAAGTACATAAACATACCTGGAAAATATTCGTTTGTATTATTTTCACCCTCTTCCCTTAATTGTTTTAGATGCTACCTTCGAATAAGGTAGCATCTAAAATATGTTACAAGGAATTATTATATTTATGTAGCCTGCATAGTTAACCTTTTCTACATTACTTACTGCACATAGTCATACAGATTTTTCGCTAACAATAAACAAGTTACTGTAATGAAAAGAGCACGAACATACCCACTTCCTTTTTTTATAGCAAATTTGGAGCCAACGACTCCTCCAGCAATTTGAGCAATCCCCATTATAAAACCATACGCATAGTTTACTTGCCCCACATACATAAATATTAACAATGCACCAACATTACTTCCTAAATTAAGAAACTTCGCATTACCTGCTGCTTTTAAAAAATCATACCCAATAAATAAAAGAGCAAACATTAAAAACGAACCTGTGCCAGGCCCTAGAAATCCATCATAAAAACCAATAGCAAAAATAAAAAAGGTAAAAATAATGACGTGTCGACCAGATAATTTCTTATGAGTAGAAATACTGCCCCAATCCTTTTTAAATATCGTATAAATAGCGACTGCACCAAGCATTACCAGCATCAATGGCTTCAGTACTTCTGGGTTCATTAAATGAACGGTCCATGCACCTACTATAGAGCCTATGAAAGTGATTGGAAATAATTTCAAAGCCGATTTCAAATCAAGATTACCAGAACGATAAAACACAATATTACTAGTTGCACTCCCCATTGTTGATGCTAGTTTATTCGTGGCTACCGCACTTGCTGGATTCAGCCCTGTAAATAATAAAGCTGGTAAGGCAATGAGTCCACCGCCACCTACAACTGAATCAATAAATGCAGCCACAAACCCAAAAACAATCAAAATAATTAATATAGATGGGTCTAAAGAAAACTCCATACTATTAACCTCCCCTTTAGTCACTATTGTAATAGTAACTATCAATTTGCTAAATGTAAAGAGTTATTGTAACGTTGAAATATAAAAGCAAACATCGGAGGACGAAAAAAGTGGACTACATCGTACAACAGCTTAAAAAAATGGGTTTTAATGAATATGAAGCTAAATCTTATGTATCTCTTGTTAAACAGGGGCCTGTCACAGCCTACCAAGTGAGTAAGGATTCAGGTGTCCCAAGAGCACGAATTTATGAGATTTTGGGTAACCTTGTAGAAAAAGGAATTGTCATGAAGGAAGAAATAAATGACACCACTCGCTATTCACCTCTACCTGTTGAAATCTTTTTACAGAAAGCTCAATCAGAATGGCAGTCTACTTATGAAGGAATCAGTGATTCATTAAAAAAACTCGAAACTTCCGAGGAAAAAACGGATAATCGAGTGATTACTTTAAAAGACAACAAAACAATCATTAGCTATTGTCAGACATTAATAAAAAAAGCAGAAAAACGTATTGTCATTTCAATGTGGGATGAGATGTATGAAGCATTAAAAGAGGAACTATCTGCGGTAGCTGATAAAGTTACAGTACAAGGTATTACCCTGCATGTTGAAAATCCAATTAAAAATCTAGAAGCCCATCGTATCACACCCTATACAGAAACTCTTTCTACAGAACATTGGTTTATTTTATCCATAGATTCTAAAGAGATGATTTATGGACCATCACTTGAAGAGCGTAATATTGCTTTTTATACAGATGACCCCGTTCATATATACTTATTAGAGGATTACGTATGGCATGATGTTTTAGTAAATCGCCTTGTCCGACGCAGCCAAGATGATTTGGAGCAATGGATCACTGCAGAGAGACAATCTTTCTTTATGGGGAAATAAGGAGTATATGAAAAGAATCAAAGAATTTTAGGCGCGACACTTATATTAGTACGTATGTTGATTGCTGAGGTGGATTTTAAGAGGTATGTGGAGTAGGTGTTTTTTAGATAGATGAACATACCCCGGGGAAATAATTTTTACTTCTATTTTCATTCTCTACATCTAAATAAAAAGACACCAATTGGTGTCTTTTTTTACATTTAATGAGATAAACGCTTCTCCCACTCTTTCACCTTTTCAATTGTTACATCTAATTTTCGAGCTACTTCTTCAAACTTTGATATTCCTATTACAGGTTAATTAACTATCTATACATTTTTCAAAAAGAATTTCCTAATTAAATTACCATTTTAAACCTTTTATATAGATATTCTATTATAATTAAAATTAAATAAAAAAATATGGATGGTGACAAATTTGACTAAGAATAATTTGACCGTTGAAACTATAAACAAAACTTTAGAATGGGGCTACGAAAAAGCTTTACATGGTTTACCTGGTACTGATAATATTTTTGAGCTAGCTGAAAGCTATCTTTCTAAAAATTCTACTGTTGATGAAGCAATTGATTCATTGATACGATGGCAAAATACAAAAGCTGCTACTTCCGGATTCTTAACCGGATTAGGTGGATTAATCACATTACCTGTGGCTATTCCAGCTAATCTTGCTTCTGTTTTATATGTTCAAATAAGAATGATTGGTACAATCGCTTACATGAGAGGCTATGATTTAAAAAATGACAAGGTAAAAACCTTAGTATTTGCATGCCTTGCTGGTCAAGCAACCTTTGATATTTTTAAAGGTGTAGGAATAAAAATTGGAGAAAAGTTGACAGAGCAAGCAATAAAAAAAATTTCTGGCGAAGTTATAAAAAGAATTAATCAGGCAGTAGGTTTTAGACTGGTTACTAAATTTGGAGAAAAAGGGATTGTAAACCTCGGAAAGACCATTCCTTTAATCGGCGGTATAATAGGTGCAACTGTAGATGGAATAGGGACCAATTCTATTGGAGAGATTTCTAAAAAAGTGTTTAATGAAAATCCTGTGGGAGATTTAGCTGCTTATCAAATTAATTAGTTTTTCAGTTTTAAAATTAATTTCATACAAAATAAAACGAATAAATAAGACGTTATCTTATTTATTCGTTTTATTTATTCGTTTTATTTATTCCAATTAATCCCCTTTCTCCACAAACCGCCCAAACTCCTTCAAAAACCTAAGCTTAAAACTCCCCACAGGCCCATTCCGGTGCTTCGCCACATGAATCTCCGTCATCTCTTTCTGCATCGTTTCCTTATCATAATAATCTTCGCGATACATAAGCATAATGACATCCGCATCTTGCTCAATTTGTCCTGTCTCTCTTAAATCAGATAAAAGAGGACGCTTATCTTGTCGTGCTTCTACCGAACGAGACAATTGTGATAACGCTACTACACAAACATTTAATTCACGTGCTAATAACTTAAGCTTACGAGAAATTTCACTAATCTCTTGAAATCGATTGCCCTTATGCTTCGGATCACCCGTAATAAGTTGCAAATAATCTACAATAACTAAAACCTTTTTATCATCGTGCTTCCTCTTTAACTTACGAGTTTGCATCCAAATATCTTGCACCGAAATGCCTGCATTATCATAAATTTCAAATGGTAATTCCCCGATTTCCGCAAACGCCTTACTCACCTTTTCCCAGTCCTCTATCGCAAAACGATGCTTCGGATTTTTCAGCCTACCTCCTGACACTTCACCTACGCAAGACGCCATCCTTTTTAACAATTGTTTACTACTCATCTCTAACGAAAATAGTCCAACTGCCGCTCCAGACTTCGCCGCATGCAATCCAACATTAAGCGCAAACGCAGTCTTCCCCATAGAAGGACGCGCACCAAGAACGACAAAATCACCTTCCTGCAATCCGCACGTCATTTTATTGAGCGATGTATAACCAGTCTCAATACCAGTAATCTCTTTCGCATCTTGATGAAGCTCTTCATATAAATCAACTAGCGCATCCTTCAAATCAAACTCACATACACAGTCCTTCTCCTCTAACTCACAAAGTGCCGTAATCGTCTCACCAATAATTTTCTCATTCTTCTCCGCAATAAGACGCTCTCCCATCTTGTGCCCGAGAACACCCGCCTGATACATTTTCCAGGCACCTCGAACAAGCCCCTCATAATAAGAGAAGTTGGCAGTTGTAGGCACACCATCCATTAACCCTATAAAATACTCCATTCCCCCGATTCCCTCTAAAAACTTCGGATCCACCCTAGAAATGAACGTCACAAGATCAATCGGTTGCCCCTCTTCTTCCATTTTTCGCATTAACTGAAATATAGACTTGTGCACTGACAGAGAAAAATACTGCTCCGTCAAACGGCACTCCTTAATAAGCTCTCCATCAATTAATAGAGAACCTAATACCGTCTTTTCCGCCTCCACATTTTGAATACTCATGGACGCCACCCGCGCTCCGCTAAAAAGCGCTGCAATTCTTCCTCTGACGGCGCATTCTTCTCCCACTCCTCACACCTCGCCAAAAACTCCTCCGTCTCCTCCGTACTAACAGACAACTCCTTCTTCCGAAACTTAGCCGTATCCGCCTCAACCTCACACACTTTCGTAAACCCTTTCCCGTGCCACCCACGCAGAATCCCCTTCACATAAGCAACCGTCCGCTTATTATTCTCAAACGCAATTTGAAGAGCCTTCAGCACAAGCTCCTCCGACAAATCATCCATCCACGCACTCATTTCCTCCACCGCAAAAGGAGACAAACTACCGAAATGTTGCTCATAAAAAGAAAACACGCGACTCCCCGCCTCTTCCTCTATAACCTCTTCTTCCTCTGTCTCCTCACAAATCGGCTCTACATCATCCATAGCCAAATCACCAGGCATACCGAAATGCGCTAAAAGCATCGGAACATTCAGCTCCTCCTCAGCGCACTTCTGAAGAAACATATGTACAAACTCCTTATTCTTCACACCCTTCAGCTCACGAAGAACACACTTCTCCACATTCGTATTCGTCACAGGATTATAACGAAGCCAATTTAAAACGAATAACTCTCGTGTATCTGCATCATAAAGAATCTTCCCATAATCAATGAAGCGCTGCACAAGCTTATCAACAGTCTCCCGATTATAACCAGTCTCCATCTCCGCTAACCGCTTCGGAAAAGGAAAAATCCCGCACTGCGTCGTCTTCGAACAAGTTAATAAGTAAACATAAAAATACCGCTCCTCCGGCGTCAAATCCAAAACAAAATCATCCTGCCAAAAATTCACCTGCACAGTACGATACACCGCCATCCCAATTCCTCCCGTCCTAATTCAAAAATGAAAATTTCCTCTTTGTACTATATATAGGAAGGAGGGCCGGGTTTTTGGCGTGTTATTTCAAAATTTTTTTCGACTCCTACTACGGTGTTTGTTGGTGTTTTTGTTTTGTTATGTTTTTTCTTAGTGATTTATTACTTGGTAGGGGCTTGTAAGGGGCTTAGGAGGGGCTATTTATCAGTTACTTCGATTAGAAAGACTCGATCTGAAAAGTTACCTCTTTCTTCTGCTTTCTTTTTGCGGATTTCGTTGATTTCTTCTAGTGTTGTGCCTATGAGAGAAAGATTCCATAAAGTTACCGAAAATAGAATGAATAAAGTTTTTGCTGATAGGAACTTAATAGAAGAAGTTATACTTACAGTATTTTCATTTGTAAATTTTAGTTATTCTATGGAATTTTTCTCCTTTAAACGTTTAATAATTCCTAATACTTCTTTAGTTTTCATTTAGATTACCTCAATCATATTTTAAGATTCTTAAATATTCTTTAATCATCTTTAAGAAGAGTAGAATCAATTAAAATCTTTTTTTATTTCTTTTCACAAAAAATACTATCCAAATTTAATAATTTGGATAGTATTTAAGAGTTATTGTTCCTTACTATTATTTACTTCATCAATCTTCTCATTAGGAAATTCTTTTTCGCTCAATAAAGCCATATCTTTGTTAAGTACATAAACAGTAGTTACTCTACCATCATCTTAAATATGACTATATCATTCTTTTTAAAAATAGACTGAGCTGTAATCCTAGCTTATCTTATAAGACATTTCGGCATAACTATCCTTTTTGATTCTTTATTGGTTTCTGAAATTAATATATTAGTACAAATCAAGTAATCTCATTCAAAAAATTCTTTTACTTGTTGGTACATATAATTTTTATTTAACCACAGAGCTTGCTTAACCATATAATTATCTGTCAAGATATCTTTCATATCCTCAGGTCTGTCCTTCCAAATTGCAGAACAGGGGAGCCGATCTGAATTTTTACTTTCATAATAATCCGACTGGTCAGCTGAAGGCCGAATATGAAGAATTTGAGGACCACTCACTTGGCTCGGCAGATTGTTCTCTATTTTATAACCCTTATTATTAGAAACACGTTTAAAGGTTAACTCGACACCATTAATGAGGGTTTGTTTAATTGTTTCCCATGTTTTTTTGACTGTACCCATGAGTTCGTCTTCTGGCATATACCAAAACTTTGCACCCTTAAATATCTCTCCTTCTGGTGTTTCCTCGTAAACGACTAATAAGAACTTTGTTGTGGAAAGATAGTCATACACTCGAGTGTCTTCCCAGTCAAGGTTACTAATATCTTTAATGAAGCTAACATCCGATTCAAGCTTAAATCCTTCAGTTGTGATTCTTTTTTCAGATATTTTTTCTCTCTGATTAGATTTTACGGTAACTGTTTTTACAGCAATTCCAGCCTTCTTAAACTCGTCTGTTTCTTCTAAATCACCTTGTAGATTAAACATTTTCTGCGCAATTAGCCGTGAACTTGCTTTGTCATTCTTTTTTTTGATTCTAACACCAAATTTTTCTGCTAAGACTTTTTTATCCATATTGTAGAACGGTTTAAACTGCTCGAGAATGATTTGTTCAAACGTTTTGTCTTTTAACTCGGATAAATCTTTTATTATATGCTCTTGAGTGCCAATTTGATTTGCATCGATTTTTTTATGTAATTCAGGATAGTCATTTTGATAAGAAGCATAAGTAGTTGAACTCTTTAATTCGCCCTGTACAATTCGCTTCGTAATTTCCTTCATGTACGCTGGTCTTAAAGAAAAAGCTCGTCTATGTGCTTTCTGATTACTGCACGGTTGTTTTGTTTCGTTTTCTTCAGTTTTACCTCCTTTTGTCACTGCTCCAAGGTACTGTGTCATGCCTTCGGAAATATACTCGGCCTTCCCCTGACGAATCATATCCATTATAATGTTCCAATCATTTTCAATGATTGCCCAATCATCATCTAATAAGTCGTTTAAATTAAAAAGAGTAGAGTGGGTCATTAAGAAATCTGGATAGGTTGGATATTCCTTTTCTTCGAATTGAAAAAAACTAACTGGATCATATTTATACAACATGAGTTCTACAAGCTTTGACTTTTTCAAAAAAGAAGAATCTTGAAAATCCTTCTTGTATTCTTCATTAAAATCAAAAATGTTAAGAACTAGTCTTTCTTTGGCACCCCAGGAATTTTCTTTTTTGAAAAATTTAAGTCCAGCACATTTGAGTTCTACACCTAGATTTTTAAAATCAGCTTCAGGCCGATTATTATTCGCTAACCCAAACCAATCTTTTTCAATCGCATTTCCAAGCCAACCTTTATTTCTTGGGCTAGCGTACCACTTATTTACAGTCTCCTGTGTGACAAGATCCTTTATCCTTTTACCAACAGCAGATTCACCACGTTCTTTTATTTCTCGAATTGTTTTATATTCTCTATCCATCGCTATCTCCTTAATAGAAAATCTTAATCTTTGGTGCAATTTTATTATAAATTACCTTCAACTTTTTGTCTGCATAGGTTATAATGATTCATCGATACAATATCCCGTATTTTTTGAAGGGAGCAAAAGGTATGATCAAACTACGCTTGAATGAAATTCTCAAGGAGAGAGAAATGCGACAAAAGGACTTAGCAAAAGCTAGTGGGCTTCGTGAAAGTTCTATTAGTGATATGGTTCGAGGCATCCGTTCTACGGTGAACTTAGAACAACTCGAAAAGGTAATGAACTGTTTGGAAATTACCGATTACAACGAAATCTTTGAGAAAGTTGAGGAAAAAGTGAATGTCTAAGTATAAAGTATTTTCAATGTTTGACGGGGTTGGAGGCTTCGTAGTAGGGCTTGATAACGCCAACTTAACACTCAAAGAACCGTTCTTTGAAACAACAAACACTAATCAATTTGAACCATCTCGTAAATCACAAGATGCCTTTGAAGTAGGTATATATAATTATCCACATGTTCAACACAGTAATGAAGATATCATGCAGGCCTCAAATGAATATTTCGAAGAAATGAAAGCTCATGGTGTAAACATGATAGTTGGTGGGTTCCCTTGCCAAGACTATTCTGTTGCTCGTTCTAAAAAACATGAATTGGGCATCGAAGGAAAGAAAGGTGTTCTCTTTTGGGAGATTATCCGTGCAGTTAACCATATCAAACCTGAATATTTGATTTTAGAAAACGTTGATCGTTTATTAAAATCACCATCTTCACAACGTGGACGAGACTTTGCAATTATGCTTGGTGCATTTGCTCAACTTGGTTACTCAGTTGAATGGCGTGTGATTAACGCTGCAGACTATGGGCGTGCTCAGCGTCGCCGCCGTGTGTTCTTTTACGTATATCGGAATGACACACCATTTGCCTTGGCGATGGATGAAAAGTATGGCAAGCCTAAGAAAGAAAAAAATATCATGACATGTGATGAAGGTGATTTCGATAACTACATCTTTCAAGATGGATTGTTCGCTCGTCAATTTCCAATTGAACAAGAGGCATACAAAAAACGTCACTACTCAGATACATTATCTGATAAGGACATCCTCAACGAAGAGTATATCGTAGACATTTCTGACAACTTCACAGGTACTATTTGGAATACCGGTATTATGCGTTATGGTCAATACTTCACAATTGATACATTACCAGTCAAGGAAGAGCCAAAGACTTTGGGTGAAATTGTTCGAGAAGCGAAGGAATATTATGTACGTAAACATGGTGAAGAAGAGTATAACCAATATATCTTAAATTATCAGTTAGACGATGACGATCCAAAGCTTAAAAAATTTGAATACTTACGTGGTCCTAAAAAAATTGAGCGAGTAGCTGATAACGGTCATAAATATACCTTTAGTGAAGGTGGAATGAGTCCGTATGATTCTCTCGATCTGCCGGGACGCACTATGCTTACAAGTGAAGGTTCTGTAAACCGTTCAACACATTTGCTTAAAATCGATGGGAAATACCGACTGCTTACACCGATCGAAGCCGAATTATTACAAGATTTTCCTCCAGACTGGACCAAATTCAAAAAAGATAATCTTGAAAATGTCCGTGAAGTTTCAGACCGTATGCGTTTATTCTTCATGGGGAATGCCTTAGTTACAGGAATCGTTGAACGTATAGGAATTGAGTTAGGAGAAATCGTACGTAAGTACAACACAGTAGAAGTTTAAGTTAATAATGTTTGCTTTTTTAGTAATCAATACAAAAATACAACAACCAAAAGGACTTATAATCGAGGCCTTTTGGTTATCAAAAAATATTAGTTTCTGATATTAAATATCTTATGGTTAAACTAAATATAGGTTGTAAACAAGAAATTTCTAAGTTCGGTTCAGGCGTCTGAGCTCGATAAGTTAAATATGCGCAAAGTATATGCACCAGCTATTTTAACGAGCCTAATAAATCCTGAACCTCTAAAAGTTGCATTTATTTTTTTAAAATAAGCCCCCCAAGAATGTCTTGGGGGGCTTTGTTGGAGAACTATTTAACTTTATACTCTTCCTTATAGTTATTCATATATCTATATATCATTTTATTAACAAACTAATTAATAAATATTTACAATTTAAGTTTTGTAACAATATTATTCCCTCTCAATAAAAAGCCATTTTACATTGGCACCAAATAAATTCATATCAATATTTACAAGCTTTAATACAACCTTCAAATCATTAAAATTTAATTTGATTGGTATCATTGTGGTATCAAAAGTTATTTACCGACTTCATTTTATTACTGATTTCTAATTTTTCTTCAGTAATATTTCTTGGAGTGTCAGTAAAGCATACAGAAATATTTCTTTTTCCAATCATTTCATTTGCATATGGTAATAACTTTTGTGTTTTTTCATAGTTTTCTAAACTACGTTTTTTATTACTTTTATCATTATCTAGAAAATGGCTAAAATACACTTTTTCTTTTTCATTATCCTTCGATGTAGGATATGAATATGAGCATACTTTTCTATCTAAGCTATATTCGCTTGCACGTGTTGGAATAGCATCATTTAGTGCCTTAAAAAAATCGATAGGTTTAAACTTACCATCTACTGAATACTCTATTTCTAAAAAATCTCTAAACCGTATATAGAAATCTCCTTCGAGCATTGTAGGCAATTCAAACACTTCGAAATTTGTAGTAATTTTATGAATTAATGGCAGATGCAAATATTCATTTGTTTTCCTTTTAAACAATCCCAACATATACTCTTTAAACGAAGAATTATCATCATGCTTTTTGTCTTTGAAATTTACATAGTCGAACTTAAAAAGTGCACAAATTTCTAAGTCTTCCTTGAACTTTATATCATTAATAACTTGATAATCGAAGTTTCCCCGTTTCATCGATCTAGATAATGCAAAAAGATTTTTTAATAAGATATTAGCAGCCATGACAACATCCCCTTTGTAAAAGATTTATTTATAGAAGCACTCTATTTTTCTTTTTGCATTAACTTTTCAAGTCGTTCTCCAAACTCCACAAATACCTCTATAATAACGTCTGTTAATTTAATGTTTGGATGCAATTTCCCTCGTTAAAAAGTAGCAATTTCTGAAAGTAATTTTTCAATATCTTCTTTATCTTTCGTTCGCTCAATAAGATATTTAAAAACAGTTTCACTGTCTTTAAATTGATTTTTTAAACTTTGATTATATAGTCTAATCTATTCTTCTAGTTGCTCATTAGCTGTTTCTTCTATTTTGTCTTTCTCACCCCCAAAAAACTTATTATCTTCACTCATATTTTCAATCTTCGGTTTAATACGCATTGAAAATTTCAAAACATTGGAAAGTAGCACAAGAAAAAGTAAGTATAATCAATTTTGTACTTTCCTATGATGGAAGACCAACTTGGAAGTCTACTATTGTCCGAATCATCACACGTCACGCAAAATTAGCTGAGGTAAAACGTATCCAAGCAAAAGGCCTACGTCACTCTCATGCTTCTTTTCTAATTAATGAGTATAACATATCGATTAGAGCATGAAGATATCCAAACAACATTAAGTACTTATTCACCTTTATATCCGAATGTGAATTTTGAAATCGCCAATAATATAACTGAATCAATTAATTACAAAACGGCTAGTGAAAAGAAAACTAAGTTTCAAGGAAATCAATCATTTAAATATTAATTTAACACATAAAAAGCCTCCTTATTTCACTCAAGATGATTTAAGGAGGCTCTATTCAATACTTTGATTTTAGGATTACTTAGTAGTATTTATTGTAGGTAATAGTATTGACGTCTCAGAATCCAATGCAGAAACCATCGAAACAATACCTCTAACATAAGGATACAGCATTGCTGTACCATTTTGTGCTAAAAACAGCTTTATTTTTTCTATATCTGACTTATCATTTATAATAAACAATCCTCTTACTTTAACTTTAATTATCCTATTATTAATTGGATCAGAACTCGAGACATCAATTTCCACTTTCCCTGCTTCTAACCCTTCAGAAATACCAACAGATACTTCTGTAGAAATATCTGCTTTCTCTATAGCTTGTTCATTAACTTTTTTATAGTCAATATTTAAGATTTCATATTTTTGAAATGAAATTACTGGTCTCTCCATAACTATTGTCTCCCTACTTAAACCGCCAATGCTAAATCATTATTTGTCTCTTCTAAATCTCGACCTTTAATACCCTGATACACAGGTTCTATAGTAGAAAAAGAATATATTTCTTCCAATTTATTAGGATTCATATTATATCCTTGAAGATGTAAATTGCTACTATATTCGTTCTTCTTTGAATTAATATAAGTAAAGTTTGTTTCAAACTTTTTTTCTGATTTTTTTTCAAAATCTGATTGAGTATTTATTAAAATTTGACCACTAGAATATTCTTTTGATTCTTCATCTTGAACCACTGATTCAGCATTTACGGCTTTTTTTAAAGCTCGATTTTTTAGAATTTGCTCTAATTTTTCTTCAACTTTTGATTTAATCATTTGATCTTCATTAAGAAGTGACTCGATTTCAGTTTGACACTCAGAGATTACTGGGTTAAATACACTATCTATTACATAATCGAATCCAGTTCGCTCATTTTTAGTTAATGACATAAATAACCCTCCTGTTTCCTATATATTTTCAATACTTTCTATAAATTGTTCCTCTTTTAAACAATAGTAAACATCATAATATAAATGTTTACTCTTTCCTTTTTTATAAATACCTCTAATTAATTTAATTTTGCCATTTTGTATTAAATTATACAAATCAACTGCTACACCGCCAAAAAACGGATTTTCTTGAAATAAATTATCTAAACTAGTCACTATGCTTGTTTGAAGGTAAAGGTAAGGTAATAATTCATCAGCAGAAAAGTCCTCCCTTTCTTCTAGATATTCCATAAATTTATCTTCTAATATTGATTTTAGTTCCTTTATATCACTGTAACTAAAGAAATCAAAAACATTATAATCCGGTACATTTTTGACTTTAACACTAAGAGCTGTACATTCAGATGACGGTTGTTTAGGGTTGCCATATCTAGTACACCAACTTATAGCCTCCGCTCTATTAAAAGTATCAAATAAGTAAATACCTTTTCCAAGCCATTTTACTGGATTATATTTACCATCATCGTCCACATACCCTTTAGATATACGTCCCGCCTTTTCTTTTACTGCATATTTTAAATATTCATCTAGACAAAAAGAACTTTCTTTTAAAGAAGTTTCAATTATATTTTCAGCATTTTGTTTAGTAGTACCGTGAAAAAAATACATTATAATTACTCCTAGTATATGTTTAAAAACTTTTTTATCCTCTACACTATTTTACCATTTTTTCGAACAATGGGTAACAATAAGTTTTTTTCATTTGAAAAATTCGAGTTACTGGTATCAAACCTGGTATCTTTTAAAAATCAAAAGAGCCCAGAAATCCTGAAAAATCAGGATTTCTGGGCTCTTAAATTCTATTCCCACTCAATAGTTGCTGGTGGCTTACTCGTCATATTATACATGAAACGTTAAACCTTTTTTATCACTTAAATACTTACTCCTTTACTTATTCCTCACCATCCCCCCATACCACCCACTACTCTCCTCCAAAAACCCCCTCGTCTCCCCACTATCCTTATAATAAGAATTCCACCCTCTCTCCCGCAAAATCCCCTTCCAACTATCACTCTCCACCATCCTCTTAATCACATCATCCCAATAAGCAACCTCTTCCTCCGTCATATCTTTCGGGCCCATAATTCCTTTCCAGTGCTGGAATATGACGTCGATTCCTTGTTCTTTCCATGTTGGGATTTCTGGTAGGCGGTCTAGCCGTTTTGGTGCGGATACGGCTAGTATTTTTATTTTGCCGGCTTTGTATTGTTTTTCGGCTTCGGATAGGGTCATGGTTGCGGCGCTGATTTGTTTGTTCGTTAGGGCGTTTATGATTTTTCCTTTGTTTTCGTAGACGAAGAATTGTAGTTCGGCAGGGTTTATGCCGAAGGCTTTGCTTACTTGTACGAATGATAGGTGATCGTCGTTTCCTAGGCCTGGGGCAACGCCGATTTTGAAGTTTTTCTTGTCTTGTTTTAGTTGTTCCATTAGTTCGTTTGCAGTTTCTATGTTTGATTCTTTTGATACGACAACGACTTCCCAGTCTGATGCAAGTAGCGCGAGTGGTGTGAAGTCTTTATATGTTAGTTTACTGTGGCCTAGTAGGTTGTTCGTTATGAGTAAGCTTGAGTTAATCGCCAGTACATGACCGCCTTTTTGTTTCGTATATTTCCATCCGACGTCACCACTGCCACCTACTTTGTTTGTAACAGTGATTGGTTTTGTGAAGATTTTTTCTTCTGTCAGTGTTTTTTGCATCGCTCGTGCCGTTAAGTCCCATCCCGCTCCTTGAACGTTTGGCGCAACGATTTCTAATTTGTCTATGTTTACTGTATTCGTTTGAGTTTTTTCCGAAGAACAACCAGCTATTACTCCTGTCATGATCCATATACATAGTAATAATCGTTTTTTCATAGTCCTCGTCCTATGCGATATTTTCGTTCTGGTCTTCCGATAATGCCGTATGTGTACTCAACTGTGCATTCGTTTGTCGCTACTAAGAATTCTAAGTATCTTCTTGCGGTTGTTCTAGAGGCACCCATTTGCTCTCCCATTTCTTCTATTGTAATGCCCTCTTCGAATCCTTTTATAATCCCTTTCACTTTTTGCAGTGTTAACGGATCGACACCTGTCGGTAAATTTTTTATGTCTTGTGTTTGCGAAATGACGAAGAAGTTATCGATGAGTGCTTGATTCACTTCATTGTTACTATGTAATAATCTCTTCTTTCTTTTATAGTCTTCAATTGTGCGAACGAATTTTTCTAACGTGACCGGTTTTATAAGGTAGTTGCTTACGCCATTTCGAATTGCTTTTTCTAACATATGGTTTTCATTTGCCGCTGTAACCATAATGACGTCAACGTTTGGAAAGTCAGCATGGATTTTTGGCAATAAATCCGTACCGATTCCGTCTGGTAAATAATTATCTAATAGAAGTAAATTGATTTCTTCCCTTTGTAGTAATTCCATCGTTTCTTTCGCGTTCAATGCTTTTCCAATCACTTTTACGTCTTTTATTTTTGATAAAAACTCTTCCTGAATTTGCGCGACGCGAAAATCATCTTCTGCAATTGCAACCTTCAACATATGCCCATCCCCCTGTTTGTCATGTACTTTCTCTCAATGTTTTCGGAAGGTAAATTGTAAAAATTGCTCCCCCATTTTTCTCGTTTTGAATTTCAATTGTTCCCTCTAATAGATCTACCATTTCTTTCACATTCGCTAATCCGTAACCACGATCATTCCCTTTCGTTGAAAACCCTTTTTGAAAAATGGTCGTGATTTTTTCTTCTGGTATCCCTATCCCACTATCTATCACTTCAAACACAATATCGTGCCCAATATCCGTAACGAAGAAGGAAACACTCCTTTCCTCTCCTTCACTCACCGCATCAAACGCATTATCGATTATGTTTCCAAGAATCGTAATAAGGTGCGAAACTTTTATATGGTCTGGTAACGGATGAAGCGCACTATCTTCTTCAATATGAAAATCAATTTTCTTCTCAGACGCTGTTCCGATTTTCCCTAATAAAATAGCTTGTACTTTCGCATCATGAATTTGATGGAATAAAATATGGTTTTGGCTTTGATGAATGTTAGATTCTTGCTGGATAAATTCAATTGCTTCTTTGTAATGTCCTAACTGAAGTAATCCCGATAAGACGAAAAGTTTATTTGTAAATTCATGCGTTTGAGCGCGTAAGTCCTCGGAATACTTTCTTACCTCAGATATCGTATTCACTAAGTTTTGCAGTTCTGTTTTATCTCTAAAACTACATACAACTCCTACCGTACTGTTATTTTCGAGTATCGGCGTCATGTTTAAAATAAACACTTTATCTTGAAACGCGATTTCTTGATCGTTTTCTAATACTCTCTCCATCTTAAATTCCGGTAAAACTTTTGAAATGTGTTGCTGCATATAATCACCATTTACATGTAGCATCTCTTCTGCTGACGTGTTCATCATTGTAATAAAACCGTTTTGATCGATAGCGATAATTCCTTCTTTTATAGATAGTAGTATCGCGCTTCGTTCCCGGTATAACGCCGCAATTTCATTCGGCTCTAAACCGAGTGTGTCTTTACGAATGCTACGTGCTAAAAGAATACCACCAACAATTCCAGCTAATAATACAGCTAAAGAAAAGAGTATAATTTCTTTCGTTCTGCTCAATATGTTAGATTCAATACCTTTTATTAAAAACTCTACTGTCACAACACCTACGACTTGATCATAGTCTCCGTTATGAACAATAATAGGTGCCTTCGCCATTAAAGCAGGACCACTTTCACCATTTCCTTCGAGCGTATAATAACCACCAAAAGTAAGTGCTTCATAGTTATATGGATTGTTACTCTTTGTGCCAATCAACCCCGAATTAGAATGGGAATACATAACCCCAAAACGATCTTCTATAATGACATAATCTGCGCCAGCTTGCTCGCGAACTTGTTCCGCAATGGATTGAATGGTACTTTTATGCTCGTTATTTTGAAAAGCTTCTTTTATAGCTGGCATAAAAGAGAGCGACTTCGCAGTTTGCAGTGCTAACTGCTCCACTTGACGCTTCGTATCAACGGACTGAATGTAAACAAATATTCCCGCTAATAGGAGAACGACAAATAAAATTAACGTAATAATTAAGCTTACTATTTTCGTTTGTAATGACACTTTGCGTGATTTCTTCATGCTTCATATCCTTTGATAAAATATTCAAAACTATCAATCTACTTTTCTATTATTATGACAAAACCGATAATGAAGCAACTATTAAAACTCTCCATGTACATAAAGTACAAAAAGAATAAAATTGTCATAATATTGAGATTTTATTCTATAGACAGTACAATTCAACTACAATAAAAACGCTTTCATATCTATCATTTTATTTATAAGCAAGAGGAGGAATGATTATGGCTCAAGTAAAATCTAATCGAGTCGCCGGCAATATTTTCAAAGGTTCTGTCGGCAATTTAATTGAATGGTACGACTGGTACGTTTACTCTGCTTTTGCTGTTTACTTCTCAGCAGAGTTCTTTCCTAAAGGAGATCCAACAAGCCAGTTACTGAACACAGCGGCTATTTTCGCAGTTGGATTTTTAATGCGCCCTATCGGAAGTTTATTAATGGGACGCTATGCAGATCGGCATGGACGCCGGGCAGCATTAACGCTTTCGATTACAGTTATGGCCGGTGGTTCTTTAATTATCGCCTGTACACCTAGTTACGAAAGCATCGGTATTATGGCGCCAATTATTTTAGTTCTTGCCCGTTTACTACAAGGATTATCACTCGGCGGAGAGTACGGAACTTCCGCAACGTATTTATCTGAAATGGCTAGTAGTGGTCGCCGCGGCTTTTATTCAAGCTTCCAATATGTAACGCTCGTTGCAGGGCAAATGGTTGCGTTAGGTGTTCAAATTGTTCTTCAGCAATTGCTAAGCGAGCCCGATATGAAAGCTTGGGGTTGGCGCATTCCATTCATTATTGGAGCGATGGGCGCAGTAGCTGTATTATGGCTTCGCCGCACCATGGATGAATCGGAACAATTTTCAAACATAAAATCACAAAAACGCGAAAATGCAGGAACCGTTCGCGCGCTTATGAAACACCCGAAAGCAGTATTAACAGTAGTCGGCCTAACATTAGGAGGCACTGTCGCATTCTATACGTACACAACATATTTACAAAAGTTCATGGTAAACACAGTCGGTCTTCCGAAAGAAGTTGTAAGCTGGATTAACTTTGCCGCACTACTTATTTTCGTCGTACTTCAACCAATTGCGGGGCTACTATCCGATAAAATTGGACGCCGCCCACTATTAATGGCATTCGGTATTCTCGGAACGTTACTAACAGCACCAATCTTCTTCTTCCTAGAAAAAACGACAGAACCAATGGTAGCATTTTTACTCATGATGGTCGGTCTCATTATCGTTACTGGTTACACATCGATCAACGCAATTGTAAAAGCAGAACTCTTCCCGACTGAAATTCGCGCACTTGGCGTAGGTTTACCATATGCACTAACCGTTGCGATATTCGGCGGAACAGCAGAGTTCATCGCACTATGGCTAAAAAGTATCGGAATGGAATCACTATTCTACTTCTACGTAGCTGGATGTATCGCTATCAGCTTTATCACATATTGGCGTATGGATGAGTCATCGAAGACTTCGCAGATTGAGGCGGAGCTTGGTGGTGGGGATACATTAGTTAATAATAAGTCTAGTTAAAAGTATATATTCTATGTTCTTCGTTTATCTGAAAAAACATAATTCATTAATATGCAATTTAAAAACCTCTACTTATATGTAGAGGTTTTTGTATGACGAAAAAACACGTAGTTCCATTGTTATTTTACAAACCCCAAATTCTTCCTCATCTTGAAGTGGAACAAATTTATTACTTAGAGTGTCTAATAAGTGTATTTCTAATATGAGTTGTCCAGATTGGATACAACATATCCCGTTTGACATCTATTTTTATGTATTATAAAAAAATGAAAGGACTTATTATTCCCAAAAGTAAAAAACATGTATTGTTATACTTTTACAGGTGAACCATTACAAGTGGAAACAAAAAAGAAATAACCCAAACCGTGACTTATCAATCATATAAAGTGAAACTTTAATCAACGGGGGTCTTACTGCCCGTTAATGCAGGATAAACGTTTTGGATGTCATTTAACCTGTGAAATTTTAGCTGCAGTAATATTGTTATCCAATGCCATCTTTAATTGCATTGGTATTTAGAATACCTAGACAAAATCCATATATTCTTGAAAGAGGTTGAAAATTTATGTTCGTTTTAAACAAGTTCTATAACATTTTACATTACAAAAAGATTGTACCTGTAGTATTACTTTCATGTGTATCACTTATAGGCTGTTCCAATAGTAATGCTCAATCTGAACCACCTAAACAATCGAATCAAGCTAATCAAATTAAACAAGAAAATACAGGAAATCAATCTTTTGCTAAACTTGAAAAAGAATATGATGCTAAGCTTGGTATTTATGCACTGGACACAGGTACGAATCAAACTATTGCTTATCATTCAAATGATCGTTTTGCGTTTGCATCTACATCTAAATCATTAGCTGTGGGCGCTCTTTTACGCAAGAACTCATTAGAAGCTCTTGATCAAAGGATTACGTATACTCATGAAGATCTTTCTAATTATAATCCAATTACTGAAAAGCATGTTGATACAGGAATGACGTTAAAAGAACTTGCAGATGCTTCTGTTCGATATAGTGACAGCACAGCACATAATTTGATTCTTAAACAGTTAGGAGGTCCCTCTGAATTTGAAAAAATCTTGAGAGAAATGGGAGATACTGTTACTACTTCAGAACGATTTGAACCTGAATTAAATGAAGTGCATCCAGGAGAAACACATGATACCAGTACACCAGAAGCAATAGCTAAGACGCTTCAATCATTTACATTAGGGACTGCACTTCCAACAGAAAAACGTGAACTATTAGTAGATTGGATGAAGAGAAATACAACTGGAGATAAATTGATTCGTGCGGGCGTACCAAAAGGATGGGAAGTAGCTGATAAAACAGGCGCGGGATCTTACGGAACAAGAAATGATATCGCAATTATTTGGCCACCAAATAAAAAGCCAATTGTTCTTGCTATACTTTCTAATCATGATAAAGAAGATGCTGAATACGATGATAAACTTATTGCAGACGCAACCAAAGTCGTGTTAAATACCTTAAAAGCTACGGAATAAATGATAATAGGTTAAAAGTTTTCTATTTTAGACGGTGTTTTCTCTAGTAGGAGTTGCACCATATTTTCATCAACTAAAAATTTAATAGTGCCCCAAAAATGAAATTTGGTGCTCCCCCTAAAACATCTGGACTGTAATAGCCAATTAAAAAAGTGCAAACAAAACGACCCTTAATCAGTCGTTTTGTTTGCATTTCCTTTTTCTAAAACCACAGAAAAGATAAGTACTATAGTTAACAACATAATAAACCTTACTTCACTTCCGTCACTTACAAAAAATGAATACAAAGTACACATTAAAATTAATATTCCATAAATAATTTTGTACAATATACTCCCTCCTTTTTGCCGTATATATTTTAGTATAAAAGTTTGATTTAAGTCCTATATCCAAATGAAAATAAAAATCACCTGTGATATACACAAAGTACTTTTCTCTTGTTAATTTATCTATTTCACTATATTTATCTATTTTCTTTTTATAACTCAAACTTCTTCGAATCGTACTTTTCTAGAATTTGCTACAATTCATTTTGTTCATATGGAATATGCTTATCTGTCTGTACATCTTCAACATTTGCTCCACCTGCTAATAATCTCCTGTACATAAAAGAGTGCCCTGTTAAATTACTTGTATCATAAAACAAGTATCTGAAGTTGATATGTAGTCTATCTAGAGTGTATGTAAATTTAGAAAATCTCTAATAAAATGTTTGTATTGTAACGTTACCACCAAAACTATTGCCCTAAACACCATGATTTGAAGAGATAGGCCCCATGTTCTAGCCTCAATTCCTCCTACAGTTCTATATTCAGTAGAACTAGTTAATTCCTATAATATAAAAAGAGCACCACTTTTTTGGGCGCTCCTCGTTATAACTATATATTATTTAATTTCCTTCTTTTGCTGGTACCATTTTTCCTTCTTGAGAATCTGTACCTTCTGTTCTTTCAACTGTTTTTGCATATTCTGGTTTCTCAGGGGCTCCCATTTCAAATCCTGGTTGAGAATCTGTACCTTCTTTTGTCCCTACCATTTTTCCTTCTTGAGAACCTGTACCTTCTGTTCTTTCAACTGTTTTTGCGTCTCCTTTAGGAGTTGCTGGCACTGCATCTTTAGGTACATCAAAGTTTTGTGAGAAAGACGTTGTTCCATCTGCACTCTGTGTAATTACTTGATTTGAACTACCTTCATTTGACTTTAAATTGTCCATTTTCGCATCATCTGCACCTACTGCACCTCCCGCTACCAATCCTGTACTTAAAAGTGCTCCTGCTAATAATGTTTTAATCATTTTTCATTACCTCCTGTTTATTTGTAATATTCATCAAAAAGTATCTAGAGTTAATGTTTTAGTCATTGTCTTTATCTACTTACTTTTTGATTACATTTAGCATAGGACAAGAATCTATAGTTGATATGGACTGTATCTGGAGATTATGTAAAGAAAAATAGATAATCAATTGTATATTTTAAGGGATGCTTAGACAATATTGAAATTTTTTATGAGCTTAAACTATTGAGTTCCCCTTTGTTTTCGGGTGTGGGGTTTTTAACTGGGGTGGAGTGAGGAATTAACCTTTTCTAATTTGAAAGCAAACTTTTTATTATTAGTTTACATTCAAAACATTATAAATAAAGATGCTAAAAATCCGTGAACAAAAAACAACATCTCATTGATGTCCCCATCAGAAGTATGGAAGGGAATTAAATGTAATCCTTCCCTGTCTTTATGCATTAAGATAGAAAAAATTATAAATATAGACTTAAATATTTTTTTGAAAGGATATTGTTTAACAAACATAAAAAAGAGCTAAGGCTGTATGAGAACCTTAGCTCTTTTTTATGTTTATTGTTTATTATATAAATTATTTAACGCTACAAGCCATACCGGCTATCATATTACCAACCGAAATATCACTAGGTCCCCAATGCTTTTCCTCAAATCTAAAACAAATGACAAGCCACCTCATGCCCCTTCGCAATCTCAACCATCTTCGGTACTTCCTGGGCGCATTTTTCAGTGGCAAATTTACAGCGCGTTCTGAATTTGCAGCCGGATGGTGAGTTGAGTGGGCTTGGTACTTCTCCCTCTAGGATAATCCGTTCTTTTCCTATGTTTGTTGGATCTGGTTCTGGCATGGATGAGAGTAGTGCTTGTGTGTATGGATGTGCCGGTTTTGTATATAGGTCTTCGCTGTCGGCAATTTCTACTATGTTTCCTAAGTACATGACTCCGATTCGGTCTGATATGTGCCTTACCATAGATAGGTCATGTGCGATGAATAAGTATGTGACTCCTGTTTCTTCTTGGATGTCTTGCAGCATGTTTACGACTTGTGCTTGGACTGAAACATCTAGCGCTGAGATTGGTTCGTCACATAGGATAAAATCTGGTTTTACAGATAGTGCGCGCGCGATGCTGATGCGCTGGCGCTGCCCTCCGCTAAATTCGTGCGGGTAGCGATATAAGTGTTCTTCTTTTAGGCCTACTTTTTTTAGAAGGTCTAATATGATTTCTTTTTGTTCTTCTTTTTCATAAGATCCGTGAATGTTCATTGGCTCGCTAATAATTTGGAAAACGTTCATTGCCGGGTTTAATGATGCGTATGGATCTTGGAAAATGATTTGCATTCGTTTTCTATATTCTTTTAGTTCACTTTCCTTTAAGCTTGCGATGTCTTTTCCGTCAAATAAAACGTTACCTGAAGTGACATCGTGTAAACGAATAATGCTTCTTCCTGTCGTTGATTTTCCGCAGCCCGATTCTCCTACTAGTCCGAATGTTTCACCCTTTTTAATTGTGAAGCTGAGGTCATCGACTGCTTTTAATTGCTCTGTTTTTCTGCCGAATAGCCCCTTTTTAATAGGAAAATACTTTTTTAGATTCCGAACTTCAATTAAGTTTTCTTCATGCATGTGATTCACCTACTGTCTTATCGTTTAACCAGCACATGGAACGTCTTTCGTTACCAATTTCAAAATATGGCGGACGTTCTTTTTCACAAATGTCCATCGCATGCGGGCAACGCTCTGCGAATGGGCAACCTTTTGGCGGGTTTAATAAGTTTGGCGTTACACCTTGAATTGGCGCGAGTCTTTCTTTTACGCCGTTCGATATTTTCGGCAGAGAGTTTAATAGCCCTTTCGTATATGGATGATTCGGCGATTGGAAAATATCAAGTACAGGTCCTTCTTCCATAATAAGCCCGCCATACATAACGATAACGCGTGTACAGTTTTGCGCGACTATTCCTAAGTCATGCGTAATAAGAAGTAACGCCATGTTCGTTTCATTTTTTAAGTTTTTCATTAAATCTAGTATTTGTGCTTGTATCGTTACATCAAGCGCTGTGGTCGGTTCGTCCGCAATGAGAAGGTCTGGGTTACAAGACATCGCCATTGCGATCATAACTCGCTGCTTCATTCCGCCGCTTAGTTCATGCGGATATTGTTTTACCCTTTCTTCTGGTGAAGAAAGACCGACTTGTGTTAACAAGTTGATCGCGATCTGCTCTGCTTCTTTCTTTTTCACTTTTTGATGTCGTATAATTACTTCCGTCATTTGCTTTCCAATTTTTACGACTGGATTTAGCGCAGACATTGGATCTTGGGATATAAGTGAAATTTGATTTCCTCTAATAGAACGTAATTCTTTCTCAGATTTAGAAAGGATATTTTCATTATGAAAAAGGATTTCCCCTTCTTTCACTTTTCCTGGTGATGTAACGAGGGACATAACAGACTTCGCCATTACACTCTTCCCGCTTCCAGATTCCCCAACGATACCAACTACTTCTCCTTTATTTAAACGAAATGTAACGCCGCGAACCGCTTCTACTTCTCCGCTTTCTATGAAAAAAGAAGTCTTTAAATTATTCACTTCTAATAGTTTTTCAGACACGCTTCTCACTCCTTTCACTTAACACTTTAGTTTTCATTTCCAGCTCCTTTTGGCGCGAAAGCTTTCTTCAATGCTTCACCAATTACGTTAAAGCTAAGTACCGTTAAAAGAATAAGGAACCCTGGGAAGAGTGTTAAATACCAAGCTTCACCTATGTATCCTTGCGCATTGTTTAGCATGCTGCCCCAAGAAGAATCTGGTTCTCTAATACCTAAACCTAAAAAGCTAAGTGATGATTCCATTAAAATCGATGTCGCAATTGTTAATGTCGCAGCGATAATAATAGTTGATAAAATGTTAGGAATGATATGTCTTACAATAATTGTGAGTGATTTTTGTCCTGATACTTTTGCATATAAAACGTACTCACGCTCTTTTACAGATAGTGTTTCTGCCCTTACAATACGAGCGGTGTCCATCCATGTTAGTAATCCAATAATAAGAACTAATGTCGTAATTCCTGGTTTTAAATAAGCATTTAATAACAGCATTAAGAAGAATGATGGAATTGACATAAGTACTTCAACAATTCGCATTAAGAAGTTGTCTAACTTTCCGCCATAATATCCGCTAATTGTTCCGACTGCGGTTCCAATTGTAATAGATACAACCATTGCAAGGAAACCAACCGCAAGCGAAACGCGTCCGCCATATAATGCCCTCGTTAAGTAATCCCTTCCGTAATCATCCGTGCCGAAAGGATGACTCATACTCGGTTCTTGTAAACGATCTGGAATTGACATTTTGCTAGGATCGTATGGCGATACGAATGCAAAAATCGATGCAATCGTTAAAACCGCAAGTATAATAACTCCCATTAGTACAAACTTATTTTTCGTAAAACTACTTTTTATCGTTTGAAATCTCCTATTATTCATTCCAAATCACCCCCTCATTCGAATGCGCGGATCTACTACGCCATATAAAATATCAGCAATTAAATTACCGAGAATTAACATGAACGATGATAATAATGTGATTGCCATAATAATTGGATAATCAAATCTAAAAATAGCATTCACCCCGAGTGAACCAAGTCCCGGCCATGAGAAAACTGTTTCCGTAATGAACGCTCCGCCTACTAAACTTGGAATGGATAATCCGAAAATTGTAATGATCGGTATTAATACATTTCGAAGTACGTGATTAAATAAAACGCTTTTCTTTGAAGCACCGTACGCATATTGAATTTGTACGTAATCTTCCTCTAGTTGCTGGATTGTACTTGAGCGAATATATCTCATATAAACAGAGACGTTTTGGAACGCAAGTACCATACAAGGTAAAATGCCGTGCTTAACAATATCCAAGAAAGAATCTTGACCGACTGTACGCATCCCCATACTCGGAAGAAGATTCAACTTTAAAGAGAATAAGTAGACTAATAGTAAAGCGAACCAAAAGACTGGCATTGAGATTCCCACATAAGAGATAAAGTTTACAATGCGGTCAAAGAACGAATTCTTTTTCACACCTGTAAATAGTCCAAGTGGTATTGCGATTACGAATGAGACGAGTAAAGATGATCCCATTAACCCAATTGTTGCGGGTAATCTTTCTGCGATAAGATCTAAAACAGGACGATGATTTTGAAGTGAGTAACCAAAGTTCCCTGTTAAAATATTTTTTAACCATAAAAAATACTGCACGTAAATTGGTTGATCTAGTCCTAAACTTTTTCGAATACGCTCAACATCAATTGGACTCATATTTGGTGTGAAAAAGTTTCGAACGGGATCTCCCGGTGCTAGTTTTATTAATAGAAAAGAAATAATAGAAATAACAAATAAAAGCGGAATTGCATTTAAAAGCCTCTTCGCAATTACTTTATACACAAACTTCCCCCCTCAAGCTAAAGAAGCTGATTTCCACCAGCTTCTTTACTGTTTCTTATTTCACTTCATAAATCTTAGATAAATCTTCAAACATTGTAACTGGAATTGCTTTTGCTTCTTTTAATCCATCAAACTTTTTATCTACTGCAATAACCGCTTTCGGATACGCAATTGGTAGATAAGGTAAATCTTCTCTAGCTGTCTCTTGAATTTTATGGTATAGTTCTGCGCGTTTCGTTTTATCTGTTTCAACTGCAGCTTCTTCCCATAACTTATCGAAATCAGCGTTTTTATATCGTGCATAATTGTATTCAGCATTACTTAAGAATAAGCTCTTATATGAATCTGGCTCAGGTCCCATTATGTAACCACCAAATGTAATGTCATATTCTTTATTCTCTTTATCTAAGCCTTTTTCACTTGCCGCACTAGCATCTAATGCATTTAGTTCAACTTCTAAGCCAACTTCTTTTAACTTTTGTTGTGTATAAAGCGCTAAGCTTTCCATAATTTTATTATTCGTTACATACATCACGCGTACTTTTTCTTTATCTTTCACGCCAGCTTTCGCTAATAAATCTTTCGCTTCTTTTTTATCATACTTATAGTCTTTAATATCTTTCGCATAATACATAGCGTCTGGCGTTAAAATTGAATTTGCTGGTTCTGCAAATTGACTAGAAACGAATGCAGAGTTAATCATTTCTTTTTTATCTAACGCATGCGCAATTGCTTGGCGCACTTCTTTTTTCTTCATAAGATCTGTATTTTGGTTATAAGATAAGTAGAATAATCTACCTTCAGGGAATGTCACCATTGAGAAGTTCCCAGTGCTATCTAATTTCTTAAAGTCTTGCGGCTCAATCATCTTCATATTGATTTGACCATTTTGTAGTGAAACATTTGCTGTATTACGGTCTTTTACAACGCGATATACGATAGAGTCTAATTTCGCTTTACCACCTACATAATCATCAAATCGATCTAATGCAACGTACTCATCAGACTTATACTCTTTAAACTTAAACGGACCTGATCCTACAGGTTGTAAGTTTTTCTTACTCTTCGCTAAATCTGCTTCCCCTTCAAGTACATGTTTCGGAATTGGGAAGAAATCATTCATCACACCTTCAAAAGATGCACTTACTTGTGGTAAAACGAATTGAGTTGTTAACTCATCTACCTTTTTCACCTCAAGCGGTTTTCCTTTAAAAACAAAGTTTTCACGACTTGAGCTATTTTGCTTCTCATCTAAAATAGATTGGAATGTAAATGCTATGTCGTCTGATGTAATTTTCTTACCATCATGCCATTTCAAATTATCTTTTAACTTCAATGTCCACGTTAATTGATCCTCTGAAGGCGTAAAGCTCTCAGCAAGAACAAATTTCTTCTTACCGTCTTCCATATGATACAGCGGTGCATATAAAGCTTGCTGCACCGTTAACGACACACGATCATTCGCATAAAGCGGGTTCATCGTATCCGGATTATCACTAACACCAATCGTTAACGCCCCTCCATCTTTCGGAGTCCCTGATTTACTAGTTCCTGCTTGCTTCGAATCTTTTTCCCCTGAACAAGCAGCTAATGCAATAAATAATAGTAGGACAAATGGTAATACAAACAACTTCTTCTTCATATTTCGACCCCTCTCGACTATTTACACCTATAAGAAAACTCGGAATTAATACCGAGTTTTCTTATAGGTTTTAAATTACCACTACCCGTATGTATTGTCAAACTTTTTCGCAAAGGTAGAAAGTTTGTAATCTATTCGTGCATTCTTGCGATAAAGTGAAACTTTAATCAGTGGGGGGTTGTCCATCCCCCACTGATTATTAGCCCTCACCAATCGGGCTTTTACGGGCAGCCCGACTCCCACCTAACTCCTCCGCATTCGCCGAATTTTGAGGTGGGAGTCTTACTGCCCGTTAATGCGGGATAAACTATATTTATGCGTAGGGGAAAATAAAAAGACCACGAATAAGTAGCCTCATAAAATGAGTTGAAAAACTATTAACTTACAGAAAACCCCTCTAGAATGATTGTTATATGTGATCGAAAATGTAGAATGGAATTAAAGACAAAAAACACATTTAGGAGGTTATTATGACATTTGATGAATTGAAAAAAAACAAACCAACAACCTCATGGGTCGAGTATGATGAAGATGGGGAATTTTTCACTGAAGAAAATATAAGTGCAACAAATACGGCTCTTGACACTTACATTAACAATTTACAGCAATTAGGGGAGAACCCAACCGAGGTCGAAGTAATGCAAGTTGTTAAAGAGGTAGTGATTAAACTAAATGAACTAAATATCGAACATGACCATTTTATCGAAACAATGGAAAGAGAAGATCTCTATGAATTTATCGATGCAGCTGCACGAATAGCTGGCTTAGAATCCGAAGAAGATATAACTGAAGAATGGCGCGAATGGTAAAAAAAGCTGCCCCTCTAATAATAAAATGCACGACGGTATAAAAAAGAACATCGTTTGGAACCCTAAGCTTAATAGGGAAATCAACGGATTAGCTACCAATTGCTTCATAAAACAGATGCCATTGGTAGTTATCTTTTATCTTTTATCTTTTATCTTTTATCTTTAACCCTTAAATCCCCAACCGGAGACTAAATAGTTTTGCGTTTTGTTTATTGTAACGCGGATTACCTTCTTCTTATCATTTTTAGAATAACCTTCTACATCAATAAAACCTTCACGTACTCCATGTAAAATCTCAACTTTAGTAACTACAAGATCTATATTTTCTTTATCCTTCATGTAATTTATCACTACTTTTGAAGCTTTATCTTGCGTAATATTTTTGCAGTACATTGTGTAAGATATGTAGCCTATTATTAATAATAAAATTATTAAAATGGCAATATTCATCCAGTTTTTCTTATTCAATATATCCTCTCCTTAAGAAGATTTATAATATAACTATAAATCTTTTTTAAGACGATGGAAATATGAGAGGTTCAGTTTCAAATAACACCCTTTCCCATTTTGCTAGTAGTGGTTATGGTTATGGTTATACTGTACAGCAGTTATAAAATTTAGAAACCATTGCAAACAAAATAAATAAGAAATATGAATTCACATTGCATGCATAATAAAAAAGGGGAGAATTCCTCTCCCCTCTATTCTCATCTGTAATTTTTCTTCCATTAATGTTATTACCCCTCAACCCACACAAAAAAGACCACCAAAAGGCAGTCTCCCTCAAAACTCAATCCTATTCCCACCCCCACGCTCCACCGCTCTCTCATACAAATACTTCGCAACGATAATATCCACTACCGCCAAACCAACCGATTTAAAAATAGTAATCTCTTCATCGCTCTCTCTACCAGGTTTTTCTCCACTAATGATTTGTCCAAGTTCAGCGTGGATATCGCTCGCTTCAAATAAACCTTCTCGCACTGGAACTTGAAGATCTCCTGTTTCTTTTAGTGCTGCTTCTTTTGATTCGACTACTACTTTGTTTGCGCCCGCGATGGCTTGGGATGGTAGTTCTTGCATACTTGGCCTGAATGAGCCGACGGCGTTTACGTGGACGCCTTTTTGTAGTTTTTCTGAGAAGACTGGTGTGGATGCGTTCGTAGTTGTGACGATGATGTCTGCTTCGCTTATTGCCTCATTTGCATTTGTGTGAACATAAGCAGGTTTATTGAATTTCTCTTGTATATATTGCGCAAATGCATACGCTTTTTCTTCTGTTCGATTGTATAAAATGACTTTTTCGATATCTCTTACCGCAAATACTGCTTCAGCAATTCCCTTCGCCTGTTCACCCGTCCCGATAATACATAAAGTTTTTGCGTTATGACGAGCTAAATATTTTGTCGCTACTCCTGATAGAGCCCCTGTTCGAATCATCGTTAAGTAGGATCCTTCTAAAAGTGCGAGCGGTTCTCCCGTTTGAAAGTCTGATAGCATCACAATCCCGTTTATCGTTTTCTTTCCTATCTTTTTGTTCTCGGGGACTACTGTTACTACTTTTAAACCAAGTGCTTCAAGTCCTTCCGCTACTGAAGGCATAATTAATGCCGTATTTTTCTCGTTCGCAAATGGTAATGAGCCGCGTATTGGTGTGATCGTTCTTTCTGCGGAAAATTCTTTTAAAGCAAGCGCCGCGTATTCAATGACTTCATTCATATTTACTAAGTTTCGTTGTTCGTTCGCGCTTATGACTAGCATAGCTTTCCACCTCCTTCTTCTATCCTAACAAAAATCCCCGATTCAAATCATCTCTCGGGTCTATAACGAATTGATGGAATCCTGTAATAAATGCATGCCCCGTTACTTTCGGAACGACAGCTTCATATGTATGTACCGCTGTTACCGACAATACTTCTCCCTCGAATTTCCCGTCAGTAATACATTCGTGGACGAAAATTTCTCCCTTTTGTAAAGCATCCTTTTCAAAAAGAGTTGCGATTCTTGCGGAAGTTCCTGTACCGCAAGGAGAACGATCTACTTGCCCATCAGCAAAGATCGTTACATTTCGTAAAGTGGCACCTTCTTCTTTCGGTTCATCGGAGAAAATAACGCCGTATATTCCTTTTAAATCTTCTTCAAGTGGATGTTTTACTTCCATTTGGCTTTCAATATAGTGCTTAATTTTACCGCCCCACGTTTGAATAGCAGGTAAGTCTTTGAAATCGACTTTCAAACCAAATTCTTTACTATCTACTACCGCATAAAAAGCTCCGCCAAACGCGATATCTACTTGGAATTCATAGTCATCTATTTTAATAGGAACGTCTTTTTTGTATACAAATGAAGGAACATTTTCAAATGATACGGACTCTACTTCGCTCCCGTTATATGTTGCGTACGCAATGACTTCCCCGGCAGGGCTGTCAATAATAAACTTCTGTTTCTCACCTGCCACTTCAAACATACCTGTTTCAATTCCGACTGTAATAACAGCGATAATGCCGTGCCCACACATCGTACTCCATCCTTCATTGTGCATAAATAATACGCCAAAATCAGCATGAGCACTCGCAGGCGGAGTAATGATACAACCGTACATACCGTGGTGTCCTCTCGGCTCATACATAAGAATCTCGCGAAGATGATCCAAATGTTCCATGCAATATGCGCGTCTTTCTAGCTGCGTGTCTCCTTTTATTTCCGGCACGCCCCCTGTAATAATTCGAAGCGGCTCCCCAGCTACGTGAGCATCAATTGTCGTGTACACTTTACTAACCTTCATTTCTATCTCTCCCCTATATGTTGATACTATTTTTATTGCAAATATCATGCCAACGCATAGGGTATAAATTTGTATACATTGTGTAAAAAAGCATACACTACTGTCTATTTTTTTATACACGGTCCGGAAATTATTTTATGGAACCTTGATACAGCCAGGCTTATTATTTTCAATGGAAAGTTACTTCCACCCCCAACATATACTGTTCAAAAGCAAAAAGGAAGTGATCCAATGTACTACGGCACAAAAGGCTGGTACGTAGCCGAACTAAAAAAATTAGGCGTGCGCTATCACGAAGGACGAAAACTAGAAAGTTACCGCGGACACGTATTACGCAATTTACTAATCGCACAACAAGAGAAATTAAAAGAACAGTAATATGCTAATGTAGCGATATCGACGATTCGACATGGAATATTGACTTACCGACAAATCACTCCTCCATTCCACCAACCAATCACACATCAATACAAACCAAAAAAGGTCACCGAAACGGGTGACCTTCTTTTCTTATTCACAAACAAGAATTTGTCTAGTAAATGATCCTTTTCTTGTAACACAGCGATCTGTAATTTCGAATCCTGCTTCATGGATCATGTCGTCCATTGTTTCCATCGTGACAACGACTACTTTTTTAGCGATGCGGCGTGCACTTGAAAGAATGGAGAGTTGGTCTTCTGGTGTCGCGTGCGTAAATAAGTCGTACGGCATATCGATAATGGCAACGTCGTAGTTCTCAGTAATTTCTTCGATCGGACCTTTTGTTACTGTTCCTTCAAACCCGAAATGTGCGATGTTTTTTCTCGTTCCAAGAACTACAAGTGGATTAATATCTCTACCAACGATATTAATTCCCATAGAAAGTGCTTCTACTACTACTGTTCCAATACCACAGCACGGGTCAATTGCTCGTACTCCCTCTGGATTTGGTACAGCGATATTTGCAACTGATCTCGCAACACGTGTGCTTAGAGATGTCGAATAACTATGCGGTTTTTTTATGTGATGATACCAAACTGGCTCGCTTTCTACATAGTGTCCGAAGTACCAGCGTCCTCCAAGAGGAACAATTCCGAATACACGCTCTGGATTACGAACATCCGCTTCTCCTTCAATATGCATGCCAAGGTCTCGTTCAATAAGACGTCTTTCTCCATATTCAATTTTATTCTCTCCAACGAGGTCATTGATTTTAACGAATATAACTTTAAATGAAGCCCCCGCCAAATCAATTTGTTCTACTTGTTTTAAAATGCTTTCTAAGTCGTCTCCCTCGTACATCACTTCAACGCGCTCTTTTATAAACGCACTTCTACTTGGGTCAATTTTGACATCACTTTTCAAAATATTAACGTGAGACTCCGTTCCAAAGAACGAGCGCATTTCCAAGTAACATAAAGCACGCTCCTCCTCACGAAATGCATACGTATATATACATGCAGGTGTTTTACTATGATTATTCAATCTATGATCATCCTCTATATCGTTATAATTGCAATTACTACAGTAATTTTTCATATAAAATTAAATGATATCACATGCCGGAAATAAAGAGAAACGTTAATAAATAAAAGAGACTGCCTATTGGCAATCTCTTTTATTTTATTAACGGAAAGAAGATACGCTATTACCCTTCGCTTCGTAATAATCTAAAATACCTTGATAAATCGCTTCCGCTGCAGCTTGTCTCTGTTTTGGTGTAGCAATTTTATCTGCATCACTTTTATTATCTACAAATGCTAATTCTGTTAATACAGCTGGCATTGTATTTTCTCTAGTTACGTATAAGTCCTGATGTTTTATACCACGATCTTTTGTTCCAAGTGCTGCTACAAGACGGTCTTGAATTTTTTGTGCTAATAACATACTGTCTTCTACATGTGGATTCGTTACTTTTGCTCTTGCTGACTGATAATATAATGTTTCTGTACCTTGTCCATTTTTATATTGAGAGCCATTAGCATGAATACTTACAAAGATATCTCCATTATGTTCCTGTGCAAACTCTACTCGTTTTTTCAATGAATCTGTTGAGTTTACTCCTGGACGTGTATTATCTGTACGAGTGAACATAACAGTAAATGGTGCCTTTTGCTCAAATATTTTCTTTAATCGTAATGATACATCTAATACCGTTTCACTTTCTTTCTCGTAATAACCAACATTACCTGAGTCAATTCCACCATGACCTGGATCAATAATAATTGCTTTACCTTCTAAGAAGTTCTCTTGCTTCACTGGGTTTAATTGGTTTTTATCAACCCACTGGAAACCAGCGCCTACGCGGATTCGAATCCAGCTGCCACTCTCTTCCATAATCGTTACTGTTTGTGCATTATATGTACCTAGCACTTTAGAACTATGTGAAGCTGTCTCATACGCAGTAAAGCCTTGATTAATCGTTTCTGTTTTTTCTTGTATAGGTGTCCACTTCTCACCTTTACTTGTTACAATTTTTAACCAGCCATCTGCTCTTTGTTCTTTCACTACAACCATTTGTGGCTTATGCTGAACATCAGTAATACCAGATGATAATGATGGTTGATGATATGTAATAAAGTTTCTGTTCATATACATTCTTTTTGATGTATCTGTTTTATTTTGATCAGCCATCGCAATAAATTGAGCTGCTTCTGCACGAGTTACAGTTCCTTCAGGCTCCCAGCCATTTCCCGTACCTTTAGAAATCTCTAAAGCTACTAAAATATTAGCTTGTTTCTTACCCCAATGAGGTTCCAAATCTTTAAACTGTGTTGGAAGTTCTCCAATAATTTTCTTATCTAATGAATATGCTTGTACTAACATAGATGCCATAGATGCACGGTTAATTTGGCTTGATGGATTGAATTTACCAGTACCATCTCCACTAATTACACCTGCTTTTTCCACTGCAGCAATGTACGGAGCTGCCCAATGGTTTTGTGCATCTTTAAAAGATGGCTTTGCTTTTGGATCAATTGGTAAACCAAGAACGACTGCTAAAATTTTTGCAGCTGACCCTCTATCTACTGCTTCAGATGGAGAGAACGTTCCATCTGGCTTTCCATCAAGCGCCTTTTTACCTACTAAATAATCAACTGATTCTTGCGCCCATGTAGGAACATCCGAAAACTTCTTCGCTGCTGCGAAACTACTTACGGGAGACGATAATAAACTTGCGGCTAAAATACCTGCCGCGACTGCACGATACTTCATAAAAAATAATACTCCTCTCAACAATCATCATTTAATAACTCGTAATCTTAATATACAAATTATATTGAATTCAGACAAAAAAAATTAGTGCGCCTCTATTATTTTATAATACTCGAATTATGTAGTAAACCTACTTTCTTAATATTGTAAAATAAAGTGAAACTTTAATCAGTGGGGTGGGGGTCTTACTGCCCATTAAAGCGGGATAAATTACAATTAATTTACTTTTTGTTAAATAAAGTCGATTTCTCTGCAAATAAAAAATAGGCTACCCCTGGCAGCCTATTTCTTTTCTTATTCCGCAATCATCTCTGATAATACATATGAATAAACAAGTGCTTCTGTATGCGCAATCGAACTTTCATGTGTACGCTCAAATGCATGGGAAGAATCAATACCCGCTCCAATTAATGCATGTTTCACATCAAATCCAGCGCGAATCGCAGCCGATGCATCCGATCCATAGTACGGATAAATATCTACTTTATATTCAATATTGTTCGTTTTCGCAAGCTCTACTAAATGTTTACGCAGTGCATAATGATACGGACCGCTAGAATCTTTTGCACAAATAGATACTGTATATTCGTCAGATGCTTGTCCATCACCTAACGCCCCCATATCAACCGCTAAATATTCAACCGTTTCTTCTGGAATGTTAGAATTACCACCGTATCCAATCTCTTCATTATTAGAAATTAAGAAATGAGTTGTATATGGTAATGTTACGTTTTCATCTTGTAATCTCTTAATTAATTTTAATAAAATTGCAACACTTACTTTATCATCTAAATGACGTGATTTTATGTATCCACTGTCTGTAATTTGAACACGTGGGTCAAATGAAACGAAGTCTCCTACTTCAATGCCTAATTCGCGTACTTCATCAGCTGAAAACACACGCTCATCAATACGAACTTCTATATTTTTCTCATCTCGTTTCGCTTCACCTGCATCTTTATATACATGCACAGATGTTTGATGCATTAAAATCGTCCCTGTATATGTCTTACCGCTTGATGTTTCAATTTCGCAATATTCCCCTTCTACAGAGTTCCAGCGAAATCCACCAATCATAGAAAGACTTAGACGACCGTCAGGCTTAATTTCTTTCACCATCGCACCTAACGTGTCAACGTGTGCCGTTAATAAACGGTGCTGTGCATCATTTTTCCCTTTTACCGTTAAAATAAGAGCGCCTTTATTGTTACGCTTCGTTTCTACGTTCCACTCACTTACATAGTTTTCAATAAAACGAATAATTTTCTCTGTATTCCCAGACGGACTTGGAATAGAGACAAGCTCCTTAATCAGTTCCATCGTTTCTTTCGTATGATGTGCCATTGTCGTTTCCTCCTCATTTTCCCTATTATTTAGTATACAAAATTTGCTAGAAAACCTCTACTCATATAGCTTAATTTTCTGAACTGTAGTAAAATTCACTTTAGTATACAAAGGGAGTTATACAATATGAATACATCAAAAAAATATGTACACATTGCACTCATTTGGTTTTTAGCATCATTACTTTGTTTACAAGTTTCTTACGCAGTTCATACTACTACTTCTATTACAATTGGCTGGGTAGTAACAGCTATCTTCTTCATTATTAGTTTAATTGCAACAAAAAAGCATAGCGTTAATGAGTAACGCTATGCTTTTCCTACAAACCTATTCTTCTGACACATCTAATAAATAAATACCTCTTTCAAAGCCACCGCGCTCTATTTCTTTTTTCTTACGAAGACGTTCTACATCCTCAATTGTTGCACCTTCTGCACGCGCTAATGAAATGATTACTTCCAGTGCATCCGCAAGAGAATCAAGTGCATGTTCACGCTCTTTCATAGAAGCAAATTCACGAATTTCTTCCGTTCCAATTTTCGCTAAAGCTTGTATGTACGCTTGTCCTGTTAGCTTTTGTGCTGTATATGTTTTTCCAGACATCAAAATCTTCTCTGGAACACGATCTCTTACTAACTTGTTATATGCTGACATCATTCATCCTCCTATGTTTAATAACATCCGAGCTCTGCTGTATAGAAAAACCATTTCTTCGTCACACATGCACTAATCATATCAATTCCTGATCCTTTTGCTCTTACGTGCGGAAAGAAATAGTGCTCTGATCCTTCTTCTTCCTTGCCATATAAAGTTTGGTATTCAGCTGGAATTGCTTCTTTTTTCACATCTGTTTCTTTCGTCACCCCGTCAGAAAACGCAACGCTTGGATGTCCTTCAAAAAACAAAGCAGTTCGCAACGCCATAGACGGTGTACTATGCAAAGCATAATATACAAACAAAATTATACCCATAACACCTATAATTTTTTTCATGCATTACTCCTTAAAAAAAGTGCTAACACAATTATACTAAAATGTGTTAGCACTTTCTCCCCTTTACCTTAAATTAACCGGTAGTAAAACTATCATTCACTTTATTCCCCTTTAAATGCTGGCAAACGCTTTTCTAAAAATGCAGCAATTCCTTCTTTATGATCCGCTGTTTGTCTCATCGCATATTGGCCGCGTTTTTCAAGTTGCAGTGTTTGTTCTAAATTAGAACGATTTACTTCACATAAAATTTGCTTCGTTTGAACCATTGCTTTGATCGGTTTTTGTGACCATTCACTAATTTTTTGCTTCACAGCCGTTTGGAAATCCTCACCGATTACTTCATCAATTAAGCCAATATCAAGCGCTTCGCTCGCCGATAATTTCTTTCCTTCCCAAATAATTTGCTTCGTCATATTTTCACCAACGCGCTTTTGCAGGAAGAAATGACCGCCACCATCTGGAATTAAAGCGATTCCAATAAAGTTCATCGCAATAATGGATGAAATATCCGCCATCACATAATCAGCTGTTAATGCAATACTTAATCCAAGACCAGCAGTTGGTCCATGAATCGCACTAATCACAAGCTTTGGCATCGTATACAAAGTCACAACGACTTCAGAAATAGTATTCATAATGCCATCAAACTTACTTTCATCGTTACTTGAAAGCATTGATTTAATATCTCCACCCGCAGAAAAACCGCGGCCGTTACCGCATAACACAACAATATGCGCAGAACTCTCCGCTACTTCTTTCAGTTTTTGTAATAGTTCTTTTAACGTTGGCTCATCTAATGCATTTAACACCTCTGGGCGATTGACCATAACCGTTGCAACGTTTCCTTCATATTTCACAATGACAGATTCTGTTTTACTTGTTACTTCCATTATATACCCCTCTTTTCTACATAAAGATTATACTTATATAATTATAGAAAGAAGGTAAAAAACCCTTCTTTTTTCTTAATTTTCTGTCTAATAATCTCGTATTGTGTATATATCCTTGTATAAAACATACAATTCCGTTAAAAAATATAGCAATTAAAGTCGTTTTATCGCCTCTTCTCATCTATTTACCATTACAATGAAATGGTGTATTCTTAAGTCTGATATAAAAATCAAATATAGAAATTCATTCCCCTTCCTATTATATAGAGGGGTGCTGAAATAAAGGAATGAAGAAATGGAGGAACATATGGTTACTAAGTTAAAACAGACGGATAACTACTTCCCGCATTTCCTACTGCTATTCATCGTGTTTCAACCAATTTTAGATTTATTAACGTCTTTTTCAATCTATGTATTACACATGAGCGCAACAGTCGGAATCGTAGTCCGTTTCGCCTTTATGCTTCTTGCATTAGGTTATCTACTTCTTCATCATAAACAACAAGGCGCGAAAAAGTATATTCTTTATTTATGTCTCTTTGGCATCGTACTTGCAATCGGCCTTGTGAATAATTTAATGGTTAAATCTCCAGTTTCATTTGGAGAAGAAGTGAAATTTATTTTGAAAAGTGTATATCCAATTGTACTACTGTTTGGATATATTATCGCACTAAAAGAATTAAAAAATAACGAATATGCGTTTCATAAAATCATTACGTATTTCTTATATGCAACGTTAATTTTAAGTATTTCAATCATCGCCGCTATGGCAAGTGGTACAGATTTCCCAAGCTATCCGAACTCAAAGATCGGTTCAAGAGGATGGTTCTTTGCTGGAAATGATTTAAGTTCCATTTTCGCAATTATGTTCCCAATCGTTGTCTTATACTCGGTTCATAAAACAACTTCTTTCTCAAAAGTGTATTACTGGATTCCAACTGTACTTGCGATGTATGCAAGCATTATGATTGGAACGAAAGTAGGCTATGGTGCCATCGTTATTACACTTGGCATCGCTCTTTTCTTCTTATTCATTGAATATATGATACATCGTAAAAAAGAAGGAAAAGGATTCACATATCTTGTAAACACAGTTGTTGCTGCTGTCGTATTAGGAGGGTTACTCGTACTTACACCGCAAACTCCTATCGCAAAAAACATGACCATCCATTTACAAATATATGAATACAAAAAATCAGTACAAGAAGAGAAAGACCGAAAAGAAGGAAAAGTAATTACAGAAGAAGAACATAAAGAAGGCGAACTAACAGACTCTGAAATGAAGAGCTTAATTTACAGTGATCGCGACAAATTTTTAAAAGTATATAAACAATACTATAAAGACGCACCACTATCTCAAAAACTATTTGGAATGGGCTACGCTGGTAACTATACAACGAAAATGAAATTAGTCGAAATGGATTTCCACGACCTATTCTTTGCATTTGGTATTGTCGGATTCCTTATGTACTTACTGCCTCTTCTTTATTTCGGTATAAAAATATTCATTCGCTTGATCACAAACTTCAAGAAACTATTTAGCGTAAAACATATGCTACTAGCTAGCACACTCGTCTTATCGCTCGGTATCGGCTTTATGTCTGGACACGTGTTAACAGCACCAGCCGTTAGTATTTTCTTCGTTGTGATACTCGCTTATTTAATTGTTGATTTAGAAATAGAATAGAAAGAAGCAGCATCTACTTGGATGCTGCTTCTTTTTATTCTACTGAAAAGACGCCCGAATTTCCTCCAGCACCTCATCAATATTATCCTTCGTAATAACAATACCGAAATCTTTCGGTACATTACTATCTTCTTCTTTTACAACTTTATGTGCGATCATCTTCCCGACTTCTGGTCTGAAATGATGTCCATCCATATAATTATCTAAGTTCTTTGTTACTGAATTTAAATACATGAAATGATGTACTTCTCCAAATACATCGACAGCATCATGGAGCCATCTTTTATAATCTTCCCATCGACCTGATTGAATCATCGTACGGAACAATGGCTCTGAAACAGGAGTTGTAAAAATATAAAACTTCGTATTCGGATTATGGGATTTTACAGTACCTAATATTTCCTTCATATTTTGATACTCATAATTCCCGCCATAGATCTCTCTACTAAATTTATCTACTTGCGCGGCAATTTGTGTATCACGCTCTTCTTTCGTATACTCACGCATCGACTTTATGTTATCGCGATTATATACATCAATAGTCTTATTGTGATGAATGGAGTTTTGAATTGTATTTCGGGAATATGTAATCCCATCCATACTCACATACGATTTAATTGGATATAGTAAGCTTTGCGCCTCATTAATATATACTTCTGGCTTTTCAAAACCGATTTCTCTATTTTTGTTTGTTCCAAGGAAATCTAAACCAATCACAATAGAAGATAATTCACTACCTTTTCTCTCTTTTGCATATTCAATATACGCATCGTACTCACGCGGATCTGTACTACTTACCGCATAATTAAATGCATTTAATCCGAGAAAATCATTCTCATTGATAAACGTTGTTCTACTACTTCCAAGTATAACGCCATCATAAGTAAACGGACGATATGTTATATAATTCGTTTTTTGTTGTCTCTCATTAAACCCAAACTGAACATCATTCCACTTATTTTTATGCGAGAATAACCAAAGTGAATCTGCATAGCCATTAAATATTCCAACACCTGCAAGTGGAACAAAAACACATACAAAAACGAAAATAAGCCACTGTTTGTTTTTCATATTCTCCACCTAGAAATTAAAGTATAAAAACTCACTAATACTCGTTAAATGTAGCACACTATACACAAGTAATATTGCAGTAAATAACGCCGTCCATACTGTCGGACGGAATGAGTCTTTTAACTGAATTGAATTTTTTAAGAAGAAACTAATACATAATGCTCCGAAAATATACGCTACTATTTCCGTATTTAATAATGAAACATGGTATGCTTCAGTAAATGAAACACCGTACTCTTTTAAAAATTGTAGTTTCTCAATAATAAATACCGGAAACACGCTATTTGCTAGTTCGAATCCATTAAATCCAAACATTCCTTTTAGCACTTTCACCGCATCATGCATCGATGTTGCTCTAAAGAATACCCACGTTATATTAATGAAGAAAAACGTCAAGAGCCATCCTGCCCAGGCCGGCATGCGGCCTCCTGCTTTATTCCACAAACGATGAACGACAGAAGCTAATCCGTGTAAAAATCCCCAAAAAATAAATGTCCAACCAGCACCATGCCAAAGTCCACTTATTAAGAAGACAATCATAATATTGACGTATGTACGCGTAATTCCTTTTCGATTTCCTCCAAGAGAAATATACACGTATTTCGTTAAAAACTGACTTAATGTCATATGCCAACGATGCCAAAAATCTTGTATACTCACCGCTTTATACGGGGAATTAAAGTTTTGAGGCAATTTAATATTAAACATTAACGCAATCCCAATTGCCATATCGCTATATCCACTGAAATCAAAGTATAACTGGAATGTAAACGCTAATGATGAAAGCCACGCTTCAACAAATGTTAGCGACTGCTGTACATCAAACCCTTCCCGTACAACGGGAGATAAAACATCTGCAATCCCTACTTTTTTGAAAATACCGATGGCAAATACAAAAATACCGAGAACGATATAATTCGATTGCCAACGCTTTTTACTACGATCAGCAAACTGCGGCATAATTTGCGCATGGTGCACAATCGGACCTGCAATAAGTTGCGGGAAAAATGTTACAAACAGAGCGTAATCAAGAAAATGACATGCCTCCGTCTCCCCGCGATATGTATCTACTAAAAACGCAATCTTTTGGAATGTATAGAAACTAATCGCAAGCGGTAACGTTAATGATAATAATGTAAAATGAGTTCCAAATAACGAATTCACATTTTGTAAAAAGAAATCATAGTACTTGAAATAACTAAGCATTCCTATATTAAATATTAAACCTACCGTTAAAAGGAATTTACTCTTATGCTTCACGAGCCTCATTCCAATAAAGTAGTTCACAATGAGCGATATTAACATAAGCGGCAAGTATTTTATATTCCAATAACTATAGAAAAATAAAGATGCTGCCACAAGCCAAGCTTTCGCTAAAGTAGTTTGTCCCAATTTATTTAATAGAAAATATAAAAGAAATGCTATCGGTAAAAATAAAAAAATAAACTCAAACGAGTTAAATAACACACCATCTCTTCCCTTCTAAACAAATCACACCTTATTCATCTTATCTTATCCAGATAGCGAGTGTCAAAAGGATTCCATACCGCTTTTCTTCTATTATATAGAATAATTATTTTAATCGAATTATTAACATGCTAAAATATTAAAGGCATCATTATATAAAAGAATATATAATAGATATGTCGGTTTTTTTTTGCACGAAATGTATCTCAAAAAAGTGAGGAGAGTCCTTTGGTATTTAGTAGTTCGATTTTCTTATTTATCTTTTTACCTCTCGTATTATTTTTCTATTTTATAGTGCGTGCCGAGCTACGTAATTTCGTATTACTTGCATTTAGTTTAATTTTCTATGCATGGGGCGAACCACGTTTCGTTCTTTTAATGCTCTTTTCCATTGTATTAAACTACTGCTTCGGTCTACTCGTGCATCATTATGATAAACGAAAAAATATGAAAGTCACATTTTTAATTATGGCTGTGGTCGGAAATATTTTATTACTTTCTTATTTTAAATATATTTCATTTTTCACAGACATTTTAAACAACGTCTTGCACTTATCTATTCATGTGGAACCTATTCCACTACCAATTGGAATTTCATTTTATACATTCCAAGCGATGTCCTATGTCATCGATATATACCGTAAAGATGGGGATGTTCAAAAAAATCCACTTAACTTAGCGCTATATATATCTATTTTCCCTCAGCTTATTGCCGGACCAATTGTTCGTTACAATATTGTCGCTGAGCAAATTAAAACGCGCATCCATTCTTTTGAACGATTCACAGAAGGTATTCAAATTTTCGTTCTTGGACTAGCGAAAAAGATATTAATCGCCAACCAAGTTGGATTTGTCGCTGATAAAATCTTCGCCTTACCACCATCTGAAATAAGTGTTGGAACGGCATGGATCGGTATTATCGCCTATACCCTGCAAATTTATTTCGATTTCTCAGGATACTCTGATATGGCAATCGGACTTGGAAAAATGTTCGGATTTGATTTCCCGAAAAACTTCAACTATCCATACATCTCTAAATCTATTTCAGAGTTTTGGAGAAGATGGCATATTACACTTGGCTCTTGGTTCCGCGATTACATATATATCCCGCTCGGCGGAAACCGCGTTTCAAAACTAGCGAATTATCGTAACCTCTTCATCGTATGGGGATTAACTGGTTTATGGCACGGAGCGAGCTGGACCTTTATCGCATGGGGCTTATATTACGGCTTTATTATTTCAATTGAAAAAGCTGGATTTGAAAAAATATTAAACAAACTATGGAAACCGCTGCAACATGCATACGTATTACTAATCGTTATGATCGGCTGGGTGTTCTTCCGAGCTGACAACTTCGCGTACTCGTTCCAATATTTAAAAGCGATGTTCGGCATAGATGGGCAATCTCTCATTGATGACAATACAATGTTATACGTACATGAATACATTATCGTATTTCTCATTGCCTTTATCGCAGCGACACCAATTTTAAAACGAGTGAAAAACATACTAGAACTTGCACCAAAAACGTACATGTTCACAATGCAATTTGTACGTCCTATATTATTACTAACATTATTTATGATTTCGGTTATGTACTTGATTAACTCAACATATAACCCATTTATTTATTTCAGGTTTTAACTTATCCAGCTATTTGCTGGGCAACTCTTAAAAGCCCAATGAGTTAAGGCTCATAATTAGCGGGGCATGAACACCCTCCACTAATTCAAGTTTCACTTTATGTAGGAAGGAAAAGTTATTATGAAAAAATTGGGAAACCTCATCCTGTTTATCGGTTTTCTCACCATTATCTTTTCATTTGGCATATTATCGTTACTCAAAACAGACCGAGACATTTCACCAGTTGAAAATCGGCCGCTCGCTCAAAAACCAGCACTTACGAAAGAAGCTCTCCTAGCTGGTAGCTTCTTTAAAGATTTTGAAACATACACAAATGATCAACTAATCGGACGAGATGAGCTAATTAAAAACTATACGATTGCTCAAATTAATATGGGGAAATCTCTCATTAACGACATTATTTTAACTGATGATAAATGGCTCCTTAAAAACCCGGCGTGGACGAAAAAATATAATGAAATTGACCAATCCATGCCCGCTATAAACGATTTATCTCACTTTTTAAAAGAACAAAACGTTGAGTTTTACTTTGCTTTACCGCCGTCAAAAACGAATGCATTATCATTTAAATTACCTTCTCATATTCACACATATGCACAGGAAAATTTAAATTACTTTCTAAACAAACTTCCAGCTGACGTAAAGCCAATAAAACTGATGGAGCAATTCAAACAGAACTATACGAGCAAAGAAATACAGGACATGTATTTCAAAACGGATCATCACTGGAATATAGATGGTGCCTTCGTAGGCTACCAATATATAATGAACACAATCGGGCAACAATCTTCTATATATAAAGGAAAAGAAATAAAAAAAGAAGACTACACTCGTACATGTGCGCAAAATAAGCATTTAGTCGGAAGCTTCAACAACCAGCTATACCAACTCATCGATGCAACGGGTGAAAAATTGTGCTACTACACACCGAAAGACGGTTTCAACTTCACAAGCGTAACCGCAAAAGATGTAAAAGGTACTGTTCATCAAAACTTAGCTGACATATACGGCGTAGAAAAACAAAAAGATACAACATCATACGCAGGTTATTACACAGACGACTATCCAGAAATCGTCATCGAAAATAACAATGCACCAAATGAAGTACGCGCCTTAGTCCTAAAAGACTCATTCGCAAACGCAATCGTGCCACACTTAGCAAAAAGCTTTAAACATACATCTATCCTCGACCTGCGTCACTATCACGAAAAAGATGTATATCAATACATTACAGACAACAATATTAACATGGTATTGTTCGTGTATAGTGATTCGAATTTGAGTGGGGATATGTTTAAGTTTAAGAAATAGAAAGAAGCCTCTTGTAAATATACAAGAGGCTTCTTTTCGCTATTTGCAGCAAAAAAATCAGTGGGAATTTATCCCCACTGATTTTTCACTTTATCTATAATCGAATTATAGATTTGGGTTGTTAAGCACGTTCACGTGTACAGCTTGTGAACCGATTTCGCTTGTTAGAACATCTTTCTCACCTAATACTTTGAATACTAATGTACCTTTGTCAGTGTACTTAGTAGTTAAAGTATTGTAGATGTCTGCACTGAAGTTTGGAAGTGCAGAATCACTTGTTTGAGATACTGTTACATGACCAAGCTCTTGATCAAATAAATCGAAGTGAGCATTGCCATTTGTATCAAGGTAAAGTTTACCTTGGTCGTCACCAGATTTCACAACGCGTACTTTATGTTGTGTATCTTTCGTTAAGTTAATACCTTTTACGATATCATCTTGGTTACTCTTCTCAAGTTCTAATACAGTACCGATGTTAATTTTCTTCTCAACGAAGTTTTCTGTTTGAACTGGTTTGAAGTTTACAGATTTAATAGCGATCTTCTCTTGAACGATTTCAACTGTCGCTTTACCAGCAGTTGCACCATTTTTCGTTAAGTGGATATCAACTTTACCTGGTTTTAAACCTTTAACAACAACTTTATTCCCAACAATTTTAGCTTCAGCTACAGCTGGATTTTTAGATTCAACTACATAACCTTCTAAGTTTTCAGGATCAGAGTATACACGATCTGAAGTGTACTTAGATAATTGATATGCAACTGTGTTAGAAACATTTAGGTCAAGTTTTGTATCAGGTGATTGGCCGTATTGACCTACTTTAGATACAAGTTCGAAGTTTTTGAATGCAACGTTACCTTCTGTTACGTTCACATATAATGAACCTAGAGTTTCACCGTTAGCATTTTGGAAGTGAACTGTACCTTCTCCTACTTCGTTACCTGTAACACCAATAGTTTTTGTACCAATTGAACCAGAGTCAGTCGTTACTACTTCTAATCCACCTTCTGCAACTACACCAGTTTTTGGAAGAACTTCTTTAATTGCAGCTACGTTAGCACCAAATGGATCGCCATATTGGTCAGTTGTTACGAATGTAACAGGTAATGTTTTATTTTGAACAACTTGTAATTTATCTGGGTTAGCTTTTACTGATTTTAATGTACGAGAATCAGTCGTTACTTTAAATTTAACATCTTTTGTAACGTCGCCTACTTTAATAGTAAGTGTCGCTTCACCAGCAGCTTCAGCTGTAATGTAGTTATTTACTACAGAGATAATACCGTGGTTTGAAGATTTAATGCTGATTGAGTTTGGATCAACAACTTTATCTTCTCCAGCAATTGTAGCAACTACGTTATGAATTTGTGCTTTTTCACCAACAACTAAGTTTTGGCTGTTTAACTTAAAGTCTTTTCCAGTAAGTTTATTACCGTATACTACACCGTTTTTATCTGCATCTACCGCAAATACAGTGTTTTTAATTGCAGAAGCTGGTGTATCAAGGTTTTTCACTGTAATAATACCAGTGTTAGAAACTGTTAAACCACCACGTTTTGTAACTTGTACTTCTACTTTATAGTCACCGTGTGAAAGGCCAACACCAAGTTTACCTGTAGAAGAAGTAGCGTTTCCACCCTCAAAGATGTTTGCTGGTGAACCGTCTAAGTTATTTGCTACAAATTTGACGTCATGGTTTGCTAAGTTTAAGTACTCAACATCGGCGTTACCTTTTTCATCGTTTAATTTAAAGGCAATTGCTTGACCAGCACGATCATCATCAAATGTAAGTTTTTCAACTGCTAATTTTTTAACTTCGTATACGAATTTCGTTACGAATGATTGATTTTTCACTTTTACAGTAAGGTCTTTATTTGGAGCTACTTTACCACCAAGTGTTACAGTTGCAGAAGTACCGTCAGCACTTGCTTCGATTGCAACAGCTTTGTCTCCTTCAAGAGTTACATCATCAGCAGAAAGTTTGTCTAAGCCAGTACCTGTTAATGTTAATTTCGCTGGTTCAGAAACTTTCACATCAGTTACATATGCTTGTGCATTATCTTTTTTGCCATATTTTTTATCTGTTAATGCGATAAATTGAGCTGCTTCTGCACGAGATACAGATTTATTCGGCTCCCATTTACCACCAGTACCTACAGAAATTCCAAGGTTAATTAGGATGTTTGCTTTTTCTTCACCCCAATGATCTAATAAATCTTCAAATGTCGTAACTAACTCGCCATTAACTTTATCTTTTAAGTTATAAGCACTTACTAACATAGAAGCAAATGAAGCACGGTCAATCTTTCCATCTGGATAGAAGTTTTCTTTTCCATCACCTTTAACGACACCAGCTTTTTCAACTGCTGCAATATATTTTGAAGACCAAAGATTTTTAGCATCTTTGAAAGAAGGTTGAGCATTTTCATCAACTGGTAAATTTAAAATTTTAGTGAAAATAACAGCCGCAGAAGCACGATCGATTGACTCGGTTGGACCATATGTACCGTCTGGCTTACCTGTAATTGCACCTTTTTCTACTAAGTAGTTAATAGAACCTTCTGCCCAATGTCCAGCTGGAACGTCTGGGAATGATTTACCTGCTGCTGCTACTGGAGATACAATTCCTGCTACCATTGCTGCTGTCATTGTACCTGCGATTACTTTTTTGTAAGAGTTAGTCTTTGCCATTTTATAAATTTCCTCCTTCAGGAATATGCTACTAGTTTCATATCATATTAAATTTGAAAACTAGCTAGTTAGAAAAGCCATAAAACAATAAAAACACAAACAAAATTACTATAATGAAAAGTAGTTCACATAATAAAATGATACAAACCGTTAGATGTAAATATAAGGTTTAAATACCATTTTCTGAAACAAGTTCATCATACTATACAAAACCATTCGTTATCAAGAACTTTCTCAAAAGAAGATCCGACACATTCTGATAATTCAGTCTTTTAATCGTACTATTAGGATATCAATAATACTTAAATATAGAAATGAATAAACTGTTTTCCTATAAACCACTCTCACTGCGCTTCGTATATTTTTCATATCGAATACACAATTGGAATTATAGCACATATTTCCACTTCATCATCTAAATATTTTTTTGCAATAAATACAATTTTCAGACTTCTTACGACTAAAAATATTATATTTCGACATTTTTTTCTTCTTTTCGAATGTTTTTTTAACAGAAAAAGGTGTTAATTTACAAATAATTTACATATCAATGAGGTATTCTTCTATTTTTGAAAACGTTTTCGATTTTTTTCTCAATAAAACTACTCCTTTCAACCTCAAATGTATATGAAATAAGAGCAAAATAAAAAGCCTATGATACTCATAGACTTTTGTCTATTTTCTCATAGGCTTTTATTGATCATTTCATGTATCAAATGATTTTAAATTATTTTGTTGCAGGTTTTACTTCTTTAATAGAAACTGCAACTTGTACAGCTTTATCAAATTCTACTTTTTGCTCTTTTCCATCTTTTACAACTGTCATGTTTTTCACATAGATAGATGTTGCACCTTTTGCACCAACTGTACCATTTTCAGCTACAACATTTGTATCAGCAGAAACGAATTCTACATTAGAAACTGTTGCTTTTGCTGTAGTTGCAGGTACACCATCAACAGATAAGATATTTAAAAGTGCAGCTTTTATATCAGCATTTGGAGCTACTTCTTTAAGAGATGTGCTTGTAAATTCTACTGCTAATCCTTTAGCAGTTGGTGCTGTATCAACAACTTTGAATGAATGAGTTGTGATTAATTTACCATCTAGTACAACTGTTACTTTATAAGTTTCACCAGCTTTTGCACCTTGACCAACAGTAATTACACTGTTATTTTGTACAGTAACTTGTGCATCAGTTGCGGCTACTTCTTTACCTTCTTTGTTTGTTGTTGTTACTTTTAGTTCAGCTGCTTCTGCACCTTTTAATACTAATCCACTTGCATCTACAGGAAGAACTGAAACAGTCATTGCATTCTTTTGATTTTCTTCAGTAACGTATTTATCTAATTCTTTTTCTAAACCACGAACTTCAAATTTAGAGAATACACCTGGAGCTTTTAATTCTAGAGCTAATGTAGCTTTTGCTTCTTTTTCACCAGATTTTGCAGTTAATACAACTGTATAATTACCAGCTTCTTGACCTGCTGCATTCAGAACTAATTCTTTGTTCACATATTTAGCTTCTAATTTTTGATCTTTTAATTCTTTACCATCTTTATCAAGTACTTTCACTGTTACAGGAGCTGTAAACTCTTTACCGTATTGATCTAGTACTGGAGCTTTTACTTTTAAATCTGTTACATCTTTTGTAGAAAGCGCTACGTTAGTTTTTTCTAATTTAATTTCTTTCATTGCTTTTTGAGCAAAAGCTTCAATTTCAACTGTTTTTGAAACAAGTTCTTTACCTTTTGAATCTTTTACAGTTACTTTTACTGGTGCTTTTCCTGCAGATAATACAGTTACTTTACCAGTAGCTTTATCTACTACAGCAACTTCTGTGTTTAATGACTCATATTCAACTTTTCCAGTTGTTACTACATTAAATTGATCTTTCAATTCTACTTGAACGTAAGCATTGTCGCCTTCGTAAACTTTATTGTTTTGTTTGAAATCTTTAGAAGTAAAGTCAGCTTTATTTTGTTCTGCAACTGTCCAGTTAGAGATTGAAGCTACTGCAGCACCTTCAGCAGAAACTTTTACTTCTTTACTTTCAGCTACTACTTTACCGTCTTTTTTGTAAACAGCTTTTACAGTAGTTGAAGTACCTTTTGCTAAAGTGATTTCACCTTTTGCATTAATTTTTTCTGCAGCTGGAGTTACAAACTCAATACCCTCTGGTGAAACAACTTCCGTACCGTTTTCATCTTTAACTGTGAATTGTAATGCAGTTGCCACATCAGCTACAACTGTTTGGTCAGCCATTTCAATTGTTTTTGCTTCTAAAGAACCTACAGTTACTTCTGCTTTACCAACTTTGTTTACATCTACAGTGTAAGTTTGTTTAGCTGCTAAGTTACTATATAATTCAACTGTAGCAGATTTTTTATCTTCTGATAAAGTTACTTCTTTAACTAGTACTTTATCGTTGTTAGCTTTGTTAGTTACTTTGATATCTTCTTTAGTTAATTTTTCAACAGCTTTGTTGAATTTAACTTCTACTTTTTGAGTTGTAACTGCTTTAGCAGATTCAACTGTTACTGCTGCTGTACCGAACTGCTTGTCAGTCTTAGCAATAAATTGAGCAGCTTCTGCTTTAGTTACAGTTTTCTTAGGCTCCCACTTGTCGCCAGTACCAACAGAGATTCCTAATTCAACTAGGATGTTAGCTTTTTCTTTACCCCAGTTTAATGTTTCTAAATCTTTGAATTTAGTTGCTGGAGTACCGTTTACTTTCGTATCTAATTTGTAAGCTTCTACAAGAAGAGATGCCATAGAAACGCGGTCGATTTTTCCGTTTGGCTCAAAGCCGTTGCCTGTACCTTTAATAACGCCAGCTTTTTCTACAGCTGCGATGAATGGAGTATACCATTGGCCTTGAGAATCACCGAATGATGGTTTAGCATCTTTATCGATTGGTAAGTTTAAGATCTGAGCCATCATTGTAGCTGCTTCTGCACGAGTTAATTCTTTTCCAGGCTCGAACATTCCTTTGTCGTTACCTGTAACTGCGCCTTTTTCTACTAAGTAGTTAATAGACTCTTCTGCCCAGAATTTTTCTGGAACGTCTGGGAATGATTTACCTGCTGCTGCTACTGGAGAAACAACACCTGCTACCATTGCCGCTGTCATTGTACCAGCGATTACTTTTTTGTAAGAGTTAGTCTTTGCCATTTTATATATTTCCTCCTTAGGAATGTAATACTAGTTTCATCAGTTTTTAAATAGATATTCTATTTATTTTTGAAACTAGTAGATATAAATGTGGTTAAGGTATCCTTTATACAGAATAATGAGATATTCCGTATTATAGAATCACAAAGAAATCATACACCCTTTTCATCCAATTTAAAACCTTAAATTCGACAAAAAAGTGAATTTTCACAATTCTAAACGATCGTTTTTTCGACTTTCATTTTAAAAGGTACAGATCAAAAAATCAGAATATTTTAAATGAATAGAAAAACGCGCCAGAATTACATTTTTAACAATCTTCTTATAACCATTTACAACTATAACAGAAAAAGGTTTCCAATTACAACATCTAACTATAGAGATATTACGACATTAATCGACAACCTATTTTTCTATAATTCGACATTTTTTCTAAGCATTAAATTTTTCAAAATCACCATACCTATTTTCTTATAATTTACTAAATAAAACGTTTAATCCTAACATTCTCTATATATTAATGTTAGGATTTTTAAACATACATCTTATCTCTTAAACTTCCTTTTTTATGAGCGTAAGTTTAAAATCACTCACATAATTCGACATTTTTCTACAAACATTCCATTTCTTTCGACATTTTCTTTTTTTCAAAAAATAAAAAAGAGGATGTCCTCTTAAATTAAGATCCCATTCCTCTTTTTTTGGACTCTTTTACATTCAAGTCACTTATGATGTATCGAGACGCTGTTGAAATTTGTTCTCGCAACTCTTCTACTCTTTGTTCCAATGTTACTTGTACATATTCTTTTTGTTCTAGTTGTTTCGCGGCCACATTATACAAAGTTTCAGCTGACCAGTCACCATCTACGTTTCCGATAATCGGCTGATTTACTTGTTGTAAAAAAGAATCAATCTTTGGATCATATGAAATACCGACCATAGGAATATTAGCAACCGCAGATAGTATAAGCGCATGAAGTCTCATCCCTATTAGAAGCGAACATTCCGACAAAATTGAAATTTTTTCATGAATATCCAGCTTATACGGAAGCATATGAGCTTCTTCTCCCATTAAGTTAATAATATCGCGTGATGCATTTTGATCAAATGGCCCATGCATTGGTACGAATAAAATATGGTATCCATCACGCTTAAATTTTTTCAGCGTATCTGCTAGCTTCTTCATATAGTCTTCTTTCGCATCCCAATACCTCACACTAACTGCAATTACTTTCCCATGAATTGAATGTTTTTGCAGCCACTCCGACTTCATTCCTTCTGGTTGACATGCCAATACTGGATCTGGAACTAGTTCGATATCTTTCTTAATACCCATGTCTTTTAAATATAAAAATGAATCTTCATCACGAACTGATATATATGCCGCTTTTGATACTTGCCATTTTACTAATAAACGATTTTGTCTTTTCGTAATTGGACCAATTCCTTGCGCATAAATATAATACGGTTTCTTCAAAAAACGAGCGATCCGCATAATACCTGTATAGTACAAAATGCTTTTAATACTCGTTTTATCTTGAAGGAGACTTCCCCCTCCGCTAATTAAACCATCGCTTCTCTTTATTTCCTTATAAATTGCTCTTATATCCCAACGATTTACTGCCTCTACACCGTACATTTTTCTTGTATAGTCAGGGTCATTCGAAAGTACAACAAGCTCCAGAGTAGGATCCTCTGCATGTAGCGCTTTAATAATTGATTGCAAAATTGCTTCGTCCCCAACATTATAAAAACCATAATATCCTGATAAAACTAACCGCACTCTTAATCTCCTCCAACATTTCGCAATCAACTTTTTGTCATTCAACAAATTGCTATCAACTCTTTAATAAGAAAAGTTGGATAACTTCAAATTGATTTCTTTCACAAACATATAAATAACCATACTCATTTATGGGAAAATTCATTTACGTAAAAATGGAATTTGCTTTTTGGATATCCAGTTCAACTTTAATGCGCATATGCCATATATGAACATGGCCACACAAAATGCTGAACCACTATATATTACTGCAATAAGTCTAGAATTTACCACATTTATTACAGTAGATGTGAAATATAATCCTATACCTACTATACTAGATACTCCGATTACAGCAAAAAATCTCCCTATTCGAATCGAATAAGCCAATTCTTTTCGAATGTATATATAATTTAAGATACAAATCATGATATATATGATAAGTGTACTATAAGCCGCACCAGTTATGCCAAATTTACTTACGAGCACTATATTTAATATGATTTTTACAAAACTCGCTCCAACAACTATCCACGCAGCTTGCTTAGAGCGGTTAATTCCTTGCAAAATTCCTATTGATAATACCATAAGTGATGTAAAATACGAACTACCAATTAGAATAGCTAACATGCCGCTCCCTTTCGCATCTGTAAACAATCCAATATTTAACGGAACTGCAAGCGCCATGAGCCAGATTGTTATCGGCGTTGTTAAAACATGAGCAAGTTCATTTGTTCGTTCAATTGTTTGTTTTGCTAACGCTATATCTTTCTTTGTTAATGCAGCAGTTAACAACGGGATTAACGGAAATACCATCGCACTTGCAAACACGACAATTAATTGTGTAAACGCAAAGCCACGACTATATATACCAAATTGTTCTTGGATCGTTGCAGTAGATTCATGCAACATATGTGGAATCGTTACAGAATCAACTAAGTTTAACACCGGCATCGATAATGCTCCAATTGCAATTGGTATCGAAACCTGAAGTATCTTTTTTGCATTATTTTTAAAATCTTGTAATGAATATGTAGTGCTTTTATAACGATATATACTTTTTACATACTTCAATCTCAAATAGATAAGTGATGTAATTACCCCAAGGCAAGAACCAATCATTGCGCCACCTGTTACAACATCACTGTCTTTATTCCAAGATACAAATAAGAATGCAATTGCTAACATAAAGAAAACACGAATAAATTGCTCAATTACTTGTGACACCCCGGTAGGAATCATATCTCCAAAACCTTGGAAATACCCTCGATATACCGCCATATATGGTGCGATTAATAAAGCAAATGAAGTAATAATTAATGGGAGTCTCGTATCTTGTCCGCCAAGCATATTTGCAAACATGCTGGATCCAATCATAATAACTGAAAATCCAAGCACTCCAAATATTACTCCAATAATAGATGCTGACGTAAATAGTTTAGCAATCCCTTCTTTATCATTCTTCTCATGAAGTTCAGCAATTAACTGTGATATAGCTAGCGGTACTCCCGCTACTGATAAAGTTAAAGCAATCATATATACAGGAAAAACAAGGCGAAAGATCCCCAGCACTTCATCTCCTGCTATATTTTGTAATGGGATTTGAAAAAAACTTCCCAACACTTTCGATAGAAACGTTGTAATCGTTAAAATCGCAGCGCCTTTCACAAACTTATTATTCATCTTCTAGCTCTTTTCTTTCAATATATAATTTTCATACATATTACATCATAAAACGAGATAACTATATTCTTTTCTTTTTAGAAAAATTCCACTTTATCTCATTTAGCTATCATACCAAATTTATTATACATTGAATACTCTCTTTCTTTAATGGCTTTCAAATATACTATGTGCAATAACATCTTATTTTTATCCAGTTTTTTCTTCAATTTACTACTTCTACTTATTCCGGATAAACATGTGCTATAATGTAGCTATTGTCAGTAAGAGGAGTGTTTACAACATGCTGAATTCGGTAAAAAAGCTGTTAGGAGATTCTCAAAAGAGAAAACTAAAAAAATATGAACAACTTGTTCAAGAAATTAATAATTTAGAAGGAAAAATATCTGATTTATCTGATGAAGACCTGCGTCATAAAACGAGTACATTTAAAAACATGCTACATGATGGAAAAACAGTGGATGATATAAAAGTAGAAGCGTTCGCTGTTGTACGTGAAGCAGCAAAGCGTGTACTTGGATTACGTCACTATGATGTGCAGTTAATCGGCGGTCTTGTACTATTAGAAGGTAATATTGCCGAGATGCCAACGGGCGAAGGAAAAACATTAGTTTCTTCTCTTCCAACATACGTACGTGCGCTTGAAGGAAAAGGCGTTCACGTGATTACTGTAAACGACTATTTAGCAAAACGAGATAAAGAATTAATTGGCCAAGTTCATGAATTTCTAGGTTTAAAGGTTGGATTGAATATTCCTCAAATCGATCCTTCAGAAAAGAAACTTGCTTACGAAGCTGATATTACATATGGTATTGGAACAGAATTTGGCTTTGACTATTTACGTGATAATATGGCCGCTTCAAAAAATGAGCAGGTGCAACGTCCCTATCATTTTGCTATTATCGATGAGATTGATAGCGTTTTAATTGATGAAGCGAAGACGCCTCTTATTATCGCCGGTAAGAAATCAAGCAGCTCTGATTTACACTATTTATGTGCAAAAGTTATTAAATCATTCCAGGATACCCTTCATTACACGTACGATGCAGAAACGAAATCTGCTAGTTTTACAGAAGACGGTATTACAAAAATTGAAGATTTATTTGATATCGATAACCTATATGATTTAGAGCATCAAACTTTATATCATTATATGATTCAAGCATTACGAGCTCATGTCGCTTTCCAATGTGATGTTGACTATATTGTACATGATGAAAAAATTCTACTTGTAGATATTTTCACAGGCCGCGTTATGGATGGTCGCTCTTTAAGCGATGGTTTACACCAAGCTCTTGAAGCAAAAGAAGGTTTAGAAATCACAGAAGAAAACCAAACACAAGCGTCCATTACAATTCAAAACTTCTTCCGTATGTATCCTGCACTATCTGGTATGACAGGTACAGCAAAAACGGAAGAAAAAGAATTTAACCGTGTATATAACATGGAAGTTATGCCGATTCCGACAAACCGTCCGATCATTCGTGAAGACAAAAATGACGTCGTGTACGTAACAGCCGATGCTAAATATAAAGCTGTACGTGAAGATGTTCTAAAACACAATAAACAAGGACGTCCGATTTTAATTGGGACAATGTCTATTCTGCAATCAGAAACTGTTGCTCGTTACTTAGATGAAGCGCATATTACGTATCAATTATTAAATGCAAAAAGTGCAGAACAAGAGGCGGATTTAATCGCAACAGCTGGACAAAAAGGACAAATAACAATTGCGACGAATATGGCCGGACGAGGTACTGATATTTTACTAGGTGAGGGTGTCCATGAAATTGGTGGCTTACATGTAATTGGGACAGAACGTCATGAATCAAGACGCGTTGACAATCAGTTAAAAGGTCGTGCTGGTCGTCAAGGAGATCCAGGTAGCTCTCAGTTCTTCCTTTCTTTAGAAGATGAAATGCTAAAACGTTTCGCACAAGAAGAAGTCGAGAAATTAACGAAATCACTGAAAACAGATGAAACAGGACTGATTCTTACTTCTAAAGTCCATGATTTCGTGAACCGTACACAATTAATTTGTGAAGGTAGCCATTTCTCAATGCGTGAGTACAACTTAAAGTTAGATGATGTAATAAATGACCAACGTAACGTTATTTATAAATTACGTAATAACTTGTTGCAAGAAAATACAAATATGATTGAAATCATTATTCCAATGATTGATCATGCTGTAGAAGCTATTTCTAAACAACACCTTTTAGAAGGTATGCTTCCGGAAGAATGGGATTTCGCTCGTTTAACAGCAAGTATAAACGAAATTTTACCAGCAGAAAACATACCAGCACTATCAGCGAATAATGTACATTCACCGGAAGATTTACAATCCGTTTTGAAAGATACACTATCTCTTTATAAAGAGCGCGTAAATGAACTAAATAGCAATACTGATTTACAGCAATCGCTACGATATGTTGCCCTTCACTTCCTAGATCAGAACTGGGTAAATCACTTAGATGCAATGACCCACTTAAAAGAAGGCATTGGGCTAAGACAATATCAACAAGAAGACCCTACTCGTCTGTATCAAAAAGAAGGTTTAGATATCTTTTTATACACATATGGTAATTTCGAAAAAGAAATGTGCCGCTATGTTGCAAGACATTTAGGTGTTCCTGAAAACGTACAATAACGAGGTGAAAGATTATGTTATCATTCCTAAAAAGAGCTAAGAAAAGCGGAAAAGATACGACTGTATCTAGTAATCAATTATTCGGACAAGAAGAAACAAATTCTGAAAATAAAACTGTAAAACCAACGCTTTACTTCCATCCAAGCTGGGGTACAGTAGCACAAGAACAAAAATACATTTATCAATTTTTACATAAAGAACTTCCACGTTTACAAGAATATCAAATTTCTTTATCTGGAATTGAAATTGAAAAACGTGATAATGGTTATGACGTAGCTGTCTTTATTCGCAGCACTGTTCCGAAACCAATTTCTTTCGAAGAGGTTACATTAATTCTTCTAAATAAAGAGAAGAAACTATGCGCACGAAAAACATTTAACCTTTCTGCACTTGGCGATATTCCTGCAAATGTAAATATGCCATTCATCTTTACATTTGAGCAAGAAACAATTACGGATGCTGAATTATCGCAAACAGATTGGGAATTAGCATTTGAACTTGAAAGTAAGCATGCATTAGATTTAGACCCATCTTGGGAAGCTCAGTTACCTGAAGCAAGCAAAGAAGCTTTACGTAATTTCGTAGACAATTTAACACCTCCAAATGATGGTGAAATTAACTTCCTAGGTCTACAAGCTGCAAGAAAAGAAAACGGTGATTTACATACAACTCTTCTTATTCGTAACGGTTGCAAAGACACGATTCAACTAGAGCAACTTCCACTTCATATCGAAGATGCTTCAGGTGCAGTTGTTGTGAAAGGTGCTTTCACGTTACCGAACCTTGAAATTAAAGCGAATACTACAAAACCGTGGTCATTTGTCTTCCCTGCTTCATCTATATTAGAAGAAGATATGGACCTATCTTCTTGGAAAGCATTTGTACCACAAGACTAATAAGAGAGGCTGCTCTAGAAGCAGCCTCTCTTATTCTTTTTCATACAAAAAAACCTGTTCAAAAAGATGGTCATCACACCTCCTTGGACAGGCTTATTCTTTATGTAAAATTTACTTCGTTACTAATAAACGTTCAATATGATATTCAGCTTCTAACTTGCACATTTCATCTACGTGCTTCACTTTATTTTTCTTTAATTGCTCTACTTGCTCTTCGCTCGGCTCTTCATTAATAAGCTCGTTAATTTTTTCATTTACTTTCGCTGCTAACGCTTGATGGAAATCTGGATGTTCTTTCAACTCATCATCTACTTTATTGATCCAAGTTGATTTTGTGTATAAATATTGTTTCCACTGTTCAACAAATTGCTGCATATCAAACTTTTCTTCGTTCCATTCAATTTCTTTCATGTACTTCTCAAAAGAAACAACAATTGAGCGTGTAATCCCAATTTTCACTCCGTGTGGTAACTGTTTGTACATCAATTATTCCCTCCAGCTTAAAGCTCTTCCTTCTGAAAAAAAGGAATCTCAAAATTCATATACGTTATTATAATATCACATTCCTAATCTAGAATGTTACTATACTGCTAAGATTAATAAATGTCAATAACACCAAAATATCCCTATATAATGATATTTAATATACAAAAAAATACCCTCATAAGAGGGTATCTCCTTATATAGCTTCAGCTTTTACAAACTGTAATTTATCTTTCTGCTCATTACTCGCCATCGTTACTAACGTATTTTCAATATGAGCAGGCACTTGCTCTAGCGTCACACTCGCACCTACTTTATCCGACTGCTCAACAAAGTTCAGCAAAGCCATTGCGCCCGATACATCCATATAGCGCACATCTTTCATACGTAAAACAACCGGAGAGTTTACGTCTTGTAAAGCATAAAAAACACGATCCACTGTTAAGAAAGAAAGTGGGCCTTTAATTTTATACGTTGCTTCTTTTTCTTTTACAATAGAAGCTTTACGTTCTTTACATTTCACCATGTATATAATGAACGAAAGAATAATACCGAACGCAACAGCGATCATTAAATCAAACTTCACTGTGACAACCATCGTTACGAGCATAACAATGACATCGCCTTTTGGCGCTACATGCATTTTCTTCATGCTTTCCCAATCAAACATGCCAATACCAGTTAAAATTAAAATACCCGATAATACAGCAAGTGGAATGTATTGTACGACCGATCCAAGTCCCATAATGAAAATAAATAATATAACACTATGCATACTTGCTGAAAGCGCCGTTTTACCACCACTTCTTATATTAACGATAGACCGTACAGTTGCTCCTGCCCCTGCTAATCCACCAAACAATCCGCTCACCATGTTACCAATACCTTGTCCGACCAGTTCTTTATTACTTTTATGACGTGTCCCCGTCACATTATCCATTACAACCGATGTTAACAACGAGTCAATCGATCCCAATAAAGCAATACTAAGCGCTGGTAAAATAAGTTCTGCGATGCCTGTTCCACTTAAAGATGGAATATGAAGCGTCGGCATCGCTTCTGGAATCGTTCCAATCTTCTCAATCACCTTATTTAATGACAAGTTTCCGATAACCGGCAACTTCACTGTAAGCCCTTCTAGCGCAGAAGAAAATAAAGGTAGCATAGCTGTCACACCTACTAATGCGACTAAACTAGATGGAATGGCCTTAATCCATTTTCCAGAAACAATCATGACAATAATCGTTAATACGACGAGTAGAAAACTATTTTGCACATGCTTCATTTCACCTAAAATAATAATTAATGCGATACCGTTCATAAATCCTGAAACGACAGAATATGGAATGTATCGAACGTAAGAGCCAAGCTTACATACACCGAATAAAATTTGAAACAGTCCCGCCATCATAAATGCTATAAAACTCGCCTCTAATCCGTGCGTCGCAATAACTCCTGTCGCAATAACAGTAATCGGCCCAGTTGGCCCCGTAACCTGCCCAGGTGTACCACCAAATAACGCCGCAAATAACCCTGCAAAAATCGCACCATACAATCCGACTAGTGCTCCCTCAGACGTTCCCGTTGCTGCAATACCAAATGCAATGGCAAGTGGCAACGCAACAATCGCAACCGTCAAACCAGCTAAACATTCCTTTGCTATTCTTTGAAACATATAATAACCACCTTCACATTAAGTCCACGTTCCATTGTACACCTAAAAGAATATATTCGTTAGTCCACTTTTTACAGTATCGTGACGTAAACGCATTCAATTATAACCCTCTCCTTACCTTTGGAAACCATTATAACTATGCTATAATAGATAAATTAAATCTTTTATTATATATTTGGAGGCACTATGCTAACTTTTGAAGAAAAATTATCGATCATTGAATCTTTCCCTGAATTAGAAAGAAAGAACGTATCATTAAAACGCGTGAACTTTCACTTTGAAGAAAGTCGTTTAGATAAAAAGAACGTTGTTTATCACTTACATCCAAACGGAAACGGATTTGTATATGCAAGTGGTATTAAAGGTTACAAAACGGATGATAAAGGTATGGTAAACATCCGCGAATTTTCAGCAGATGAATTACGTTCAGTAATCGAGCAATCAATTGAATTACTTTCACAAGAAGAAATAGTAGTTCCTGCAGAACCTGCGAAAGAAGAAGAATGGCAGAACGAAGACGGTCATATCCTTACTCTTATCTCAGAGGACGATATGTGGAACGTGTACGCTGGTGTAAACTTAGACGGTACATTCAACTCTTATCCAGAAGCTGCGGAATACCTTGATGAAGAAGGTTTTTCACGTAAATAAAAATAGAAAGTGGGTATCCCAACATGACCATCAAACAATGTTGCGAACCCCATTTCATTCAACGATTTTTATAACAATAAAAAAACCCTCAAGTATATAAATACTTGAGGGTTTTTTAATTAAAAAGTAGAACTGCTGAAAGTTCTTACATTAAGAACAAAGTGGAATTATTCCTAAACCAATTAATAGAGCTGCCGCTGCTGCTGGAATTGGTACAGGAATTTGAATACCTTCTACAAATAAGAAGTATTGACCACTTACTATTTTAAAACAAACTAATTGCATGGCTATTCCTCCCTTCTGTTAGATTAATATATTATATTATTTAATCTTATTATTGATATAATTAAATAGTTTGTTTTTACGAAAAAGTTATTATGTTACAATCTCTTCACCTTTCTTTTTGACTATATAAACTCCTTCCTCACACTATCTCTATTAATTTTCATAAAATGATTTAGAGGAGGATTAAAAATGAATACAACTGCTAGATTAGTAAATTGGAAAGAACATGGAGATATGATTATTCTGGAATGTGAATCAAATGGAAAACGCTTCGAGATATCAACATATAAACAAAGAATATATAATGCCCACCTTTTGTCAGATGACGTGTATGTTCGTTTAGATTCATCTGATAATATAATTGGAATAAACATTCATAAAAAATAAGAAAAGCCCCCTATTTTTTGTAGGCGGGCTTTTCCTTTATTACAAAATAACAAAGTATACTCTCATTTCCTTATGAGGTTTATGTAATTATACATATTCACAAAAAATAAACTAAATGAATATTACATGTAGTAAAATATAACTTGTGGACACGTTCTATAAAGCAGATTCTTTTAAAAGGCGTAACATATCAATCATTTTAGGGGATGTGGCGTTACTCCAATACTAAGTTCAAATCTCTTGTATTTTTTGAACTAACAATTAGTGTATATAGACGATTCTGTTTTATAGTATGTGTTTACACTTATAACAAAGGGGTAATACGGATAGATTCGTATGAAATGAAAATGGTTCAAGTCGGAAAGAGGCACCTTGAGGTGTCTTTTTTTGTACATCCCTTTAGTTCTTTCACATGGTTTCAACTGCACGAATTACTCTTCTTTACAAAGAAACGAGAATTAAGTGAAGACCAATTGATCTTCACTTAATTCTCCACCTCTACAAAAGAACAAAGATATTGCTTCGTCTATTTAAAAACAGGCGAAAATCACATAGGTATAGTGCATCCCACATTTTCTATTTTTTGGCACCTTTTAACGACTCTCTCAGGACAAACTTTTGCAACTTCCCACTCGCATTACGAGGCAGTTCATCCACAAATAAATAATGACGCGGACGTTTATAATCTGCTAATTCATCACTTTCTTTACAATACTTTTCTAAATCAGCTTCTGTAATTGTTTCATCTTTCTTCACAACAACTGCAACAACACGTTCTCCCCATAATTCATCCGGCTCACCAAGCACCGCAACATCTAATATACCAGGATGACTATGAAGGAAATCTTCAATTTCACGTGGATAAATATTAACGCCGCCACTAATCACCATATCATCCACGCGATCTGCGACGAATAAATAACCGTCTTTATCGAAGTAACCTAAATCACCAGAGTGATACCATCCTTTATACATCGATTTTGCATTTGCTTCTTCTCGGTTATGATAACCAGCCATCATAGTTGGGCCGCGTAAAATAATCTCCCCTACTTCATAAGGAGGTAATACATCAGCTGGTTCTGCTGGTGCATCATCATTTGGTTTTACAATGCGGATTTCATGACTAAAGCACGGTGTTCCTGCTGAACCTGCTTTCGTAATTTGATCTTCTTCTACAAGAAACGCAACAACTGGTCCCATTTCTGTCATTCCGTAAATTTGTACAAGATCAATATAAAGACGTTCTTTACATTCCTTCACTAGTGCTGGAGCCATCGCCGCTCCTCCATATATACCAATCTTCATCGAAGTTAAATCGTACTTTGTTAAATCTTTTTGCAATAACATATTCCACATCGTTGGTGCTGCAAAAAACGTCGTAATCTTCTCTTCTTGAATCGTATGTAATACTCTATCTGTATCAAAGTGATGTAAAATAACATTCTTTCCACCAACTTGAATACGCGGAATGATTCCAGCATTTAACTCGCCGCAATGGTATAAAGGTGCCACTACAAGCCCAGCACTATCTCTATTATATTTTAAGAAATACGTACAAATCATACTATGCTCAGCCATTTCACGATGGCGATGTAGTACACCTTTCGGATGACCTGTCGTACCGCTCGTATATAGCATAGAACAATAATCCATTTCATCAATTTCGATATCTACTTTGTCAGAAGATGCTGCATTCACTTTTTCATGGTAAGAACTAGCATAGGAAGGTGTGTCGTCTTCTACATACCAAAAAGACGAATTTGGAAAATCTCGTTCAATGATAGCAACAGTTGATTCAACCGCTTTTTCAAAGACTACTACTTTCGAGGCTGCGTCCTGGAGAATATAAGATAATTCTTTTGCTTTTAAACGGAAGTTAATCGGGTTAAAGATTGCCCCAATTTTCGCACAGGCTAAGTAAACGTTTACAAATTCACGGCAATTATATAAGTAAACAGATACAGTATCTCCCTTTCTTACCCCTTCTTTCAATAGCGCTTGCGCCGTTTTATTTATTTGCTCATCCCACTGTTTATATGTCCAGCGAATATTTTTTTCCGGCTCTACTAGCGCCTCTTTATTCGGATACTTACCAACCGCTAAATCGAATATTCTCCCTATCGTCATGTACATGCCAACAATTTCCCCCTTTTCTCTTTCATAAATCTATCATTTCGTCTATAAGTAGACATTGTCCTCTAATGATTTGACTAATTTTTCTGATTATTATCGACATAGTTTTACAAAAGGTTCCGCTTGACGGTAAATGAAATTATATTAGCGGTTTTCAAAATATATCGACCGCAACTTGAAATATATCAGCGATTTTTAAAATATATCGACCGCAACTCCATTTATATCAGCGATTTTTCGAATATATCGACTTACCGACAAAAACTGACAAAGCAGAGTGGAACTTTAATCGGCCCACACCGATCGGTTCCTGCAAATAGCAGGATAAAAAAGAGGTTGTTCCAATTTGGAACAACCTCTTTCTTCTTATACAAATAGCTCTTCTAAAATTTTCAGTTTGTCTTCTGTATATTTTACGAAGCCATCGTTATATGATTTTGGATCTTTCGGATTTGCAAAGTGCGTAATTGCACCTGTCTTCGGATGAACAAATTTACTTGATGCACCACAGCCAAGTCCGATAATTGATTGAACTTCTTCCATAATAACAATGTTGTAAATACTTTCTTGCGTCGGCATTGCATAACCAACGTTCTCTAAGTTACCTAAAATATTCTTTTGACGGTATAGGTAATATGGTACGTAATTATGCTTTTGCGTCCACTCTTCTGCTTCGTGCATCATCGCTGTAATTTCTTCGCGACCTGCTACTTTATATTTACGTTTGTTTTGCGTCATTTCAGAAGCACGTTTGAATGATAACGTATGAACTGTTAACGATTCTGGCATTAACTTTTCTGTTTCATCTAACGTATGCTTGAATATATCTAGTCCTTCACCAGGAAGACCAATAATTAAGTCCATATTAATATTGTTCATTCCCATTTCACGAGCTAAATGATACTTCTCAATTGTTTCTTCTACAGTATGGTGACGTCCAATTGCTTTTAATGTTTCTTGATGGTATGACTGCGGATTAATACTAATGCGGTCAATGTTCCATTTATTTAACACTTCTAGCTTCGCTGGCGTAATTGTATCTGGGCGACCCGCCTCAACTGTTACTTCACGCACATTTTTCACATCTGGGAACGCTTCATACATTTCTTCATACAGCATATCCATCTCTTCTGCTGTAATACTTGTCGGTGTACCGCCGCCATAATAAATCGTCGTAACTGTTACACCTTTTTCTTTTAAAAACTTACCAATTTCACGAACTTCATAATGTAAACCACCTAAGAATGAATCAACAGAGCCTTGGCGTCCATTAATTGCATACGCCGGGAATGTACAATATGCACATTTTGTTGGGCAGAATGGAATACCGATATAAATACTTACTTCCTCTTTCAAACGGTATAAATCTGGAACTACTGCTAATTGGCAATCCACAATACGCTGAAGAAGTTCAATTTTCTCTTCATGAATTAAATAGCTTTCACGAAGTTCTTGGTGTGCTTCTTCTTTTGACATACCATTTTGAAGCATTTTATGAAGAAGTTTTGTCGGACGAACTCCTGTTAAAATGCCCCAGCTTTGTTCAATACCAGTTAACTGCTGAAGAACAGAAAGATATACATAAGAAACAACGTGTTTCACTTGCTTCATTCGCTCTTTTTCATCTGTGAAAGCAGATAAATCTTTTGCGAATGTTTCTTCATACACATTTCCAGTCGCAACATCTGTTAAACGAGCAAATGCTTTCACATTCTCTTCAATGTGTATATCAGCGATTAAATTTGCTTCCTCTTGTTCAAATCCAATCGTACTATCTTCAAAAAATAAGCCGCCAATATTTTGTAGCGGACGTAAAAAACGATCATCTTGTAACGTTTTAATTGAAATTAACAACATTATCACCTTTTCATTTGCAAACTCTCTTTAGTTTACTTGAAGGGCGTTGGCAGGTCAATACAGAAGGTTTTACCTTATTTTGATATCCTATTTAAAACAGACTGAATATTGATTTTTAACGAACTTTTCTTAGTTGTATAGACATTGTAATATACTCTTGTTACAATTTAGAACGTATTAGTACTTGCTACTAATTTAAATACATATAAAGGAGGACTCTTAACACGCAATAAAGACTATCACGTGTTAAAACAACTATGAAAAAAAGGTTTTACAACATTTTAGTACTATCCTTAGCATTACAAACATTTATAGCACCTACTCATTCATTCGCAGAGAATATAGAGAGAACTGCGGAATTGTCTATTGATGAACAAGCTTTAAAAAGCATTGAAGAGCATGCAAAACAGCATAGACATGACGAAGAAAATGACCTTGAAATCTCTGGTGAATATCTTCTCCACTTATCAACAAAACTTCCACTATACGATTCAAACGACTTAAAAACCAAAACAAATATTGAAATTGCTGAACCGGTAGTAAAAGCAACAAAGAAAAAAGGGAATGCATATTATATACAAACTACATTTGGTTCTGGCTGGGTTAATAAGGAAAGTAATAGTTTAGAAGTACAAGAGATTCATAAACTTTCGAATCAAAAACTAATTGTAACAGAAGAAGCATCAGTATATTTGTCCCCTTTCCAATCATTTAAAGAAGAAAAGACGTTACAGCCACAAACAGTAACTCCTACTGAACAAGCTGGAAATTGGTTTAACATTCAAATGAACGGAGCTGAAAAATGGATTTATGCTCCTTCAGCGACATTTGAAGGTACGAAAGCATTATTATTTGAAAAAACAGGTGCTGTCGAAAAGAGAAGCGCAACTTTCTTCAAAACACCATCTAATTTGCCTACAAATAACGTTTACGGTGTTACATTTAAAGAAATGATTGTTCCAAAAGGGAATGAAAATATTCGCCCTGGCTACGCAATGGAACCAAAATACATTACAATTCATGAAACTGCTAATACAAGTAAAGGTGCTAACGCTTTAAATCATGCGAAGTACTTAGATAGCCAAGCCCGTGGAAATACGGATCGTTCAGCATCTTGGCATTTTACAGTAGATGACAAAGAAATTTATCAACACCTTCCATTAAATGAAGTTGGTTGGCATGCTGGAAATAAGACTGGAAACTATGAATCTATCGGAATTGAAATTGCTGTGAATAGTGATGGAAATTATGCGAAAGCGGTAGAAAATGCGCGCAAGTTAGCTGCTTATTTAATGAACGAATTAAACATATCTCTAGATCACGTTCAAAAGCATCAATTTTGGAGCGGAAAAAACTGCCCTGCATTTATGATTCAGCGCGGACAATGGGATGCTTTCTTAAAAGGCACGAACGCTTACTATAATGAAAATCGTAATGATGTTATTCCGCCGCCAGAAGTCCCTCATGAAAAAGACGACATTACAGGCGGGTGGTATGAGCAAGATATTCGTCAGTTAGCAGCTAGGAAAATCATGTTCGGTGACGGAAATGGTTCTTACTGGCCAAACCGCCTCGTAACAAGAGCTGAGTTTGCAAATTTAATGTCGCGAGCTTTAAATTTACCTGCTGGAAACGCTAAATTTACAGACTTAAACGAAGCACATCCATCTTTAGTAGACGGAATTAATCGTGCAGCTAGCGCAGGTATCATTAATGGTCGTGGCAATAATAAATTTGATCCAACCGCTACAATAACACGTGATGAAGCTGTTATTATGATTAACCGTGCACTAGAATATAAGTGGATTTATAGAAAAGAAGTGAAATTACCATTCACTGACCAAAACTTAGCATACGATAAAAAAGCATTACAAAACGTTTATGCATACGGAATTGTAAAAGGTAACGAACGAAATGAATTCTTACCAAAAGGCACGGCAACACGTGCTGAATCAGCTGCATTTTTAAATCGCATGCTTAAAGTTATTGAAGCTTAAACAAAGAAAAACGTAGCCAAAAAGCTACGTTTTTTCCTTTATCATTTCGGCGTATTTTTATGATTCTTCAAAAACGGAAGCGGGAATTGCTTGCGGAAATGCTCTTTGATCATATACTCTACGCCGTTCTCACTATTTGAACGTGTAATCCAGTCAGCTGCTTGTTTTAACTCTACAGGCGAGTTCCCCATCGCTACCCCGAGCCCTACATTTTCAATTACTTCTAGATCTTCTAAACTATCTCCAATCGCAACCATTTCGTTTAACGAAATATTTAAATGCTCTCCAAGCAATTGTAATCCACGTAATTTTGATACATTTTGCGGCAAGATTTCTATTCGTTTTGAATCACACTCAACATACTCTATATCTTGGAATGCTTTTCTTAATGTATAGAGCCCTCGTTCTTTTTCACCTTTACTTTGGAAAATTACATCAATTTTTGGCGCTGCTACTGGATGATCACGAAGCGCATCACCTAACGAGTCTACAAATTGAACTGGATAAAATAATGGATCTGCGCTTGATAATACAGTACGCGCAATTAAGTTTGGTGTATTTCTCTCACGATTTCCGATTGAAAACCGTTCATGAGAAATGCGGACGTTACAATCAAAGTGCTCTAACACTTGCACAATGTTAAACGTCTTCTCTTCCGATAACCTTCTTTGAACGTACGGCTTATCTAACGTTGCTGAAACGAAAGCACCGCCATGTGTCACTAATATAGAATCTAATTTTAAAGCCTTTGCTACTTTATGAGCGGACTGAAAATTACGGCTCGTAAATAATGTAACGTATACATCTTTTCTTTTCACAAATTCAATTGTTTCTCTTAATCCTTTTGCAATTTTTCCGTTGTTGTATAGTAGTGTCCCATCTATATTAAGAGCTAGTAAGCGATAAATCATGTCGCACTCCCCCTCTTCGCTGTTGTACTCTATCCATAATTTATGAAATAAATGTAGCAAATAGAACGAGTTAGAATTACTACTGAAAATTTGGTTTACTATATACATATACACTTAGCAAAGGAGATAGTACAATGCAAGCACCACCTTCCTTTTATGAAGGCGATACGTTAGAAGTCGCAAAGAAATTACTCGGACAGAAACTTGTACATATTGTAGATGGAGTAAAACGAAGCGGAATCATTGTAGAAGTAGAAGCATACAAAGGTCCGGATGATAAAGCAGCACATAGTTACGGAGGTAGACGAACGGACCGTACAGAAGTTATGTTTGGTGCACCAGGACATGCTTACGTATATTTGATTTATGGTATGTATCATTGTTTTAACGTCATTACAGCGCCAGTTGGCACCCCGCAAGGTGTTCTCATTCGAGCCCTTGAGCCAGTAGATGGAATCGAAGAAATAAAACTAGCACGATACAACAAAAGCGACATTACAAAAGCGCAGTATAAAAATGTAACGAACGGCCCTGGCAAACTATGCCGTGCCCTCGGAATTACTTTAGAAGAACGAGGTGTATCGTTACAAAGCGACACATTACATATTGAACTCGTCCCAGAAGAAGAACACCTATCATCACAATATAAAATAACAGCAGGTCCTCGCATTAATATCGACTATGCAGAAGAAGCTGTACATTATCCTTGGCGTTTTTATTATGAGGGACATCCGTTTGTTTCAAAGAAATAAATGATTCAACAAAAAATATTCATAAAAGAAGACTGTTCCAAGGTGGAACAGTCTTCTCCTTTTACTCCGCGCCTTCCGCAGTCGCAATATTATCCTCTAAGTTTTCTCTTGATAATTCAGCCGCCATAAAATCAGCTGTTTCTGGAAGTGCTAAATGCATATGAGCTTTTTGACAAATTTGGATCGTACAGTTTTCAACAACATAGTCGAAAACATGTCCGCCTCCGCTTCTTTCATCATCAATATAATGTAAGTGGAAACCAGCTACACCAATGCCTTGCGCGTAATCTGGTGTCCAAAATCCAGCAAGCGTGCCTTCTGTATGTTTAAACGAAAAAATCGGTTGTGATTTCGTCACTTCAACGAGCGGTGTATACGGTTTTTCTTGTCTTGGAACGGTTCTTGTTCTTACTTCACGGAATGTACCGTCCATTCGAATCGCATAAAATAAGTTTTTACTTGGCATTAATTCATGTAATAAGGCTTCCACTTCTTCACGATTCATCGGACGCTCTACTGTATAACTCATTTCTTTTTCAAAAAACGTTACCGTCGCAAACGGTGTTGTTTCTTCTGGCTCTACTTTTTCTGCTGAACCGTCTGAACGTAAATGATAAAATTCGTTATCAAATGCAATCATTTCACCATCTAATTGATCAAATGTGCCGATGCCAAAATTACCACGTTCTTTCAATTCCTCAAAGCTAATCACACCATCATATATACCATCTAATAGCGCAAGCATTGTAGATGTTTGATATACTTCATTACTCATTTTCGTTCTTTTTGCATCAATATCGATTAATTGCGCAACAGTCATCTCAAATCTGCCTCCATTAGTTTAATTGGTTTGGTAATAATTTTTCGCTTAATTTAATGTTATCACGGTAGTCGATTGGAACATCAATAATGACAGGACCGTCTGCTGCTAATGCTTCTTTTAATACCCCTTCTAATTCATCAGGCTTGTTAACACGAAGACCTAACGCCCCGAAACTTTCCGCATATTTCACAAGATCAACATCCCCAAACTCTGTAGCTGATGTTCTGCCGTATTTCATCATTTGTTGGAATGCAACCATATCATATGTGCCGTCTCTCCAAACAAGATGGACGATTGGAGAATTTAAACGTACCGCCGTTTCTAACTCCATCGCTGAGAATAAGAAACCACCGTCACCTGATACAGAAACTACTTTTTTACCTGGTTCTACTAAAGTAGCTGCGATTGCCCAAGGAAGTGCAACACCTAACGTTTGCATACCGTTACTAAATAATAATCTACGTGGTTCATAAGAACGGAAACATCTCGCCATCCAAATAGAATGGGAACCGATGTCACATGTAACAGTTGTATCGTCACTAATTAAAGAACGAAGTGTACGAATCACTTGAAGTGGATGCGTAACACCTTCTGAAGGACGATTTGGAACTTCTGCTTGTTCTGATAATTTCGCGCGTAATCGTTCTAATACTGCTTCTGATTTCGTACTTAACACAAGTTTCGGTAATTTTTCTGCGATGCTATTTACTGTTAAGGCAATATCACCAATTAATTCACGCTCTGGTTGGTAATCATGATCGATATCTGCTTGATGGTCATCAAGATGAATAATCGTTCTATCCCCAAGTTTATTCCAGAATTTCGGATCATACTCAATTGGGTCATAACCGATCGAAATAACAAGGTCTGCTTCTTCTAGTAAAATATCACCTGGTTGGTTACGGAATAATCCAACGCGGCCGAAGAAATGATCTTCTAATTCACGTGAAATGGCACCAGCTGCTTGATATGTTTCAACGACAGGAAGTTCTGTATCTGCAATTAATTCACGAACAGCTTTCGTCACTTCATTTGTGCTTGCTCTCATACCGAGTAAAATAACCGGCAATTTCGCTGCTTTTATTTTTTCTACTACGTATGTAATATCATGTGTGGGAGCGATTCCAAGCTGTGGCTTAGAAAGCGCACCGATAGACTCTACAGTCGTTTCCGCAGTCATAACGTCTTGCGGAAGACTTACTAAAGTAGCGCCTGGATTTGTGGAAGTCGCACTTCGGAATGCATTTGATAATGCTTCTGGCACATTATCAGGATGCTCTACTTCTACGCTATATTTTGTGATTGGTTCGAATAGTGCAGCATTATCCATAGATTGATGCGTACGTTTTAATCGATCTGTACGCGGAACTGCACCAGCTAAAGCAACAACGGGATCACTCTCCGCATTCGCAGTAACAAGACCTGTCGCTAAATTTGATGTCCCTGGTCCTGAAGTTACAAGACATACACCCGGTTTCCCTGTTAATCTACCAATAGCAGCTGCCATAAATGCTGCGTTTTGTTCATGACGACAAACAATTAACTCTGGTCCTCTTTCTTGCAGTACATCAAATACAGAGTCAATCTTCGCTCCTGGAATACCGAAAACATGTGTAACACCTTGTTTAATTAAACAATCAACAACAAGATCTGCTCCTTTTGTTTTTGTCTTCACGTCGTTTGCTTTTACACTTGTCAAACTAATCATCCCTTTATTTCATAATGTGTGTAATAAAGATTTTTAATTTCACCTAGTTAATTAACGTGGTGAAGTATTGTTTATCATTATAGTACAAATGCATTATTTTTCCAAGAATATGAATTTGACAGTATTTTGACAACTAATAAGGAATGCGCTTACAACCCTTTATTTATCCTAAAATAATGTTTTTATAACTTCTCTAAAAATGTAAGAGAAATTTCCATCTCGTTACAGTATTAAAATCTTAACAGTACCTTGCAAAGAACACTAGTAAATGATATATTTGTAAATATTGGAATACCCATTAATTGGAACTCTCTTTTCAAAAATCAGATTCTCATCTGTAATTCATCATTTTATAAAGGAAAGTGATTGTTATGAACAAAAGTGACTTTTTGGAACAACTTAGTTCCTCCCTGCGGAATATACCCAATGTAGAAAAGAAAGATATTATTTCGGAGTATGAAACTCATTTTATCAGTGGTAAACAAGATGGGAAATGCGAAGAAGAAATTGCTAGAAAACTAGGAAACCCTAAAACGATCGCGAAAGAACTTACTGTTTCCTATGCAATAAGCAATGCTGACAAGAAACGAAGCTTCAAAAATATGATAACCGCACTATTTTCTGTTATGAGCTTAAGTGTTTTAAACTGTACTTTTATCATTATCGCCTTTTTCGTACTACTCTTTTTATTACCGATTCTTCTAGCACTTATCATTGCCACTCCAGTATTAATCATTTCACCTATTTTATTAATAGGGCTAGGGTTCTTTAAAGGGTTTCATCAAATTAGCTATTCCGATGTTTATAATGTGTTCATCGCTTTTTGCAGCGGTTTACTCATATCCGTCATCTGTTATCAAATGGTAAAACATCTATACGCAGCTTTAGTAAAATACTTGAAATGGAATGTAGCTATTTTACAAAGATATTAATGCAAAAGGAGATTAAGATGAAAAAGTATATTTTATATGCACTCATGTTACTTATAATTTTATTGCTATCAGCTTGTTCACACGATACACAATCTAATGAAGCAAATGATACACGATATGATAAATTAGACGATGTACAATCTATTAAAGATGTAACGATTAAAATTCCAGAAACTATATTCACTTCCTCAAAAAAGAATGAAACGATTAATGAAGATGAAATGAAACAAAATATAAAAACGTATTTAGATTATAGCGGAGAGTTATATGAAAACATCGTTCCACTTTCGTCAGCCATGTCTGACGAGGAAGTCACGGAATACGATCGGGAGAAATTAAAACAACTAATAGATTTAGCACAACAAAATGATGCGAACTTCCATAATTTTATTAGTAACAATACGATCCCCGATGATTACAAACAGCCTTCGAAGAAAATTCATGATTACATTTCATCGTCTACAGCACTTTCAGTAGAACTAGAGCAAGAATTAGACCAACTCGCTCAAGATGGTAACTTATTCAAAACTGATTTCTCTTTTACAAAACGCTTTGAGAAAGTGAATGGTAGGAAACAAAAAGAAATTGAAAAGTTTTTGAAGGAGAAGAATATTGAAACGGAGTATTTCCACAAATAACCAACAAAAAAAGACGCCTCTATACAGGGGCGTCTTCCACTATTACGCTTGTTGTTGCGCGTTATATAAATCTTCTAGTGGCTTCATGATAATTTTGTTAACGTCAGTGATAACGATGTTTAAGCGTTGCTCAGTTTCCATTAACTTTGTAATTTTAGCATCTTGTTGAATGCGAACTACAACTTCTTGTGCTTTTTGGTTATCTTCTTCAGTGATTTCTTGACCTTGCATCATTTTTTGTTGTAGGCCAAGTTGCATTGTACGGAACTCATCGAATAAGTTCTTTGAAGCAGTATCAGCTTGAACTGCTGCGTAGCTTGCTTTTAATGTTTGGAAATCTTCGTTTTCAGCGATTGCTTTTTGTAATTCATATGCAACATCATGAATGTTTTTTGTCATTTTATTTTTCCTCCTTTAGAAGGCTAGCACTTGTCATGCGCACTGCCTTTTAAGTACGTTTACATACGCACCTCTTCTTACCATATCAAACTATGCAAGAGATGTGAAGAAATTTCACTTTTATTTCTATGTACTTATCTTATTATTTAAGAAACAGCAGTAATAATCCTTGTACGAGTCCAATCATTCCGCCTAATAAGGCACCTAAATACGTAATCATTTTCAGTTCATTTTTTGTAATGGACAGCACTAAATCTTCTAGTCTCTCCGTTGAAAATGTGGATACTTCTTGCTGGACAATTTCCGCAAGATGGAGGTTGTTTAATATACTCGCTACGTTTTCTGTCCCCCACTTCAAACCTTTCGTTACTGCACTTGGAACTACCTTTTCCATAATTGTTTCTCGAACTGGCTCACATACTTGCTGCACAGATTGATTTAAAAACTTACTTACTGTTTCCTCCACTTTAACTGCTGACAATATAGGGCTTACAATCATTTCTTTTTCTACAAATGTTTCTAATTCTTTTACATCTCTTCCTTTTAACTTTTCCCACTCTTTTTGCAGTACATCAGTTAAAAGCTGTTTTGTGCCATCTTGCGCTAAAAACTTAATAACCTCTGGCTGTACACGATCCACTACACTTACATTCCCTAAAAACATTCCGACTAAGTTAAGCAGCGTTCCCCTAGAAGCAAAGAAATCATCAATCATTTTTGAAAGACGAGCTTTCCCTTCTTCACTTTCAAAAAATTGAGTTGCTCGCCCTAAAATAAATGCCGAAACGTTCGGGATCGTATTTTCTATTTTTTCATGAACAGAATGAGGTAAAGCCTGTTCCCATGTATATGTATAGTACTCTGCTAAAAATGCCTCAATCTTTTCTGTAATCACATGTTCGATTTTCACGGTTGCTTCTTTTTCTACATGCGCTACATCCCATTTTTCTAACATTTGTCGCAGTGATTGTTCGTTCGTCATTACTTTATCCACTTCCACTTGCGTCCAGTGGATTAAACCTTTTTGAAACTCTTCATTTGTTAACTTCTTTCCGATTCCTTCCGGCGTTAACAAATGCTCGACAACCATTTTTCCTAATTGAACCGCAAGTTCATCGCGGCGCTTCGGAATTAACCCTGGTGTAAATGGAACTTGAAATTTCCCAATATAAATAGGGCGATGCGGACGAAATAACATTTTTATCGCTAAATGATTTGTGAATCCCCCAATAATTGCTCCGAGCCCTGTCGTCGTTAACATACTTAACCATATATTCATTACAATCAACCTTTCGCTTCTCCAAAACTATAGCATATCATCATACGGACAAAAGTATAATGGTATAAAAACGTATTTGCAATATATAGCTTCGCCTATTGTGCCAACATTTTGTTAGTAAAGGAGTGATTTCGTTGGTTCTTGGTATTTTAACTTCTCAGCCTCATTATGAGCAAACGTATTACACCGAAATCGCTAAACGCGCTCGGCTTTATCATAATGTCGTTGCCCAGTTTACACCATTTAGTATTGATCCTAAAACAGATCTTATTTCTGGTCTGATTTATGATACTGATACAGGAAAATGGAAAGAGCAAACATTCCCTATTCCTTCTTATATATACGATCGTTCTTCTTTTAACGAGGACACAAACTTTGAAAAAGCAAAGTCAATTATTCACTCATTACACAACCGTGCTTCCACTACCTTTTTAAATAACACACTCATTGACTTAAGCGAACTGCATGATGTATTTCTCACGAATAAAAAATTATCTCCTTATATACCAAAATTTGAAATAGCGACGATACAAAATATTTTCAAACTGTTATTAAAAACAAAAGATATTATTATACGTCCTACTAACACACATTCCAATGAAAGTCTGTACCGGGTCGCTTATAAAAATAAAACGTTTCATATCGATACGATAAATGCCGCTTATCATACTTCTGCTCCAATCAAACGGACAGATGAATTTATATCTTGGTACAAACGTAACATACATTCAGCACGTTACATCACCCATACAATGTTGCAACCACCAAATCAATTAACATACCCGCTCCATATCCGAACCATTTTACAAAAAAATAAAGAGCAGAAGTGGAACGTTATCGGTCAATTTATACAAAAGAGCTCATTTCCGGATCAACTTTTATTTTCGGTAACGGATGATTCTTCGCTGCATTCCTTTTCAAAAGTTAAATACGTATTATCTAGTACCGGTGTACAATTGTTACAGGACGCTTTACATGACATTATAAATGAAGTGTTTCAAACACTAGATCAATCTTATTCTTCTTTATTCGAGCTAGAGCTTTCCACCATTATGGATCAAAAAGGGGCCATTTGGCTTATGTATGTCAACACGATTCCCCCGTACGAACATTACATTCGTCATAGTGATTCATTAGCCGAAACAATATATCACGGACCACTAAAGTTTAGTCGCTTTACACCATAATGAAAGGAGGTAACAACATTTTGAAAGAACACATATATACATTAAATATTTCAGATGAGCATCCAAATAGTATTACTTTACCTTATATTTTTTCCATTACACCACCCATTACATCCCTTTCCTTCGGTATACGCCATGTTGCCAGTGAAGAGGTAAAAATTCATTATTCCTTTACTCGCGAAATCATTATTGGACAACAAATTGCAGAGAAACTTTTGCTTCCTCACTCCACTACTATCCATGCATTCACGCAAAATGAAACGATTATTTTTGGACCATTAATCGGGATTTTCACAACTGGTTTTAACGATGACTCTTCTCATCCTTTAGGAAACCGTTCAACTTCTCTTGGCGAGTTACTCACGCCGCCATTCACTTTGCGACCGTTTGTATTCGTTTTTGGTGTGCAACATATAGACTGGGAAGATGAAACAATTGAAGGATATTTCTTTCAAGAGGAACAATGGATAAAGAAAAAAGTGCCTTTCCCAAACGTCATTTATGACCGATTACCCAATCGGAAAGCCGAAAATTATAAACCGATTGTAAGAGCAAAAAGAAAATTAGAGTATGACTATGCGATTCCATGGTTTAATCCAGGATTTTTTAATAAATGGGAAGTGCATCAACTTCTTATGAAAGACGAATCAATCATGCCATTCTTACCAAACACAGAAACATTTCAACACTTCGAACAAGTAGAACGATTTCTCGGTACGTATAAATCGATTTACATGAAACCAATTCACGGCAGCTTCGGGAGAAATATTCATCAACTATTTTATTCTCAAGCAGAGAATTGCTACTACTGTCGTTATCGCGAAAATGAAGAAAACAAACTAAGAAAGTATCAATCATTAGAAACGCTTCTAAATCATGTGTTAAAAGGACATGATTTAAAGAAATTTATCGTACAACAAGGTATTTCCTTACTTCGCTTCGATGGGCAACCTGTTGATTTTCGCATTCATACAAATAAAAATCATTTCGGCCAATGGATGGTCAGTGCAATCGTCGCAAAAATTGCTGGCAAAGGTAGCTTAACAACACATGTAAATAGCGGTGGTGATACGAAATTACTACAAGAACTTTTTCCAGATTCCACAAAACAAGTTCAAATTGAAAATAAGTTAAAACATACCGCCTTACAAATTAGTTACGCGCTCGATGAACAAGTAACCGGAAATATTGGAGAAATCGGTTTTGATATCGGTTTAGACACACAGGAAAACCCGTGGCTCTTTGAAGCGAACTCTAAACCTGGGCGAACTGTATTCCAAGACGCCAAGTTAAAAGAACAAAGTGAACTAACGCGCCAATTATTTTACGAATATGCCATCTACTTAACTGAACATTCTTTGCGCGATACAAAAGAAAAAATGTCTCAAATAAAATCCGGAACTCCATCAAACACCGAACATATCCCGTCCCCTATGATTCACTCACAAATACGAAAACAAAAACTTCCACCTCATTCATAAGGTGGAAGTTTTCCATTTACACAAGTTTTACTACAACCTCTGTTTCCACATTACATACTCCGCAATAAAAAATATGATTACAGTATTCATTTGAATTGTTATTTGTTAATCCATCTACTGCACTTAATAACTCTTGGTCCATATACGCACTATAATCGTCTATGTAATCTACAGTTTTCCCATAATCTTGGAGTATACTTTGGCAATTTTGACAAGAATATGTTTGTGATTCTAATGCATTACAAAGCGGGCAAATTCCCATCACGATTCCTCCATACGTTATCAGTACATAGGAGCGCTCTGTCTCACTCCTACTCAAAATAAAACTATACGTGTAATAAGTCATAAATAAGAAGTTAATGATTTTTCCCAGAGTAGCGGGATATAAAAAACATATTTCAAATCGCTCTTAGTTTAGCCTTCTTTCAAAAAAATACAACGATTACTCTTATTTCATAATTTACGAAACGACTAAGATTTTTTTACAAAATTTACAAATTATTATTTCGTATATCTTTCTAGGTAACATCCATACTATGAGTACAAACTTAATTACCGATGGATTAGCGCCAAACGGGGCGATAATCTGGTTCAACTCCAGCTAGTCCAACCAAAAAAATTTTTATAACTCTAAGGAGGATATATTCCTATGGCAAACCAAAATTCTTCAAATCAATTAGTAGTACCAGGAGCAACAGCTGCAATCGACCAAATGAAGTACGAAATCGCTCAAGAATTTGGTGTACAATTAGGAGCAGATTCTACGGCTCGCGCTAACGGTTCAGTTGGTGGAGAAATTACAAAACGTCTAGTTGCAATGGCTGAGCAAAGCCTTGGCGGATTCCACAAATAAATATATATGGCAAAAAGGTCTCAAGGCATATGCCTTGAGACCTTCCTTAATTTATTGCAACATTTGTAAAAACTTCTTTGTACGTTCTTCTTTTGGATTTGTAAATACTTCTTCTGGTGTACCTTGTTCGACAACGACACCGCCATCCATGAAAATAACGCGGTTTGCAATTTGATGTGCAAAGCGCATTTCGTGCGTTACAATGACCATCGTCATACCTTCTTTAGCAAGTTCCTTCATTACTTTCAGAACTTCTTGAACGAGTTCAGGATCAAGTGCTGACGTCGGCTCATCAAATAGTAATACTTCCGGCTCCATCGCAAGCGCGCGAGCAATTCCAACGCGCTGTTGTTGTCCACCCGATAATTGGAACGGATATAAGTCTACTTTATCCGCAAGACCAACTTTTTCAAGGAAATAGTTTGCTTTTTTCTTCGCATCTTCTTTCCCCATCTTTTTCACTGTAACGAGCCCTTCCATTACATTTTGAAGTGCTGTTAAATGCGGGAATAAGTTATGGTGCTGGAATACCATACCTGTTTGCGTACGAAGATTGACAATATCTTTCTTCGTTACTTTTTGAGAGAAGTCGAGTTCTTTATTACCGATGCGAATACTACCAGCGTTCGGCGTTTCTAACACGTTAAGACAACGTAAGAATGTCGTTTTACCAGATCCAGATGGCCCGATAATAACAACAACTTCTCCCTTCTCAACTGATAAATCTATATGCTTTAGTACGGTATTATCTCCGAAACTTTTTTGTAAGTGCTGAATTGAAATCATAAAAACAAAAACTCCTTTTGTAAAAGGATTATTTTAATGTGTAGCGTTCCGAACGCTTTTCTAACATCTGTTGTACGATTGATAATAAGAAACAAATAACCCAATAAATAAGACCTGCTTCGAAATAAACAATTAAAAACTCATAGTTCATTGCCGCAATTTCCTGCGCTTTTCGGAACATTTCTGTTACTAAAATTAACGATGCTAATGAAGTATCTTTCACTAAGCTAATAAATGTATTCGAAAGCGGCGGGATTGATACACGCGTCGCTTGCGGTAAAATAACACGTTTTAACGCTTGCGGATACGTCATTCCAATTGTGTAAGCTGCTTCCCACTGCCCTTTCGGAATAGAAAGGATAGAAGCACGAATAATTTCAGATGCATATGCACCGACATTTAATGAAAATCCAATAACTGCTGCTGTATATGGCTCAACTTCAATATTAAGAGTTGGAAGACCATAGAAAATAATAAATAACTGTACAAGAAGTGGCGTTCCGCGAATGATAGATACATAGATACGAGCAATCCATTGTAAAATACGACTACCTGAAATACGTGCAAGCGCCGTTAACGTCGCAAGTATAATCCCGATAATAAATGTAATAAGCGTTAATGGAATTGTCGTAAGAACAGCTTCCTTCAGCATAGGCATGAAGGAAGACTGCATAATATCTATCCAAGTAGAGAATCGATCTGAAACCAATGCACTACTTAGATACATTTTCACCGAACCATTTTTTCGCTATTTTATCGTACGTACCATCTTTTTTCATATCTTCTAACGCTTTATTTACTTCTTGTACTAGCTTGTCGCTACCTTTACGGAATAAGAATCCACTTTGTGATGCTTCTTTTTCTGTATCTACAATTTTAATTTTTGCATCTTTTTTCGTTTCTAAATAGTTTAATACTGATAATTTATCATTGATTGTGAAATCAGCGCGGCCAGAACTTAATAATTCTGCTGCTTGGCTAAATCCTTCTACACCAATAATTTCCGCACCATTTTTCTTAGCGATATCTGCATAGTTACTTGTTAAAGATTGTGCTCCTTTTAATCCTTTTACATCAGCAAATGTAGCAGGCTTATCTTTATCCTTCGCAATAACTAATGCCGCTGAAGATGAAACGTACGGTTTAGAGAAATCATATTTCTTTTGACGGTCTTCACGAATACCAACTTCATTCGCAACCATATCGAAACGCTTCGCATCTAAACCAGCAAGTAAGCTATCCCATTGTGTTTCTTTAAATACAGGTTTTACTCCTAAACGTTTTGAAACTTCTTCTGCTAATTCAACATCGAATCCAGTTAATTTATTGCTTGAATCGTGGAACGTAAATGGTGGGTATGTACCTTCTGTACCAATTACAAGTTCACCGCTTTGTTTAATCTTTTGTAACGCGTCTTGACTAGCTGTATCTTTTTTCTCTTCTTTACCGCAGCCCGCTACAATCCCGATTGCTAATGTAGTTACTGCAAGTACTGAAAATAATTTTTTCATGATGGTAATCCTCCAAGTATTCTGATAGGAATTTAAAAACTATATTGATTGTATGCAATCTTGAACAATTTTTCAATGAAAATGTTCTTATTTAGTTTATCCTTTTTCTTCATAATCAAACAAAAGGGGAAAATAACGCCACATACAAAAAATAAGTAACATTTTTTAATATAGCATTTATTGTAGGAAAGGTAAAATAATACTTCTTATTTAACTGCCCTGATTCACTAAAAAAGAACTTGCGAAAATCGCAAGTTCTCCCCCGTACATATTAAGCGCTCTGATTTCCTTCCATTTGCGTTTTGTACATATCGTAATAACGCCCGCGCTTTTTCATTAACTCATCATGAGAGCCTTTTTCTAAAATCGTCCCTCTATCAAGCACAATAATTTGATCTGCGCTTTTAATTGTAGAAAGTCGGTGAGCGATAATAAATGTCGTTCTTCCTTTTTTCACAACTTCTAACGCTTGTTGAATCATCGCTTCTGTCTCTGTATCAATACTTGATGTCGCTTCATCTAAAATTAAAATAGCTGGGTCAAAAGCAAGTGCTCTAGCAAACGATATAAGCTGACGTTCTCCGGTTGAAAGTGTACTTCCTTTCTCCGTAATTTCTTCATTTATATTGTTCGCAAATCTTTCAGCACCAACATCGCGCAATGCTTTTACGATACGATCTTTTGAAATGTTTTCATTCTCTAAGCTAACATTAGACGCCACTGTCCCGCTAAATAAAAACGGATCTTGCAGTACGATTCCCATATGCTCACGGGTTGCTTGTTTCGGCATCTCTTTTACATCATGTCCGTCAATCGTAAGCTTTCCTTTTTCAAACTCATAAAACTGAAAGAGTACATTCATAATGGAACTTTTTCCTGATCCAGTATGGCCGACAAGTGCTACCGTCTCGCCTTGTTTCGCTTCAAAAGAAATATTTTTTAACACTTCATCTTTTCCATTATAAGAAAACGACACATTATCAAACTTCACATTTCCTTGTAAGCGAGGCATACGTTCCTCTTCTACTGCTTCCCCTTTTTCCTCTAACAATTCAAAAACACGTTCTGATGCAACGCGCGATTGTTCTAAGTTAGCAAGCTGATTTACCATATTTGTAATCGGTGAGAACAATCGTGTTAAATAATCAACGAATGCATACAGTATCCCAAGCGAAATGACGCCTGTAGCACTTAATGAAGCGCCACCGAAATACCAAATCACACCTGTGAAAGCAATATTTCTTAATACACCTACTAAGTTATGCGAAGTTGCTGCATTTAAATTTAAGATTTTATTTTGATACTTAAAATAATCACCATTTAATTCATCAAACTCTTTTTTCGTTTCACGCTCTTGACGGAACGCTTGAATAATTGGCATCCCTTGAATGGATTCATTCACTGTTCCGTTAATATCAGATAAACGTGAACGCATTTTATGATTGTATACAGACGCATACTTTCTATAAAGAATTGCCCAAACGATTAATATCGGGATAATAAGTAAACATATCGTTGCCAATTTTACGTCGAGTAAAAATAACGCCGCAAATATCCCGATAATATAAATGATACTAGAGACGAATGTCGCAAGTACCGTTACGTATAAATCACGAATCGCTTCCGTATCATTTGTGACACGCGATACAATTTTCCCTGCTGGTAAATGATCAAAATAACGAATCGGCAACGTTTGAATATGAGAAAACACATCTTCCCTCATAATTTGAATAATTTTGTTCGCTGCCTTCTGTAAGAAAAATTGCTTTCCGTATGCAAATAATGAAACGACTACTAATAAAGCGAAATAGCCACCACCAAGTAATAATAGACGGTTTATTTCTGGTTTATAAAACGCAAACACTTCTTCTTTCGTTAATGCTTTCGCTTTATACACTTGCACCGCCTTACCATTTTGAACGGTAATCATATCACCTTTTACAGTACGTGACCCTTCAGCATTCACTTTATTCGGCACAAAGTAATATTGAAAACCGACTTGCATCACGCGTACTTCTTTTCCTTTTTTCTCACCTTGTTCAAAGCGATCACTTCTCTTATAAAAGGCGCCATTATACGAAACAGCCTCTTCACTCTTTTCTGTTTCATACCAAGGCTTCTCTATTCCAACGATATGATCGTCAATCATCGTTTTCGCGACGAAAGGACCCGCAAGCTCTGCGATGACGAAAATAAATAACATTAGCATCGCTGCAAAAATTGTCCCTTTTACTTTCATCGCATATTGAAACAATCGTTTTGAAACGCTCATATTTTCACCCCACTATCCACACTTTCACTTTCCCCTTGTTGTCTTTCAAACTGCTCCGCATACCAGCCTCCCTTTTGGATAAGCTGATCATGCGTACCTTCTTCCATTACTTGCCCCTCATCCATAACGAGAATCCAATCCGCATGTTGTACGGCAGATAAACGATGCGTCGTAATAATCGTCGTCTTTCCACTTCTTTCTGTTCTTATATTGTCAATGATCGCTGCTTCCGTACGAGCATCAACAGCTGATAACGAATCGTCCAAAATTAAAATTTCTGGATTTTGAATAACAGCTCGCGCAATCGAAATCCTTTGTTTTTGTCCTCCGGATAAAGAAACACCCTTCTCTCCAACGAGCGTCTCTAACCCTTCTGGTAAAAACTCTAAATCCTTTGTAAACGCCGCAATTTCAATCGCTTTCTCGAGTTCTTCTTCCGTCGCTTCCCGATTTCCAAATAAAATATTTTCCCTCGCTGTTTTGGAGAACAAAATATGTTCCTGAGGTACATATCCAATCCAGCCGAGTACATTTTCATTCGTCATTTTATCTAACTTCACATCAGAGACTGCAATATCCCCATCTCCAAGCGGATATTGACGAAGAAGCTGACGGACGAGCGTCGTTTTTCCACTTCCTGTTTTTCCGACAACCCCAAGCGTTTCCCCTTGTTTTAACGTAAACGAAACCTTTTTCAAATTTGTTTCAGTTGATGAAGGATATGAAAAAGTGACATCATCAAACTGAATATAATCCGGCTCTTGTACAAGCTTTGGATTTTTCGGATCCTTTACATCTGGTTCATACGCTAACGTTTCATTCACACGGTCTAATGATGCATTTCCTCGTTGCATAACATTAATTAATTCGCCAATTGCAAACATCGGCCAAATCATCATCCCTAAATACACGTTAAATGAAACGAGTTCACCAAGTGTCACCTTTGATTGAAATACAAGATATGCGCCATACACTAAACCGATTAAATAACTAAGGCCAACAAGCATTTTCACAGTCGGCTGGAATAACGCATCAATTCTAGCTACCTTCATATTTTTTTCGTAGACGTCATCTCCTAAATGATGAAATCTTTCCTCGTCTGCATTTTCTTGTACGTATGCCCGAATAACGCGCACACCAGCGATCGATTCTAATACTTTATCGTTCATATCACCGAACGCATCTTGTGCAACTGTAAATCTTTCATGCAATTTCTTTCCATATATATTCATCGCATACGCCATAATCGGAAGCGGTATAAGTGCCGCAAATGTAAGCTCCCAACTAATTGTAAATCCCATCATAAAGACAATCGTAAGCATATATAAGCTCGAATCCACGAGCGTTAATATACCGAAACCAGCTGTCATAGCAATTGCTTTTAAATCATTTGTCGCTCTCGCCATTAAATCACCAGTACGATTTTTTTGATAAAACGTCGGTGTCATTTTAAGTAAATGCCCCATAAATTTAGAGCGCATCGTCTTCTCCAGTACGAATGCTCCCCCAAACAACTGATGTTGCCAAACGAAAGTAAGACCATATCCAACGATCGTAACCCCTATTAAAATAAGAATAGATTGCATAATAGCTTCATTCGATAACGTTCCTGTTTTTATGTTATCAATCGTAACCCCCAATACTTTCGGGGGAATGACTTCAACTATATTTACAATTAAAAGAGCTCCAATGGCGATACTATATCTCTTCCAATGCTCTTTAAAAAACCATTTTAACTTTAGTAATACCGATAACAATGTAACCTCTCCCTTCTCGTTCTCGTTTCCCGCTCATTTCTTTATCCACTATCCAGACCCATCACATTTACATTTCGTAACCCATACAATCTCATCACATTTTTCCACCTTCCAAAGTTTTTTCTCGGAACTAAACAAGGGAAAATAAACAAAAAAAAGCATACCGCCGCTTGACGATATGCATAGGAATGCATAAAAGCGTACGTTACGATATACGCAACGTACGCTTTTTATAAGACAAAGGTGCCCTATATATCCGTACGGGTTGCGTAATGATATGAATGTTTTCTGCCATTTAACAGAGCTAAACCCATTACATTTACGATTACAATCATTACGCACACCCCCTTCATTTATTTTCCATTTATAATCTTACAACTTTATTGAGTATTCTGTCAATTATTTTTTTACACACCGAATAAAAATATGCGCTACATCATTTCGAAATAAGAGAATGTTCTGTAAGAAAGGGCATACAAAATAAAAAAATAATAAGAAATCGTTTTCACAAACATTTCATTTGAAAAATGTTATCAAACCCCCTACAATCACCTTATACTCACTCTTACAAGTTGCTATTTTAGGAGGACTAATCATGACAACTAGCAATACGTACAAATTTTATTTAAACGGAGAATGGAGAGAAAGCTCTTCAGGAGAAACAATCGAAATTCCATCTCCATACTTACACGAAGTAATTGGACAAGTACAAGCAATTACTCGCGGAGAAGTAGATGAAGCAATTGCATCTGCAAAAGAAGCTCAAAAATCATGGGCAGAAGCTTCTCTACAAGATCGCGCAAAATATTTATATAAATGGGCTGATGAGCTCGTAAATATGCAAGATGAAATCGCCGATATCATTATGAAAGAAGTCGGTAAAGGATATAAAGATGCGAAGAAAGAAGTTGTTCGTACAGCTGATTTCATTCGTTACACAATTGAAGAAGCTTTACATATGCACGGAGAAAGCATGATGGGCGATAGCTTCCCTGGCGGAACGAAGTCTAAACTTGCGATCATCCAACGCGCACCACTTGGTGTTGTATTAGCAATCGCACCATTTAACTACCCAGTAAACTTATCTGCTGCAAAACTTGCACCAGCATTAATTATGGGTAACGCTGTTATTTTCAAACCAGCAACTCAAGGTGCAATTAGTGGTATTAAAATGGTTGAAGCACTTCATAAAGCTGGCCTTCCAAAAGGTCTTGTAAACGTAGCGACGGGACGCGGTTCTGTCATTGGTGACTACTTAGTAGAACACGAAGGCATCAATATGGTATCGTTCACAGGTGGTACGAACACAGGTAAACATTTAGCGAAAAAAGCTTCAATGATTCCACTTGTATTAGAACTTGGTGGTAAAGACCCTGGTATCGTTCGTGAAGATGCTGACTTACAAGATGCTGCAAACCATATCGTAAGCGGTGCATTCTCTTACTCTGGTCAACGTTGTACAGCTATTAAACGTGTACTTGTACACGAAAACGTAGCAGACGAGCTTGTTGACTTATTAAAAGCGCAAGTAGCGGAACTATCAGTTGGATCTCCAGAACAAGACAGCACAATCGTTCCATTAATCGACGACAAGTCTGCTGACTTCGTTCAAGGTTTAGTTGACGACGCTGTAGAAAAAGGTGCTACAATTGTTATCGGTAACAAACGTGAGCGTAACTTAATTTATCCAACATTAATCGACCACGTAACAGAAGAAATGAAAGTTGCTTGGGAAGAGCCATTCGGCCCAATCCTTCCAATCATCCGTGTTTCTTCAGATGAGCAAGCAATTGAAATTGCTAACAAATCAGAGTTCGGCTTACAAGCAAGTGTCTTCACAAAAGACATTAACAAAGCATTTGCAATTGCTAACAAAATCGAAACTGGTTCTGTTCAAATTAACGGACGCACAGAGCGCGGCCCTGACCATTTCCCATTCATCGGTGTAAAAGGTTCAGGTATGGGCGCACAAGGTATTCGTAAGAGCCTTGAGTCTATGACACGTGAAAAAGTAACAGTATTAAACTTAGTTTAATCTTATAAAAAGAAGCTGATCTAATTTTAGATCAGCTTCTTTTCTATATAGATACTTCCCCAAAACGGAGTATTTCGTTCTACTTCCGATTTGGTTTTCCAAATCGAACTAAAACATGCCATAATAATTTTAATTCCTGCAGCAGTTCTTCATACGTTCCGCGATCACTCCAAGATAGTGGATTCCTTTTCAAATCCACTACAGCAGAACCAATTATATGTGCATCGATACAATTATTTTTGGCAATACGTCTTGCCAAAGATGGCATTTTTGAACCTCTAAAATCCATTGGAACTTCATCTACCATCAGTACAAAACCATTGTGCCAATACAAATCAATAGCATACTTCAGACAAATCTCTTCTAACGTTCTACCTACATTCGTCCCCTTAAATGAAGGATCTACAACAAGCGCTTCCACATCTTCTTTAAGAGAAATATCTCCATGAATCTGTGCTTCAATATAATGGTTAAGATTACGTGCTGAATCTTTGTTTACTACATCTATAAACGGCCTTTCCAGGTCAGACAGTAAATGATGAATGAATCTTGTTGGAGTCAAATTCCCTTCACCAATTGCAAATTCTCTTACGAATGCATCTTCCAAAAGAGCAGCTAAAATCATATCAAACTCTTCATAAGTACCCTTTTCTTTTGGATCTTGATGCGAATCTAAATACGTATATGTAGAGCGATAAGAAACTTTTGGAGATAAGAGAAAATAACATGATCCAAAGCGCGGAGCAGGCCCATCTGGATGTAACATTACATTTAACGCGCCATATTTGGGCCGTTCATTATTCGTTACGCCTTCCAATTGATATGCGCCTCCAAATATTCTCTGTTCCCAAAGGTCACGTTCACCACCCGGATAAGCAGATACACTCCCATTAGATAGCAACGTTTCAAACTGACTTTTATATATGCCTTGCTCAAACAGTGCTTCAGCGATACTTTTCATATTCGAATCTAATCTGTCTGGATGAAAGTGTAAAGCAATCCTCGCATTTGATTTTAAATTAGCGACAGCTTCTTCAAATATTTCATCTGTAATATTAGACATTTTCAATATATGGTTAATTGTTGCTTTAGCCTCATCTTTTTCGTTCTCTGCATATTTTGAAATATACTGTAAAGCAAATAATTGAGCTCTTGATAATTCCATAATCAAACCTCTCCTTTCATTAAAATGACCTTAATCATTTCAATGAAAAGCTTATTCTTTCCTTCTTATGAAACGAACCTGATTTATAAAAAAGTAATTTAATAAACTCTAATTATACATACGCGCATTTTTCATGCGAAAATGTACACATTCTACAGAAATTTGATACCCTAGCCATCTCTCAGCAATATGTTCAAACGATGCAACAGAGCCTGTTGTAAAAAATCGATGTTTCGGATTAAGTTTGTCAGACAGAATTCCTTTGTGCTGTAAAATTGTGCTTAACTCTATCGCTGTTTCTTCTGCCGAACTAATAATCGTTACATCTTCTCCTAATTCCTTTTTTATATAGGACTCTAAAAGTGGATAATGCGTACACCCAAGAATTAGCGTATCTATATCTTCTTTCGTTAATGGCAGTAAAGCTTGTTTCACTTGCTGCGTTACATATGCTGTATCTTCTAAGTGATTTTCTACAACTGTAGCTAAAGTCGGGCACGCATGACTATGTACTTCCAAATATGTATCAAGCTCGTGTAATGCTTTTTCGTACATATTAGATTTTATCGTACCTACAGTTCCAATTACCCCGATTTTGCCTTTCTTCGTCACTTTAATTGCAGCTCTTGCTCCCGGATGTATAACGCCAATAACTGGAATAGAAAGTGCTTCTTGCAAATCAGTCAATGCAGCAGCTGCACCAGTATTGCACGCTACCACTAGAGCTTTTAATGGAAACTGTTTGAGGAACTCAACCATTTCAAATATGAAAGATTGTACCTCTTCTACACTTCTTGGCCCATACGGACAACGCTCATTATCACCAATATAATAAATGCTCTCTTTAGGCAATTGACGTATAATCTCACTCGCAACTGTTAATCCCCCAACCCCTGAATCTAGTACACCTATTACGGAATTTTCATTACATACAGACATATAATTCATCCCCTTCTCGATCTTCTAGTGCCAATAACATGTATTATATTACGAAAATTCAAATATTGTATAACAATCCCTCTCACTTTTAATCACAAACTCTTCTCTATAATCTGATTATTACCATATCCATTGACGTATAAAAATTCATTTGTTACTCTTAAAGACGTTAATTTAATATTTAAATCCTCATTCGTATCTCGGTGAGGTAGAGGTTGCAGTCATTAAGAGTATCATTTCAGGAGATGTAGTGGCATTGATGAAGGAATGAGAAAGGAATGATTGCCGAAGTAAGTTGTGTCCACCATGCACACTTGCTGGGTCTGCATTTAATAAGTGCAGAACTGTCACAAACGTTTCGTTTGTGGAGAGCTATCGAGAGGTATGTCGTGGGTTTCTTATAAGATAGAAAGCATGTAGCGGCAAATTACGTGCTTTTTTTGTTTTGTTTGGGACTTCTCTTCTCTACTAAGAAGACATACATATCTCCTCGCTTGACTTGGTTATACTAACTTTGGAGGTATTTTCTATGCAACAAAAAAAATGGGGCTTTTGGGTACTAACAGCTTTCGTTGTCGGTAACATGGTTGGCGCTGGGATTTTCATGGTGCCAAGTACATTAGCACAAACAGCAAGCCCTCTCGGTGTCACTTTAGCTTGGTTAACAACAGGGTTTGGTGTTTTAATGCTAGCTCTTGTTTTCGGTAATTTAGCAATTCGTCGTCCTGATTTAACGACAGGACCACAAAGTCATGCATATGCTTTATTCTCAACACCAAAAAAGAAAAAAATGGCTGGTTTCAGTATGGTATGGGGATATTGGGTTGCAAACTGGGCAAGTAACGTTGCCATCATTACATCATTTGCGGGATATTTATCACTCTTCTTCCCAATTATGAAAGATACACGACTACTATTTTCAATCGGTTCTTTTGACATAGAAGTCGGAAAACTAATTACATTTACGATTTGTTCCATCTTACTTTGGGGAACTCATATTATATTAACGAACGGTGTAAGCGGAGCTGGAAAGCTAAACTTCTTAGCAACAACAACGAAAGTAACTGGATTCCTTTTATTCATCGTCGTTACGTTATTTGCATTCGAAGCTTCTAAGTTTGGACAATGGTACACACCGATGATCGACAAATCAGGTGTATCACACGGTCTACTTTCACAAGTAAACTTAGCTGCTCTTACAACGCTTTGGGCATTTATCGGAATCGAATCAGCAGTTCTTTTATCAAACCGTGCTGTTTCTCCAAAAACGGTAAAACGTGCAACAGTTGCTGGACTACTTATTACAGTTGCGATTTACTTAGGAATTACAATTTTAACAATGGGTGTGCTTCATGTTGATACATTACAAGCTTCTGAACGTCCATTAGCAGATGCATTAAACGCTGCAATGGGTCATGGCGGCGGGAAACTAATGGCATTACTTGCTCTTACTTCCCTATTCGGTTCTATATTAGGCTGGATTTTATTAAGCTCAGAAGTACCATATCAAGCAGCAAAAGAAGGTTTCTTCCCTTCCTTCTTCACGAAAACAAATAAAAAAGGAAGTCCAATTTACTCATTACGATTAACAAACATTATGTCGCAGGTGTTCTTATTCTCAACATTATCAGGAACCATTGCGGAAGCTTATACATTCGTTATTACCGTATCAACACTGGCCTACCTCATTCCATATCTCGTTTCACCAATCTTCCAGTTAAAACTAGTCGCAACTGGTGAAACATATAAAAATGAAATGCGGGCAAGAATTACAGATGGTATAGTCGCAGTGATTGCACTTTGCTACGCACTATGGGTTATTAAAACGGGTGCATCCGATATAAAAACGTTCCTTCTCGGAATTGGTTTATTCGTAATCGGCTTTGCCTTCTATCCATTAATGAATCGTGATCAGAAAAAAAATAACGAAAAGAAAAACGAGCAAGTTGCGTAACGCAATTTGCTCGTTTTTTCTTTTATAAAACATATATAATAGAACAAAGAGGTGAAAAACATGTCAATCGAATCACTATGGAGCAGCCGCTTCCAACAACATATGCAAAATATCATTACATACTTTGCACGTATGATTAACGGTTTACTATATAGCTTTATCTTTATTTCATGCGTTGGCGCATACTACTATGCTCAGTTTCTAAAAGCATCTCCTTCTAAAGAAATAGCTTTACTACTCATCACGATTGTACTTACATTCATTATAACGAGATGCCCGATCCGTACATTTATTCAAAAACCTGATGCTGTCTATTTGCTTGCATTAGAAGAGAAACTAACATCCTATTTTAAAAAATCTCTTCTATATAATTACATCATTCAGCTTTTCCCATTATTGTTCATGTTCCTTATTCTCGTTCCACTTGCGATGCAATCATTACAAGTAACGGTACCTTTCTTATGTACAATCTTTATCGTTCTAATGATTACGAAAGCTTGGAACATGTACATACATTGGATGTGGCGTGATAGTCACGAAAGAAACATATGGTTCATTATTCGTATTGCTTGTAACGCCCTAATCATTTACATGCTGTTTTATTCGGCACATGTTCTCATATTAGGCGGATTGCTCTTACTAACTGCTTTCCTACTTCTATATACGAAAAAACAGCCTACAAAACGAATACCGTGGGATTACATAATCGAACAAGAAGAAAAAATGAACGTTCGTTTTTATCAATTTGCTAGCATTTTCACCGATGTTCCGCAACTGAATAAGCAAGTAAACAAAAGAAAATGGCTTACAAATTGGATTGAACCTTTATTACATAAAAAACGAGCAACTTTCTTCTATTTACATACACTCGCATTTTTACGCGGTAATGATTATTTCGGTATATATATTCGCTTAGGGTTGATTGGTGCCTTCGCCTTATATTTTATACCAAACATATACGCAAAAGGTGCTATCTCTTACATCGTCCTATATATGATTTCTATGCAAATGCGTTCCCTGTGGAAATATTTTTCGGGAAATATTATTGTAGCATTATATCCAATTGATACTGAAAAACGAATGAATCAATTTCTTCACTTAATCTTTATATTGCTAAGCATTCAGCTCCTTGTATTTTCAATTGTTATACTCATTGCTACAGGTCAATTTTTACATAGCCTTATCATTATGATTATTGGGTTACTTTGGATCAAATTTATTATTGTACCAAAAACGAAGCAACGCGTTTCCTCGTTTTAACGAAAAAAATCATCTTAAAATCCAAGGAGAAAATAAATTATCTCCTTGGATTTTTTATTTTTCTTCCTCAAACAAGAATCACCGGCACAACCGATATTTTATGATTTTACATACAAAAACGATAATACATGTTTACGTCCTAATAAAAAGGGTATGTATTAAAGTAACAGGGCAAAGGAACTGGAGGGAATGAAAAACATGAATTAAAGTTTCACTTTATAAAAGGTATTGCTCAAGGATGATTCTGAAACCGATAATACAATATAAGGAGCGGATTAGAATGAGTAAAAAAATTGCTATTTTAATAACGGATTATTTCGAGGACACAGAATACACAGAGCCAGTGGAAGCCTTTAAACAAAAAGGATATGAATTAACAACTATTGAAACAGAAAAAGGTAAAACAGTACAAGGTAAACAAGGAAATAGTGAAGTCGTAATCGATAAAGGTATCGATGATATTTCTCCAGAGAACTTTGATGCCCTCTTCATACCAGGCGGATTTTCCCCAGATATACTTCGTGCAGATGAACGTTTTGTTCGCTTTAGCAAAGCATTTATGGATGCGAAAAAACCTGTTTTTGCTATTTGTCACGGACCCCAATTACTCATCACTGCACAAACACTTGAAGGACGCGATGTGACTGGATATAAATCTATTGCGGTCGACTTGAAAAACGCTGGTGGACATTTTCATGACAAAGAGGTTGTCGTATGCCAAAATCAGCTAGTAACAAGTAGACAACCGGAGGATATACCAGCGTTTATTGAAGAATCGTTGCGTATATTAGGATAGTTACTTTGGTTAATCCCCTTTTATTTATATGACAGAATTTAATCAGTGGGGTTTTGTTCATCCCCCACTGATTATTCCCCCCTCACCAACTAGTGAGATAAAAAAGAGGGGATTCGAAAGTTCCATTTTAATGACCTTTCGAATCCCCTCTTTTCTCGTCCCAAAATTTCTAATCACTTTTCATAGGCAGTTCTCATATAGTGAAAATGACTATATAATTCCTATCCATAAGTTAAATAATGATTTTACACATATATAATACAAAAGATGGGAGCCTTATTTATGAATAACAATCCACCTTCAACGCCCCCAAATCCAACGGAAACGAATAATAATGAAGTGAGCTTACAAACGTTACGTGTCATTGGGCTTATTGTACTCATTAGTGGCTACATATTAGTAGCTCTTTCTGAAGTAGGAACGCTAAAAAATCTTTTGCTACAGCCTAGTACCACTCCAAACTTAGCTGAAGTTGATCCGTTCTAAAAATTATATAAAAAGCGAGTCTAGTTCGTTCGCTTTTTATATAGTTTTATCCAATCTGAGAAATCCCTCTCTCACCCTCATACTTCTCTCTCCCAATCGCCTTCATAAATAATAAAATACTGCTCATACCCACGATAAAGTACAGAGCACTCATGCCCCAAGATGCAAGAAATGAACCTAACATAACACCTAATGCCCCGTTCATTTTTGCCACTTGAAAGACCATTCCGTTAATTGCCATGTATGAACCTCTTGCCTCATTTGGCACCATATCTGCCATAATAGATTGACGTACTGGCACATACATCATCTCTCCCACAGTTTGGAACAGCCCTGCAATTAATAAGATCCATAAGCTATTGCTCGTTCCGAGTATTGTAAAACCAATCGTATAAATGAATAAGCCTACATATAAGATTTTCAAATCGTTAAAGCGTTTCAGCATTTTAATAAGAAGCCCCGAACATAACACAACTAAAATTGTATTCTCTGCTGAAATCCAGCTCAGCATGCGAATCCCTGTTAAATCAAATGTAACACCATCCCCGAATAAAAAGTGCACCGTTTCAAATTCATTCTGCAAACGTACTCCTAAATAATTATTAATCTGAAACTCTAAAGATAACGTACATATACTTGCTGCACAAAAAATTAAAAACGCTCTATCTTTCATTACAACTTTATAACTATCCGCCATATCTTTTAATACATTTTTCTTCTCCACCGTTTTCCGTGCTACATACACTTCTTCCATATATACAGCCATCACATATAAAGTAATAACTGCAATCACTGTTAATCCGATAAACAATTGCAATCTATAGTTCTCAAATAGTAATCCGCCAAATATCGCTCCAATCGCAATGGATAAATTAATTGCCCAGTAGTTAATGCTGTACATTACTTTTCGATTTTCAGGTGTACTCACATCAATTAACATTGCCTCTGTCGCAGGATTCATAAGTCCAGACCCTAAACTATTCACTAGCATAAAGATAAATGTTAACCACGGTGAATCTACATAATCCGAATTCGCAACTCCCATACAAGCAATGGAAATGACTTGTATACTTTGACCGATAATCATTACTTTTTTACGACCAAGCCGATCCCCAACATATCCACCGTATAAACCAATTACTAACGAAGCCATTACATTAATAAGTAGTAACGCACCAGCAATTGCACTACCTAATTTTATTGAAAAATAAATCGCCATAAATGGAAAAATCATCGTGGACACAGTACGTGTTAAAAACGAAGTTATAATTCTAATCTTTATATTTCGGTGCATACTCCAAAAACCCATTGTTTCCCCCTCCTTATGCTTACTTATTTTACTTTGAAAAAAAGGAAGAAAAAGGTTAGAATATTCTAAAGAGTTTCCCCTTTTACGATAGAAGGAAGTGTATATATGAAAATTATGGACTATTACATCCGACTAAGACTACATGCACAGGATCAACAACATATACGAAATAGCTTACAAGAATTAGCGGATGTTTTATATTGCAGTACAAAAAACGTAAAGATTTTATTAAAGAAAATGAGTGAGGAACAATTAATTCGCTGGACTCCCGGGAGAGGCCGCGGGAATAAAACGGAAATTCTATTTGCGCATAGTTTCCTAGAAGCAATTGAATCCTACACGGATGAACTGTTAGCGCAAGAAAAATTAAAGGATATCTTTCTTCTTTTAAAAGAACCTCTACCTCTTGCACTTCAAAAAAGGATAGAGAATAAACTACATCATCATTTTGGATACGAACCTTCAAATGATATGTACGACATATTAAAAATTCCTATATCGAGAAAGATATTCCCATTAGATCCGGCCTTTGTCGCTGTAACTACAGAGAGCCATCTTACGAGTCAAATTTTTGACACGTTAGTCGTTTATAACGATGTTACTGAAAAAATAGAGCCACACATTGCGCATACTTGGGAATTAAGTGAAGACGGGCTTACATGGACCTTTTATTTACGAAAAGATATACATTTTCATAACGAAACAGTTTTAACTTCTAAAGATGTACAATTTTCATTTGAACGATTAAAGCAAGTTAACTCTCCTTTCGAATGGTTAACAGAAGAAATTGTTCAAATCGAAATACTATCACCACTGCAAATTCGATTCCATTTAGCAAAACCAAATCTGTTTTTCTTACACTATGTAAGTTCCATGCAACTAGCAATCTTGCCACATGATGCTAATATTCAAGATCATCATTATATAGGTACTGGACCTTTTAAACTTGCTCATTACTCTGAAGATAATATCGTGCTCGAAGCGTTCGCCCATTATTTTAAAGAACGCGCATTATTAGACCGTATTGAATTTTGGGGTATTCCTGATCATGTGCAAATAGATGCTGATTATGAACTACCAAATGAAAAAGAGAATGAAAGACATGATATACAAATAGAAGAAATAGGTTGTATTTATGCTAGCTTCAACTTTACAAAACCTGGTCCCCATCACGACATGTACTTTCGAAAAGCTTGGAGAGAACTATATGACGTTGAAACGATACTTCGTAGCATAGATGGTAGACGGACAATTGCTGCATCAAGCTTTTTCCCTGAAAGAAGCCGCCAAGTTTCTAAAAGGTCCTACTCTTTAGAAAAAGCGAAAGAGTATTTAAAAAAGAGCACCTATAACGGAGAAACGATACATATTTATTTCTTCGCATTTAAAGACAGTGCAAATGACGCACATTTCTTAAAAGCACGTTGCGAACAATTAGGAATACACGTAGAACTTCACCCATTTCTCGTTTCAGATTATATGGATTGTTCTATCGATAAACATGCCGATATTATTTTCATGGGAGAAGTATTTGCTGCCGACCATGAACTTGCATTCTTAAACGTATTTAAAAATAAAAGTTGTTTCGTAAATCGGTTCATGGACCCTCACTATGAAAACCAAATTAACTGTTTACTTGATACCTTTTTATTAGAAGAAAATAAAAAGAAGCGCTATGAGCTCATGTATGAAATAGAAGAATTTTTACAAGCAGAACATATCATTTTATTTAACTATCACGTTTTAAAGAAAAAAACATATCCGTCTTCTTTAAAAAATGTAACAATTGATTCATTCGGCTGGGCAAATTTTGCGAAGTTATGGATACAGCCATCCACGTATTAAAATGTGAGCTTTATAAAAAGGAGAAGAACCATGAAACGCACCCTAGAAAAAAGGCTTTCCTATCTGTACACAGGTGAGTTATTTTCAGTCATTACTTTTATTTTCACAAGTTACTTACTTAATTATGCTTACCCTACGTTACATTTATATTCCCTATATTCTTTTTGGGTCTCATTTCTTCTTTTAGAGTTTATCTTATTACAAGGAATAATTTACTGGTACGTAAAGTGGAAACGACTAAAAAAAGAGAAAACATCTGTTACGCCTATTAAGATGCTTCAATATTTAAAAGTACTTAAAAAGCTAAATATAGCATTCATTATTACAGGATTTATTACGTTTACTATTGATTTTATAATTTGGTATCCCTACTTACCTTTAGGTGGGCTATCATTCAATCTATTTATTTATATTTTTGCATTACTTGAGTACATTAACTATTATCACACTCAGCTTTCATACGATAACATCTCTGATATTAAACATTTAATCAAATCAAAAAAACTAAAACAGTCCTGTATAAGTAAAGACTTTCAACGTATTTCATAAAAGAGAAGGTACTACATTCTTAGTAGTACCTTCTTCACATACTATTCTTTAATTACTCCATCTAAGTGATCTTTCAAGTTCAATGAATATTGCTCAATGTTCGGATTCTTCACCACATCATAACAAGCAAAGCTCTTTAACGGACTCATGCCAAGAAACTTTTGTACGCGATGTAAGTGGCTAAGCGCTGATTCTAAACTTTCCCCTTCAAAGAACTTCGTCTTATCTCCAAATGCCTTTTCAGGTGCATTCCAAGTTGTAGAAAACATATACTCTCTCTCTTTTAATAAACCACCTGTTCCATATTCATCAGCACCTTTAAAGAACAAACCGTATTCATATACTTCATCCATATACGTTTTAAATAAGCCTGGCACACTAAACCAGTAAATCGGCGTTTGATAAATTACAACATCAGCCCATAAAAACTTCTCTTGTTCTTCTTTAATACTATAGCCATCTTGAATCGTAGTTATTTTCACATGATGCTTCTCACTTAATACCGTTACCATATAATCGACTAACGTTCTATTTAATCGCCCTTCTTTCGTACCGTATTTTTCATGTCCATTTATAATAAATATATTTTTCATCGCTTTTCTCTCCCCTATATAATTTACTCTTCAGCTATTAACCCAAGTTGTTGTTTCAGCGTAAGATTATCTTCTAAATGCCAGTCTTCCGTTATCTTTCCGTCTTTCACATGTAAAATATCAATGGCAAAAAAATTGATTTTCTTATCATTATGCGTTCCTGTAAAAGAAAGACGAGCGGTTACTTTATCGCCAACAACTAATAAATCTTCAATCTCGCAATGTATATTAGGAACGACTTTATGAAAATTTTGCGCTGCAAACTTTAATCCTTCCGTGCCTTGTGGTCTCCCTTTCGGCAATGTATGATCGAAAAATTTTTCAGTAACAGTCTGCGGAATAAACTCCTCCTTACCTGTATCCCAAAATGCATAAAAGCGCTGCGCTGCATGAATCATTTCGGTCGCTTCCTTTTGACTGAGTGAGGGATCAATTGTCATTGCTTTTTGCTTTGGCATTTCTTTTAATAACTGGACTTCCGTTTTTTGCTCCCCACTACACGCTACAAGCACAATACATATAACAAAATAACTGCAAAATGCAAATAACTTTTTCATACTTATGGTAATCACCTCTCCTTCATACAAAACCTTTATATTTCGTATTGCTATTGTATATGTACTAACTTCCTTTATGGAAGTAGTGATATTTTTTTCATATAGTTACCAAAAATATAGTTTTGTGATACTATAAAGCAAATTCATTCAAAAAAATTTTATGGAGGCTAGTTCCATGAACAATATAGATCCAATTGAATTAACGAAAGGTATACCTGGCATACCTTGTCCTATCGCTAAAACGCTTGATGTAATTCGTACAAAATGGACGTTTTTAATCATTCGTGACCTTCTTATCGAAGGAACATTACGCTTTAGTGATTTACAAAAATCAATGGACGGGATTAGTCCGAAAACATTATCGCTTCGATTAAAAGAACTAGAGTCTCAAGGGATTATAACGAGAAAAGTATATCCAGAAGTTCCGCCTCGTGTAGAGTACACATTAACGGATAAAGGAAAGCAATTAGAGGGGATTTTCATTGAATTAAAACGATTTGGATTAAGTTTATAAAGTAAAACTTTAATCAGTGGGGGTCTTACTGCCCATTAAAGCGGGATAAAACAAAAACCCCTTACCGTCGTAAGGGGTTTTATTACTTCGCAAAACTTTCAGCTAGCTGCTTCTCTCTCCACATAAATGTAATAGCGAGACCAACTATTAAAACAACTCCTGAAAATGCATATGGATAATGAATATTCATATCAAATAATATTCCGCCCATCGCTGGTCCTGCGATATTTCCTAAACTCGTATAAGTCGAGTTCATACCAGCAACGAATCCTTGCTCTTTTCCGGCTGCTTTTGATAAAAACGTGGTTAAAGCTGGACGAAGTAAATCAAATGCAAGGAAAATGAAACACGTAACGAGAAGTACAATCCAATAATTAAAGACTACAGTTGAAACAAATGCTAATACGGCACCTACAATTAAACAGATTTGAATTAACACTTTTTCACCGAATATATCAACCAATTTACCAAACATAAATACTTGCACAACTACCCCAAAGATTGAACTAATTGTAATAATTGCCGCAATATCTTTCGGTGTGAATCCAAACTTATGATCAGAAAACAGACTAAACACAGTTTCATACGCTGATAAACCAAATGCAAGTACAAATACGATAATAAATGCGATTGCATACATTGGATGTAATGATTTCTTTAAATCACCAATAAAGCTTGATTCTTTCGTGTTGGCAGAAATCTCTGCAAGCTCTTCTTTCGTTAACGGCTCTTTTAAAATAAAGATCGAAATGACACATGCTATAAAGGCAATTGCTGCTGCAACGAAAAACGGCACACGTATACCGTACTCTGCAATAAATCCGCCAATTCCAGGTCCTATAATAAATCCAGTACTAATTGCGGCAGATAAATATCCCATCGCCTTTGGACGTTCCTGCATAGAGGTAATATCCGCAACATATGCCGTAACACCAGGCATAATAAACGCAGCACTAATTCCGCCTAACACCCTCGCTACATAAAGCATCCATACATCTTTTCCTAATCCAAAAAGAAGTTCTGAAACACCAAAAATAAATAATCCAATGATGATCATTTTCTTCCTACCGTACAGATCGACCCACCGGCCTGTAATAGGTGACGAAATGAGCTGAGCCATTGCAAACACTGCAACGAGATATCCCATCGTCTTCCCTGTTAAATGCATATCATTCATAAAGGACGGCATAACCGGAATGATTAATCCAATCCCTAAAAAAGCGATAAATATATTACTCAAAAGAATGACAAGTACCATCTTTTGTTCTTTTATCGGTTTCTTCACTTTTAACACCTCTTCCCGTAAGCTCCTCTCAAAAAAAAATAATGCCCAAGAAGCTTTTTCTTTATCCTACTATTTGTGGGCTGATCATGAGTAGAGATGCCCTACCCATTAGAATTTCACTTTATCCGTCCACACATACATACGTATTAGGTGAATGACTATCATTCATTTTCCCTCAAAAATAAACCTACCTTTTCAGACAGGTTCATCTTACTACTTCTTTATATGTAGTGCATGTGTTAAAAAATCTAGTACTTCTGCCTTTTGTAGCTCGACTTGCTCATCATCTTTATGATCATATAAATAAACTTGTTCCGCTGCTGATTCAACTAGAGCGATAAATAACTTAGCTGTTCGCTCTGCATGAACCGAATCACGAATTTCACCAGCTTCTTTCGCCTCATTTAAAAATTCACTTAGCCACATATAAAGAGGCTCATACACAGCTTCCCATTCTTTTATATGTTCTGTAGATGCAAGACCTGCATACATTAAAGCTTGTATTTCACGATACTCAGCTATAAAGTGAAACACCGCATCTATTACTTGCGTCACTTTACTTGAGAAAGGTGCATCGTTTTGCACTTTTTCTTTCACTGCAAGTATCATCTTTTCAACCATCACTTCTGCTATTGCAGGCATAACAGATAACTTAGAAGGAAAATATAAATAGAAAGTTCCTTGTGCAATGCCAGCTAATTTCACGATATCAGAAATCTTCGTTTTTTCAACGCCCTTTTCCTGAAATACTTCAATAGCCGCATAGACAATTTTCTCTTTTTTATTCATCATCTAAACCCTTTCAAACGCGTATTGAATGACTGTCACTCATTTTATAAAATAACTAGCTGTACTGTCAATTATCGTGGACTTTTTATAACAAAAATCTCCTAACGACTTGTTAGGAGATACAGCATATTTTTACGAAAGAGCCTTTAATCCTGTCACTCCGCATACAATAAGAGCCACACTAATGATACGTGCTTTACTTTTCGACTCACCAAACAGGAACATGTTTAATAAAACGGCACCTGCTGTTCCAATACCAATCCAAACCGCATACGCGACACTTACTTGTAAAAATAAGAAAGATGTATACAAGAATGCAAAGGATGTAGCAAACCCGCCTATATAAAGCGCACCATTTGCTAACGTTTTATCTTTACTATACATTTTTAGACCGATCACACCGACTATTTCACTAATTGCAGCACAAAATACGAAAAACCAACCCATCTTTAAGCAGCTCCTTCCACAGTTTCTTCTTTATTATCAGCTAGCTTTAAACCGATAACGCCAGCTACAACCATTGCGATAAAGAATAATTTCCCTACACTGAAACTTCCGCCGAAAAGGAATACATCCATTAAGAAAGTACCTACCGTACCAGCTCCGGCGAAAATGGCATACACGGTCCCTGTCGCAAGATGCTCACACGCTTTAGAAAGAAAGTGAAAATCAACAGCGATAACCCCTAAAATAATAATCCAATGCCACCAAGTATCGGCCGTATTAAAACCAAACACCCAAAAAATTTCAAAGATACACGTTAATATGACATATAACCAAGCTTTATTTTTCATACCTCTCACCTCTTATGACTGACTATCAGTCATTTTTGTTTTAAAAAAATATACTCCTTCATCACTACTATATAAACAACTATCATCCTCATTTACCGTTATATTTGTTCCATTTCCAAGCGAACTACATCCTGTTATAAAAAAATGACTGAATGTCATTCATAAATATTGTACATGAATATTTTAAAATCTGTCAATGCTGAAAATTTATTTCATCCGGTTTGTATATTTCCTAATAATCTGTTAATACTGCTAGTAACATAATATTTTCTCCACTCCCCCTTGGAGAGATCCCTTTAATAGAGCAGTTAGCGTTTGCTAGCTGCTCTTTTTTATATTTGTTTCACCCAACATACCGAATCATCGCCACCTCATCACAATAATCTACTTTTGGACAATGTCTACAATCAATCCATACTTTCTCTGGTAACGTCTCTCTATTCACAAAATCAAACCCGCACTTTTGAAAAAATTCCGTTTCATATGTTAAAGAAATAACTCTACTCACTTTTATTTTCGCTGCCTCATTTATTACATGATGCACTAACATACGTCCGATTCCTTTTCCTGCATATGTATGCGAAACGACTAATGATCGGACTTCTGCAAGGTCCTCCCCTAACACATGTAAACCAGCAACTCCAACAATTTCTTCCCCTTCTTTCATAACATATAAACATTGTAAATATTGATAGAGAGACAAAAGCGAACGCGGTAAAACTACTCCCTCTTTTGCATAAGCTTCAATGAGACTATAAATTTCTTTCACATCACTCGTAACTGCATTAAAGATTTTCATATTCTATCCCCTTGCCCCCGATATTAATATTTATAAACTGAAATGAATTTTAATACATAATTTTATATAATAATACATCTCTCTTTTCTCCCCGTCAATCACTTTGTGCAAACAAAAAACCAAGCAGCCTAATCGATGCTCGGTCCCTCATTTCGTATCGGTAATACGGTCGAATATTTAATTTCACGAAGTGCTAAACTCGTCTGTATCCTTGTAATCCCAAGCTTATTCAGCTTTCTAATAAACTGCTCTAGCTCTTTACGATCACGATTTGCAACTTTTAATAAATAATCATACTCTCCTGTTAAACAGTGACATTCTAACACTTCAGGCATCGCTTCTAACTCTTTCTCCAACACTTCAAGCTTATCCGATTGATGAATATTCGTACTCATAAAAATGAAGCATAACAAATCAAAACCAAGCTTTTCTTGATTTAAAATGGCTACTTGCTTATCAATGAATCCTTCTCCGTCTAATCTTTTTATTCTCGCATGCATCGCAGCTGGTGATAAATTAACGCGTCGCGCAAGCTCTGCATTACTTACTTGAGACTCCTTCTGCAATATATCTAAAATTTGTACGTCCAAATCATCTAACACTTTAATAACTGAAGACTCCATCAAAATTCCCCCTTTTTATTACCGATGATTATTCGAAAAAGCAACTTATAACCTATGTAAAACCGAATGTATTTCTGTAAATACCCTTCAAAACGAAATATATTATCAACTTTTAACCATTATACAAAAGAATATATTACATAATAAAGAAAAATGCTAAAATTATTTACAATTCACATTGATTACAACAAAGGGGATTTTAATATGCCTTATTTTTATGTCTTTTTACTATTACTAACGAGCTTATTATGGGGAGGAAATTTCGTCGTTGGAAAATCGCTCGTTGATCACGCGTCTCCGATGACACTTACAAGTTTAAGATGGATGATTGCGATTGTTTGTTTATTACCGATGGTTTGGTTTAAAGAAAAGAAAATCATTCCACCTCGTGCTGCAATACTTCCGTTACTACTAATGGGGATTTCAGGGGTCGCTCTTTTTAACATCTTTCAATTTTTAGCACTAGAAAAAACATCCGCAACGAATGTAGGGCTTATTTCTACATTAAATGCGATTTCAATTGCACTATTTTCAGTATTATTTCTAAAAGAAAAAGTAAACACACTTCAAATTCTATCCATGATTCTTTCATTCTTTGGGGTTATTCTTGTCCTATTAAAAGGTGATTTTTCACTTTTATTTTCATTACACTTTAATAGCGGAGATTTATGGATGATTGCGGCAGTTTGTATTTGGGGAATCTATTCTGTTTGTAGTAAATGGGCAACAAAAACAACTACACCGCTCATGGCGACGCTTTACTCTGGTATTTTCGGTGTTATTTTATTACTACCATTTAACATAGGGAGCTTCACTGTTACAAATATAAACACTTCTTTCATCACATCCCTTTTATATACAGGACTTATTTCTACCGTTCTATGCATGGTGTTTTGGAATATTGGCGTACAAAAATTAGGAGCTACGACATCCGGGATTTTTCTAAACTTCAACCCGATTTTCACAGCGATTTTAGCATTCCTTTTCCTCGGTGAAGAACTAACGTGGATACAAATTTTCGGGACAATGATCGTTGTCACAGGCTGTTATTTATTTTCTCATTTCAAAACAGTTACGGTTCAACCAACTAGAGCTTTCGTTCGAAAACATTCTTAATGAAAAAACATCGTCCTCCAAGTGGCGATGTTTTTATTTAGCCTTCATTTCTTTTATATACTGCTTTTCCTCTTCTGACGATAAACGTTCAGTTGCCTTGCCAGTATCTCCACCTTGAAGGCTCCATAAAAAGTTATGCTCCTCAACAGTTTGAGAAAAATCTCCTTTTTCCCATCTATTTATAATAGAAAGTAGCTTCGTTTTATATTGAAAACCTATACTATTTTCAATACCTTTCTTTATGCTATAAATTTCTTTTGTTGTCATTTCTACAAATCCCCATTTCTCAGAGGATTTTACCTTTTGGTGTACCATTTTGTGCATAGTAGAAATGATTTCACCTTCGCTAACTTGTGAAGCTTCTTCTGCAACTTTCTTCTCTTTTTCGTTTGCTACTCGCTGGGTTTGAATATTTTTATTTTCTTTTTCTACATATGCCAGCAATTTATTTCCGCCAACTATAGACGTGATAATTACCATAATTGTAATACATATGCCTACGCTCCATTTAAAAAGCATTATCTCTTCATCGATTCCTTAACAATATAACTGTCTACATACTGCTTAAACTTCACGATTTTTCCGTTTTCCAGCTGCCATACGTGAACAAACTCTGCTTCAAATGATTTTCCCGTTTCTTTATAAACTCCTGAATAAACACCTTCAGCAATAATTACATCTTTTCCGTTTACTTCATGGTACATATTTACACTCGCTTTATAATCATTCCATTCTGATCCTAATCGGCTAAATACATTTTTCATTATTGCTTCTGTACCTATATAAGTTCCCCCGTATGGGAATCCTTCTGCCTCTGTCCACTCTACTTTTTCAGAGAGGGCTTCTGCTAAATGTTTTGCATTCGAAGAAGCTGATCCTTCATATGTACTTCGAATAATTTCTAAATTTGATTTAGGCATGTTACTTCCTCCCGTTTTATTTATTTTTTTACACAAGATGTAATCGATACAGTTACATCTTGTGTAAAAAAATATTAAAATTGTTTTATTCTTAACCCACATGTTGTAATCATTATAGTTACAATAATGATTCAAGTCAACAATTTATAAATAAGTTTACTTCGTTTTCATTACTTTCTCTTTTAAGAAACGATCTACATATCCTTCTGCTTTTACAACGAATAAATACGCACCCATTGCTAGTAATGCAAGATCTAATTCATATCCTGGATTTTTTCCATCTCCTAATAAACCTGCTGCTCCATTTACCTTTACAATAGCTCCAGCTAAAATAAGTGCAAATAACAATCCTACATATTTTACGCCTAAACCGATAATTAATAATATACCACCAACTAATTCTACAGTTGCTACGCCGTATGCAAGACCACCTGGTAAGCCGATGCTTGTAAACCATCCTGCTACGTTATCAATACCTGATTGAAACTTCGCTAAACCGTGCGCAAAAAATGTCACTCCTAACACGATGCGAATAATTAAATTCCCAATATATTGGTTCATTTTGAACTCTCCTTTTTGTTTTGTTATGGTAAACTTTTATTTACAAGTCAAAACAATACGGTATTTCATTTCATTCGTCAAATACTTTTTTAAAGAAAACAAAAAACATTATCCCATTTACGGATAATGTTTTCTTACAAAATGGCGCTAATTCAAGCTTTTACTCTATTGCACAAAAAAGTTGAAACATTTTTCCAGCGCCAATATACGGCAATAAAGACAAGTCCTCCTCTACAACCATTCCAACAACATTCACTTTCTTATCTACAGGCAAATCCTGTACAACCACCTGTATCTCCCCAGCATATCTACCGTACAATTCATTATCAATTGTAATGCTACCTTTCTTTCTTACAATGGTATGCATCGGCTGTACAACCACCTTATTCTCTTCTCGTGATTCTACAGAGCGAATGACATCACGAGCTGGATCTAGTCTATTTGTATGCACCTGTTCTACCATTTTTAACACTTCACTTTTCTCTAGCAATGGCTCATACCGCAGCGGAATAACCCCTCTACTCGCACTTGCTATCTCTTGTACACTTTCTACACTTCCACTTATATCCCCGATTAACACCTTATCGACACCACAATGTTGTACAAGTTCTAAGTACGCTTCAAGCGGACGCATATTGCGGTGCTTTTCTAACGTTGGTAAACCTTCATATAGCGGACCACGTTTTTCACCATCTCCCGGAATAAATGCCATCGTTTTTATTCCGCACTCATGTAAATATTCGTTTTGCTTTTGTAAGAATGACTTTGCTAGCCCTGTTTCTGGACGCGGATAAAAATTATGCCACGCTTCTATATTCCCTACCTTTATATTTTCTATGACTAACTCTTTCCAAAATGATTCTGTAATCGTACTCGCATTTAAAGCTACTTTCATCTGATGAGATACGCATGCGATTTCTTTCGGCGTGATGCCATAGTCCATTCGTAAGCCAGTAATGCCCCAGTCCAGTAGCTCCTCCACATTTTCATATGTCATTCCTAAATGATGTAACGATTTTGGAGAAACATCGACCATTAATTCCATGTCATTTTCAAGAGCTTGCTTCCCAAGTATTTGAATTAACTCTTTATACGTATTGGGATCATCTTCAGGAATGTGCAATGATGTAAAAATAGATGTAAACCCGTTTTCCTTCGCTACTTTTAGCCACTCTTCTTGCTTCTTTACTCGTTCTTTTGCAAGGTAAATTGAAACTCCGATCATATGAATCTCCCTTTCTATGAATAGAAAAAGAGAAAGGAATCCCTTTCTCTATATGTTTTCTGCCATTTCTTCTTTGAATCCGAAGAAGTACGTAAAGATAAATCCAAAAGTATATGCCACTACTAATCCAAGGAAATATAAAAAATATTTATTATCTGCAATTAACGGAATTAATGATAATCCTGATACGCCAATTCCGAGTGCGGCTGTTTTCATAACTGCTTGGAATGCACCGCCAACTGCTGCTCCTAAACAAGCTGTAAGAAACGGTTTCCCAAGTGGTAGTGTAACTCCGTACAATAACGGTTCCCCAATTCCTAAAAACCCAACTGGTAATGCACCTTTAATTACGTTACGAAGTCGCTTGTTTTTTGTTTTTACAAAAATCGCAATCGCTGCTCCTACTTGCCCAGCTCCAGCCATTGCGAGTACTGGTAATAAAGGTGTTACGTGCGTTTGATTAATAAACTCCATATGAATCGGTGTTAAACCATGATGCAAACCGACCATAACGAGCGGTAAAAATGTTCCAGCAAGCACTGCTCCCGCAAACGCTCCACCAATACTTAAAATACCATTAATGCCGCTTGTAATTCCTTCAGATAAGAAACCTGCTACCGGCTGAATCGCTAACATCGTTACGATACTTACGACTAACACAGTAATGAGTGGTGTCACAATAATATCAACTGCATTTGGCACTGCTTTTCGAACTTGTCTTTCCACTACAACCATAAGCCACGCTGCAAAAATAACAGCAAACAATCCGCCCCGTCCGGGTACGAGCGCTTCACCGAATAATTTCACATTCGCCATCGCCGGGTTAAAAATTAAAATACCAGCAATTGCCCCAAGAACTGGAGTCCCGCCAAATTCTTTAGCTGTATTCCATCCGACTAAAATGCCTAAGAATGTAAAGATACCGCCGCCAATAAGTAGTAGCATTTGTAACCACGTTGCATTCGGATCAGCACCTGCGTTTTTCGCAAAGTTAGCGACCCCGTTTATAATACCTGACGCAACAAGGCCCGGAATTAATGGAATGAAAATACTTCCTATTTTTCTTAAAAAGTTTTTCACTGGTGTATTATTTTTCTTCTTAATCTCTGACTTCATCTCTTCCCCAAGGTCTTCAAGGTGATGATCTGCCACCTCACCAATTCGTAGTCCAGTTAAACCTTCCATTTCAGCTGCTACTTTATTTACTGTCCCTGGTCCAACAACGACTTGAAGCGTCTCATCTTCAATAACGCCCATAACCCCTTCAACCTTTTTCAAAAGGTCCATATTCACTTTACGTTCATCATGAAGCGTTAATCGCAGTCTCGTCATACAATGAGCAATGCCGCGAATATTTTTTACTCCCCCAAGTTGTTCTGAAATTTCTCTGGCCATTCTCTCTTCTTTCTTCATAATAGAATCCCCCTCCCTATTATTTTATAATGCCTTCTTCACAAACCCTTTCGCTTCTTTTAATTTCTGCAGTGCTTCCCCATGCTCACACTGTAATAACACCATAACAATCGCAGCTTTCACATTACGTTCTGCCTTTTCATAATACTCTGCCGCTACTTCATAACTAACACCTGTTGCTTCCATAATAATTCGTTTTGATCGTTCTACTAATTTTTCATTTGTAGATTGCACATCTACCATTAAATTTTTATATACTTTCCCAACACCAATCATAGAAGCTGTTGAAATCATATTCAGCACTAATTTTTGCGCTGTACCAGCTTTCAAACGCGTTGATCCTGTTAAAATTTCTGCGCCTGTTTCTACTTCCACTTTTAGGTTTGCATATTTACTTATTTCAGCATTTTTATTACAGGAGATACTAGCTGTACTCGCTCCTACACTATTCGCGTACTTCAAGCCACCAATAACATAAGGAGTTCGACCACTTGCTGCAATTCCAATCACTGTATCTTTTTCATTTAATCCAATACTCTTTAAATCTTCTTCTGCTAACTCTTCGCGGTCTTCAGCACCTTCCACCGCTTTAGTAAACGCTTTCAATCCACCTGCTATAAATCCTTGCACCATTGTATCATCTGTGCCAAATGTCGGCGGGCATTCAACCGCATCTAAAATACCTAAACGGCCACTCGTACCAGCCCCAATGTAAATTAAACGGCCCTCATCTTCAAAGGATTTAATAACAATCTGTACAACTTTTTCAATTTCTTCTATTTCATTTTCAACTGCTAACGCAACAGTTCGATCTTCTTCATTCATACTTTGTAACACTTCTTTTATGCTCATCTCATCTAAATTCATCGTCTTCTCATTACGATGTTCTGTCGATAAATTTTCTAACATATTACCACCTACTTTGAAATTTAATTTCATACTTTTATTATAACTTCAAGAAATTTAAAATCAATATTACTTTATTATTTTATGAAATTTAATTTCTTTTCATGACGAATTTATGTCCGTCCGTATGCAAAAAAAGATGGGTTTCCCCATCTTCTCATTTTAGCTTCCGTAATCGCAAAGCTTCTTCTCTTGTTTCCATAAATTGATCTAGCACTTTATTACCAATGCGATTAAACGTGATGACATATAAAGCATCAATCATATTGAGTTGTGTCATTCTCGAAGCAATGCTTGCAATACGGTGATCTTGTTCTACATCTGGCATACAAAGACGAATATCCGCCTCTTTATATAACGGCGATGATTGATCAAGCTTCGTAATCGCAATAACTGTTGCACCTTGTCTCTTCGCATATTGCGCCATTTCAAGTACATCTTTCGTACGACCAGATGTTGAAATTGCCACAAATATATCGCCTTCTTTTAAATTCGTCACAAGCGGCAACATCATGTGAAAATCAGATAGCATCATCGCTGTAAATCCGAGCCTTGTAAATTTATAAGCCCCGTCCATCGCCGGAGTAGCTGATCCACCGACTCCGTAAAAGATAATTTTATCTGCATTTACAATACGGTCCGCTGCTTTCTCCAGCTCCTTCTTATCTATAGCCGTAACGCTCGCCTCAATTGCAGCTTTATTCACATACGTAACTTTATTAAACAAGTCGTACGGTCCATCTTCCGTATTCATCACTGAAAAATCATTAATATTATAATCAGCAATCGTTAATTCACGAACGAGTGCGATTTTAAATGCTTTAAAGCTCCCAATACCAATCGACTTACAAAAGCGAACAACACTCGCTTCACTTGCGCCTGCATTCGTTGACACTTCTTTCGTCGTTAAGTTCGGAACAATCTCTGCATTCTCCATTATGTACATGGCAACCTTCTTTTCAGCTGGTGAAAATTGATCCATATTACTTTCAATTTTAAATAGTAACGTTGAAGCTTTCACTATTTAACCTCCACTTCTTACGGTTGCTTTCATTTATTTTCTCTTGTTTCAAAAAGATAAAAACCATCATCGCCAGGAGGATGGTGAACGATTACAGTTCGATCCCCTTTTTTATATGCCGTTATTTCACCTTCAGACTTCTGTTTCTCCCAACCACCTATCCAAATCGCAAAGTCAGGTACAAAAGAAGTGTACTTATAGTCTTTTTGGTTTTCGTCTTCTACATAGGAAGAAAAAATAGAAACTGGAAACTCTTTCACTTTTGATTCTTTCCATGCGGTAAATGGTATGCATAGTGCAATAAGTGTGATTACACCGATAACCTTCCCCTTCGTAATCTTCACACATTTTCTCCCCTCGACTTATCATATACGTAGATTTTACCATAATTACAACCTATTCACGCTATATGACCATTGCTTTTCCAAATAAAAAAAGAGCTTACCTACATGAGATAAGCTCTTCCTCTCTATACAAAATACTTCTTCAAAAGCGGCGGCGTAATGATCGTCGTCAATATAACAACAATAACAATCGCTGTGAAATTTTCTTTCGCTAATAAATTTGCCGTAAGTCCATTTGCAGCGATGATAAGCGCTACTTCACCACGCGATACCATCCCCGCTCCGATACTAATAGAAGATTGAAGGTTGAACCCTGTTAGTCTTGCTCCTAAACCTGATCCGATTAACTTTGTAAAAATGGCAATAAGCGTCATAATGATAATGAACCAAAGCTGACTTCCAATGCCTTGAAATGTAATTTCCATTCCTATACTTACGAAGAAGACCGGTACAAATATCGCATACGCAATCGGTTCAATTTTATGTTCTACTTCGTGCTTATACTCTGTTTGAGAAATGGCAATTCCGGCTGCAAATGCGCCAATAATACCTGCAATTCCCATCATTTCACTGTAATACGAAAAAGAGAAACAAATAATAAGAGCTGCACTAATTAATGCCTCAGTCACACGAAGCGGTACAAGCATTTTCATAATCCACGGAACAACTTTCCATGCGATAAAAACTATGCTGACGAAGAAAATAATTTTCTTTACGATAACAAGTGTTATATTCACATCTTGCGTTCCTAAAAAACTCATAACAAACGCTAATAAAATAACGACGATAACATCATCAAATACGGCAGCACCTAAAATCGTTGTACTTTCTCTCGTATTCATTTTCCCTAAATCTCTTAGCGTTTGCACCGTAATACTAACTGACGTTGCGCAAAGTAATAAACCTAAAAAAATGGCATGGGATTGTATTAATCCAAACAACAATCCTGTTACATAACCACCGATGAAAGGAAAAATAATTCCACCAGCCGCGACTGCAAATGACGATTTCAAATTCCGATTTAACTCTTCTAAATCAGTTTCAAGCCCTGCCATAAACATAAGTAGTAAAACACCAATCTCACTCAGTTCATCAATTAATTCAGAGCTATTAATAATACCGAGTACAGCTGGACCGATAATAATACCGACAATTAATTTACCAAGTACAGAAGGCTGGCCGAGTCTCACGCTAATATCGCCAGCTAATTTCGTACAAAGTAAAATGACAACAAGTTCAAAATAAAATAACATAGCATCTGCTCCTACTTTAACTTTAATGAGTGGGTCGTTAACCCTCGTCCATTCCTGCCAGTAGTTTCCCCTATTCGTTCGCATTTTATTTGTCACATTTTTATTTGACAAAATATTCTGAATTATATTAAGATTAATCCAGCAATTTTAAAAATTATATACCATAACTGTACCTCCATTTACTTACATACTCTTTTCTAGTGGGCTCCTACTATATTCGCAGTTATGGAAATGAAAAAACGGGGGGAGAGTCCAAAGTGAAGTCATTATTACGAAAAAAAGCGCTTAGTACTGAATCACCACGGCAGTTAAATAGAACATTAACTGCACTTGATTTAACGTTTTTAGGAATTGGCGCCGTAATTGGGACAGGGATCTTTGTATTAACAGGTATTGTCGCAGCGAAACATTCTGGTCCTGGTATTATGCTATCATTCCTTATTGCTGCATTTACTTGTGCTTGTGTAGCCTTTTGTTATGCCGAATTTGCTTCTTCTATTCCAGTCTCAGGAAGTGTGTATACTTACGCATATATGACAGTCGGAGAAGTCGTCGCCTTCATCGTCGGCTGGTGTTTAATGCTAGAATATTTACTTGCAGTCGCCGCAGTAGCTGTCGGTTGGTCTGGTTATTTACAATCTTTACTACAAGGATTTAACGTCCATCTACCCGCCATAATCGCCTCGGCCCCTGGCGTAGGAAAAGGTGGCCTCATTGATTTACCAGCTGTTTGTATTTTACTACTCATTACTGGTCTTTTAAGTTTCGGTATACGCGAAAGCGCACGCATTAATAATATTATGGTTCTTATTAAGTTAGCTGTTATTATCGCCTTTATCGTAGCAGGCGCGAAATATGTAAAACCTGAAAATTGGACGCCGTTCATTCCATTCGGATACGACGGTATCATTACCGGAGCTGCCACTGTATTCTTCGCCTTCTTAGGCTTTGATGCAATCGCAACCGCGGCGGAAGAAACGAAAAAACCACAGCGTGATTTACCAATTGGCATTATCGGTTCCCTTCTTATTTGTACTGTTTTATATATGATTGTATCTTTCGTTTTAACAGGTATGGTTCCGTATACACAATTAGACGTTTCTGATCCAGTTGCGTTTGCCTTACATTTCGTTGGTGAAGATACAATTGCAGGACTACTCGCTGTTGGAGCGATGACTGGAATGACAACCGTTCTCCTCGTCGTTATGTATGGACAAGTTCGTGTCTCTTATGCGATGAGCCGCGACGGTCTACTTCCAAAAGCGCTATCACGTGTAAATAACAGAGTGAAAATCCCTTTATTAAACACGTGGATCACCGGCTTTGTTGCAGCTTTATTAGCAGGACTTTTAGATCTACACGTATTAGCTAATTTAGTGAACATCGGTACGTTAACAGCCTTTACATTCGTTTGCTGTGCGGTACTTATTTTACGAAAAACACACCCTGACTTAAAACGCGGATTCCGTACACCTTTCGTACCTGTATTACCAGTTGTCGCAATTCTTTGCTGTTTATATTTGATGGTTAATTTATCTAAAACGACGTGGATTAGCTTTATAGCTTGGCTTATAGTCGGCTTATGCTTCTATTTCTTCTACTCTAGAAAACATAGTCATTTAGCTACTGAAAAAACAAATGATGAGCAGAAAAAAGCATAACAAAATAGCTCGCCGGTAAAACGGCGAGCTATCTTTCTGTACGATTATATTTTTTCGTTAACGATTGTAAAATGAAAAATATGCCGATGCAAGCTGTAAACGATGCCCAATTTCCGATTGGCGTTCCGTATTTAATAATTCCAATACCTACAAGCACTAAGAAAATAATCACCTGATATATGAGCTTCCACTTTTGCATATATTCCCTCCTTTACTTCGTTCCCTTCTTTTTCTTCTTCCATGCATTTAAACTATCAAAGAAGAAGTTAATAAATAGCGTGCCTAAACCCGCTAATAAAAACGTCATTAAAAATAGAACCCATATACTTTTTTCTTTTAAGAAATAATATCCTACAAGGAGCACAACCGCGATCCATACATATTCAAGAATTCTTTTCAGCTTTTTCTCTTCCAAATTATCCGCTCCTTCATTCTATGCTACTTTTAGTATAACAAAAAAGAAGCCTATCATGATAAGCTTCTTTTTCTTCTCTCTTATTTGTTTATGCTTTTTTCAACGAGTGAAATTGCATATTCTACCGTACGATTCATCGTTTCTACTTGTGTATCTTTTACTTTCGCATCTTTTAACACAGATTCTGCCACTGTAATTTTTTGACTCAATGATTTCACTGAACCGTCCGTTACATTTGCAGCTTGCGCTTTTTTCACTACTGCTTTTGCAGATTCAATATTAATTTGTAATTTTTCTTTCGGTGTTTTCAGTTGTTCTTCTGCCACTTTTGATTGTACAAATGTTACATTAGCTGTTTTTAATTCATTATACGTTTGAACAACTTGTTCTCCCGTACTTGCTACATTTTCAAACACTTGCTTTGCAGCACTATAGCTTTTCTCTAGTGCTTGAAATGCTTCTTTTGAATATTGACCTGGCTTATCACCAAACTCATACGTACCAGCTAACACTTCTTTTACTTTTCCAAGCTCTTCATATAACGCGTTTACTTCTTCTAACTTCGTACGATTAGAAAACTCATTATACGCTGCTAATACTTCTGAAGAACTTAACGCTTTACTATATAATTTCGCAAGCGCAATTTGTCCATTTAACGGAATACCACCATTCCCATTGCTATCAGGGTCTGCACCAAGTGCAAATGGTACATTCGGGTGATATACTTTCCCTGTAGCTGGCTGGCTATTTACTTTTTTACCATCTACGTAAATGGCTACTTCACTGCCGTTATACGTTCCAGTTAAATGGTACGTTTTATTTGCTGCTAATTGAACGCCAACACGCTTATAGCTACCGCCAATATGAGCCCATAATTCTACATAACCACTTCCTGTAGATTCAAAGCCAATTCCGCCGCTCTCTGTATTTTGTAAAATACCTTGTCCACGGAGTTCATTCATTGAAAATACAGTTTCTAACGTAAACGTATTTGCTACTTTCTCTTTTTGTGCTGCTGAAAACGGAAGGTATCCAAATGTATTTACTTTTCCATTTAGCTTCATAACATTCTTTTTCAATGCTTTATCATATTCAATAGTCACATTGCCTTTAACATCACCTTTTGTACCAAATGATGAATTGTCTTTAAATGTACCATCTGCAAAGTTCACATCAAAAACATCTGCCTTCGGTACTTTCACATTCGGGTCAATATTATCTTTTTTCGTAGTGATTTCTGCTGTTAACGGCTGTATACTTTCATTGCCGAATGAATCAATCGCAACAACTTCAAGTGTATATGTTTTCCCGCCATCTAAACCTGCAAGTGTAAATGTCAACTCTTTCGGTACTGGATCACGATAAAACTCTGAGAATGCTAACAATTTATTCTTTATTTCACCTGTTTGCTTATCTTTAGCTTGTACACGGTAAGAATGAACAAGAAGGTTGTCCAACGCTTGCTGGAATGTTACTGTTGCTGCATTTTCTGTTACATTTGATACTGATAACTTCGCATCTTTTGCAAAGTAAGGCTTTTCTTTATCACGATCTTCTACATGTGTAAATGTTTCTTTCTTTGATGGCAACTGAATTTTCCACGGTTCGCCTGTCCAAGAATTTGTATGGAAATCACGGCGATTAATCGTTACTTCTTTATCATCCACTTCTACTAATAAACCTTGACTTAATGTACTTGCGCCTGATGGGATATTCCCTTGTACTTTACCACCTTCAACCTCCATATAACTTACAGAAGATGTACCAACTGATGTAAAGTCTTTTTGATGAATTGATCTTGGGTCATCTAACGGATAATGCGAATGCCCTGAAAACGTAATAACCTGTGGGTATTGTTTTAATACCTCATTAATTTTTGCACTATCTTGCGTTCCCCATTCTTGACTACCGTATACTGTATCTTTAATGTGCTGATGTAAAAATACGAAAATTGGTTTTTCTGGATCATCTTTTTGTGCTTTTGCCATCTCTTCTTTTAGCCAATTAATTTGCTTGTCTGAATAATACCCATGAGTTGTCCCATTCTCTGGAGACATAACAAGGAAGTGATACCCTTTCACCACTTTATGATAGTAAATTGATTCCATGCCCGTTTTTTCTAAGAAACGCTTCTGTGCCCCCTCTACAGATAAACCGTTCCAATAATCATGGTTTCCTAGGGAATTCATGCGTACTGCATCTTTATTTGCATTTTCATTGTATACTTGCATGAAACGATCATATTGCTGCACAGATCCTGTATCTGTGAAATCACCTACGATAACAAACGCATCTTGCTTTGGTGCAAGCGTATTGAGCTGTTCAATCGCTCGTTTCCAGCGAAACGTATCATCCGTTCCACTATTTTTAATATGTACATCACTTACGACTGGAAAAACTATCTTCTTTTCACTTGGTGCCTTTTCTTGCTTCTTCTCTTCCGCTTCGACTGATGTACTCCACGGAAATGATACGAATGCTAATACAAAAACCATTAATAATCCAATAAGACCTTTTACTTTTCGTAAAGCTGTTCTTTCCACGTGAATCCTCCTCATAATAATTGATTCATTACAAGGGCTATTTTATCTAAAACATGTTAATTTCGTTTAAATAACAAATGAATTTTATTAGATTTTTGTAAATATACAGTTAATTAGAAGTTAAGTCCAACATTCCTCGTACTATTGTATACAACCACCTTTTGTCTAAAAGAGTCTGATCATTCTTTTCCTATGACTATTCACATATAATCTTTTCTATAACACTAATGATAAGTTAAGGTTTTAGCCTATTAGACAATCTTAATTTTTAACATTTCCTTCTTTTTTTAACACATCGGCCATGCTTCTACATTTAATAATAGTAAAAGACAACTTAAAAGGAGGGGTTGTATTGAAGAACAAAAAAAATATTGGCTGTTTCGCTCCTTTATCTATCATTTGTCCAGATCCTTGTCCACCGTCCCCTCCTCCAAATCCAAGTTGTGAGCGAGTAACTAATGAATTTGCAGGGAATTTCCTCATAACTAACAACACCATTCCCTCTACCAAAGATGCACTACAATCAATGATACTGTGGCAAAGTGATGGGATACTACTTATATCAGGTACTGTCTCGGTTTACAATAGTACTAGCAGCACAGAAGCAATTACAATTCAAATTGTTGGAGCAGTAACTAATGTTTTCACTGTGTTTCCTGGTAATACAATATCGTACACAGGAAAAGACTTAGAGTCAGTCAGGATTATCAATATACAAAGTAATCCTTCACTATATTTAGAAGGTAAGTACTGTTGCCAATTTACATGTTGCTTATAGAATACCAATTTCATTACTTCCTTAATAAAAAAAGCATACCATTTACGGTATGCTTTTTTATGAAATTGGATAACGTACAGTAATACAAAACTCTCCTTGATTAACAGTTGTTCCTGTCGTAGTAATTCGGACAGTCGTAAAATATCGTACAGTGAAAGTACCACTACTTTGTGGTTGTACAGTAATTGTATCAACTACTGTAGCACCTACTAAAAAATCAACTGTAATCGGAGCTGCCCCTACATCATATTTCACGTAACCTGAACCATATACTTCTTGTGTAATATTATTCGTATATACAATTTGAGTACCAGCACCTGTAATAGACCAGTCTGTACATACTTGATCTTGCACAAGTGTTTTATTAGAACAACAAGACAAACCGGAACTTCTCATTCCCATTTTGATTCTCTCCTATTCTGCTATGAAAGTGAATAACGTGTTGTAATACAAAATTCTCCCTGATACGTTCCAGCAGGTGTTGCAGGTAACACAACTTGTATACTATCAAAGCGACGATACGTGAAAGCAATACTCGTTCCTGGGTTTAATGTTTGTGTATCAATTGTAGCCCCAGCAGAATCAAGCGCTTCTACAGTAATTGGACCTGGACCAACATCATATTTAACAAAACCAGTACCAACTACATTTTGGTTAATATTATTTGTATAAAGAACATTATCAATTGCTGTTGCAACTACAGTAGCAGACCACGGACTACACACTTTATCTTGTACATAATTTTTATCTGGACAACACGTTAATGCCGCCCCTGAGCATTCACAAGACATAGAAGTTTCCCCTCTCTCTTACTTATTCCTTATATGTGTATGTCCTTCAGAGTCTTTTGCCTGTACTATTCATCTATTTTCAAAAAATAAGACAACTCCTGTACGAATGACTAGATAGATTCCGTTCTATTTCTTTTTTTCATAAATTTATAGATTAATATACCACCTACAACAATAACTACGACTGCTAATATAGGTAGCATATATTGCCCAACAACATCTGCAGCCTTCTCCCAATGCGGACCTAATTTCATGCCAAAATAGACATATAAAGTCGTTAACGGGAACATTGCTACAAATGTATATATGCTAAATTTCCATATGTTCATTTTCGCCATACCACATGGAACAGAAATAAGCGTTCGAACTCCCGGTACAAAGCGTCCAACAAATGCTACCACTGGTCCATATTTCTCAAAGAAATCATCTGCTTTTTGAATTTGCTCTTCTTTAATAAAGAAGTATTTCCCGTACTTTATTAATAGAGGACGACCACCGTAATAACCGAGTGCGTATAAGGTTAATGGCCCTGTCGTTCCGCCGAGTGTCCCAGCTAATACAGCTAACCAAAAATTCATATCTCCCTCGTACACCCAATACCCAACCATGGGCAAAACGACTTCTGCTGGAATAAATTCAAACGTTAATGCTAGTACAACTCCAAAATAAGAAAACTGCTTTAAAAACTCGATTATATCTAAAATAATTTGCTCCATATTTTTAACTCCTATCCTACGTTTACGTTATGCTTTTCTTGTAATTGCACTGGCGCCATTTTTACAATTCGGTTCAAAATGAATAACACAATTCCAATATCATCTAAAATACCGATAAACGGTAGGAAATCTGGAATTAAATCGAGCGGCATTACAACATACCCAACTAAAAAGGCAATAGATAAAATTTTCTTCTTTATTGAAACCTCTTTTGAAGTAAAAAAGTCAAATAGGAACGGAACGAAACGACGGACATGAAATACAACTCTTAATCTACTAATAAGTTTTTTCATTATAATTTCTCCTCTCTTTGTATACAAAAAGGACCCTACCAAATATGGTAAGGGTCCTAAAAAAGACAATAAGGGGCCTCTACCATTGCTGGTAAAGGTCTCACTAACAACGAAACGTTGCCAATAAAGCCGAGGGTTTCTCCCTGTAATGACGACTTTATTGTAATAAGTTACTCCCCTTTATACACAATTTTATACACTCACATTAAAATATTTCAGAGGGCTTGTCAATATATTTTATATCCCAAGCCCTTCCGTAAAAAACAAAAAACGTATAGGAAATTTCTTACTATCTCATAATATACATAACCATTTTTGAACGAAAGGAGATGTTTCATTTGCATACCGTCTGGAAAGGTGCACTTTCACTTGGACTATTAAATATAGGAATCAAACTATACAGTACCGTAGAAGAAAACGATATAAAATTTTTAAGTCTCCATAAAGAATGCTTAACACCTATTAAATATAAAAAATTTGCTCCTAATTGTACGGATGAAGAAATTGATGATACAGATATTGTAAAAGCCTATGAATATGCACCTCATAAATACATTATTATGGATGAAAAGGAATTAGCTGCGTTGCAAAAAGCTCACGAACCACGATCCATTCGTATTATATCTTTCATCCAAAATAACGAAATCGATTCTGTTCTTTATGACCGTTCTTATTTTATAGGTCCTACCCCAGGACATGAAAAATCCTATTTATTATTAAAAGAAGCTCTTGAACGCACAAATAAACTTGGGCTTATTCATATTTCTATTAGAAAAAAACAGCATTTAGCTATTATCCGTAACTTTGAAGATGGACTTATGTTACAAACCATTCACTATCCTAATGAAATTCGCGATATAACAAGTACACCTAACTTACCAAGTAACGAAAATTATCCTATCCAAAAACAAGAACTCACCGCAGCAATTAATTTAATCCACCACCTTACAAATCCTTTTGAACAAGAAATGTATACAGATGAATATAAAGAAGCCCTTACCGAATTAATCGAAAATAAAATTGAACAACAGGAAAAAACTGAAACAATCTCTCCAGCTCCGAACATCATTAATATTATGGAGACATTACAGGCAAGCATTGAACAAGCAAAAATAAAAAGAGAAAATAAAAAAGGAAAAGAGGCCAAATAAAATTGACCTCTTTTTCTTTAAAGCGGATTACATTTCGGCATTTCAATTCCAGACGATTGAGCTAGTTTTAATAAGTAGTAACATTCCTCTCTTGCCATATGATCTGCCATTCTAGCTGATAATACACTTAATACTTCATTCGATAACTCGAGTTCTTCCACTTCATGTAAAAAATGTGAAAATAATTTCAATTCAAGTGAAACATCTTTTGTAAACTTCTTTAATGCTGGAAAATGATGAAGCTCCGTTCGTAAATACCCAGTCATCTCAACTGCCTTTAAGTAAAATTGTTCAAAATGCTTCGTAAATTCTTCGCTTTTCTCTTTCAATCTTTTTTCAACAAGATCTAGCCCACCAGAAATAGAACCCGCATGACCAGCCGCATCCGTTAACCAAACGAGATGATAATGCAGTTCATGAAAAACAGGCGGAACTTCCCCTTTCTTCAAAAACTCTAAAACTGTTATATACTCTTCCACTTCGTTTACCATATGATTAATAAAAGTTGGCGTAAAATGAATCGTAATTTTCCCTTCCAACTGCTTCTGTATAATATTTAATTTAAACGCCCGAATTTCCTTAGCAGCTTGTTCAGCCTCTTTTGAGAATGCCATCAGATTTACATTCCGAACTTTATTTAACAAATTCGTAAATGTTTCAACAAAGTAAATTGCTTTCTTTATATCCTCTTTTTCCTTCGGAGCTAATGCATCCAGTAAAAATTGTGAATGATCAGTAAGTACCTTTAGCCAAAATTGATGCTCAAACAACGCACTTTCTTCATAATTTCTCTCCACTAAATCCCCTCCGTCTATTCATTCTTCTCTATCACTTGAAGTTTATATCCATCCGGGTCTTGTACTACAATACTCTTCTCACTTTTGTTTTCTGTATAGACAATTTTATAAAATACTAACCTCTTCTTTACGTTCTCTATGTTAGAAATTGAAAATGTTAGAACATCAACTGAGTCCGTAACACTCTTCTCACGCCCGCCCAAACTGCGATTCATCACAAAACTAATTCTCGCTGAATCGGTATCATACCAAACCCCTGTAACATCTAATTGTGGCCTCTCAGAACTAGGTGTTATCCCTAAAATCCCTTCATAAAAATACAGAGTCTCCTTTAAGTTCTTTACTTCCAATACAATGAATTGTTTCACAGTCTCCACAGTCATTCCCCCCGTACCTATTACTTTTTTATATGTGTCATAAATGCTCATTATGTCTGAATACAATACGTAGTAATGAACATGTAAGGAGGTTTATTCGTGAATAAATATATGAGATCATTCGTGCCCTATCATAGTCCTCTCGATCCTTGTCCTCCTATCGGAAAAAAATATTATTCTACTCCTCCTAATTTATTTTTAGGCTTTCAACCGCCAAACTTACCGCAATTCACACCAAAAGAAGCATTGCAAAAAGGGACTTTATGGCCTGTTTTTTATGACTATTATGAAAATCCTTATAAAAAAGGGCGGTGACTACTGACGTGAATCAATCGCTACCAGAAGAATACTATGAGCTTTTACTGGAGCTTCAACAACTGGACTTTGTGCTAGTTGAACTCACGCTTTATTTAGATACACATCCAGATGACATCGCTGCGATTAACCAATTTAATGACTTTTCCTATAAACGGAGAGTATTAAAACAAAAGATGGAAGAAAAGTACGGACCACTCCAACAGTTTGGAAACAGCTATTCGAATGCCCCTTGGGAATGGAGCAAAGGTCCTTGGCCATGGCAAATATAAAGGAGAGAAACTATGTGGATTTATGAAAAGAAATTACAATACCCCGTTAAAGTGGGAACTTGCAATCCAGCACTTGCAAAATTATTAATTGAGCAATACGGCGGTGCAGATGGCGAGCTAGCTGCTGCACTACGTTACTTAAATCAACGCTATACAATTCCTGATAAAGTTATTGGTCTACTTACTGATATTGGTACAGAAGAATTTGCTCACCTTGAAATGATTGCTACGATGGTTTATAAACTAACGAAAGATGCAACTCCTGAACAAATGAAAGCTGCTGGACTTGATCCTCATTACGCTGATCATGATAGTGCACTTCATTACCATAATGCAGCTGGTGTTCCATTTACTGCAACGTATATACAGGCTAAAGGTGATCCAATCGCCGATCTATACGAGGATATTGCGGCTGAAGAAAAAGCACGAGCAACATATCAATGGCTCATTAACTTATCCGATGATCCAGATATAAATGATAGTCTACGCTTCTTACGTGAACGTGAAATCGTCCATTCACAACGTTTCCGAGAAGCAGTTGAAATTTTAAAAGAAGAACGTGATAAAAAAATATTTTTTTAAAACACGTATCCTAGCGATATGTGTTTTTTTACCTTTAAAATTAAATCCTCCTTATTAAACATATAAATAGTATATTTATTCGATTTAATGTATTATTTTTTAATATTTTCAAAATTCCCTATTGCTTTCTAGTCATCAGACCTTTAAAATAGTAACAGTTACTCGACAAATTATTTGAATTTTCGACAAAAACACTCATTAGGAGGATTTTCTTTATATGCGTACAACTTTAAAGCCAGCGCAAATACTTTCGATTAGTTTATTACTATTCGCAGTTTTCTTCGGTGCTGGTAATATGATTTTCCCGCCCCTTCTCGGTCTTTCTTCTGGAGAAAATATGTGGGTCTCCATTACAGGCTTTATTATTACAGACGTCGGTTTATCTTTACTAGCTATCGTTGCTGTTGCCCTTGCCGGTGGTAGTTTTAACACTTTAGCAAGCCGTGTTCATCCAAAATTCGCAGCAATATTCGCTATCATTATTTATCTTTCAATCGGCCCACTATTTGTTATTCCACGAACTGGATCTGTATCTTACGAAATTGGGATCGCACCACTTTTCCCGGACCAATGGTATTCTATGTTAATTTTTAGCGCGATTTTCTTTACAGTCGTTTACTTCTTATCATTAAATCCATCAAAATTAGTAGATCATATTGGAAAAATATTAACGCCAATTTTACTTGGAATTATTGCAATTATGGCAACAAAAGCGATTCTTTCACCAGGAACATTTACAGAACCTGTTGGTGACTATAAAGACATTCCATTTTTCAAAGGATTTCTTGAAGGGTTTTTAACGTTAGATGCAATTGGGGCACTTGTATTATCAACAATTGTTGTAAATGCAATTCGCCAAAATGGTATACAAGAGAAGAAATCGATTGCAAAATATACAATTATTTGCGGGAGCATTGCAGCTCTATTCTTAACAATTGTTTATTTCTTACTCGGTTATATTGGCGCTTCCAACGGCAACTTAGGACAATTCGAAAACGGTGGTCAACTATTAGCTACTGTTATGTATCAATTCTTTGGGACAAGCGGTAATATTTTATTAAGTATCGCCATTATCTTCGCTTGTTTAACGACAGCAATTGGTGTTGTAAGTGCATTCGCCAACTATTTCGCAACAGTACTAACAAATGTTTCATATAAGAAACTCGTACTATACGTTTGTATCTTTAGCTTCGTGATTTCAAACTTAGGTTTAAGTTTATTAATTAAAATTACATTACCTGTATTAATCATTTTGTATCCAATTACAATCATTTTAATTTTCGTATCATTTATTGATAAATATACGAAACGTAAACCTTCTGTCTACATCGGAGCAATGATCGCAGCATTCATTATTAGCTGTATTCATGCACTGGATAATGTGGAAATGATACCAACCTTTATCGCTAATATCGTACACACCATTCCTTTTTATAACTTAGGGATTGGCTGGATCATACCCGCAATCATCGGTGGTATCATTGGATACTTTATTCCGCAAACAGAAGCTGAAGGTGAAGTTTCTACAAAATAAAGAAAAGAAGCAAGCATGAAATCCATGCTTGCTTCTTTTTATCGTCTATCGCTAAATACAGTATTTGTATACGAACGAACCGTTAACATATAGTAACCAAAGTAGATTATGATATACACCGCTATACTGCCTAATAAAGGAAGACTATATTCAAACATTCCTGTAAAGCCCATCAAACTTAAAAATGCAAAGAACGTATGACATATTGCAAGTAGTAAAGGTACTACGAAAATTGCCCCTACTTGCTTTCTTACTGACTCTGTTGCTTCCCTTTTCGTTAGTCCAATTTTCTTTAACATTCCGTACGCTGGTCGCTCTGCCATCGCTTCTGTTATTTGTTTAAAATATAAAATACAACCCGTTGCCAAAATAAAGACAATCCCTAAAAATACACTAGCAAATAATAACACTGCACCATCTTGCAATTCAGATTGGCTCGCCTCCTCAAATGATTGGAGTTTCACTTCTTTAGGAATGATTGTCCCTAGCTCTTTCGTTAGTTCGCTATTACCGTTTCCTTCAACGATAAATCCACTAACTGTTGAAACATTCTTTCCTTTCTGCAACTTATTAAATAACGAATCTCGAACAACAAGCCCCACTGGTGCAAGTTTCGCACTAACAACTGTTTCCTCTCGATGGTCAACGATTGTAATATCATCCTTCATCCCTTCAAAGGACACATTATTTCCTTCAAGCGAATTCTTTTCTATGTTATACGACTTATACGGATCTAATAAAACAACTTCCTTTTCAGAACCGAGAATAACTTGTTTGTTACCTAACTTAGAAGCTGATTTATTATAATCTGTCACTTTTATAATTTGTACATTGCCATTACCTATTAAGTACCCAGTTAATATTTGTTCTCCATCTATCTTCCCTTGCATAGAAAGCATCGCTACAGACGTTTCATTTTTAATTGCTAACTCATGTTTTTGAATTTCTTCTCTAACTTTCTTATCTAATTCCTTTCCAGTCGTTACATACTCATAACTAACTGGATTCATTAATGCCGCTGTCTTCTGCGCTCCATAATACATACTAGAACTAATTCCGATGGTACATAATGTTACCGCACTTAATAAAGATAATAGCGCAAGCATCTTTACGTTTCCTTTTATTCTGAAGAACAATGAAGAAATGGATAAAATGTTCGTTCCATTCCAATATTTCGTTTTATCTCTCTTTATTTTATGGAGTGACTTCACTGTATATTGCTCAAATAGTAAAAACGTACCTTTTACAATACAACCAAAAATCAGTAAACCTGTAATAAAAATGGCTCCAAACCCAAAAACTTGTGTAAGTAGCGCAATGATATAACCTGTAATTAATAAAACAATTGCTCGCTTTGCCTTCTTACTTGCATACGTAGGTGCCTCTTCTTTCTGATTTTCACCATATAATAATTTAACTAAACGATGCTCATAAATTAACTTTTTACTTTTCCATGATGCAATAAAGAAAATTGCACCTATCGTTATAAGAACTTCTACTATAGATAAAAATGAAATCGTAAATGTGAACGTAAACGCACTTCCCATTAACTTCACAAGAAGCCCTGCGCACATATTCGCTATAAATAAACCAGCAAGAATACCTAACACACTTGCCGCAGCACCAACTAATAACGTTTCATAAAAAAGTAACTTCGCAATTTCTTCTTTACGGATACCTAATAAACTGTATAGCGCAATTTCTTTTTTCTTCTTTCGCAAAAAGAAGCTATTACAATAAAAAATAAATATCGTTAAAAAGATAATTAACAATATTTGTGCAAACGTAAATGTCGTTTCCACTTTATCCGACTCTTTTAAAAGAGCTGCTACACTTTCATTTCGTTTAATCGATACGAATGTAAAATAAATAATAATGCTGCCTACTAATGAAATAAAGTATAGAAAATAATCTTTCATATTTCGTTTTATACTACGTTTTGATACTTCTAAAAAATCCATCGTATTCCTTCACCCGCTCTCGCATTTCTCTATACATGAAGTGTATACGAAATTGTATTTCTCCCCTATCGATTTTCATTACATCTCTCTTACGATATTGTAATATAACAAAATAAAAGAACCTAGTTTCCTAGGTTCTTCACATCGTATGTTTAAAAGTAAATAACTCTTCTTTCGACTGCACAACAGATTGTTCCTCTTCTATAGCGTCCTTCTTTATCTCTCCTCCTAACCTTACTTTCATCATCGCCTCTTCTATACTTTTTACAATCATATTTCCTGAAAAAATAGTAAGTCCAAAAAATGTAATGGGAACAAGCGGAATCCACGGATTCACTGTTAATGATCTAAAGTATACTCCAATTAAACCTGACCATTCATGCGTGTAAGATTCTATTTCTTCTATCGGTCCGAAAAACTGAACTGTTCCACCAAAGAATACTTCCAGTAGCCCTAAATGCAGTAAAATGGTAAGAGTTTGCGTAAACTGCTGAAAAAATACAAGTATAAACGTCATATAAAGATGCGGGAAAATATGCTTTATAACAATGTGCCTTCTCGATCCACCTAATATGCACGCAGCTTCAATAAATTCTTCGGTTCTCAATTTACGTACTTCCTTCGCAACATACAGTGCAATAACCGGCATCGCAAGCATTACAAGTAATACCACTTGAAACGAAGCTCTTTCAAAAAAAGTTGTTGTTTCCTCTCCACTTCCAAAGCTATTTATAGATCGAAGAAAGAAATACGCAATCATAACTGTTGGAATGACTGTAAAACTATCAAAGAAAGCCTCGATTTTTGAAAATCCTCTTTTTATGTACGTTCCGAGGACGACACCGAAAAACACACCTATTACCATTCTAAGTGCCGCAATTAAAATAGAGATACCAATCGTCCACTTTGCGCCTTCAATGACTAAATGTAACAGGTCATACCCTTTCCGGTCGGTCCCAAATAAAAATTGTAATGAAGGTGAAAACGGTGGCACTTCTGGATTTCCAGCCGCATCATATTGCAACGTAACTTTTTTAATCTGTCCATCATTCCATATCGTATTTCCGATGCTCAAAAGAACTAATAGGAGAAGAAACCCAATGCTTATCCAAAATCTTTTATCGCGTTTTATATACGTCCACATATTATAGTCTCTCCTTCATCGCAGCTGGAATGAGATAATGAAACAATTTAAACAAAATAAAAATCGGAATATAAATAAGCAGCACACTAACGATGAAAACCTCAACCCTAATACTCTCATACGATTTCAAAAACATAAAAATACCACCCGTATTAAAAATCCATTCTATAATATATAAATTAGATAACATAAAAAAGATATTCGTTTTCGCAAAGAATAATGTACTAAGCAACACATTTCGTAAAATATGGCGATTTAAAATATGAAAGCGCCCCAGCCCTTTCGCCTTAGCAAATAGTACATAATCTTTTTCTAGTTCATTTTCAAAACGAAGCACGATCATTTTTACAAACATAATCGTAGTCGGGATGCTCAAACACAATATTGGCAACCCCCTAATCGACTCGCCTCCAATTGAAGCAATTTGAAAAGGTAAAAAACCTGTTCTTTTAAAAAACCATACAACTAAAATTTGTGATACTAAAATAAGAAGAATGTCTGGAATGGATTCTAGGAGGATAAGAAATGATTTAATGCGATGTTGTATACGCGGTGAACTACTCATAATTACATAAACAATACAAAATGCTACAAATAATGAAATGAAAAAAGCAGCTAAAAATATAATAATTGTTTCTTTATAATGGACAAACAACTGTGGAAATAAAAATTTATCTCCCACATATTTAAAATTGGAGATGTCCATTAAATTCACAAACACTTCTTGTAAACTCTTTATGTACTGTGATGCATGCAGCTCAAATCCATAAAATAGTTTCGGCAATGTCCCTAAACAAATAATACCCAAAATCGAAATAAGAAATTGAAACGTCACTTCCATCCCATTCAAAAATACTTTTTTGACCATTTTCGCCCTTCTCTCTCTATAATTTACCCCTTAATTTTATTCTTAATTTTCTGAATTGTAAATATTTAATATATAAAAAATCGCTAGGTTATGACCCTAACGATTCTTTGTGTAACTGTTTTTCTCTTTTCGCAAATGGCATATATAAAATAAAACATCCAATAAGCGCTGCGAGTTCTAATGAAATAATATAGTAAGGATGCGGCCCTAACATATCAAGTAATGAAGCTGTTTCTGGCTTATGAGCTAAAAACATATAATTACCACCTGTTTTGTAATTTACAAACGAAACAATCGGAATCAATATGTTTAAAAATATCATCGTACGTTTAATAGATTGTAATGTAGGACGATACCCTTCTACCCAAGTCATAAAGAGCGGTGCCCAAATGAGCAATATATGCGCGATAAAATATTCCATAAATCGAAAATGCGGAAAAGCATACTGCAAGTTCGGTGTTAAAATGGCTTGTGATGCACCAATAATTCCTGTGAAAAATACAATCTCATATATGCGATAACTTTTCGTTATAATCATAATCGACGCTAATAATAAACTAATCGTACATAACTCAAACGGTAATGAAGTGGCTAGCTCAAAAATCCCTGCTTTCCACTCCCACATATGCAGTCCAATTTCACTCCCTATAAATAAAAATGCAATCGCATATCGAACCGTTATATTCCACTCATTTTGACGTAATACATCTTGGTATTGATATAAAAAAACGATTCCCACCAACATAATAAATAATATAATGGCATGTTGCCTTGAGTAGGGAATAAACGGTTTTAATGGATGTGCACTAAAATAAGCTTCCATCTTCCTTCCTCCTCTCCTTCATACAATATTATTGTAAGAAAGAAACAACGAGTCAATTCATTTGCTTACACTGGGACAAGCTCTACCTTACATTTACATATTCATACCTTACAAAACTGTAAGGTTATTGTAAGCTAAAACGATTTGTCAGATTCTTCATCTCTTCTATACTGAATGTAGATACTAAAACGAACGAAAAGGTGATAAATAGATGAAGAAGAAAAATAAAGTGTTAATTACTAGTGTAGTAGCAATCGGAATTGCAGCTGGGTCATACTTTGCATTTGCTGGCGGGAGTTCAGAAGTAGCAATGGCATATAGCGGATATAAAGTAACAGAAAAACAAATTGAAAACGCGCAAAAATTTGGCGGAGAAGTCATTCCAAACGGCATCGAAACAATTTCATTCGATCCAACAAAAGGTACGTATGAATTAGCTGTAAAAAAAGGTGATGAAGTGAAAAAAGGTCAGCTCCTTTTTAAATATAATGACCCAACTGCGAAGCAAGGTGTAACAGAAGCAGAAATGCAAAAGAAAATCGCACAAAAAGAAGTAACATTGTTCCAAAAGCAAATTGATGCAGCGAAACAAAAATTACAAAAAGATAAAAATGCAGGCCTTCCTGCTGAAGCATTAAAAGCATCAGAAATTGAAGTACAACAATTAGAATCACAACTTGAAATGAAGAAGTTTGAAGTTGAAAAAGCTGATGAGATGATTAAAGCGGCAAAAGAGAAAGTAAACACACTTTCTGTAACGAGCCCTACTGATGGCGTAATTGATGACATCGTAAAAACTGCTGATGAAAAAACAGGTATGAGTGGCATTACACTTCGTCACGCTGGTCCATTTAAAGTAAAAGGCCAACTTTCTGAATATGAGCTTGCTAGTATGAAAGTTGGGCAAGAAGTAACTGTTTCCTCAAAAACGGTCGCTGGTAAGACTTGGACAGGAAAAGTAACAGAAATCGGTTCTACACCATTAAAGAGCATGGATGAAAACAAAACAGTTTCTAACTATCAATTCACTGTCACATTAGATAATAGTGAAGAATTACAAAACGGCTTCCACGTTTACGTAACAAGTAAATCTGGCGAAGCAACTGGTACGATTGTTCCAAAAAGCAGCATCGTGAAAAAAGGTGACAAAAATGTTGTCTTCGTTATAAAAGACGGTAAAGCGAAAGAACAAGCCGTTACTGTTGAATTCGAGACTGATAGCGAAGCAAAAGTTTCTGGTGTGAAAAAAGGAGAACAAATTATCTCTAAACCTGAAAAAGACTTAAAAGATGGTATGGAGGTTGTCGCCCAGTGATTAACTTAAAAGGCATCACGAAATCTTTCCAAAATGGTGCAGAATCCGTACAAATATTACACGGCATTGACGTAACACTGAACCAGGGAGAATTCACTTCTATTATGGGACCATCTGGTTCTGGTAAATCAACATTAATGAACATTATCGGTTGCTTAGATAAACCAACGACAGGTGCGTACGAACTAGCTGGGCAAAACATTTCAAACATGTCTGAAACAGAACTTGCACGCGTTCGTAATAAAGAGATCGGATTCGTATTCCAAAACTTCATGTTATTACCGAGACTTACAGCACTTCAAAATGTAGAGCTCCCTCTTATTTACGCTGGAGTTGATAAAAAAGAAAGACGTGAGCGCTCATTAGCCGCTTTAACAAAAGTAGGTTTAGCCGATCGCGCTACTCACCTACCTAACGAATTATCAGGTGGACAAAAACAGCGTGTCGCAGTTGCACGTGCAATCGTAAATAATCCAAAGTTCATTTTAGCCGATGAACCGACGGGGGCACTTGATACGAAAACAAGTACACAAATTATGGACCTCTTTTACGAATTAAACAAACAAGGCTCAACAATCATTATGATTACCCACGATCGTGAAATTGGGGAAGCTGCAGCACGTCAAATTGTAATTCGTGACGGAAATATCGTCCAAGATTGGAGAGGTTAATTTTGAACACGAGTGAAAATATACGCATGGCCCTTTCCTCTATCTTTGCCCACAAAATGCGTTCTATCTTAACGATGCTAGGAATTATTATCGGTATTAGTGCCATTATTACTATCATTTCAATGGGTGATGGTACAAATGCAAAGTTTAAAGAAGAATTAGGCCAAGGAAAAGATAATGAAGTAACGATTTACTACAACAACCCTGATTATGGAACAGATAGCGCCAAAATCACACCTGATATGCTAAACCGTATTCAAACTGTACCAGGCGTTAAAGATGTGTATCCAGATGTAAGTATGAAAGTAAAAGCATCTGCTGGTTCAAAAGATGTAAATCTTGATTTAAAAGGTGGAACAGGCGCCTTTATGACAGATTCAAAAATAAAATTAGTTCACGGTCGTGAATTAAACGACAGCGAATTAAACCAAGCAATCCCTGCTGTTATATTAAATGAAGAAGCTTTCAACAAATTATTTAGTAATGGTTGGGAATCAAATCAATACACAGATATAAAAGGAAAGCCGTATAAAATAGTCGGTGTATACGAAACGAAAAACGACTTCGGAATGCCTATGCCTGAAGGTTATACGTCACTTGAAAACGCGCCTGTCATTTCAGGAGTAAATGAGTATGACTCTGTAAGATTAACAATGACCTCTCCGACAGAACGTAAAAGTGTAGAAAAACAAGCCGTTTCTGTTTTAAACGAAATGAAAGCTCCTAAATTTGAGCATAAATTCGAAGCACAAGATTTAGGTGAATTTACGAAGCAATTAGACGAATCAATCGGTATGATGAAAATGGTATTCGGTGGTATTGCTGCTATCTCCTTACTTGTTGGTGGTATCGGCGTAATGAACATCATGCTTGTATCTGTAACAGAACGTACACGTGAGATTGGTATTCGTAAAGCACTTGGTGCAACACGTGGTAAAGTATTAACACAATTTTTAATTGAATCTTGTATTTTAACAGGACTCGGTGGCTTCATTGGATTCATGCTCGGTATCTTCTTCGCTTGGATCGTCTCAATCTTTGCCGGATGGCCACTCGTTGTCTCAAAAGAACTTGGACTTCTTGCAGTAGGTATCTCCATGTTAATTGGTATTATATTCGGTCTACTACCAGCTAACAAAGCTGCAAAACTGGATCCAATTGAATGTTTACGATATGAATAAACAAAAACGTAGGAATTTATACTCCTACGTTTTTTTATTTATCCCGCTTTAATGGGCAGCCCGATTGGTGAGGGATGATAATCAGTGAGGGATGAAGAACCCCCCACTGATTAAAGTTTCACTTTATCTATTAAATCGTGTTTCTTCTATTATATATGTTTCACGTTATACATACCTTTAACTATTTCAAAGTACTAAAGCTATTATAGAATCCTATTATTACAAAAATAATATGTGACAGACTGAAATCAAGGCGTAATTTTTTCCATACCTCGACTTATTTTGTAACAATTATAGCGATTTTTTATTAAATTTCACCTCATTTATATTCCTCCACAGCAAAAATAGTTATTTTTACATAACTAACCACCTGTTCCAACAGCAAGATAATCCGTTTTTGTAACAATTAAGAAATGATTACGTAACACTACAGAAACATTATTAACCTATTAGAAATTGAAATACTCTTCTTTTTATGCATCATATGCTCTAACCTCCCCTATAAGCTATAAGAAAGCGCTTTTAGGATATTCCTGGAATTATTACAGAATATTAATGACCCGTTACGAAAGCTTTGTAATTTTATGTTTTTCGCAAATAAGAAAATAATGGTTGCTATAATGAGGTCAACGAAAACAAATGCAATGGAGGCTATTATGAAAAAATTTATGGGTATAGCAACAGCAGCGGTTTTTGGTCTTGGGATTTTCACAACATCTGCTAAAGCAGAAACAATCGTAACGACTGATGTACTAAATGTACGAGAAAACCCAACTACTGAATCAAAAGTTGTAGGAAAATTATTAGATGGATATAAAGTTAACGTTTTACATACAGAAAACGGATGGTCAAAAGTGAAATTAAACAGCGGTAAAGAAGCTTTCATTAGCGCTGACTATACAAAAGACACTTACTACGTAACAGCAAACGTATTAAACGTACGTGCTGGTGCAAACACAGACTCAGAAATTCTTGGTAAATTAAAACAAGATGATGTAATTGAAACAACACACCAAGTTGAAAATGATTGGATCCAATTTGAATATAACGGAAAAACAGCTTATGTTCATGTTCCTTACTTAACAGGTAAAGCTCCAGTTAAAGTTCAACCAGCAGTTAAAGTTGAAAAAGCAACGAAAGTTCAAGATACAGCTAAAGCAGTGGAAGCAACTAAAACTCGTGAAGTAGCTGAAACGCAAGCTAAAGCTAAGGCGGAGGAAGCAACTAAAGCTCGTGAAGCAGCTGAAGCTCAAGCAACAATTAAAGCCGAGGAAGCGGCTAAAGCTCGTGAAGCAGCTAAAGCTCAAGCAGAAGCTAAAGCTCAGGCAGCGGCTGAAGCTGAAGCAGAAGCTAAGGCTCAAGAAGCAGCTAAAGCTCGTGAAGCGGCTAAAGCTCAAGCAGCAGCTGAAGCTCAAGCAGCGGCTAAAGCTCAAGCAGCAGCTAAAGCTCGTGAAGCAGCTAAGGCTCAAGAAGCAGCTGAAGCTCGTGAAGCGGCTAAAGCTCAAGAGGCAGCTAAAGCTCGTGAAGCGGCTAAAGCTCAAGAGGCAGCTAAAGCTCGTGAAGCGGCTAAAGCTCAACAACCTGCTACACAACAACCTGTTGCAAAAGAAACTGAAACAAGTGCACCATCATCTTCTCGTGAATTACGCGTTGTAGCAACAGCTTACACAGCAGATCCACTTGAAAATGGTTATAAAGCAGGCGACCAAGTAAAATCAGCTATGGGCCATAACTTAACAGCTAATCCAAACATGAAACTAATTGCAGTTGACCCAAGTGTCATTCCATTAGGTTCAAAAGTATGGGTTGAAGGTTACGGAGTAGCAATCGCTGGTGATACTGGTGGAGCTATTAAAGGAAATAAAATTGACGTTTTAATGCCAGATAAAGGAACATCTAGTAACTGGGGACGTAAAACAGTTACAGTGAAAGTTTTAAACTAATTAAAAAAAAGAGTCAGTCTCAATAATGAGACCGACTCTTTTTTTATGATTCTTTCATTCTTTCTCCTTCTCTCCCGTCCAAATTAAATCTATCTCTTTGCATTTTATATATGATAGATTACTATTTCAACAGAAAAAAGAGGATGCCATAGCATCCTCTCCTTCCCTATTCCACACAAGTAAACTGTGTCCAAGCTCCTACATAATCTAGTAAGAATAACTCTTCTTCTGCAATTGTACCGACAATATTTTTCCGTTCATCTATCGGCATTTCTTTTAGAATGATTTGTAGTTCGCCTTTATATTTACCAAATGAGTTGTTACCAATTACAACTTGCCCTCTTTCCTGTAATACACTTTCGCGCACTGGGAAGTCATAGTCTTTGTATTTTTTACGCACTTCTGTAGAGCGCACCATATATTCTGTTATGTCGCCGCGTCTTACGTGTAATTCTTGCAGTGTCGCTTTCTTCTCTACTTCAGTCGCTTCGTCTACAAAGTGTACCTTTAGCTGTAACATGTAACGGTTTAAGTTTCCTAGTTTCTCTAACTCGTCTTCACTCGCATAAGCATTTCCGATAATCACATCATCGATTAGCCCTGTTGCCCATAAATGTTTCGCTTGTACTTCAATTGGTAAGTTACGATGCTCTTCTAACGTACATAGTCCGTCATTAATATCCCATGGACCGATGTTAGCTGCATGTGACGTAATAAACGCTGCCGTGCGAATACCGTGTTTTTTAAAACGTTCACTACAGCGAATGAAATAATCATACGGAAGACCAGTAAATTTTTGCGGATAAAAGTTATGACAACCAATTAAAGCTGATTTATTCGCCTGATGCGAAAGAATATTTTCTAAGTATGCAATATCATTACTTACGTTCAGTTCAATTTTTAAGCCGTACGGGTTATTTGTCATTTTCGCTTCTGTTAATCCGTCAAAACCTAAATCTAAACGAATACCATCTGCACCTAACTCTGCAAAGAACGATAGATCGCTATAGCTAATACCAAGTTGATCAAATACCGCCGGAGCTACATCTAAAATAACTTCCATATTATGATCTTTTGCATGATTAATAATTTCTTTAAATTCAGCTACAATTTCTTCTTTCGGACGATTCACGGATAAAAGACATGTGAATATTCTTGAAAAACCGTGGCGTGCCGCTGCCGAAATATATGCCATATCTTGTTCTTTCGTTGAATGCTCTGGATAAAGTGAAATTCCTAATTTACGCTCCATGCTTTTGCATCTCCTTCACACGTTGTATTAATGCCATGCTCGTAAATCTATATTTTGCAGATAAACATGTTGCACATAAAATCGTTGGTACAATAATTACGTATGGTGATTGTAATCCTAACATTACATAAGCACCCATTGAGCAACCGATAAATAAAATTGATACGAGTAGTAAAACTAATAAAGATCTACTTTGTACCCATTTTGAATAATGCGCAATACACTGCCCCGCTACGAATGTAATTAAGATGATAATTGCTCCGAGCATTTTTCTTTCTCCTCTCCTGCTACTTGTTGTTTCTCATACATTTTGAAGAACGGATAGTAAATAACGAATGAGATAACAAAGTTAACAAGTACAAGTACACCAGCCATAATTGTCCAGTCCGTACTAATAACCGCTGCAATTGGTGCTAACATCGTAAATGGCAATTTCGCCATCATCAGCGGAATCATCCCTGAAACAACTGCGAAATATGATACTGTCGTTGTCACTAACGGTGTAATAACGAATGGAATAATTAAGATTGGGTTCATTACAATTGGTGCCCCGAAAATAATCGGTTCGTTAATATTGAATAAACCTGGCACAAATGATAATCTACCTAACTCTTTTAGGAACTTAGATTTAGAGAACATAAACATAATAACTAAAGCTAACGTTGAGCCTGATCCACCAATCCATACGAACCATTGAATAAATTGCTCTGTAAATAAGTTTGGTAATTGATGTGCATTTCCTGTAGCTGTGAATACTTCCATATTTTCAAGAATTGCTGAATCCCACATCGGACGAATGATTGGTCCTAAAATCGCAGGACCATGTATACCGAATGACCAGAAGAACACGATTAAGAATACTGTTAATAAACCACCGAATAAATTATTTCCTACTAATACTGATTTTAGTGGTGCGATTAAATATGTGATTGTTGTATTTACATCAAATTTTAAACCGTAACGAATACCCCAGAATAAAAGAATAACGACTAAAGTTGGAATTAATGCTGCAAACGAATTTGAAACTGCTGGTGGTACACTATCTGGTAATTTAATCGAGATATTATGCTTAATCATAAAGTGATAAATTTCTACTGCAATTAAAGCTGTAACGATTGCTCCGAATAAAGATGTTGCACTTAATGTTCCTACTGAAATGTATCTACCTGCATCAATAACGCCTGGTACAGCTTTCGTAATTTGAATTGGTTCAACTGATGCTAGTAAAAAGGCGAGTACAGATAATAACCCTGCACTTAACTGATTGAGCTGATAAAAGTTCGCGAGTGAAGCTCCTACCCCAAATGCTGCGTATAACGCCATTAGTCCTACTGTAAATCGGAATGGAATATCTAAAATATGGCGAAACGGTGCAATCCACTCCATATATGCATCAATTGGTAAATTTAAAAAGATAACGAAAAATGATCCGACAATCGTTAACGGCAATGTAGAAATAACTCCGTTTCGAATTGCTAATAAATGTCGTTGTCCTGCAATCTTTTGCGTTGTTGGCATAATCTTTTGTTCCATAAAACTCATAAAACCATTCATCAATACCCCTCCTCTTTCTCTTTACTACGAAAGAATGAAATAAAGTTATAACATTATAATGTTTATATTTAAAAAAATATAATTATGCTAAAACTAATTGTTCTGCTTGTTTCAGTACTTTTAAACCATCACACATGCCATAGTCTCGCTGTTCTATTATTGCGACCGGTATATCGTATGAGTTCGCAAGGAACTGTACCGCTGGAAACAAATACTTCACTTGTGGTCCGATTAAAACAACATCAGCATTTTTTATTTCCAGTTTCACAAGTTCTGAATCAACTGCTTTAATTTTATAATCCTTCCCTTGTTTCATTGCCTCTTCTTGCATTTTCCTTACAACCATACTCGTTGACATGCCTGCTGCACAACATAATAAAATGTACATCTTATACTGTCACTTTCTCTTCCACTCGTTTATGAAGAGCGATAAATTCTTCAGCAAGTTCTTTCACTGTAATTGCATTCATTAAATGATCTTGTGCATGCACTAACAGCAAACTGATTTCTGCATGATTTCCTCTTGCTTCTTCTTGAATTAAGTCAGTTTGAATGCGATGAGCTGCTGAAATTTCTTCACTAGCAAGTGTCATCTTTTCACTCGCATTCTTAAAATCTCCTTGTCTTGCAAAAGCAATTGCTTCCAGTGACGCGCTTCTCGCGTTGCCACCATGTAAAATTAACGCAAATGGAGTTTGCATATCAGTCATTTTAAATTCCCCCAAGCTATCTTTTTTCTATATTGTTATCTTATTATGAAAACGCATACAATTAAACATAAAAAACTTCCGTTGTATAACGGAAGTTTTTACATACTTTTTATATAGACAGTAATACTTCTTGGAAATCTTCAATTACTTCAACATGCGTTAATTTCTCTATCACACTTTGACTAGACATAATATCATATAAAAAATCATAAAGCTTTTGTAAATCTTCATTATTATTGCGCTTTACACTAAATAAAATAATAACTTGTACCTTCTTATCTCCCCAGTCAACCGCTTTATCAAGTGTACAAAACATCAAAAATGTTTTCTCACTTAATAACTGCATCGGATGTGGAATCGCAACTAAATTCCCAACCGCTGTAGGAGATGTATTCTCTCTTTCCATAACAGAGTCATAAAAGTTTTCTGGTACATAATTTTTCTCAACTGCTTTCTTACATAAAAATTGGATAACCTCTTCTTTCGTAGAAGCACTATGATTTAAAAAGATTAAATCTTCCTTTATATACTGCTGCACACTAGTATTCACATGCGTAAACAACTGCTGACCGATTGACTTAATCTCTTTATCATCAAATATTGAGTTTACTTTTATAACAGGTACAGGCAAACCACTTGGTATATGAATCGTACTAATAATACAATCTATCTTTTCTTTATAAAGATCTTCTACTTTCAATTGATAATAGCCTGTAATCCCTACAATCTCTAATTTATCTCGGAACTGTGATAAAATTTTATATTTCAATAGCTGGGCGCTTCCTTGACCAGTCGCACAAACTAATAAACATCTTTTCTTTTGATTCTGTTCCTGCAAACGACTCATCGCTCCGCCAAAGTGAATCGCAATATAACCAATTTCACTTTCTGGAATTGATTCTCCCGTATATTCACCAATTATATCTCCAACGAGAACCGCAATTTCAAAAGCATACGGATAATTCTTTTTCACTTCTGCCAAAAGAGGATTTCTCGTATTTAACTTATACTTCAAACGATTTAATAACGTTTTTAAATGAACACCAAATCCAAATAATAATTCTTCATCATAATAAAAAATAAGATTGCGTTCTTCTGCGACTTTAAAAAGAATATGTTGCATGAATGCATATAAATCTTTTCCTAATAACTCTTCCACATTTTCATAACGATCTTTCGCTGTAACAGCAGTACTTAATAAATGCATCGTTACATATAAAACTTCTTCTTCGGGAAATGAAAGATGCAACGCTTTCTCTAAATCTCCTACAATCTCTTTCGCAATTGTATATTCTTTCTTTATGATAAGTTCAGCTTGTTCCTTATTTAGCCCTTTCATATAATGTTGATCTTCACAACGCTTTAACGCGATCGCAATATGAATGACTAAATTATCAATCTCTATATCTGATAAATATATCGTTCCTCCCTCGATATACTTTAATATAACCGAACGGATAAGTGGTATATGAGGTAACGATACATATGTATCACTCTGCTCAAATTGCTCATGAAACGGCGTATGATCATAACGCGGTAAACCATATTGTGATAAACAAGAACGAATATGAAACTCCTCTCCCACAATACGTATACCATAATACGGTCTCTTTTCAATTTGTAATTGATAACGACCACATATATCTGTCACATCTTTCATAATTAAATTTACAGTAGATTTACTTACATAAATCTCCTCTGCTAACTGTGAAAGCTTCACATATCCCTCTGTCGTTAAAATACGTTGCAGAATGTACGCTATCCTTTCTTCATAAGAAGTTGGGATTTTTTCCGTCTGTTTTTGAAATAGCCCCACGCAAAACTCTTCAAACTTCTTCGTTTGTATAATTTCTAGTTCGTATCCAGTCCCTCTTTGCGATTCAATTTTCGCTCCGTTTTCTTCCAATATATCATTTAATAATTTTATATCTTTTTGAATCGTCTTCGTTGATACATGTAAACGGCTCGCTAAAAAAGCTCGATTTAACATCGATTTCTCTTCTAAAAACTCCTCTAAAATAGAAACTAATCGCTGATACACCTTTGTCATAGCTCTTCCTCTCGCAATTATATAAAAAGGAAAAAGCTGCTGAGGTCAGTAGTTTTTTCCTTTTTTATTTAATCTATTTCTTTAATGTAAACCCGAATTTATCCCATGCTTGTAAATAATCTAATAAGAAAATTTCTTCTTCCACAATTCGGCCAACTACATTTGTTTTTCCTGTGTTCACCATATCTTTTAAAGCAATTTGTAATTCACCTTTATATTGACCATACTGTTCATTATCAATTAAAAGATCTCCGCGTTTAATTTCGCGTGTATTATGTGGTTTGAATTCTTCTTTCTTATACTTCACACGACTTTGTGTCGAGCGAATCATGTATTCAGATACATCTCCGCGATAAAAATGCGGTTCCTCTAATACAATAATTTTTTCTAATTCTGTTGTTGTATCATATAACTCTATATCAAAAGTTTGTTTTTCTTTATTTAATGCACCTAATGCCTCTAATTCTTTTTCTGATGCATACGCATTCGCAATAATCACATCATCAATTAATTCTGTCGCAAACAAATGCTTCGCCTGTGTTGTCATCGGTAATTCACGATGCTGCTCTAACGTACATAATCCTTCTGTTACTGGCCAAGGTCCGTATGTTGCATCAAATGATGAAATAAAAGCAGCCGTTCTCATACCGTAATCTTTAAATTGTTTCGAGCATTTAATGAAATGATCGTATGATAATCCTGAATAACGATGCGGATAAAAATTATGGCACCCAATTAAATTTTCACGATTTGGTCTATGGCTCATGATGTTATCAACATATTTCGTACCGTTACTCATATTAATTTCAATTTTCAAGCCATATGGATTGTAAGTCATAATTGATTCTTCTAAACCAGAGAATCCAACATCTAAACGAATACCGTACGCACCTAATTCATGGAAGAACGATAAATCGTTATATGAAATACCTAATTGTGTAAAGACAGATGGACTAATATCGACTAATACTTGGAACCCTAATGCATTTGCATGAGAGATCGTTTCTTTAAACTCTTCTATAATTTTCTCTTTCTCTCCATCTACAGACAATAAGCATGTGAATACACGTGTAAATCCGTATTTACTTGCTAATGTTAAATATTCCTTATCTTTCTCTACTGTTGAATGTTCTGGATAAATAGAAATACCTAATCGTCTCATATGTACACGCCTCTTTCTTCATTGTTTTGTAAACCTTTTCAAATATATGTAGTGAAAAAGTATATATCCCCTTCTCGTTCACTACTTTTTGAATCCGCTTTCTTTTAAGAAAAAACAATTTCTATCATTCATAACAACCACAAGTCTATACATCTATACTTTACAACTTTTTTTCATAGTTGTGTAGCTTTTACACAAATTTGTCAGTTTTTCCACCTCGAAAATTGTTATACGTTTTCAAGGCACCTTCCTTGACTGTTACATTGACCAATACATATACTCGAAAGAACAGAGAAATTTTATATAGGGGATGAATATATGGGAGAGGCAATACTCGTAAAACGAGAACCGTTATGGACGAAAGAGTTTGTTGCGCTAATTCTAGCAAACTTATGTATGTTTTTAGGGTTTCAAATGTTAATTCCTACTTTGCCTGTTTATGTGAAAGAAATTGGCGGCACAAGTTCCAATATCGGATTAGTTGTCGGTATGTTTACCGTTGCAGCACTTTTTGTTAGACCGCTAACGGGAAATGCCTTGCAAAAGTTCAGCAAAAAAATCATTTTAATGATTGGTACTGCAATTTGTTTACTCGCTATGGGCAGTTACCTTTTCGCTTCAACCGTTTTCCTATTGCTTGCCGTTCGAATTTTACACGGAGCTGGCTTTGGTATTACAACGACTACATATGGAACTGTCGTTTCAGATTTAATTCCGCAAGCTCGCCGCGGTGAAGGTATGGGATATTTCGGCCTTTCTGGAACGATTGCAATGGCGCTCGGTCCACTTATCGGACTTTGGCTTATGCAAACATATAACTTCACAATTCTTTTTTTATGTGCACTTTCCTGCACGATTATTTCATTAATATTAACGAAACTACTTCAAATCAAAAAATCGCCGCAACCACCACAGCAAACATCTGGTACCTTTCTCGATGGATTTATTGAGCGCAAAGCTTTACTTCCTTCATTATTAATATTATGTATTACATTAATGTACGGAGGTATCGGGAGCTTTATTACATTATTTGCTACGGAAGTCGGAATTGCTGATATAAGTCTCTTCTTCTTATTTAATGCACTTGCAATTGCTGTCACTCGTCCGTTTTCTGGAAAGTTATATGATGCAAAAGGTCACACATTTGTCATTATTCCAGGAGTTATTATTACGTTTACAGGTATTATTTTGTTGTCGTACACAACTACTATTCCGAGTTTAATTATTGCAGCAGCATGTTACGGAAGTGGCTTTGGAGCGATTCAACCTGCACTGCAAGCATGGATGATCGACCGAGTAGCACCGCACCGACGAGGCGTCGCTACCGCTACATTCTTCTCAGCATTTGACCTTGGAATTGGTGCTGGCGCAATTATATTTGGATTCATTGCACATTTTACAAACTACGCAACTGTATATCGCTATTCCTCTCTACTACTTATTGCTTTCCTGTTCATTTACATAACAAATGTAAGGAAACAAAAGCATGGAGATAAAAACAGAGAAAAAGCTGCTGGATAATTTCAGTGGCTTTTTTATCGTATTTTCAATGTTATAAAACTACATGCATTTTCCTACATATTTTTTTAACTTTCATCAAAAAATATACGATGAACTCGCAGACGCTTTCCTTCATATTCAACTGAACAACACTATTCTAAAAAGTTTGATTTCTTTACAAAATTAAGATTTATATAGGATGAAAACCAATAAAATACAGCTGTTTCTTTAAGGAATTGTAAACTTTTCTTCTCTTTGTAAATTTAGTGTAAATTTTACTAGCAAACCGTTTACAGTGCCTCAAGGTTCAGTTAATAATTACATCGTACATGAAATTTAAGGAGTGGAATGCGTGGAATATAATGTTCAAGATATGATCTTCCAGTTCATTGGTGGATTAGGTATTTTCTTATTCGGGATTAAATACATGGGCGATGGACTGCAACAAGCAGCTGGAGATCGTCTTCGCGATATTCTAGATCGCTTTACAACAAACCCACTGATGGGTGTATTAGCAGGTATGTTAGTTACTGTATTAATCCAATCAAGTTCAGGAACAACCGCTTTAACAGTCGGACTTGTAAGTGCCGGATTTATGACATTAAGACAAGCAATTGGTGTTATTATGGGTGCGAACATCGGAACGACAGTTACCGCATTTATTATCGGAATTAAAATCGGAGAATACGCACTTCCAATTATGGCAGTTGGAGCTATCTTATTATTCTTCTTTAAAAATAAAAAAGTACATTCTTTAGGTCAAGTTATATTCGGTTTTGGTATGTTATTCTTCGGTCTAGAATTAATGAGCGCAGGTATGAAACCTCTTCGTTCTTTAGAGTCATTCCAGGAATTAACAGTTAGCATGAGTGACAACCCAATTTTAGGAGTTGTTGTTGGTACAGTCTTCACTTTAATTGTACAAAGTTCAAGTGCGACAATCGGTATTTTACAAGAACTATTCGGTCAAGGTGCAATCGATTTACAAGCTGCCCTTCCTGTATTATTCGGTGATAACATCGGTACAACAATTACAGCTGTATTAGCAGCAATCGGTACTTCTATTGCAGCAAGACGTGCAGCATTAGTTCACGTTATCTTTAATATCGTCGGTACAATTATCTTTACGATTTTATTAGTACCGTTTACAAGCTTAATTCAATATTTCCAAACATCATTAAACTTAAATCCAGAAATGACAATTGCATTTGCACACGGAACATTTAACGTAACAAATGCAGTGATCCAATTCCCGTTCATCGCTGTATTAGCATGGATTGTAACAAAACTTATTCGCGGTGAAGACTCTGCTATTGATTTCAAACCGCAACATTTAAATCCAATCTTTATTGAGCAATCTCCAGCTATCGCTTTAACAGAAGCTCAAAAAGAAATCATCCGTATGGCTGAGTTTTCATTACACGGACTAAAAGAAGCAAACCAATTTTTAAATACACAAGACAAAAAACACGCTGATATGGCTACTCAATTAGAGGGCGCTATTAACAATTTAGATAAAAAAATTACCGAGTATTTAGTTTTACTATCAGAAAAACCACTTTCACCAACAGACTCTGAAAAGCATTCTGTTTTAGCAGGTGTCGTGGGAGATATCGAACGTGTCGGTGATCATGTAGAAAACCTTGTAGAACTTGTAGATTTCCAAATTTCAAACCGTGTTTCTCTATCAGACGAAGCACTAGCTGAACTAAATGAAATGCTTGAGTTAACAATTTCAACATTACAAGATGCAGTTGAAGCTTTAACAAACTTCGATACTGAACTAGCTCAAACTGTTATTGCGAAAGAACGTAAAATTGACCAAATGGAACGTGTTCTTCGTAAACGTCACGTATTACGTCTGAACGAACGTAGCTGTTCAGGTGATGCAAGCATCATCTTCGTTGATATGGTAAGTAACTTAGAGCGTATCGGTGATCACGCTGTAAATATCGCTGATGGTGTTTTAGGTGAACAAGGTAAAATCAATTTAAAACAATCATTATAATAAGAAAGAGACGCTAACTTGAGCGTCTCTTTTTTCATTTCATATTTACAACCGTTCTTCCTTTTAACTTTCCTTGCAATATAAGTGTAAACTTTTCATCTAACTCTTCTAATGTACATTCTTCTGTATAAGATTGTAACTCTTTATTTTCCCATTCATTCGCTAAAAGCGCCCACACATCTCTTCTTACACCTACTGGGCATTGCACAGAATCTATTCCTACAAGGCTTATGCCTCGCAAAATAAACGGATATACCGTTGTTTGTAATTCCTGGCCTGCCACATTACCGCATGTCGTTACACAACCACCATACTTTACTATTTTTAAAGCTGTTTCTAACATATGTCCACCTACAGTATCGATAACCCCGGCGTATATCCCTTTTAACATAGGTCTTCCTGATTCATCATTCAATTCCACGCGATGAATCACTTTTTTCGCTCCTAGACGTAGTAGCATCTCTTCCTCTTCCATTTTCCCTGTTGCTCCTGCTACATTAAATCCTAACTTACTTAAAATACTTACAGCTACACTCCCTACGCCACCTGTAGCACCCGTTACTAAAACATCTCCCATACTAGGTGTTATACCTGCTCTCATAAGCTTATATACTGATAAAGCCGCTGTAAAACCTGCTGTTCCGTACATCATACTTTCCTTTAATGACATTCCCTCTGGTAAAGGGACAGCCCAAGATGCCGGCACGCGAATATATTCTCCGAAACCACCAGAAGTATTCATCCCTAAATCATATCCCGTTACAATGACTTGATCTCCTATCTTAATAGTAGCATCTTCACTACTCACAACTTCCCCTGCCGCATCAATACCTGGCGTATGAGGATATGTTCTCGTAACACCTTTATTACCAGTAGCTGACAGCGCATCTTTATAATTTAACGAAGAATAATGAACCCGTATTAATACGTCTCCCTCAGGTAAACTACTTACTTCTCTCTCGACAACGTTTCTTACAAACTGCTTATTTTCTGTTTCGTTCACAACGATCGCTCGGAATGATGTATGATTCATTATGTTCTCTCCTTTATCCGTCAAATTCTTCTTTATTATATAGAAGAAACAAGTAAACCTACTCATTTCTTCTTGGCTATATTTCAACAAATCTTACTTCTCTATTACTTTCTCATAATATATATTTTCATTTCTACTAAAAAACCTTATACTTATTCTACATCTGAAAAATAAAATATATAAAATCTGACTTTTTATAAATAAATTGAATTTTTACGAAATGTAAATGATTTGTAATGTTTTTTTTCGCTAAATTTCATTATAATAAGTGGATATGAGTGTCGTATTTCAATCCAAATGAAGGAGTACAGGAAATGGAGCAAAACCCATCTTTGCAAGAAAATACACGCAGTAAACCGAAAAAAAGTAAGAAAAAAATAAAAATTATTATAAGCGTTATACTATTCTTTTTAATAGTAGGTGGCGGTTATACTTGGTTTTTAGTAAATAAAGCATCTTCTGCTGTTCGAAATGCCGCACATGATTTAGCGCGCGGTGATAAATCTGATTTACGTGATAAAGCTGTAAAACCTATTACAAACAATGTCTCTGTCTTAGTAATGGGTGTTGATGAAAGCGATGTCCGAGGAAAAGAATATGGTGAAGCTATTAGAACAGATGCACTGTTGCTTGCAACGTTTAATAAAGATAGTAAAACTGTAAAACTATTAAGTATTCCACGAGATACATATACTTATATTCCAGTGGAAAAGAAAAAAGATAAAATTACACACGCTCATGCATACGGTTCTACTAAAAATGGAAAAGATGGTGGACCACAAGCAAGTATTGACGCAGTTGAAAAATTACTAAATGTTCCTGTTGATTACTTTGTAAAGTTTAACTTCAAATCATTTATGAAAATTGTCGATGATTTAGGTGGTATTGAAGTCGATGTACCGGTTGAATTTACTGAACAAGATAGTAATGATAATGCTGATGCGATTCACCTGAAAAAAGGTGTTCAAAAGCTAAATAGTGAAGAAGCGCTTGCTCTTGCTAGAACGCGCCACATCGATAGTGATGCAATGCGTGGACAACGTCAACAGCTCGTGATTGAAGCAATTTTACACAAACTAACAAGTGTTGGCTCTGTAACAAAAGTTGGTAACATTATTGATGATATTAACGGACAATTCGTTACAAACTTAACATTTGATGATATGCTTTCATTCTATAAGTACGGATCGGATTCAGAAATCGAGAAATTACAAATTCAAGGTGACGATTGCTATATGGAAAAAGGTGACGATACATGTAGCAAATCCGCTGGTGGCGGCCGAACGTATTACTACAATCCAGATAAAAAAGAATTAGCAAAAGTTACAAACGATCTTCGTGCTCATCTTGGATTACCTGCATATACAAAAACAGAATCGGATTCAAAGAAAACAAGCACAGAAAAAACAAAAGAATCTAAGTCTGAAAATTCAAGTGAACGCGAATCAAGTAACAATGAAGAAAAAAATAGCAGTGCAGACACAGAAACATCGTCTAACGACAATGAATAAAAAAGAAGCAGTTCTCTATGTAGGTAGAGTACTGCTTCTTTTTATTTATCCGAAACTAAAAATCAGAACTTTCTAACTATCTTTTTTAATATTTTTAAATTATAATAAATAGTAGCAATCTATTCCAATTATCAGGGGGCTCATACATATGAAAGCTGCAGTAAAACATAACATCTCAGATTTTAAAGACTACTTAAAATCAAACGATATATACATGGAAGAAAATATAGATGAAAATGATGGCTCTGTTCACTTTTCAGTAGGATTAGAGACAGAAGCTGGCGCAAAAATTCAACTTATCGCTGCTTTCCAAAACGAACATCCTACTGTAGATATATACTGCTTCAATGTTGCTCACGTACCGGATGCAACAGCAACAAATGATATTTTGCACGTTATCAATGAATTAAACACATCTTATCGATTTGCAAAATTCACATTAAACAAGCAAAATGCAATTGATATTTCAGCATCACTTGCATTCTCAGAACCAAACTTCAATCCAGCACTTGTATTTGAACATACGAGAATGCTATATAAATTAGCAAATGACGAATATAAAAACTTAATGAAAGTTATTTGGGCGTAAATAAAAGGATGGGCTGCAAGCAGCGCCATCCTTTTATTTCGATAACATATCAATCCACATCTTAACAGCAGTTCCTACAATCAAAATCGATAACATATATTGCAATGCTTTTTGATTGATCTTCTTCCCAATTCGCGCTCCAAGCGGCGCAGCAATGATACTTGCAACCGCAATAATAATAGCTGGAATTACAACTACTTGCCCAGTTATCACTTTTCCAGTCGTAATCCCTACTGAGGAAATAAACGTAATTGCGATAGATGTTGCTATTGTTGTGCGTATCGGCAATTTTAAAATAACTAGCATAATCGGAACTAATAAGAAAGAACCTCCAGCTCCTATAATGCCTGATGCTCCGCCTACAATAAATGCTAACAAACTTGCTAACCATTTATTATATTTCACTTCAGCACCATTATTTCGTTTCGGTACGAACATCATAATAGCAGCAATTGTTGCTAACGCTGCATAAACAACATTGACCGTATGTTCCGCCAATACGTTAGCCCCAAAACTCCCTATGAAACTTCCTACTAATATACTAGCTCCCATATACATAACTAGCGTTTTATCCATATCATTACTTTTCCGATAGGCCCATGCCCCTGCAAAAGTTGCAAAGAATACTTGCACCGCTGTAATACCACTCACTTCATGTGACGTATAGCCAGTAAATCCTAGCAATACAGGAATGTATAAGATCATCGGATAATTAATAATCGCACCGCCAATTCCAACCATTCCTGATATAAACGATCCGATAAATCCAATTATAAAAAGTAATACGACTAAGCTCATCTTATATCCCCCGCCTTCTAAAAAGAAGGTGATTTAAATGAATAAGTTCACATTCCCATCTGAAGCATCTGCTAAATATGCTCCTACTCCTGCAAACTCTACCCCTTCCATAATCTCTTCCTCTTTTAACCCTAATAAATCTACTGTCATTTGACAAGCGACAAGTTTAATCCCCTGTTCTTTCGCCAAATCGATTAAATCTGGTAACGGCATCGCATTATGTTTTTTCATAATACCTTTAATCATCTTTGGTCCCATACCAGCAAAATTCATTTTTGATAATCCCATCTTATCCGCACCACGCGGCATCATCTTTCCAAATACTTTTTCAATGAAAGTTTTCTTTACCTTCACATGCTCATCTTTCCTTAAAGCATTTAAGCCCCAAAAAGTATGAAAAATAGTTACCTCTTGATCGTATGCCGCTGCACCATTTGCAATAATATAAGCAGCCATCGCTTTATCATAATCTCCGCTAAATAAAACGATTGTTGTTTTCTTCTGTTGTTCCATGTTGTTCTCCCTCCAATTACCTATAGGGGTATTTTGTTTTTTATAAAAAGACTCAAATCATTTATCCCGCATTAACGGGCAGTAAGACCCCCACCTCAAAATTCAGCGGAAGCGAAGAAGTTAGGTGAAGGACCAACTGCCCGTAAAAGCCCGATTGGTTCAACTAATAATCAGTGTGGGATGGACAAAAACCCCCACTGATTAAAGTTTCACTTTATCTCTGTACTATAAGACTTTACCTTCCCACGCTAACATACCACCTACCATATTGATCGCTTGAAAACCGTAGCTCTCTAAAAACTGAACTGCTCTTGCACTTCTTCCGCCAGAGCGGCAAACGATAATATACTCTTTCTTTTTATCCAACTCATGCATACGAAATTCTAATAGTCCTAATGGAATGTTACATGCTTCTGGGATTTTCCCCTCGGCAACTTCTTCTACTTCACGTACGTCTACGATATTTACTTCTTCTTTACGTAACAATTTTTCTTCTAATTCTTTTACTGTCATTTCTTTCATTTTAAATTTCCTCCTCACAAACCATTCATACCGCCTGAAACATTGATAACGTGCTGAAATTCTAATTTCTTTAATACCTTTGCTGCTTGCTTACTTCTCATCCCGCTCTGACAAATAACGATTACTTCTTTATTTTTATCTAACTGATTTGCTTTACTAGCTAACTCATTTAACGGGATATTTTGAAATCCTTTCATATGATTCCCTCTATACTCACCTATTGTGCGAACATCAATGAATTGTTTATTCTTTTGCCCCATCATACGTTTTAATTCTTTCCCTGAAATATTTTTTACTCCTCTAACTGGTAAGAAGCGGGAAATAATAAACCACGATACAAGTACAATTAAGATTACATTCAATATTGTCTTTACATCCATAAAGCTATTTAAACTCCTTCTGTGCTTTTTTTCCATCCAAATATATACTATAACTTTGAATATGGAACCCTTTCTTTCTTAAAAAACGAACACTTAAATTCCGATCCACTTTATTATGAACAATAAGATGCAAAGGCTTATTTGGTATTTCGTGATAATACCGGCTTAAGTACACATACGGTATACACATAATTCTAGAAGTGTTATCAATGTGACTCTCTGTATAATTGCGTACATCTACAACAACACTTTCCATTTCCCTTACTTGTTCTAACGAAATATATGCAACATTTAAAACCGGGATGTAACGTTTTACTAAAACTCCTAGCATCAATACTATTAGAGATATAACTATATAATACATATATGATTATCCTCTTTCCTTTCCATAATAAGCAGAGGACTTAATCTTCCACTTATACTGGAACTGCTATGCTTTCTTGATCCAGAACTTTAATTCACCAGCTTCTTCCGTATGTTTTAACACTTCATGACCGCCTTTTTGTGACCATGCTGGTATATCTTTAATCGCACCTTTATCTGTTAAGTGTACTTCTAATACTTCTCCTGATTGTAATACTTCCATTGCCTTCTTTGTTTTTACAATTGGCATTGGACATGCTAATCCTTTTACATCTAATACTTCTTTCACCTTCATCTTATATGCCTCCTATTTTTATAATTAAGCCTTCTTAATCCAGAACTTTAATTCGCCATCTTCTTCTGTATGCTTTAACACTTCATGACCGCCTTTTTGTGACCATGCTGGTATATCTTTAATCGCACCTTTATCTGTTAAGTGTACTTC
>NZ_JBYTED010000002.1:901528-948291 GCF_058792175.1 Bacillus sp. EB106-02-03-XG38
TAACACTTCCCCTGATTGTAATGCTTCCATTGCCTTCTTCGTTCTTACAATCGGCATTGGACATGCTAATCCTTTTGCATCTAATACCTGTTTTACATTCATCATCTATTCCTCCGTGTTTCATTTATTTTATTATTCATGAACCGCACAACGATTTGGACCAATCTCCATTTCACGCTCTTCATCTGCACTTGGATGAATTTTCCCCATATTTGTTTGACGAATTTCTTCATAAGCATTTGGCTGAGGTGGTAAATTCTCTGTTACAACTTTCCGAAACTCTTCCTTATCCTCAATATTTAGCCCTGCATTATACGCAAATAAATCTTTTAACTTTGCGCTCACAACACCATGCTCATCCATTTCACTTATTTTTGAATAATGAGCCGGTAACACAATTAAACTTTGAGATAGCTCTTTATATCGGCTATATAAAGTATTACGTAAATCACTTACCCAATCTTCAGCCTTTCCAGCAAGATCTGGACGCCCGATTGAATCTACAAATAAAATATCGCCTGATAATAAATACTCCTCATCTACAATAAATGAAGTACTACCAATTGTATGCCCCGGTGAGTATAATGCATCAATTTCAATTGTAGTACCCCCCACCGTAATAACAGTTCCTTCAACAAGTGGCTTATATGAGAACACAACTTCTTCTGCATCCTTCGGCGGTAACCAATACGTCCCGTTTACTTTCTCAGCTAGCTTACGACCTCCTGAAATATGGTCTGCATGTAAATGTGTATCCATTACATTCGTAATCGTAACGCCCTGCTCTTTCGCAAACTCTTCGTACGCTTCAACTGTTCTTACTGCATCAATAACTGCTGCTTTACCGTTCGAAATAACCATATATGATAAGCAACCTTTTCCAAGACGGTTAAACTGATACATACTTCCGCCATCTTTTAAATCTCCAACTTTTATCGGCTTTACATATTCACTCCAAGCCTTCATACCACCAGATAAATAATAAATATTTTCTAATCCAGCCTCTGTTAATTGCTCTGCCACAAATATAGAAGAACCTTCTTTTGCACATACTACTAAAACATCTTTATCTTTAGGTAGTTCACTGACAATATGATCTACCCTCTCTAATAAATCAAAGTACGGCACATTCATTGAAGTAACTTCTTTTCCTTCAATTTTCCAATCTTTATAATCCTTCTCATTACGAACATCTAAAATAAATAACTCTTCGAATAAAACTTTCTCTGCAACATCTTTTGCTTGTAATGCTTTAACGCTCATCTAATTACCCCCATAGGTATATTTTTAGTTAAAAAATTTTATTATTCCACATTCCCTTTCCACTCTAACATGCCTGGAATGACATTTTTCACATTTGCATAACCTTTCTCTTTCAACATGTGGCAAGCTATATCACTACGGTTACCAGTTCGACAAACAACGTAAATCTGCTTCGTCTGATCTAATTCCGCACTACCAAGTTCGCCTAATGGAACTGAAATAGCCGATGGAATATGACCAAAAGCGAATTCCGCCGCTTCACGAACATCTACTACAATACACTCTTCACCACTTAATACTATCTCTTCCAATTCCGAATTCGTAATTGTATGAGGATATTTCACTATTTCATTCATTTCATGCTCATTTGCTTTTCTAACGTAATGCATCAATACATCACCTTCTTGTTTCGTACCGATATATTGATGACCTACTTTACTCGCCCAACTTTGTATATCTACAGTAGACCCTTTATCTGTTGCCTGAACTTCAATCACTTGCCCTGACGTCAATCCTTCCATCGCCTTCTTCGTCTTTACAATCGGCATCGGACAAGCCAAACCTTTACAATCTAGATTCATATCCACTTTTATACTCATAGTCGATTCCTCCACAATTTATATACATATACCTGTAGGGGTATATTAAAATGTTTTTGAAAATCTGTCAACACTTATGTTTGACAGATTATCGGCTTTTTACAAGTAATTGAACAGCTTCTTTAATTAACTCTTCATTTGAACCATTACCGCTTTCAAACTGCTCACGCAAACATTGCTCTAAATTTGTCCCAACAACAAGTCCAATTGTACGATCAAGTGCAGAACGAGATGCCGTTAACTGTGTAATAACCTCTCGGCAATCTTTTCCTTCTTCCATCATACGAAGTACACCACGAACTTGACCTTCAATACGTTTCAATCTATTTTTCATATCTTGATTATATTCCATTCTATAATCACCTCATTACCATTATGTCACTATTTATAGCTTATGACAATATATTATACCCTATAGGGTATTTTGTAAACCCCTATTTTTAATATTTATCTTATATGTTCACAAAATAAAAAGTGAAACCTTAATACATAAGCTTTCATCTTCCACCAAATTTTAAAGTGGAAGATGAAAAAATATTAATACGCAACACGTTCTGGTAATACTGTCCCATACAATTTAAAGCCACCATCTACGTTCTTTACCTTATATCCTTTTTCCATTAACATGCGCGCTGCAACATACCCTCTCATACCAAGTTGACAAGTAATATATATTTCTTTATCTATTGGCACTTCATCCAAACGATTACGTAATTCATCTAACGGAATATTAATAGAACCTTTAATCATTCCCTGTTTTAGTTCATTAGGCTCTCGAACATCAATAAGATATCCACCATTTTCAACAATACGATCTATTTCATGCCATTGTACTGTGTCCACGAAACCATCTACTATATTACTTGCTGCATACCCCACCATGTTTACTGGATCTTTTGCAGAAGAATATGGCGGGGCATATGATAATTCTAAATCCGGTAAATCGATTACAGTTAAGTTTGCCTTCATTGCCGTTGCGATAACATCAATACGCTTATCTACACCGTCACGCCCTAATGCCTGCGCCCCATAAATTTTTCCGCTTTCTTTATTAAAAATTAATTTTATTAGCACTGGCGTAGCATTCGGATAATATCCCGCATGCGAATTCGCCTGCACATGTACTACCTCATAGGGTATATTTAATCGTTTTAATATTTTCTCATTTACACCCGTCGCAGCAACTGTTAAATCAAAAACTTTAGCTATAGAAGTTCCCATCGTCCCTTTATATAAAGAATCTGTATAGTCATGAATAATATCAGCTAACATGCGACCTTGACGATTAGCTGGCCACGCTAACGGAATCATCGTTTCTGTTTCTGTAACAAAATCCTTCACTTCAATCGCATCACCAATTGCATATACATGTGGATCCGACGTTTGAAAACTCTCATTTACCTTTATCGTTCCTCTAACTCCTAGTGCTAACCCTGCATCCCTTGCTAAACTGCTCTCTGGTTGCACACCAATTGCTAAAATAATCATATCTGTCTTTATGATTGAACCACTTTTTAAACGTACAACAGTCCCATGCTTTTCTAATGCATCTACACCACCTTCTAAAACAAGCTCAACATTGTGCTTTTTCATATGCTCATGTACATATGCTGCCATTTCATAATCAATTGGTGGCATTACTTGATTTGCCATCTCTACAAGAGTAACCTCAATCCCACGTTCTCTTAAATTCTCAACCATTTCCACTCCAATAAATCCGCCACCAATAACCGTCGCATGACGTGGTTTCTTCTCATCAATATACGCTTTAATACGATCTGTATCAGGTACATTTCGTAACGTAAACATCGCCTTCGCTTCTTCAATACCTGGAATAGGTGGAACGATTGGTTTTGCCCCTGGTGAAAGAATTAAAATATCATATTCCTCGTTATATGTTTCATTTGTAGTTACATTCTTTATCGTAATTGTTTTCTCTTCTTTATTAATCTTTACCACTTCACTCAATACACGTATATCTAGATTAAAACGCTTTGACATTCTTTCAACAGTTTGTACTAATAACTTTTGTCTTTCTGTAATAACACCGCCAATATAGTACGGTAAGCCACAATTTGCAAATGAAATATATTCACCGCGCTCCACCATAATAATTTCATCTTCTTCACTTAAACGGCGAAGCCTTGCAGCTACCGATGCACCGCCCGCAACTCCACCTACTACTACAATTTTTCTAGACATATTTCAAACCTCCATATGATTTATTTTCTCAATGTATCAAAAACAGAAAACTCATACCCGTATGGGTATATAATAAAATATACAAAAATCATTTTCAATATATATGTCTTTCTTTCACAAATTTGAAACAAATAAAAAAGAACTTAGACATCTCCAAGTTCCTTACAAATGAAGCAACACATCGTTCCATTGTCATACTTCCTATAATCTCTTTGTAAAACTATAATCCATTTCCCCGCCTAGTGCTGCAGCTGTATCACCGGTTTCTCTAAAATCATGTGTATATATTTTTTCAAATGAACCGAAGTCTACTTGCTTATAAAATTCAAAACAAGGGAATCCATCATGCTCTCCTTGAATATCAATACTACCATCCTTGTTCACACATACATGTAATACATAATCTACAGGAGGTGCATATATATTTAACGGATTACTTGCGCTCGCACTCATTTTAAATTGCACACCATCAGGATTCCATACGATATTAGTGCACACAATATGTTCAGTACTCGCTTTTCCTGTTCTTTTATTCACAGAACCATCTAGATTCGTAATCTTCTCTGTCGTAATACCCGTGTTCGCATATGAAAACACTTCTTCTTTATAAAAATCCACTACTACCTCTTGCTCAACCCTAGAGCGCATAGTATTTACCGCATGTGGTGTAAATTCACGTGAATCACCTTCGAATTGAATTATTTTTCCTGTTTCCATATCCTTCCTCGATTCTGTCCAAGACATTGGAATAAATACACTGGCTCTAATTTTTACGATATTAGTCATTAGAAACACCTCTATAATTTTATTTTAGATACTGAATACTATTGAGTAAAATAGATCATAATTTCAATCCTAAAACCAATAGGTTTCTCTTTCACTTTTCTACTTCTTTCTAAAAATAGCGCTATATTTATGTTTAGACTGTCGTTTTAAAGCTATATTCCATCTCTCCAGCTAGTGCTGCTGGAGTATCATTTGTTTCTCTAAAATCATGTGTATACATTGATTCAAACGGACCAAAATCTACTTGTTTATAAAATTCATAGCAAGGGAAACCATCATGTACACCTTCAACATGCACAGTACCACTTTTATTAACTCGTATAGCCAACAAATAATCAGCTGCAGGTGCTGCCGTATTTAACGGATTACTGGCACTTGCTCTCATTTCAAATGAAACTTCATCCTCGCCCCATACGATATTCGTACATACAATATTTTCTGTACTTGTTTCTCCTTTTTGATACTCAGTTGAGCCATCTGGATTTATAATCTTCACTGTGACGATACAAGCATCTGCATATGTGAAAATTTCTCTTTTATAAAAATCAATATTCACTTCTTGTTCTAACCTTGAACGCTTTGCGTTCACCGCGTATGGTGTAAACTCACGTGCATCTCCAGCATATTCAAACGATCTTCCTGTTACAGGATCCTTAATAGGTTCCAGCGATGCATATGGTGCAAAAACACTCCCTCTAATTTTTACGATATGAACCATGTGAAACCTCCATTGATTCTATTTATATAAATCATTATTTGTTCTACCAACACAATATAGTCAACTTGATTGACTATATTGTGTATAGTACAATAAGTATTACACATAGTCAACTTAATTGACTACAAGTGCGGAGGTTATATATATGGATCAAACATTTAACGAGTTAGATCTTACATCGCTTTTATCATTATCATTTAGCACATTAATTACTGAGCTACATGAAAAATTAAGTGAATTAGGATTTGAAGATATTAGACCAGCACACGGTTTTATGTTCAAACGTATCCTACCTAATGGAGCAACAGGCATAGAATTAGCTGAGTATTTAGGGATTTCTAAGCAAGCTGTAAGCAAAATGATCGATTCTCTTGAAAGCAGTGGTTATGTCACGCGCAAAAAGCATCCTACTGATAAAAGAGGCAAAATCATTATTTTAACCGAACGTGGTTTAGCCGTAATGAAAGCGAAAGAAGAAATAGTAGCTGAAATAGAGCAACGATGGATTGAAAACATAGGTGCTGAACGAATGCAAACGCTCAAAGAAGACTTAACAACATTCGTTACTAACGAAAACACAGGGAAATTATCATCAAATATACGACCTGTTTGGTAACTAAAAACTCCATAAAAAAACGAATCCATTTTGAGTATTCTTTTTCAAAATGGATTCGTTTTCTACAGTTTTATTAATAATTTTACACATTATATAATGTCATAACTCTATGCACAATCAACTCCGCTGTATTCTCCTCCGGTGGCATTAACAAATTTGTAACCATTCCATACACAACAGGGCTTAATTCCACTTCATATCCACCATATGCATACTCTTCCTTTGTTGGTAAATAGCCAATATATCCATTCGTATATCCACCAAGAAAAGCTATTTCATTTTGAAGACGCTCTTTCATTTCTAACGCAGTCTCTGAAAAAGGTTCCATCGGTATACCAGAGAACATCCCATCATTAACTTGAAACAGTTGAACTTCTAAATCCATACGTAACTGCCGAATACCTTGCTTATATTTCTCTAAAATGATAGTAAGCCATTCATCCGTATTTACACCCCACTGCTTCTCCGCCAATTGAGCCATGCTTCGTATCTCATTCATTTCAGGAATATCTTTCAATTTCATTTGCATCTTACACGACACTGTTCTTAAATTTACAATTGGGCTATATGTAACTGTTGGCAACATCGTTAATACATGTCCACTAAGTGTGTAAGCCATTTTCTTTAATGCTTCCCTTGAACCGCGATACTTTGCATTTACATTACCAGCAGCTCCTTGCACAATAATAACAGGACAGTTTACGATCCTCTCAAGAATCTCCCTCGTCATTCCAGGATAATCCGCTGATAATACATCGCTATCACCTTTTAAAACATTCGGATGCGCGGTACAAAATACTACAATCCCAGATAACTCCTTCGTTTCGACATCTCTTATTGCTAACATGCCAATTCGTTTATCTACAACACCCTCTATATTTGTTCCCATCTTCGCTCTTCCATCAGATGTTCGCTCTCTTCGGTTGATCCCAATATCACCTGTCGTAATACCCCAGCCAACTTCACATCGCTTCAAGTTGTTATTCGCAGTAACCGCACCTTGCACCACATTATTTACTAAAATTGTTTTATACGACCTTACTAAATGTCGCTCACCAACAGTTTCCGGACCAGAGTGTGTATGTGTATAAACAACTGTTATTCGCTCAAATGGCACATGAAGCCTACTAGCTACTCGCTCACGAATGATATTCGTATCTTCTACTAACATTCCAATATTATCAATACTTATAAACACAGTTTTCATTTCATCTTTTTCAAATACAAAAACTGTCCCATAAATACGCTCTTCAATATTATTTATTCCTGTCTCTCTATGGTATCCAACAAAATCAATACCGACAGGCGGTGTAATATCTACCTTGCATACCCCTATTTTGCTCATTTGAATCGCTCCACTTCTCTATGTAACTCCCTTTTTTTAAGAATAGCATATTTTACCTTTTTTCAAATAAAAAAGAACGAACATAGTATTCTATGTCCGTTCTTTGCATCACACATACTTCCGATGCACCATCTTCCCATCATAAGAAAATACAACGCCCTTACTCTCGACGATCGACTCCATATGCACTGTTCTTCCCCATAATTGATGAAGATATGGCAATACTTTTTCTAAGTATTTTAAATCAAGCTCAATTCCTTCGTAACTATGCTTAATGTACAATTCTCCGTTCTTTAAGTAGTCCCCGTCTTCTACTACTAAGTACGGGAATCCACCATTTGTACGCATATTTACGAGCTGATCACGTACATGTTCCCACTCTTTATCTATTACTTTATACTCTTTTCCTTGGCGCTGGAATAAGTACATATCTTCTCTCATTACGAGATCTTTATTTAAGTAGTTTCTTAAAAACGATACATCCCATTCAATTTCTCGTACTTCAAACATTTTCTCACGACCAGATCCTGGTTTGACGCCTCTTCGTTTCATTTCTTCTGTCGGATTGTTGTAGCGTTCTTCAATATCTTCAAACATTTTAATACCGAGGTAGTATGGGTTAATGCTCGTTTTTGATGGCTGAACGACACCTGCATTTAATTTCGCAAATTCGATTGCTTCATCAGATGTTAAGTCCATTTCGCGAAGTATACGTTGATGCCAGTATGATGCCCAGCCTTCATTCATGATCTTTGTTTCAAGTTGCGGCCAGAAATATAACATTTCTTCACGCATCATCGTTAATATGTCTCGCTGCCAATCTTCTAGCTCACGGCTATATTCTTCAATAAAGAGGAGTAAGTCCTTTTCTGGTTGCGGCGGAATTTTCTTCTTTTTACGTACATTGGGACGTTCCCTCTTTTTATTTCGATCATCTAAATTCCATAGGTCATCATATTGTGATGCCTTTTTCTTTTCTACTTCTTCCTCTTCTAAATCATCAATACTCCACGCAAGTTTCGGACGCATGAGCGACGGATCAATATGTTCTTGAATGGCAAGTACGGCATCCAAAAATGTTTCTACTTCTGCCTTTCCGTACTTATGCTCATACGCTTTCACCCGTTCAGCTGTCGCTGACATACTTTCTACCATATCTCGCTTCGTATTTGAAAAACGAATATTATTTTTAAAGAAATCACAGTGTGCTAACACGTGCGCTACAATTAATTTATTTTGAATTAACGAGTTCGTATCTAATAAAAAGGCATAACATGGATCAGAGTTAATAACGAGTTCGTATATTTTACTAAGCCCTAGATCGTATTGTAATTTCATTCTGAAAAACTGTTTTCCAAAACTCCAATGTGAAAACCGCGTCGGCATCCCATACGCACCAAATGTATAAATAATTTCCGCTGGACATATTTCATAACGCATCGGATAAAAATCAAGCCCAAATCCAGTAGCAATTTCCGTAATTTCCGCAATCGCATATTGCAGTGCTTTATCGTCACTTGCTCTCATTATTTTCCCTCCTTACACTTTCCCTTAAGAAAGTGTATGATTGAGAACAAGCTTTCATGAGGATTGATTGCATAATAAAAAGACATCCTCATAAAAAGCGAGAATGTCTCATCTATTAACCTTCAATAATCTCCATCTTCTCCGTAATCGGCGTACGAGCTTTTCCTTCTGGTGCTTTATCGAAATAGCCAAGGTGAAGAATTCCAACGATGCGTTGACCTCTTGTTAAACCAAGTCCTTCTATAAATAGTGGATTGTAGTTTAATCCGCCTGATTTCCAAACACAACCTAAGCCACGTTCCCAAGCAAGAAGCTGGAAGTTTTGCATAAATGCACATGTTGCAGCGTAATCTTCGTCACGTTGAATTTGACGAGGGTCTTCATTTATATATACAACGATTTGTGCAGGCGTGCTTAAGAAACGATCAGATAAAATTTTACCGCGTTTCGCTCTTTCTTCTTCTGTGAAAGAGTTTAATACTGCGTCTACTAACTTCTGACGGCCTTCTCCAATGTATAATTTACAATTCCATGGTTCACGGTGTTTATGATTCGGTGCCCACGTTGCGTCGTTTAATAGTTCAATTAATAACTCTTTATCTACAGCTTTATCTGTGAATGTACGTACAGAGCGTCTTTCTTTAATCACATTTGCGATGGAAGTATATGTAGTCATATTTTTCTCTCCCTTATTTTCATCTATATGTATACATTTGTTATTGATATTGATATTGATTTTCAATTTCGATTATACCTTAGTTTTTTACTATTAATCAATGTTTTATGTTGGAAAACTTCCAAAAACGTCATTTTATACTGTGAATAAAAAAACTTCATTTGTTCACAAGTATTTCACATTTTATGGAAATGATATGTGTACAGTTTTCCACATTATCCATCTAGGAGGAATTTATATGTACAAAAAAATCGTAGTAAGTATGACTATGGCAGCATTATTATTCGGGGCAACCGTCCTCCCTACTTACGCTGCTACGCCAAAAGAAGTAACATTCCACCATCATAAACTCATTTCCGAAGAAGAAATGCAGTCACTCGAAAAACTCGGCTATAACAAACATGAAATTTGGAAAGCTGCTCACATTGCAAGAATGAGTAAAAAAGAAATAAAAGATGTTTTAGCTTACTATAAACAAAATAAATCTTGGGAGAAAACAGCCGAGCACTTCGGCGTAGATCCAAGTAAGTTGAAAAAGCATCATATGAATAAAGAAACGAAAAAGGCACTACTGCAACAATTAGCAACTATGCAAAAATCTACACCCGATGTACTAAAACAAAAAATGAAAGAATACAATATCGGATTACGCCAGCTCACAGTACTAACAATCATCGCTCAAAAAAGTAATACCCCACTTGACGATGTACTAAAAATGAAAAAAGACGGAATGGATATGAAACAGATTGCCGAAAAATTAAATGTAAAAAAAGAAGATATACGAGCTGAAATGATTAAATTAGTAAAGTCTATTAAGGAAAAAAAAACAAATTAATACGCCAAAAAGGAAGAGGTTTTCAATACTCTTCCTTTTCTTTATGAACTTTCAATTTTCAAGTATAAATTCCCGCCTTTCCCAAAAACTAACATAAGTAAATGATATATGTCAGGGGTGAGAAAATGTTCGGTTTATCATCTAAGAAATCCAAAAAGACTAGTACAAAAACAATTTGTTCTATTCCAGAATTTATAAAAACCATGAAAGAATCTAGCGATTTTGTCTCTTATAACGTACTTGAAGATGAAACGTTATGCTTGTTTTATTATAAATCTGTCGTGGAAGCACTTATTATTAAACAGTTTATTTTAACTCCTATAAAAAAGGAATCAGAACATATTCAAAATATCTCTGACCTATGTAATATTGTCTCCATTGAAGATGTTATTATCTCTCCCTCTATTGATGATATTCGTGAGAAATTATTAGGTGGATATATTTTAGTACGCTTAAAAAGCAATTCGAATCCCGATCAATATGCTTTAATTCGTGCCGAAAGTACTGTTTTAGGAACACGATTATATAACGATACAGAAAATGAGTATAGCGTAATTGGACCTAAGATCGGTTTCGTTGAAAACCTTGATACAAATATACACTTATTGCGCCGAAATATTGTAACCGAGCAACTCATTTTCAAAGAAGTCATCGTTGGATCTATGTCAAAAACGAAAGTAGCGGTTGCTTATATTGAAGGGGTTACAAATGAACAATTTATCAACACTGCAATACAACGACTAGAAGACATTGACTTTGATGTACCATTTGATTCGACTATGATTGAGCAATTTATTAGTGATAATAGCAATTCACCGTTCCCTGTTCTATTACCTACAGAACGATTAGATCGAGCGGTATTTGCATTAATTAACGGGGAAGTTTTAATTTTAACAGATGGATCTCCATATGCTTTATCTGGACCGACAACGTTACTAGATTTTTTCATTTCACCAGAAGATTATTATTTACCATGGATGATTGGATCGTTCTTTCGCGTTATTCGTTTCTTCGGAGCTATATTCTCTCTTTTTTCCTCCGCTATTTATACAGCGGCTTTAACATATCATTATCAAATGATTCCTGCTGATTTACTAGGACCTATTATTTTCTCGCGAGCGAACGTACCTTTCCCGCCTATTCTAGAAGCACTCTTTTTAGAAATTACAATCGAATTGCTTCGTGAAGCGGGAGCACGTTTACCGACAAAAGTCGGACAAACAATTGGTATTGTTGGCGGGATTGTAATTGGGCAAGCATCTGTTGAAGCCGCTTTAACAAGTACGATTTTATTAATTGCAGTTGCTTTATCCGCTCTTGCATCTTTCACAACACCGACTGTAAAAATGTCTTCTACTATTCGGTTGTTACGATTTCCGCTTATTCTTTTAGCTGGTGCATTTGGCGGATTAGGTCTTATTGTCGGGTTTGTATTCATTTTAGCTCATTTAATTAAATTAAAATCACTTGGATCACCTTATTTATTACCTTTATATCCATTCCGTGGTTTAGGTACAGCAGAAGGTTTTCTTCGATTACCATTTAGCCAAACGGCACAAAGGCCTTCTTTTCTTAGACCAAAATCAAAATGGCGCTATAATCCAAACAAATCGAAGCAAAAACGTGATGGTGATAATGAATGAAAAAACTTTTATTGTTCCTTATTATAATCTTTTTTGTTCTACAAACTGGCTGTACACAAACGTATGTAGTGGATACGCAACGTATTATTCATGTTGCTGGATTTGACATTACAAAAAATAAAAGATTCCAAGGAACGATCTTATTTCCAGAGTATACACATGGTGTAAAGTCTAAGCCAGAAACTCAATCAACATCTGCTCGCTCACTTGAAACAATCGCTTCACGATTAAATGCGAAATCCCCCCACAATGTTGTTGTAGGTCAAATGCGTGTCGTTCTATTTGGGAAAGATTTAGGAGAACAAGGAATGGGAGAGATTATTACTAACTTACAACGTGATCCAAATATCGGACGTGATATACAACTAGCAATTGTACATGGATCAGCTGAAGAGCTTTTAAATTATGGCAAACAAAATGGATCATTATATATTGCTGATTTACTCGAGCAAAATATAAGAAATGAGAACATTCCACAAACTGCATTAAATATTTTTTTATATAATTACTACTCTTCGGTATGTGATGCCTATGTCCCTTATATTAAAATGGGCGATAATCATTCCGTCGCTGTCAAAGGGCTTGCTTTTTTAAGAGGTGATAAAGTCGTTATGTATACAGATAAAAGACACTCTGTTTTAGCAAAACTACTAATTAACCCTACAAAAAATGGGCGTTACGAGGCAGCGATAAAAAAGAATAAACATAAAGGTATGGTGGTCATACAAAACTTAGCTGGGGAAAATAAATATGATATTGATCAAACCGGCGACATACCAAAAGTAAAAATCCATTTGAAATTAAATGGATTAATTAAAAACTCTCCCAATTGGATTGATTTAAGAAAAAAAACAAATATCACTTATATAAAAAAACAAATTGAACGAAATGTTGAAAAAGACTGTGAAGATTTAATAAAACAATTTCAGGAAAAGAAAATTGATCCTTTAGGAGTACGCGATGAAATTAGAAGTCATACGAGAAAATGGAATATAAAACAAATTCGAAATATGTATCCGAATGTAGCGGTGGATATCAATTTAGATCTTAATATTGTACAATCTGGAATCGGGGAATAGTGAGGTGAAATAGGCCATGAATAAAGCAAAGACAGTCTCTCCATACTTTGCATTTATCTTATTACATTCTCTTCAAATCGGAATAGGAGTTCTTGGATATCAACGTGTAATTTTAAAAAATGCTGGTTATGATGCCTGGATTTCTCTTATTATTGCGGGGATTGCAACTCATATTATACTTTTTTGCATGCTAAAAATGTTAGAAAAAGATGGAGATTTAATTACCATTCATACGACGACCTTTGGAAAATGGATTGGTTCTATATTTTCCGTAATTTTTACTCTTTATTGCTTATTATTCTGCCTTACTGTTCTCCGTACATATATGGAAGTAATACAAGTTTGGATTTTCCCTACTATTAAATTATGGAAACTTACCCTTATGTTTTTATTAGTGACTTACTATATTATAAAAGGCGGGTTCCGCTCTGTGACAGGGATATGCTTTTGGGGTATTGTGCTTCCTATTTTTGTGATATTCTTTTTAATCTATCCAATGAAATATGCACACTTCCGCAATATTTTACCTATTTTTACACATTCACCTTTTGACATGCTTATATCTGCAAAACACTCTGCGTTAGAGTTTCTTGGTTTTGAAACAATCTTAATCTTCTATCCATTTATTGAAAAAGGAGAATCCTTAAAAAGATGGGCTCATGCAGGTATTGCTTTCAGTACCTTAATTTATGTAGTTTTAGCCATCGTATCTTTTATGTATTATAGCGAGGGCCAATTAAATCACACGATTTGGCCTACTTTAACAATGTTAAAAATCATTAAAGTTCCTTTCATTCAACGCTTTGAATACATTATTATTTTCGTTTGGTTTTTAATTATTTTGCCAAATCTTTGTTTAACCATTTGGTCATCATGTCAAACGATGAAGCGTTCATTCCATATTCCTTTTAAATTCACATTACCATTTTTCACCTTAATAGTCTTTACAGCTTCCTTATTTTTCACAAACCGTGAAAGTATCAATACATTAAATACGGTGCTATCTCAAGCAGGCTTATATATTGTATACGCTTATATCCCAATTTTATTTCTCTTTCATTCACTGCGATGGCGCTTCAAAAATCAGTCGAAAAAATCTTCAACCGATACACCATAATCTCTGATACAATTTGAGTAATACATTTGTAAAGGGGACAAGCGTATGAAGAAATATGTATTTTCTTTACTTGCAGTACTGAGTTTAATTCTTGCTGGATGCGGAGCTACTAGTACAAATGAAAAAAAATCATCTGAATCAAAAGAAGAGCATGACCACGCATCGCATACTCAGCAAGCTGATATTCAAGAAAAAACAAAAGGAGTCGACACACTTCCTACCTTCTTAGACAAGCTTGATCCACAAATGAAAGATATCTACACTGTCGCTGGACAAAATGCAGAGCTATTAGATTGGATTCCATGTTACTGCGGTTGTGGTGATAGTGTGGGACATAAAAATAATAAAAACTGCTTTATTCGTGAAATTAAAAAGAATGGTGAAGTTGTTTGGGATTCCCACGCAACGACTTGCGTCAATTGCTTAGAAATCGCGGTTGAATCTGCTTCCATGAAACAAAAAGGAAAATCAACGCTAGAAATTCGTAACTATATCGACAATAAATACAAAGAGGGCTACGGCAAGCCAACACCTACGCCAATGCCAAAAGCTTAAAAACGGGGACATTCCTCGTTTTTTCTTTTCATTCACCTTTTTTCTTAACAAATTCTTTCAAGTGTATTTCTCCTTGCTTGTCACACACTATATATAACTCCTCAGTAAGGAGGGTACACAGTGCAAACATATAACGACTATGATAAAGCTCTCTATTACACGTATTGCTGTAATTGGGATAAATTACTCGTTCTTATGGTTCAAACGAACGATCAATTATTTTCTAAGCGTATTGAACACTTTTTACACGCTTATCAATACAGTAAAGAACTACCAGAAGTTGATAAACAATTGCAGCTCCTATTTCAATATATTGACCATGCATCCCAAAAGTCACATATAGATGAAGTAGAGCAAATTCAAATGTAAAATATAGCGCTATTCTCTTTATGAGAATAGCGCTTTTTTAAAATGTTTATATCAATAAAAGTTTCCCCTTATAAAACTTTTATTGATAAACATATTTTTTCTTTCTTTTCTGTGCTACTTCATACTATAATTTAGTATGTAACTATTATAAGAGAGGTATAAAATATGGGACGAGAAAAAAAGCAAGAATATGCTTTACTTACCGCATGGGGAGCTTCTTTTATCGCTACACTAGGAAGTCTGTACTTTTCCGAAATCATGAAATTTGAGCCTTGTGTACTTTGTTGGTATCAACGTATTATTATGTATCCATTCGTTTTATGGCTCGGTATCGCTGTAGCAAAGAAAGATTATCGCATCGCAAGTTATTCTTTACCAATTGCAAGTATTGGTGCTTGTATTTCTTTATATCACTATGCAATTCAAAAAGTCCCAGCATTTTCAGCTGCTGGAGCAGCTTGCGGCCGTGTACCCTGCACCGGAGAATTCATAAACTGGTTTGGTTTTATTACAATCCCGTTTTTAGCACTTATCGGCTTTATTACAATCGCTGTATGTAGTTTTATTGTAATAAAAAACAAATAAGGAGATGAAATCATGAAAAAAATGCTTATATTTGGTGGTATTATTATCGCCTTATTTGTAGCAATTTTCGCTGTCACACAAATGGAAGAAAAAAATGCTACTAGCCAAAAAATTGATAATGCTACTGGTAGTACAACAAATGGTCCTGACTACTATACAAACAAAATCTCTCTTTCAGATCTTCAAAAGAATTTAAAAGAGAAAAAAGAAGAAACAGTATACTTTTATCAAACATCTTGTGTTCACTGTCAAAAGCTATCACCTGTCGTAGTACCAATGGCTAAAGACTTGAACGTTGATATGAAAGTTATGGATATTGAAAAAATAGATGCTCCTTGGGATGAATATAACATTAAAGGAACTCCAACAATTATTCATTTCAAAGATGGCAAAGAAGTAAGCCGTATTAGTGGAGAACAGCCGAAAGACAAATTAAAAGAATGGCTTGAGCAAACGAAAAAATAACGAGAAAAGGAAACTCCTTCTACACATGAAATGGGCGTAAAATCCCAAACTAATGTATAAGGAGGGGGTTTTATGCCAGAAGTGAAATGCTCTGTTTCCAATTGCTCATTTTGGGGACAAGGTAACTTTTGTCAAGCAAGTGCAATCGTTGTTCAACCAGATGCAGAAGAAACTGGTTCGAATACAAATGATTCATACACAAGCGCAGTTTTAACAAACGAGACGCTAGAAAGCTCTGTAACAACAAGTGTAGAAACTTGTTGCCATACATTTAAGCCAAAATATTAAACATAAAAAGCATACGATTACTCGTATGCTTTTTTTTACATCCCTCTCCAAAAATCATGCATGATAAAAAAGTACAAAATAACGAGAATAGCTGTCCCGCATAGGGTAATGCGCCGATATATACTCTTCTCACCTTCTCTTGCTTTCACAAATGCCCAAATAAATCCGAAGAACAATATTAAATCAACATATGGAACATAAAAAGAAAAAACGAGAAACGCATACAAATACACGATAAATAAACAGGTCGTTACTAAGAAAACTTTAAAAGCAAATTCACTTTTCATAATGTAACCGCCCCCTATCTGTACTGTATTATATTCAGCAAAATCCAATAGTTGCAGTTAAACTCGAAGTAGAAATAAGCTACCGTCTATAATACGGTAGCTTATTACGGAACATTATATTTTCGTTTATATATATTACTTAAAACCGAAGAAGGAATTTGCTCATAACGAATTTTTTCTCCAGTTTCATCCACTATATACAAATTGTTTCCTATATAATATATTCCATCTTTTCGTTTTGAATACACTGAATATCTTTCGTTTGGTAATACCGTTTTTACTTTCGTTAACTGCCCATTTGGTTCTTGCCAATATATATCGGCGCGGTCTACTAACGTAAGCATACCAATTTGCTCTTCTTCTATTTTACGACCATTCCAGCTCACAACGCGGTAACCAAGTTTATTTGCTTCATATTCAGGGCTCGTATGAAAACGGGAAATAATTACCTTTGTTTGTAATTGCACCCGGTCATATAACCATTGTATATCCCGGTCATGCATGCGAATACAGCCATTCGACTCCCGACTTCCAATCGTCCATTCCCGATTTGTTCCATGAATTGCATACTCCTTTTTATCCAAACCTAACCAGCGCGTACCGAGAGGATTATTCGCTGCACCACCAGGTATTTTTTTTCGATGATATTCTTTATTTTTATATTTAGTTATAATGCAAAAATTACCTTCAGGCGTAGGTGTACGATCTCTTCCAGTTGTTACGGGGAATGTTTTTGTATAATTTCCATTTTCAAAAAAAGACAACTGGTTTGTCGTAAGGTTCACTAATATTAAATGATCTGTATCAGCAAAAGCACTAACCGGTAGGATGAAAAATAATAGGATGACGAAACATAATTTTTTCATCTATATCCCCCCTAGCGCTCACTATAATAAGTGGAATTAACTTTACTTTGCTCTTATAAATGAAAACTATCCATTAACAATAACGCCGCCATTTACATGAATCATTTGCCCAGTAACATAGGATGAATCACCGGACGCTAAATATACGTACGCTGGCGCTAGTTCATATGGTTGACCAGGTCTTTGCATTGGTACATTGCTCCCAAACTGAGAAACTTTCTTCTCATCAAAGCTTGATGGAATAAGTGGTGTCCAAATTGGTCCCGGTGCCACACCATTTACACGGATCCCTTTTTGTACTAACGACTGAGAAAGTGATCTTGTAAAAGCTACGATTGCTCCTTTCGTTGCGGAATAATCAATTAAAGTTTCATTTCCTTCATACGCAACGATAGATGCCGTATTGATAATGACATCCCCTTTCTTTAAATGAGAAAGTGCGGCTTTCGTAACGTGAAAATAAGAAAAAATATTAATGCGAAACGTCTTTTCTAGCTGTTCTGCTGTAATATATTCTAGCCCTTGCTGCGGATATTGCTGCGCGACATTGTTTACTAAAATATTTAAACTACCTAGCTGCCGGACAGTCTCTTCTACAATATCTTTACAATGCTGTTCTTCACTTAAATCCCCCGGTAACAACATACACTTTACGCCTTCTTGTTCTACACGTTTCTTCGTCTCATTCGCATCTCCTTCTTCATCTAAATAAGCAATTGCAATATTCGCTCCCTCTTTCGCAAAAGCGATGGAAACAGCTCGTCCAATCCCGCTATCCCCTCCTGTAATTAATACATTCTTTCCTTTTAATTTTTCGCTTCCTTTATAATTTGTATCTTCAAACTGCGGTAAAGGATTCATTAAGGATTCAATACCAGGCTGTTTATTTTGATGTTGCGCTGGCATTGTTATAAAGTTTTTTTGCTGCGGCATAGCGTCTTTCAACTCCTTTTCCTTATAATATGTGCACAATAAAAACTGAAATTCACACGTCGTTTTACGATTAATATTCGAATTTAAGACACAAAATATGAATTGTTGTAAACTTTTTATGCAAAACTATTGCAAAATAGTTAAAAAACGAATATTATATATAACTGTTGTGAAAATTATTCGTAAACAGAAAGGATGTTTATATGTTTAACCTTTCAAAACATAAAACTTCTATTAAAACTGAAATTATGGCAGGTATTATTACCTTCTTAACAATGGCATATATCATTGTCGTAAACCCTGTCATCCTTGGGGATGCAGGAGTTCCATTTGAACAAGCATTTACAGCAACAATTATCGCTGCTGTTGTCGGAACATTATTTATGGCGATCTTTACAAACTTACCAATCGCAATTGCACCAGGTATGGGATTAAATGCTTACTTCTCTTACTCTGTTGTAAAAGCTCATGAAGGCATGACTTTCGCAATTGCATTCTCTGCTGTATTCGTAGCAGGTATGATTTTAATTTTGTTATCATTCACATCTTTTCGTACAAAATTAATGGAAGCAATTCCTGAAAACTTAAAGCATGCAATTACTGCTGGTATCGGTCTTTTCATCGCCTTTATCGGTTTACGTTTAACAGGTATCGTTACAAAAAATGAGGCAAACTTAGTTGGACTTGGTGATCTTCACTCTGCTCCAGTACTACTAGCATTAGCTGGACTTGGAATTACAATTGTCCTTATGTCTTTAAATGTAAATGGCGCACTATTTATCGGAATGCTATTAACTGGTATTATCGCTTTCTTCACAGGACAATTAACATTCTCAAACGGTGTTACATCAATGCCTGGATTACCAGAAGGAATTATCGTTTCAAATCCAATTACTGCTGTATCTGATGTAATTAACTACGGATTGTACGGCGTTGTATTCTCATTCTTCCTTGTTACATTATTCGATACGACAGGTACATTACTTGGCGTTGCTCAACAAGGTGGATTTATGAAAGACGGAAAGCTTCCAAAAGCTGGACGAGCTCTTCTATCTGACTCATTCTCAGCAACAATCGGTTCTATGTTCGGAACAACACCATCAACAGCGTACATTGAATCATCTGCTGGTGTTGCAGCTGGTGGTCGTACTGGTTTAACAACTGTTACAGTAGCTGTTCTATTCGCACTAGCTGCATTCTTCGGACCATTAGTAAGTGCCGTTTCTGGTGTATCAGCTATTACTGCACCATCATTAATTATCGTTGGTAGCCTTATGATGGGTTCAGTTCGCCACATCGATTGGGACGCATTTGATGAAGCATTCCCAGCATTCTTAGTAATCTTAAGCATGCCACTTACATCAAGTATCGCAACAGGTATCGCACTTGGATTTATTTCATACCCACTTATGAAAGTGGCAAAAGGTAAATTTCGTTCTGTTCACCCACTTGTGTATGTATTCGGAATCTTGTTCGCTTATCAATTGATTTTCTTACCACATTAAAATCCCTCTTTATGAGGGATTTTTTTATACATAAAAAGTAGCGCATCGGAATTCAATGCGCTACTTTCAATACAAGAAGTAAAAGACCGTTCACTATCGCTGCAATTCCTAAAGAGACGGCTATTATCAGCTCTCCCATTCCATTATTCAATACAAACATAACAGAAGAAATGAAAGTCAAAATAATTAATATTAACGTTGGTATATATTTAATAATAGGCTTCTTATATGATTTTTTTGAAAGAAGAAATGTAATTACTAACGTCATAATGACAACAAAATATACGGCAAATAAAAAAATCATATGAAAGCCTCCTCTACGCCAAAACTACTTAAAAAAGATTAGAAACCTTTAATATTTCTCATTCACCTGTACTTCTTTACTATACTTTTGAATGAAAATGGATGAAATAACCATCAGCATTCCTACACTACATCCAATCAGCTGGTCTAGTAGCATTTCATCATGAATGAACCAGCGCAATAAAAATACGACACAAAAAATAAACATCATAGTAAATCCAGTATGCCTAAGACCTTTATATACATTTTCCATATGTATCACCTCTTTACATACTTTTATCCATATTATACCATATATCAATCAAGCAAACGTATGGTCCTCTGGCAGTATGCAGCTACCTTTTGATCGTGTGTTACAACTAGCACCGTTTTTCCTTGTTTATGAATCTCTTGTAAAATACTCATAATTTTCTTCCCGTTTTCTTGATCAAGAGCACCAGTCGGTTCATCAGCAAGTATAATTTTTGTATCTTGTGCTAACGCCCTTGCTATCGCTGTTCTTTGCTGCTCTCCTCCTGATAACTCGTAAGGATATTTGTTAATATGCCCCTCAAGCCCTACCATTTTCAGCATTTCTTTTGATATTTGCATACGTTTCTTATGAGACATTCTTCTATATACAAGCGGAAGCATTACATTTTCAACAACTATATAATCATCTAGTAGCGAAAAGTTCTGAAACACAAATCCAACTTCCGTATTTCGATACTTATGATAATTTGCCTTTAATGTACTCGTATCCATTCCATCTAAAAAATACTTTCCAGCAGAGGGGCTATCGATTAAGCCAATAATGTTAAGGAGAGTAGATTTCCCAGAACCAGAGGGTCCCATAATAGCTATCATTTCGCCTTTTTCTATTGTAAGATTAATATCCTTTAAAGCACTAAAATCATTCTTTCCAAAACCCTTAGCCACATTTGCGAGCTGAATCATCTATAACACCTCTTTCATATATGTATTTTTTATTTTTAATACATTGAAATAAATAATTGTATATATAATGAAGATCATTACAATTGATATCGTACTTATAACAATCAATGATTCTTTAGATACTTGTAACGTTCCAAAGAAAGATACTATACTATTTTCTAGCCCTTTCTGAATTTCAATTACTCCGCTATTCTCCCATTGGAAATACATAATTCCTATACATATAGATAAAATGAATAACAACATATACTCAATAATAAACGGAAGACATAGTTGAAAAGTACTTGCTCCCAATGCTGATTTAATAGAAATATTTTTACGTTCCATATAAAGCGTGGCCATTGATGTTAATAAAATAGATATAAATGAAAAAGATAAGACTGTACCGCTTAATAATAAGGGATATGACATATTATCAATGCCTTGCTTTTCATTTTCTAATAATTTATCCGGATTTGTAACATAATACGAATACCCCTTACCTTCTGTTACCTTTAATACTTTCTTTTGAAATTCATTTATATTTATCTTCTCATTTGTTTCTATAATTAACCCATTGTATAAAAGTTCTACACTATAGAAATCTATTTCTTCTGTTCCAATTGGTAAAATCGCCATGTCATCTAATAATGTAATACGATTATCCGATATTTCACCGCTTCGAGGATATGTGAATGGTGAATTTTTTTCTAAAAAGCCAATTACTTTTAGCTTCATTTTTCCAGATGGTATAACATCACCAATAGATACCTTACCTGTATAATTAGCCCCTAATATAACAGGTCTAATATCAAATACTGATTTATGAAATTCCGATTCCTTAAAATATCTTCCTTGTGAAATTTGTATATGAAAGTACTTATTAATATCTTTATCAACAATAAGAGTCTTTATCGTTCCATTTTCTTCTTTTAAACTAAGTGAATAGTTACGAAACAAATAAGTAGTTTTATTTGTTATTGGTATCGTATTAGATAACCCTTGAATGAAATGCTGATAATCACTTTTCGCTTTTTCTTCGCTAAACAATGTTATATCTTGCGTCGCATAAAGTTCATAGAAATTTTTATGAGTCGATAAATTATTTGCTACCGTCATCATTTTTCGATATCCCGAAAGATTACTAACAAATTCTATTACTGAAGAAAATGCAATAATTAAAGAAATTACTATCATCAAACTTGGTAACAACCGTTTTTTAACAGACCGTATAGAATCAAATATAAAAAACATAACGACCTCCTACGTTCTTAAGTGTTTTCCGGGATATATATTTATAATGTGCTTGATTGGAATTACAGTAACAAAAAATGTAAGAAAAATTATAAAAACAACATTACATATCAATACATATAGTGTTAACGGTTTTACTAAGTATGTCTGAAAATACGTATGAATTGTTCCCGAAAATATTTCTAGTGTAATAAAAACTAAGAACATCGCTGCTAGAGAAATAAACAAAATTTGAATATATAGTTCGCAGTAAATAGATATATTAGAAGCACCTACTGCTTTTTTTAATGAAATCTCTCTTTCTTTTTTATAAATCCAAAATAAAACCGCAGAAATGCCAGAAACAATTGCAACAAGAATGAATTTATAATAATACTTATTTGCTGGATCTATATATGTTACATTTAGTTCCTGGGAATCTCTTTTATTCAGTATTTGAACCTCACCCGAAATTACTTCTTTGCTCTTATTCATAAATATTTTTATTTCGTTATGGATAGATGATGTAGGGTTAACAACTGTTAATTGTAATTGTTTACTCGCGATAATACTTTTTTTAGATATAGTAGGTAAGTTTTGAAGTGGAACGTATATGCCTGCTACACCAACGTCACTGTCTTTTCTCGATATAGTTCCTATTTTTTTATATGTATCATCAATTTCATATAATTCCTCTACATTCGTTTGATCACCAACAACTATATCGTTTACATTTTCACGATGAAAATATTGTCCTTCAGAAATATATGGCTTCCAATAATAATCATCTTTTAAGTTCACAGCTATAACCTTTGTTGCCCCTGAACTATTCAATGCTTTTAAATGCTCTACGTAAATATCACTTTTCACAAAAGTATCTTGTATGAAAGGAATTATCTCTTCCAATTCAGTTGCATTCGCTATCGGAACAGTTAAAATTTGATTGTTTTCTGGGAAACCGATTTGAAAAGCAGATATAAAATTCCGTTTAGATTCTGTTAAAAGCGCAGCTACTGATATAGAAAGAAAAGAAATAAAAAATGCCATAAGAAGAATTACGGAAAATAGTTTGTTGTTTTTTATATTTTTAAAAGCTAGGTACATGTCTGTGCTCCTTTTAAATAAGAAGGAGATGATGAACATCCCCTTCTCCTTATGCAAATATTTATAAAGACAACTGTTTAATGTTTTTTACCACTGTAATCGTAAGTTACCATTACTATCAAAAGTACCTTTGTGTGTATCTTCTTGATAGTCATTATTCTCATTAGCATAATGCTCAGAGTATAATCCTTTTGCCCCAAAGGCGTTATATGCACCATTACTCACAGTAGCATTTAATGCTCTTCCAGATTCATGGGATCCTAATCTATCTGAAGCGCTTTCAATATATGAATTATTTCCATTTGATTTAATAAAAGAAATTGCTACTGAACAACGAGATGCATTTTGATTCGTAGTAGTTTGAGCTCTGTAAGATAGTAGGTTACCGCTTTTGTGACCGCTTAGAGTCGGATAGAATGCACTTGTTGAGATTGATGTTGCTAATAATACTAAAGTCGTAATTAAAAAAACTTTTCCTTTCATTAACAATCACCTCATAAATTTAATAGTTTAGTAGCGCTACATCATCATAATATCCTTCAAATAAATTCTCCTCAATAAGAAACCTCGATGTTTTACAAACTCTTTAAACCCTTAAACATTTATACATTTTTAAAAAGTAACGTATAAATAGCAATATAAAAAGGCTGCAGAGAAATTCTTCTCCACAGCCTCATACTTATTTTTGTAAAAACGACTGCAAATCTGCAAACTGTCTCTTTGCATCTTCATAGCCTTGCTCATATAAATTTTGTAGTTTTGCCGTATCTTTTTCCATACGATCTACTTGAAGCGGCACTTCTGGACGAATAACAAATAAGTTCCCAGCTTGCTCTTCTTTTTCAATGTAGTGCAGTGTTTCGTTATACACTTCATAACGATTCAACATTGTATTAACAAGGTTCGGATATTTTTTATAAGCCTTTCCTGCAATCCATCCGAATTTTGATTTTTTCTTCGCATAACCATGATTTCTCGTTAAAATAACGACTGATTTTTTAAATCCATCTTCTTGCGCTTTACGAACTGGAATCGGATCAGAAATTCCTCCATCTAACAATTGTTTACCACGGTAATTTACTACAGGTGCAATGAAAGGCAATGAACTAGATGCTTGTAATAAATTTAGTGCATCATCATTCGTTCCTTCTTTTTCAAAATAAACAGACTGTCCTGTTTCACAATCTGTTGTTCCTACAAGGAAACGCTCTGGGCTATTAAAGTATGTTTCAAAATCAAACGGCACATGCTTTTCTGGGATTTCATGAAAAATGAAATCCATATCAAATAACTGACGTTTTCTCCATAAGTTTTTATACGATAAATATTGCGGATGTGATGCATAATCAATATTTACTGTTTTATTTCTATTTCTTTGTCTGGAAAGATACGACGCTGCATGACAAGCACCAGCTGATACACCGATTACATATGGAAAATATAAATCTTGTTCCATAAAGTATTCTAATATCCCGCCCGTATATACACCACGCATACCGCCGCCTTCTAATACTAACCCCGTATTTTCAAGCATGTTATTCTCTCCTCTTTATATATTGACTCTTTAATTATTCACTATGTTAAGTATCTTTCTCTATTATATATGAGTTTTTTTAGAAATTATATTCAAAAGGCTTGAAATAAAGGAGTTTTTTCTTCCAATTATATTTCTAAATGTTTGGAGACATCCTTTATAAATCTTTGAATAAAATCTTGCTCTTCTTTCGTATATCCATCTAACAGTAGCAGCCACTTTTCTTCAGCTTGTTTATGCAATTTATCATGAGCTTTATATATTTCATTTCCGCTTTCCGTTAAGCGAAAGAAAATTTCTTTTTGATTATCTAACATTTGCATCTTCTCAACAAATTGCTTTTGAAACAACTTTGTACAAATTTTAGAGATTGCGCCCTTCGTCATTCCCATTTCTGTCGTAATAGTAGTTACATTCATTAAACCATTTTTTCCGATACATTCAATCACATGTAACGCAGATAAAGACATACCACTTATACCTGTTTCACGCAGAAACTTCTCATTTTGTCCTTTCAAATGTTCTTCTTTTTTATGCAAAAGTGTACGAATGTCCGAAAGTATTTCCATTTGTTTCGTTGTATGATCCAATCCGTTCGCCCCCTAAGTTTCCAAAGAAACAATTTAACTATATACCATTTTAAAATCATCTTTTCATATTTACAAGTGAGAAAAACATGTTAAAATAAATTTAGTTTCCAAGGAAACTAAATTACAAGGAGGTTAACACGATGAAAAAATCCAAACTACATTTCATTTTATATGTTGTCTGTATGAGTGCCTTACTCGGTTCTTTCGCTCAAAATATTTACACGCCTATCTTGCCTATGATTCAAGGTTCTTTTCACACTTCTCTTTATCTTGTAAATTTAACAGTTTCCCTTTTCACATTCGTTCTTGCGATTATGCAGCTCATATATGGACCTTTAATTGATACAAAAGGGAGAAAATCTGTCCTTATCCCTAGTTTGATCATTAGTACAATTGGTTCAATCGGATGTGCTTTTTCGTCCAACATTTATTTATTTCTATTTTTTAGAGCTGTTCAAGCTATAGGAATAGCGGCTATACCTGTAGTCGCAGCAACGATTATTGGCGATTTATTTGAAGGAAAAGAACGAGGAGAAGCAATGAGCCTGTATCAAATGTTACTTGCCCTCGCACCTGCGATTGGCCCCCTAATTGGTGGTTATCTTGGTAGTATAAACGGCCATGTATCCGTATTTCTCTTTTTATCTATACTTGGCATTCTCTTATTAACGATAAACATTTCACTACTTCCAGAAACAAAACCAACTGTAAGTAAGCAACCGCAAGTAAAAAAGAGTTACTGGTTTATCTTAAAAAATAAAACTGGATTTTCTATTACTCTTATTGGCTTTATTCAATTTTGTATTTACTTTTGCTTCCTCGTTTTTTTACCAAGTATTTTAACGAATTTATTTCACTTAACTGCAAGTAAAATTGGTCTTATATTTGTACCGATGTCCCTTTCTATTATGTTAGGAAGTTATTGCTACAAGCTTTTGCAAAAACGCCTCACAACAAAGCAAGCTTTATTCATCACTAGTTTCTTCAATACTATATGTGTCACTTTATTCTCTTTCACATATAGCATCAATATCCCATTCATCATTATCGTTACATCTTTGTACGGTTTTAGTATGGGGATTTCTATGCCAACTCACACTACTTTATTAACAGACGAATTCGTACAAGAACGCGCAACTGCTATCGGTATGTACAACTTTATTCGCTATCTCGGTATGGGCACAGGGCCACTTGTAGGTGGATTTCTTGTATTTAATCAAAATTACTTTTGGATTTTCTTCCTAGGTGCAATTACATTTCTATTTATCATTTTATGCGCAATGAAAATGCTACGTTTTCAGGTTGTACAAAAAGCAAAATAGAGACCTATAGATGGTCTCTATTCTAAACTCTTTGATCCGCAACGATATGAATATCAATATACTTCGTTTCTCTCATAATTTCATTTACAATTGATCCTTTTCGTATTTCTTCCCAACGTGTTCTTGCCGATTGTCCGAGTAAAATTTGCGTTACTTGTAGTCTTTTCGCGACTTCAATAATAACATCAGCCGGCTTTCTACCGTTTGCTTCTTCTAATACAAAACTTGCATCAAATTGATTCGTTAGCGACTTCCACTCTTCAATTATTTGCTTTTTTCCCGCTGAAAGAGAATCTATATTTTCCCTTTCAACATTTAATACATACAATTCAGCGTTTAACCGATCAGCCATGCGCCATCCCCGTCTTATTAATTTCTCTGCTGTTGAACTGTATTGTACACAAACGAGAATTTTTTCTTTCACGCCAATCGGTTCTATCACTGTTTGGCTAATTTTCTCGTCCATATCATCCGCAACTTCCCGAAGTGATAATTCTCTTAGTGCCCCTAAATTATTAAGCGTGAAGAAATTTTGTAAGCTTTGTTGAATTTTTTCTTCCTTATATATCTTTCCATCGATTAATCTCTTCCGAAGTACCTCAGGTGTTGCATCAACGAGCTGAATTTCATTTGCTTTTTGTAAAATAAAATCTGGAATACGTTCTCTTACTTTTACATTCGTAATTTGAGCTACAATATCATGAACACTTTCTAAATGTTGAATATTAAACGCTGATAATACGGATATACCAGCCTCTAGTAATTCCTGTACATCCATATAACGCTTCTTATTTTTAGATCCAGGAATATTACTATGCGCGAGCTCATCAACAACAACGACCTGTGGTGCACGTTTTATAATTCCTTCCACATCGAGTTCATAAAATACTTTCCCTTTATAATCTATTTCCTTTAAAGGAACTTTTTCTAAATCAGCAATTGCGTCTTCTGTCTCTTTTCTTCCGTGCGTTTCAATTAAACCAATTATAATATCCGTACCATCCTTTTTCATCTCTCTAGCATCAAAGAGCATTTTATAACTTTTCCCTACCCCTGGAGCCGCTCCTACATACAGCTTTAACTTCCCACGGTTTTGCTGACGAATATATTCTAAATACTCTTCCGGTGTTCGCCTTTGAAAAGTTGGTTTATAGTCATCCGCATACAAAACACTCACAACCTTTCTTTCGAAACAACACTACCTCAATCCGTTAGATTGAGGTAGCACTGTTACTATTTCAGTAATTTCTGTAATTCTAAATTTAACTTTAAGACGTTCACGCGGTTCTCTCCAAATAAGCCAAGCGCCGCACCTTCCGTTTGATCTTTAATCAACTGATCTAGCATTTCTTTCGGAATTTTCGTTAATTTCGAGATGCGATCCACCTGTACAGAAGCTGCCTTCGGACTAATATCAGGATCAAGCCCTGAACCTGAATTCGTTACTAAATCGATTGGTAATTCTGTAACTGGAACAGCCCAGTTTTGTTTCTTCCAGTCTTCAATACTTTTCTCTACTCGTTTCTCTAAATCTGGATTAGACGGTGCATAGTTATTGGAACCAGATGCTTCTGCCTTATATTCAATACTAGAAACACGCCCATGAAAATAACGTGGATCTGTGAAATTTTGACCAATTAATTTAGAACCAATCACTTCATTTTTATCATTATATATTAGACTTCCATCCGCATTATCCTTCATGACTGCTTGTGCAATACCAGTAACTACAAGCGGATATACAAGGCCACACAACAGTAAAAATGTAAAAGTAATCCGGACGATTGGTGATAGTATACTTTGTTTCTTTGCCATCTTTTTCCCCTCTTCCTTATATGAACAAGCCGACAATTATATCAATTACTTTAATTCCAATGAACGGTACAATCACTCCGCCAAGCCCATAAATAAGTAGGTTTCGGCCAAGTAGTGCATTCGAGCTCATCGGTTTATATGCGATACCTTTCATCGCCAATGGAATGAGTAACGGAATAATAACAGCGTTAAATATTAATGCTGATAAAATTGCTGACAGTGGTGATGTTAATTTCATAATGTTCAATGCTTCCATTTGCGGAATCGCAAGTGTAAACATTGCTGGAATGATTGCGAAATATTTCGCGATATCATTCGCAATACTAAACGTCGTTAACGCACCACGCGTCATTAATAATTGCTTACCGATTCCTACAACCTCAATAATTTTTGTCGGGTTCGAATCTAAATCAATCATATTCGCTGCTTCTTTCGCAGCTGTCGTCCCACTATTCATTGCTAATCCAACGTCTGCCTGCGCTAATGCTGGTGCATCATTTGTACCATCACCTGTCATCGCTACAAGTTTCCCTTTATCTTGCTCAGCTTTAATAACTGCAATTTTATCTTCTGGCTTACACTCAGCAACAAATTCATCTACTCCAGCTTCTTTTGCAATTGTTGCTGCTGTTAATGGATTATCCCCTGTACACATAACCGTTTTTATCCCCATTTGGCGCAATTGTTCAAAACGTTCACGCATACCAGGTTTTACTGTATCTTTTAAATAGATTAAACCGTAAATACGATTATCCACTGCAACTACAAGTGGTGTTCCGCCCTCTTTTGAAATGAGATCTGCTTTTTGATTTACATCTTTCGGAATCGTTCCGCCTTGTGACCTAACCCATTCAATCACACTACCTACAGCACCTTTTCTCACTTTCGTTCCGTCTTGTAAATCGACACCACTCATTCTCGTTTCTGCTTTAAACGGAACAAATTCACCTTGTTCTGCAAGTGCTCTATCATATGATAAAGATTTCGTTTTTACATATTCAATAACAGATCGACCTTCTGGTGTTTCATCTAAAACAGAACTAATCGCAGCCCACTTTCCTACTTGCTCAATCGTTTCATTCCCTACAGGAAGCAGTGTATGAGCCATTCGGTTTCCGAAAGTAATCGTACCTGTTTTATCTAAAATAATTGTATTAATATCACCCGCAGCTTCTACTGCCTTCCCTGACATTGCTAACACGTTAAACTTTGTCACCCGGTCCATACCGGCAATACCAATCGCTGATAACAACCCACCAATTGTCGTTGGAATTAAACAAACTAACAACGCAACAAGTACAGCTGTATCAATTTGAAATCCTAAATAGTTTGTAAAAATCGGTAACGTCACAACAACGATTAAGAAAATAAGAGTTAAGCTCGTTAATACTGTATTTAAAGCAATCTCATTCGGCGTTTTTTGACGAGCAGCCCCTTCTACTAACGAAATCATTTTATCAATAAATGATTCACCAGGATTACTCGTAATAACAATCGTAATCTCATCACTGACGACCATCGTTCCGCCCGTTACGGAACAAAAATCACCGCCCGCTTCTTTTATTACAGGAGCTGATTCCCCCGTAATCGCAGATTCATCAACAGACGCTAATCCTTTTATTACTTCTCCATCACTTGGAATCATTTCTCCTTGTTTTACAATAACAACATCACCTTTTCTCAAATCAGTTGCTGAAACTTGAACAATATCTCCATTTTCTTTTACAACATTTGCGAACACATCTTTCTTCGATTGTTTTAAAGAATCAGCTTGCGCTTTCCCCCGCCCTTCCGCTAACGCTTCTGCAAAGTTAGCAAATAAAACTGTAAATAATAGAATGAGAGAAACTGTTATATTAAACCAGCCTGGTACACTACTAGAATGACTTGGAAAAAACGATAAAATGAACGTAATGATAAATCCAATTTCTACAACAAACATAATCGGATTCTTTATCATGACTTTCGGATTCAATTTCGCAAAGGATTGTTTTATCGCATGTTTCACGATATCACGATCCATCGTTTTCGCTTGTCTAACCTCATCTTCTACCGCATGTATGTGTGACTCATTTACTCTTTTTTCTTTTACTACTACCGGTCTCATCATTTACCCTCCATTACTTCAATGTAAGAAATTCTGCAATTGGGCCAAGTACTAACATCGGGAAGAATGTTAATGCACCGACAATTACAATTGTTCCGATGAAAATGCCGCCAAATAAACTATTATCCGTACGGAACGTTCCGACTGTTTCTGGCACAACCGTCTTTTCTTTCAAAGAAGCTGCAACAGCTAGCATCGTAATTAAACTGAAATAGCGTCCTAAAAACATAACTAAACCAGTTGTAATATTCCAAAACGGTGTATTATCCGCTAATCCTTCAAATCCAGATCCGTTATTCGCAGCTGACGATGTATATTCATATACCACTTGCGTCAAACCGTGGAAACCGGAATAAGAAATAGCATCCGTTCCTAAACTTGTTGAAAGAGCTAATGCTGAAAATCCTAAAATAAGCAGTGGATGAAATAGTATCGTTACCGCAATTAATTTCATTTCCTTACCTTCAATTTTCTTACCTAAAAACTCTGGTGTCCGTCCAACCATCAATCCCGATATAAAGACTGCGATAATCGCATACATAATAATGTTCACAAATCCTGCTCCAACGCCGCCGTATACTGTATTTAACATCATATTTACAAGTGGTACTAACCCGCCAATTGGTGTTAACGTATCATGCATCGTATTCACGGCTCCGGTTTCAGCAGCTGTCGTTACTGTCGCATAAAGGGAAGAAAATACTGTCCCAAATCGTACTTCTTTTCCTTCCATACTTCCTTGTCCATGCTCGATACCCATTCCATTTAACGCTGGATTCCCATGTAATTCAGCTGTCGTAATCGTTATAAACCCTAGTAAAAACACCATGAATAGTGAAACGAAAAGGATACGTCCTTGCTTTTTATTTCCTACCATTCGTCCGTATGTAAACGGAAGTGCTGTTGGCAATAACATCATAAGCATCATTTGCAAGATATTACTCATTTGTCCTGGATTTTCAAAAGGATGCGTAGAGTTCGCTCCGAAAAATCCTCCGCCGTTATTTCCGAGTTCCTTAATCGCTACGAATGATGCAACTGGCCCGCGTAATATACTTTGCTTTGCACCTTCAATTGTATGTGTTGTAACGGCACCATCTAACGTTTGTGGTACACCAAGAGCGACAAAGACTAGTGCCGCAATAAAAGCGATAGGAAGAAATACTCTCGTTAATGCTCTCGTAAAATCAATGAAAAAGTTACCGAGCTCTTTTCCAGCGATTCCTCTTATAAATGCCATAACGAGTGCTAACGTCGTTGCCGGTGCTGCAAACATTAAAAATGTAATTCCGATTAATTGTGATAAATAAGATAAACCATTTTCACCGCTATAATGCTGTAAGTTTGTATCAGCCATAAAACTAATTGCTGTATTAAATGCGAGCGTAGGCTCCATTCCTTCAATGTGTGCTGGATTTAATGGCAATACTCCTTGTAGTCTAAAAATGAAATATACGACGACAATCATAAATCCATTTAATAAAACTAATGATAGTGCGTACTGTTTCCACGTTTGATTGTATTCTTTTACACCCGTAATTTTAAAAATAAGTTTTTCAAAAGGCCCGAATACTTTATCTAGCTTTTTACTACCTTGAAAAGCTTTCTCTAAATAAATTCCCGTTGGCTTTGCCACAAGAATAAACAACAGCATTGTAATAACAACTGCGACCCAGATCATAATAAATGACTCCCCCTAATTAAAACTTTTCCGGATTTAATAATGCATAAACTAAGTACACCGTAATTGCTCCAACAATAACCGATAAGGCAATCGTCATGATTGTTTCCCTTCTTTCACAACTTTATCTGACCAACTTGCAAGACTTGCCATCGATGCGACTAACACAACAAAAATCCCAATCATTACAACATCTAACATAGCTATCCCTCGCCCCCTTTTGTTAAAATTTACCATTAAAATATTAAAAAAGAACACTGAGCTCTACTCAGTGTTCAAAAAATGAACAACAAAAAGTAAACCTCCTCTCTAAACGCTTACGAGGTTAGCTGTCGGATTCGGGCCTAAAGAGTAGCCCTACTTTCAAAACTGAAAGATTCACCCCAAGTGACGATGCACAAAATTGGTTCCCCCGCTCCATTTCTGGAACTCAGCGATTTTAGGTTTTTTTGGAAATTTTACGAATGATTTATGAGAGTAAATATACTCCTCTATATTTCACTTGTAAAGAGGCAAATTACTGAAAATAAGAAAATATCACCCTATTTAAACGCTTACATTGAGTGTTATTAATATTCTTTCATCTGTTTTCTCGTCTTTTCTTTCTTTTTCACAGAAATGATCTTTTAAATACGAAATAAAAAGAGCGAATGACATAAAGTGCATAGCTTGTTGCACTTCTCATTCGCTCTTTTTTCATTCACTATTTATTCCCCTCGTAAAAAAGCACGTAAATTTCTCCCGCGAATATAAACTTGTGACAATTCTGCATGTAATTGCTCATATTCGATAACATCTGTTTTTAAATATAAACCGTCTTTCGATGGCAATATAATATAGGGCCTTGGAAAAATAGGATCAAGCACCACCAACTCTTGAACTCGATCTACTGATACCGCCCAACGATTCGCTATATCTCCTAATAACAAAACCTTCATCTTCTTTTCCCCCACCCTATTCAAAAAATAAAAAAGAAATATTATCACAATTCGTAAACACAACAAATGTAGCTCCAATTGTTTCATAGAGCCTTGCTGGATATCTTTTATTCCTTGTAACAACAGTAATAGGTGCTTGAAAAGAAAAGCGAATGTGTTCTGTAAAGAAGCTAACGATTGGAAGCTCATCACCTAGTAAAATCACCTTCTTAATACACTCACAAATACTAGTAAAGTCCTGCTCCTGACTACAACTATACGTCCAATCAAACCCACAATTTCTAACTTCAGCCGCTATCTCTTCATTTGCTGTAAAAATAATTAACTCATGTTGAAATGCTACTAAATCTATTAAACTATTTACCTTACTTTTTTCTCCAACACAAATAAGTGTTAATTCCATGTACCTCACTCCCCTTAGCATAAAAGAACTCAAACATAGATTGATATTCCCCTATACTAATCAGATCGATGAAGTGATGTATCCATCATGGCACCGTCCTCTCTCAAGACGCTTACGAAGTTAGCTGTCGGATTCGGACTTTGAGAGTAGCCCTACTTTTAAAATTGAAAGATTCACCCCTAGTGACACTGCACAAATTGGTTCCTCCGCTCCTTATATTCGGACTCAGCGTATTACAAAAAATATATTCTGGCTGATATGTTACTCCTATATTTGGAAAAAGTAAACAGAAAAAAAGCCAGTTATACAACTGACTTTTTTCTTACTTACACATGCTCTTTATTCAATTTATACGCAAAATGATTCGTCGGGCCATGACCACTTCCAATATTCAATGGCTCTTCAATTGCTATACTAATAAATCGTTTCGCTTCTTGAACCGCCTCTTCAATTGCGTATCCTTTCGCAAGTCCTGCTGTAACCGCTGAAGCAAATGTACATCCGCTTCCGTGTGTTTGCTTTGAAGGAATCCGTTCACTTCTAAATTCGATAAACTGCTCACCATCAAAGAGTAAATCAACTACTTCATTACCTTGATAATCTGCATGTCCGCCCTTCATAAGCACATATTTCGCACCTAGTTCATGCAGTGCTTTCGCAGCTTCCTTACTATCTTCAACATTATGAATCTCCATCCCAGTTAACACTTCTGCTTCAGGAACGTTCGGTGTTACAACCGTTGCTACTGGTAATAAATATTCTTTCAATGCTTGTACTGCTTCTTGTTGTAATAATGATGCACCGCCCTTAGCAATCATAACAGGGTCTAGTACAATATTATTCCAGCCAAATTTATTAATATGTTCTGCTACAATTTGAATAATTTCGCTGCTAAATAACATTCCTAGTTTCACAGCATCTGGTGTTAAATCCGTACCAATTGAATTCAACTGTTCCGTAATACCTTCTAACGAAACTGGATATACCCCTTGAACGCCAAGCGTGTTTTGAGCAGTAATTGCCGTAATAGCCGTCATCCCGTACACACCAAGCTCTTGGAATGTTTTTAAATCTGCCTGGATACCAGCACCGCCGCCACTATCAGATCCTGCAATTGTTAAAGCTTTATTTACTTTCATCCCACTCATCCTTTTCTATCCAAAATAGCGATGATAAATTGTTTTTGCTTCACTTATATCTTTCGTTCCATGTACAAGTACACGACCATCTTTAAAAGCAACTAATCTCTTTTCTTCCACAGAAAATGATAATAAATATGGATTTACATTTAAGTCATTCACACGATCATTCAGCAGCTCTTTATATCGTTCAAAATCTATTTCCTCTTTATGAGGTGGTCTAATTTGAACCGTATTTCTCCCGCATAACACTGCTGTTTTCGATGTATTATCTTTATTTAAATACGGATACAATGCATTCTCTCCGCACGAAGAACAATTGTGTTTACGAAGCTTTTGCACATTCATACATGAATATTCATTCTTCCATACATCAAATGACACAAGTCCATCTCGCAGTGATTCGTAATCTTCCACTAACAATTTAAGAGCTTCTGTAACTTGATGAGAAACGACGAGAGATACAGCAGGAGATATAATGCCCGCTGTATCGCATGTCGCTCCGCCAAGCGGAATCGATTGTAGTAAACATGATAAACATGGCGTTTTACTAGGAAGAATTGTGTAAGAAAGGCCGTAACTCCCTACACATGCTCCGTAAATCCATGGAATAGAATATTTTTGTGCTATATCATTTACGATAAAACGTGTTTCGAAATTATCAGTTGCATCAATAATTACATTAACGTTTGTAACGAGTTCTTCTAGCTCCTCAGCTGTTACATCTTGAACGAGAGCTTCTACTCTTACTTCACGATTGATCTCTTCTAGGCGTTTTTTTGCCGCTACAGCCTTCGGAAGATTATTTTCCACATCACTCTCTGCATACAATTGCTGCCTTTGTAAATTACTCCAATCGACATAATCCCGGTCAACAATCGTTACTGCGCCTACACCAGCTCTTACAAACATCTCTGCATTTGCACTACCTAATGCACCTGCACCGATAATGAGTACATGCTTTTCTCTTATCTTTTGTTGCCCTTCTTCTCCAATTGGAGAAAATAGTTCTTGGCGAGAATATCGATTATTCAACTACGCTCATTCCTTCTAAAGGACTACTTGCTGTTGCACAACGTTTACGTGCAATACGACCTGCCTCAAATCCTAAACGTCCTGCCTCAATACCTAATTTCATTGCGGATGCCATTTTAATAGGATCTTTTGCTCCTGAAACAGCAGTATTTAATAACACACCATCGGCTCCTAATTCCATCGCAAATGCTGCATCAGCTGGACTACCAATACCAGCATCAACAATAACTGGTACTGTCGCTTGTTCAATAATGAAGCTTAAATTTAACGGATTTACAATACCAAGCCCTGATCCAATCGGTGATGCTCCTGGCATAATTGCATGCACACCTAGTTCTTGTAATTTACGTGCTAATACAACATCATCAGATGTATACGGAAGTACGATGAACCCTTCTTCTAGTAACATTTCAGATGCTCTCAATGTTTCTACCGGATCAGGTAATAACGTTCTATCATCACCTATAACTTCTACTTTAATCATGTCGCAAAGCCCTGAAGCTTTTGCTAATTTTGCAATACGAACAGCTTCTTCAGCATTTTTTGCTCCAGCTGTATTCGGTAATAACGTATATTTTTTTACATCAAGTTTCTCTAATAAATTAGGCTGCTTTGCATCAAATATATCCATACGGCGTACTGCGAACGTTAAAACCTCAGCCTCAGATACATCAATTGCCTTTTGCTGTACATCAAAATCAGGGAATTTTCCTGTTCCTAATAAAAGTCTAGAATGAAATGAAAATGGTCCAATGTTTAACATAATCAACCGCCTCCTACGAAAGTTACAATCTCAATTTGGTCTCCATCAAAAACAGATGTATCTGTATGATCATCTTTTTGTAAAATATCTTTATTACGCTCTACTACAACAATTCTGTTTTCCAACTCTAAATGTGTAAGTAGCTCAGCTACTGTTGTTACACTCTCTGGCACTTCAATTTGATTACCATTAATTTTCAAATTCAAACTTCCATCCCCTTTCTAAACTGTTTTAGAAAGCAATAAATCTAGCAAGTGATTCTTCTGCTCTCCTTCTATTAAATCCGCCATATACTGACCAGAAACAGGACTTAATAAAATACCGTTTCGATAATGGCCCGTACAAGCATATAAACCTTTTATTTCTTCATGCTCTCCCATATAAGGAGCTTCGTGCTTCGATTGTGGCCTTAACCCTGCCCATGCGCTTTCCCACTCTGCTTCTTTTAAAGCTGGCAATATCGTATACGCGCGCTCTAATATAGAAGTAATACTTTCTGGTTGTACAGTTTTATGAAACGTATGAGGCTTCATCGTTGCTCCAATTAGGTAACGTCCGCCGCGCTTTGGTGCAATGTAAAATCTTTCTTGGAAAATAGGCGCCTTTAAAAGTGGTTTTCTACTTCTTACCGCTACTACTTCTCCTTTAACTGGATATGTACCCCATTCACGGTGAAAATAACCTAGTAACTTCGTACTCCATGAGCCACCCGCAATAACCACTTTCTCGCATGTGATGATACCTTCACTTGTTACAATTCCAGTCACTTTATTATTTTCAATACGAATATCAAACACTTCTGTCTGTTCATATATATCAGCGCCCGAAAATGATGCGGAATGTGCGAATGCTTTCGTAAGCTCTGGTGCAATAACATGACCATCTTTCGGATAATATACAGCCCCTATAATTGACTCAGATAGATATGGCTCTTTCTCTCGTAAATGATCTCCCGTTAGAAAGTAAGAATCTTCACCTGTTTTCTGCTGCCAATCCATAATGTGAAGAATTCTTTCCTTCTCCTCTTCATTTTGAGCAATGCGGTAAATGCCTTTTTCTTCATACCCAATATCGATGCCTGTTTTTTCACGTAAAACTTCTGCAAGTTGTGGAAATATAGCACGACTTTCTCTAGCAAGTTCAAATAACGGGTCATATTCATCCCATTCTGCCTGAACCCCAAGTAAACCAGCGGCTGCTTTCGAGGCTTCAGATGCAATCTGTTGCTTCTCTACAATCGCTACTTTATGTCCTCTTTCTGCTAGAAAATGTGCAACTGAACTACCAATTACACCACCGCCAATTATCGCTACATCATACTTCTTACACATGTTTTTCCGCCCACTTTCTTATTGATTCCTTATAAGACTTCGCTTTGTTATACGGGTTACTACTACTTATAATCCCAGACATAACAGCAATACCACTGACGCCGTTAGTAAGAACATCCCCAGTGTTTTCCGTGGTAATTCCTCCAATTGCTGTAATTGGTATGGATAAACACTTTGCAATGTTTGAAATTTCTTCAAGCCCTCTCGCTGGCACACCTTTTTTACAATCTGTCGGAAATACATGACCATAGACGAGTGAATCCGCTCCATTCTTAAATGCATCAATCGCCTCTTCTAAAGAATGCACAGAATAACCGACATGCAAATAAGAAAACTTTTCTTTCACTGACCTTACATCTGCGCTTCGATATCCTAGCTGCACGCGCGGAATGTTTAATAAAATAGCAATATCAATTCGATCGTTTATCACTATTTTCGATGCCGGAAAGCCTTTCTTCAAAAGGCTTTCCACACCTTCATACAATTCCTTCGTACTTTTCTCACGCTCACGGATATGCAAATAATCAATCTCACTCTCAATTTGCATCGCTATATTCACTAACTCTTCGAATGACATGTGACCATTTGAGATTACATGAAGCTCATTTTTCATATTCATTCGCCTACTTTAAAATGTTTTCGAATAACTCATCGGCCGGAACGATTTCTTTCGTCATTCCTTTATCCTTCAGCCATTTACTTTGTTTCTCCCATGACTCTTTTGAATCTGATAAGAATGGCTCATCTTTCGTTTCCATCTTCTCTAATAAAATTTTCATACTTTCTTTTTCAACTTCTGGTACAAGCGGGAAGTTTTCTTTTTCTTGATGATTTAATAAAATATTTAATGCTTCATCTGGACTTTTCTTCATAAAATCATAGCCTTTTTTCGTACCACGTAAGAAAGCTTGCAACGCTTCTTTATCTTTCTTCAACGTTTTATCACCTGTTACAAATACAAGCTCATGATAATTCGGTACACCGTAATCTGCTGGATTAAAGTATGCTGGTTCATGACCTTCATGACGCATAACAGGTACTTCATGGTTAATGTATGCCCCAGTTACCGCATCCACTTTTTTCGTAATTAATGCCGGTACTAAATCAAAGCCAACATCAACTACTTTCACTGTATCTGGATTACCACCAGCTTCTTTTACCATCGTTTTTAAATACATCTCACTTAAAGGTGTTCCAGAATATCCAACTGTTTTCCCCTCTAAATCTTTTGGTGATTGAATGCCTGCTGACTTCAGTGATACAACATGATTTAACGGTGAACGTACGACAGCCCCAATTGATTTCACTGGAATTTGTTCATTTGCTTTTGCCATGACAACATCTGGCTGATAATATAAACCAACCGTTACTTTTCCTGCAGCTGCTAAAGTTAATGGGTCAGTCGGATTAGAAGGGAATTTAATATTCACCTTTATCCCTTCTTCTTTAAAGTAGCCTTTTTCAATTGCTGCATAAATAAAGCTATGTACCGCATTTGGGTACCAATCAAGCATGACCGTTATTTCCTTTTCTTTTTTACTCTTATCTGATGCTGAATTACTAGAACATCCAGCAATCATTGCAACTAATAATGTAAACACAAAGATGCGTTTTAATAATTTCATGAATGCTTCCTCCAACTAATAAATTTCTTTTCTAATACCGAAATAAGTATGACGAAGAAAATAGCTAGTAATGATAACAATACAATCGGTGCAAATACACCTGCTCCGTCTAACTGCGTCATCATTCTTTTACTGAAATATCCTAACCCCGCTTGTGCACCGAGCCATTCGCCAATTGCTGCTCCAATTACACTAAGCGGAACTGCAATTTTTAAAGCTGAGAAAAAATAAGGAAGAGCAGACGGCAATTTTAATTTAAGAAAAACATCTTTTTTCGTTGCCCCGTACGTAACTAAAAGCTCTTCCCATTCTTTTTTCGTACTGCGTAGTCCATCATACGTATTGACCGCAATTGGAAAAAACGTAATTAAAACCGTAACAACGACCTTACTCCAAATCGTATATCCAAACCACAAAACGAAAAGCGGAGCAAGCGCTGTAATCGGAATCGTTTGTGAAGCAACTAATAATGGATAAAATGCTCTCTCCATCCAATTACTCGCATTCATTAACATCGCTAGTCCTACTCCAAGTACGATAGAAATAGCCACTCCTATTAAAACGACGTATAATGTTGCCGGCAAATGAACTGTAAATAATATATCTTTTAGTTTCCATATCTTCATTACAATTGCAGACGGTGACGGTAAAATGTACATTTCATCTACAATTCTTGCGCCTACTTCCCAAAAGGCAAGTAAAATACTAGAGAGTGTAAGGGCAGGGAATAGCTCCTTCAACCGGTTCATCATACGAGTACCTGCCTTTGTAACATACTTAGAAGCTCATCTTTAAGCGCTAACACTTCAGGCTTATATAAATCTTTTCTTGTTCGATTACGATCAAGTGGTACAACCCTCTCGGTTAAAGTAGTTATCGGTTGCTGCTCTACTACTAAAATTCGATTAGAAAGAAACAATGCTTCTTCTACATCATGAGTGATAAACAAAATTGTTTTTTCCCACTCTTTCCATTGTTCAAACAACCATTCTTGCAAAGATGCCTTCGTTAAAGCGTCCAACGCGCTAAACGGTTCATCTAACAGCAATATCTCCCCGCCTGTTAATAACGTTCGAATAAAGGACACGCGTTGTCTCATACCACCAGATAAATCTTTCGGATATTTTGTCTCATACCCTTGTAATCCAAATTTATGTAGCAGTTCTTTTGCCTTTATTTGTGCTTCTTTCTTCTGTACACCTTGGCACTCTAGCGGCAGGGCAGCATTCTCAATAATCGTTCTCCACGGCAAGAGCATATCTTTTTGGGGCATATACCCTACAGGATGGCTCTTTGTTTCTGTCAGCTCTATCTGCCCAGTACTTGCTTCTTCTAAACCTGTAATAAGGCGAAATAAAGTACTTTTCCCGCATCCACTCGGTCCGATAATACTTACAAACTCTTTATCTTGTATAGAAGCATTTAATTCATTGATGATTGGTTTCGCATCATAATGAAAAGAAACGTTATGAAACTGTAGTATGTTCTTGCTCCTCAAATCCCCACATCTCCTTACGGTAGGACATATCCCAGAATAAATATTCAAATCGACTGGAATATAGGAAAATCTCCTCTAATCGATCTAGCTCTTTGTCAGACTTTCCAACTGCCATTTCATTTAATAAATCTATTAACCAAATACAAAGGTTACCGTATTCTTCAGAACTATATCCTTGAATCCACTCACCAAAAAACTCATGATCCCTTGCTCCCGGAATATCATTTAAACGCTTTCCAATTTCCCAGTAGCTCCACATACATGGAAGAAGTGCTGCTATTAATTCCGCAAGTGTTCCATTTTGAGATACAGACATCATGTAATTTGTATAAGCTAAATTTTTAGCAGATGGCTTTGCAGACTCTATCTCCTCTATAGAAATTCCAAGTCTTTTTGCATATTGTTTATGGATTGTCATTTCTCCATTTAATATTCCATCAATTTGTTCAGCAAATTTCCCCATTACTTGTGGATTCGTTGCCTTTACAACACCGATGGCATATAGCTTTGCATAATCTAACAAATATAAATAATCTTGAATAATGTAATACTGAAACTTATCTTTTTCTAACGTACCATCCCCCATACCCACAACAAACGGATGATTATGACTCATCTCCCAAACAGGTTGTACAGTTTCTAATAATCTATCGCAAAATTTCATTTCCCTATCCCCTTCCGGTATGTGTATATAAATAAAAAACCACTTCTAAATAAGAAGTGGTTACAGCAAATAAAATTATAATTTATTCGCTGCTCCACTTCCCTTCGCTAGTATTACCTAGATCAGGTGTTATAAGGGTTAAGGATTATTCCTCTCTCAGCACAACAAGCACCCCTAGTGGTTTCAATATGAAATTTTCAAACAAAAAAGCCCCGTTTCTATACGCAAAGAAACGGGGACTCATTATTAGTGTCCGAATTGCTTCCCTACGCTAGCATAATCTAGATCAGGTAATAAAAAGGATCAAAGGCTTACGGCCTACTCTCAGCTGGCAACACCAGCTCTCCTAGCAAACTATGAAATTAACACTGTCAGTATAACATCGTAATAAGACATCATCAACTGTTTTAATTTTCTTAATTGTCAACAAAATAACGAAACCATATAATACTTATATTCTATGTTAGAAATTATTATCCTAATGAATTAGATAATAAGGAATCATTATCCTCAAAAAATTTATTTTTATATTGATTTCATATTACATTTATGTGAATAAACCCACTATATTATATCTTTATACTATAATAAAATTACAACTATACAACTAGAGGAGGTCTCTATTATATGAATATGAAAGCTACCGCTTTAACAGCAACTACTGTCGCAATTGCTTCTTTACTTCCTTCTATGGGAGAAACAAATGTACAAACAGCCAACGCTGAACAATTATCTAATGTGAAAACTGGATATGTAAAAGTTGATCAAGTAGCCTTACATACAAAAGATAACGCAAATAGCTCATCAATTGATACAATTCGCTTTAATACGAAAGTGAACATACTTGAAACAACTAATGGTTGGTATAAAGTATCTGTTAATAATAAAGTAGGTTACGTACCAAAAGATTCTATTCTATTAAAAAACAAACTTCAATCTAATAATCAATATATCGTTAATGCCAATGCATTAAACGTTCGTTCTGAACCTAATTTAGAATCTTCAATTTTAGATGTATTACCAAATGGGAAATTCGTTACCATTGAAGAAGAACAAGGCGAGTGGTATAAAATTTTACATAATGGCAAAACAGGTTATGTACAAAAAGCATTCGTTTCTAATGGTTCACAGGCCTTAGTGAAAGGCATCACAGTTCAAAATAATACGAAATACACAGTTGCAACACCTAAACTTAATGTACGTAGCAACGCTAGTACAAGTAGTGCACTACTTGGTTCATTACAAAATGGTACACAATTACAAGTAGTAGAAACTGTAGGAACTTGGTATAAAATTCGTTTTGGCACAGGATACGGATATGTCGCAAAACATTATGTGGTGCAAAACCAAACGCAATCACAAGCTCAAACAGCTCAACCTACTTCTATTCCAGCAGTTTTCAAATTCCCTACACAAGGAAAAATTAGCTCAACCTTTGATATGCGCTGGGAACAAATGCATTATGGTATAGATATTGCAGCTCCAGGTAACGTCTCTATCCAAGCGGCGGCGGCAGGTAAAGTTGTGAAATCATATTATTCAGCTAGCTATGGCAATGTTGTGTTCATCGCCCATCAAATAAATGGGAAATTATATACAACGGTCTATGCTCATATGAAAGATCGCACTGTACAAGCTGGTGATCAAGTACAAGCTGGACAATTAGTAGGTCATATGGGAAACACAGGTCATTCATACGGGCAACATCTTCATTTTGAATTACACAATGGAGAATGGAATTTTGAAAAAACAAATGCAGTAAACCCACTGCCATATTTAGTTAGGTAAATTGTATGCCACGCAATATCAATATACCTCTCTTAATTGAGTACTTAGCCTTTTTAGGTTTAATCTGTTGTTTAATCATTTACAATACAAATACTGTATTTTTATCTATTATCATTGCTTTTGTTGCTTTAGAAATTATGATGGAATCTTTTCAAGTTCAACTAAAACAAAAAATTGCCCATATTTATAATGCCATCTTTCTATTAAGTGCCCTAATAGCAAATATTATTAGTAATGGTTTTTATTTATCTACCGTATTTCCTGTATTTTTTATGGCTGTTTTATTATTCATAGCTAGATACATTCATGTTCCCAATAACAAAAAACACGAACAAGAAGCTTAGAAAGAGGAGACACTGTGTATCAATCTTTCAAAGATAATCCGCTAAAATATATATTGAATTTATACCCAAAAACAAATACCTTTTTTGGTATACAAGGAAGCTATACGGCACAATTTCTCCTTTATGGAATGTTATTTCTCGTCTTAATTACATTCTCCTTGCTTTACTAATTAAAAAGGATCTCACAATTGAGATCCTTTTTAATTTATATAGAAAATGCTCTTTATCCGCAAGCATATTTTTCATAAATAAAGCTAAGATTATATTTTTTCTCTAAGCTCATTCTTTGTTCATCATCACACCAATAGAACAGAATATCATGAATCGTTGCATAACGCTTATTTTTAAGAAATAGTTTAAAGAATGATGGTAAACAATCATGTAATTGTATAAATATATAATTGCGTAATATTTCTTCTTTATATTCAATGCCCTTACAAATATACAATAATTCTTCACAATAATATGCATGTTGTGGAACTTGAATCATTTCGAAAAATGGCACATATGATAATAACTTTCCGATAAAATGATCATATCGATCCATTATTCCTATCGTCATATGCTCCATCATTTCTTTCATTACATATAAATAATCATCAACATGAGTAGTCTTGAGTGGGTCTAATCGATCTGAAATTTGAGAAAGGACAGCTCTTTGACAAGCTAACACCGCTTGACTAGGTCCATAGTATGATAGAAAGTCTGTACACTTACGATATTTTCGTAATAAATCATGTGTATATAAGTCATAAACAAAAGTATTACAATACATTGCTAAACTCATCATATCACTATTTAATTGCTCTTTTGATAACAATTTAGCCCTCTTACACATATAAAAGAATGTAAATTCTAATACTTCTTTATGAGATAATAAATGTTTACAGTCTATTATACATTTCTCATTGAATTTAACTCTATCCCAAATTTCTACATCCCCATCTGTTAATTCACCAATACGATATTTAATAATTAAATAGTTCAAAGCAACCGCTTGCGTCAAAAGATCCCACGTTTCATATTCCAATGAAGTGTGAACAAACTCAGCAAGTCCTTGATTCACCATAAAAGTATTTGCTTCTTCATACCAACCGATTTCTTGGCATAAGCGAAGAATACGTACTAAAGTTGGAATTTCATCTTTATGAAATTGCGGTAAATTCTTTGCTTTATTCATTCCATATACGATAAATGCAGCTAAATTTTCTTCTTTATAAAATTCTTTTTCTTTCCACACTAATATAGTTCTTTCTTTTCCTTCACCTTTTGGATGACAAGGTACAAGTAAAGAAAATAATTCAGCGAAATTATTTGGTTCTATATATGTATCTGTAACCAAATTCCAATTTGGATCGCGCTGTATAGCCCTCATATAATTCCCCTTCCCTTTTATCTACATAGGAAATATTAATCCATTATTACATCATTAACAATAAATATCGCTATATTCGAAATCTCTCATAATACTTATATCTATCAGTATATCATTTTTTCTCTTATTTAAAATTAAGAATGACAAATTTAAATAAACTGTTGAAATTATTAACTATACACTTATTATATAATGGCTCAGATACATCATGCTAACATATTAGTTTAATTCATATATACTAGAATAATGTATCTGATTTTTATACGTAACTTATCCCACTAATGAAAGTCTCTCTTTAATCCGTATGCTCCGATATTTCACTTAAAGCAAATCCCGCTTGATCATCTGCCGATTCTCTTATAGCTAAATCTCCTAGTGCTAACATTCCAACCAGTTGACCACCCTCAACTACTGGTAATCGTCTAATTTGATACTGCGCCATTAACTCTGTAGCCTTTTCAATAGACTCATCTGGAGAAACTGAAACAACGTTTGTTGTCATTACATTTGTAATTTTATTAGATCCAGGATGTTTTTCGGCAATCCCTCGAACAACTAAATCTCGATCCGTAACAAGCCCAACAACCTGCTCATTTTCAACAACCGGAATCAACCCAATCGATTCTTCTTTCATCTTTACAGCAGCCTCATATACATTGTCTAGCGGTGTACACTGTACAATATGAGTGCTCATCAAGTCTCTCACTCGTGTCATTTTTATCTCCTCCTTTTTATACATACCATAGCTTTTCCTAAATCCCTTTATTTATTTCAGGAAAATCAGTTGATAAAGAAGAAGATTAACGCACAATAAAAAAGAGTCAGCAATGTGCTGACTCTTTTTTTTATGACCCGTACGGGATTCGAACCCGTGTTACCGCCGTGAAAGGGCGGTGTCTTAACCACTTGACCAACGGGCCATGGCTCCGCAGGTAGGACTCGAACCTACGACCGATCGGTTAACAGCCGATAGCTCTACCACTGAGCTACTGCGGAA
>NZ_JBYTED010000003.1:0-179078 GCF_058792175.1 Bacillus sp. EB106-02-03-XG38
GGAGGATTAGCTCAGCTGGGAGAGCACCTGCCTTACAAGCAGGGGGTCGGCGGTTCGATCCCGTCATCCTCCACCATTTAGCCGACTTAGCTCAATTGGTAGAGCAACTGACTTGTAATCAGTAGGTTGGGGGTTCAAGTCCTCTAGTCGGCACCAGAAATCATGGCGGTTGTGGCGAAGTGGTTAACGCACCGGATTGTGGCTCCGGCATTCGTGGGTTCGATTCCCATCAGTCGCCCCATTTTTTCTTTAAATCATTAATATGCGGGTGTGGCGGAATTGGCAGACGCACTAGACTTAGGATCTAGCGCCTTTGGCGTGGGGGTTCGACTCCCTTCACCCGCACTTTTAATAAAATAACTCATACATGTCTTGCGGAAGTAGTTCAGTGGTAGAATACAACCTTGCCAAGGTTGGGGTCGCGGGTTCGAATCCCGTCTTCCGCTCCAATTTTCAATATGACATGCCGGGGTGGCGGAACAGGCAGACGCACAGGACTTAAAATCCTGCGGTGGGTGACCACCGTGCGGGTTCGACCCCCGCCCTCGGCACCATATGCGCCCGTAGCTCAATTGGATAGAGCGTTTGACTACGGATCAAGAGGTTAGGGGTTCGACTCCTCTCGGGCGCGCTTTTATTAACGGGAAGTGGCTCAGCTTGGTAGAGCACCTGGTTTGGGACCAGGGGGTCGCAGGTTCAAATCCTGTCTTCCCGATATTCCCAAAAAACATGGGGCCTTAGCTCAGCTGGGAGAGCGCCTGCCTTGCACGCAGGAGGTCAGCGGTTCGATCCCGCTAGGCTCCACTTTATTTATTATATGTCTCGGAGGTATACCCAAGTTCGGCTGAAGGGATCGGTCTTGAAAACCGACAGGCGGTGAGAATCGCGCGGGGGTTCGAATCCCTCTACCTCCTCCATTTTATTTTTAAATGGTTTAGACATAAATAATATAATATTTCTTTTCCTTCATGGAGGTATACCCAAGTTCGGCTGAAGGGATCGGTCTTGAAAACCGACAGGCGGCGAGAGTCGCGCGGGGGTTCGAATCCCTCTACCTCCTCCATTTTTTCTAAAGTAAATATTTTATCATCGCGGGGTGGAGCAGCACGGTAGCTCGTCGGGCTCATAACCCGAAGGTCGCAGGTTCAAATCCTGTCCCCGCAACCAAATGGTCCCGTGGTGTAGTGGTTAACATGCCTGCCTGTCACGCAGGAGATCGCCGGTTCGACCCCGGTCGGGACCGCCATTTATGTTGGCTCGGTAGCTCAGTCGGTAGAGCAGAGGACTGAAAATCCTCGTGTCGGCGGTTCGATTCCGTCCCGAGCCACCATTTTGAAATCACGAGCCGACTTAGCTCAATTGGTAGAGCAACTGACTTGTAATCAGTAGGTTGGGGGTTCAAGTCCTCTAGTCGGCACCACTTTCAAAATGAGCCATTAGCTCAGTTGGTAGAGCATCTGACTTTTAATCAGAGGGTCGAAGGTTCGAGTCCTTCATGGCTCACCATTTACAATTTAATGCGGGTGTAGTTTAGTGGTAAAACAAGAGCCTTCCAAGCTCTGGTCGAGAGTTCGATTCTCTTCACCCGCTTTCAATTATGGGCCTATAGCTCAGCTGGTTAGAGCGCACGCCTGATAAGCGTGAGGTCGATGGTTCGAGTCCATTTAGGCCCACCATAATTGTTCCGCAGTAGCTCAGTGGTAGAGCTATCGGCTGTTAACCGATCGGTCGTAGGTTCGAGTCCTACCTGCGGAGCCATATTATAGAGAAGTACCCAAGTGGCTCAAGGGGCTCCCCTGCTAAGGGAGTAGATCGCTAACGCGGTGCGAGGGTTCGAATCCCTTCTTCTCTGCCAGTAACTGGCCCGTTGGTCAAGTGGTTAAGACACCGCCCTTTCACGGCGGTAACACGGGTTCGAATCCCGTACGGGTCATACTAAAAGAGATAGCATAATCTGCTATCTCTTTTTTTGTTGTGTAAAAGTGGACTTTGGATAGTCTGCTTTTTTAGATTTTTTGTATACTTTTTTCTATTTGAATCGTCTAACTAATAGAAAGGAGAGAGCGATGGAGTATGAAAAGGTTATTATAGAAACATCAAAAAGTATTTATAGATATTTGCTCAAAATTGGAGTAACACCAGCAGAAGCAGAGGATATCGTTCAAGATACGATACATAAAGCGTTAGTATCTATACCGAATATGAAAATTACGTATATCAAAACATGGCTATTTCAAGTAGCGATTAATAGGCATCGTGATCTAGCAAGAAGGCAACAGCGCATTGAACAAATACCGATTGAATCTGTTCAATTAATTGGAGCAAAAGGATTAGATGAACCGCTTTTAAGGAAAGAGCTTCAAGTAGAAATACAAAGCATACTTGGAAAGATGAATCCAATATATAAACATATTCTTTTATTAAAGTATGACTATGAACTCTCATATAAGGAAATAGCAACCGTATTAGAGATGAAAGAAGATACCGTGCGTGTTTCTTTATATAGAGCTCGAAACGAGTTTAAAAAGCTGTATAGGAGGTTGGAAGATGAGCAGAGATGATTTCGATTTTGATATAGATTCAAGTAAAGTATCAAAAATGTTGAAGAAGGCGAAGCGAAGACAGTTATTAAAAATTACAGTAATTTCGATTTCACTTTTTATTGTTCTATTCTTCGGTTTTATAATAGTAATTTCGCAATTAAACAATAGAGCTTACTCAGAGATGGATCGTGACTTAAATATGATAAGACAAATTACAAGACCCAATACAGAAAGAGGCGTGGCAATTACTTCTAATGGTATATTTAAAAGCACAGTAGAGTATAAAACGTATAAAGTTATTGAAGGGAAACCCGTTAAGTGGGAGGATGAAGTGTATGAGTATAAAGTTTGGAATACATTTCGCCTAGTATCGAATGTAAATCCATTAACAATATCAGATAATGTTGTAATAGGAAATGAACGTATTAATAAAACAAGTGAATTGTATAATAATCAAACGATGGAAAGAGAGATGCAATTTTATCTCCCATTTGCTTCATATAATAGTTATATAAATGATTTAGAGAAAATAAAAGATGAAAAGAAAGTAGCTGAATTGGCTATATCTTTTGATAAACCGTATAAGGTCTCCGAACTAAAAGACATGTTACCAGAAGGAGTTCATCCTGTTTGGTATTGGGTGGACACATACTATGATAAAAATTCGTATTATATTGATGATATGACTGAAAGTGCTTATAATGTGTACGGTTTTAAAGCAAAACCAGGTGATATTGAATTTGGAAATGGAACGGAAAAAGATTTCCTTTTAGCAATTCAAAATGGGCTGGAGCAAAAGGGCAAGTATTATGAGGAATATAAGCGCATATATGACTACCTAAAAGGAAAGAAAACAAAACCAAGTGAGCAGGATGTAAAAGTCATTGGAGTAGTTGTGACAGGAACGGCTGCGGATTTACAGAAGTTAAATGGTCAAAATTTCGTAAAAGCTGCTGTATTAGGAGCTACTGCGGAAAATAAATAAAAAAGCTGTCTCTAATAGATGATCTATTGGAGACAGCTTCTTTATGTTGTCATTATTGTCGGTAAGTCGATATTCCTTGTCGAATCGTTGATATATTTTGAGTTACGGTCGATATATTCTAAAAATCGTTGATATATTTAAAGAATCGTCGATATAATTTCACTTACCGGTAAAAACGGAATAATTTCACGTTCACAATCTAAAGAAAACGCCTCCATTGAAATGGATTCCACACCTAATCCAATAACTTTACACTCTATGTGAAAAAGTTCACAATTAGGTCATAATTTGTGAAGTAATTCACAATAATACGTGCTACAATATGAATGTAAAGAAGTTAAACAACATTAAATTAGTATTTTAATTAATTACTTAAACAATCATAAAAAAATATATGTGAACAATAGAGAGGGGAAATTAACATGAAAAAAGGTATCAATCGTGTAGTATTAGTAGGAACAGGAGCTGTAGGTTGTAGTTACGCTTACTCAATGATCAACCAAGGTGTAGCTGAAGAATTCGTATTAGTAGATGTTAATGAAGCAAAAGCAGAAGGGGAAGCAATGGATTTAAGCCATGCGGTACCATTCTCTCCAGCAGCTACAAAAGTTTGGAGCGGTAGCTATGCAGATTGTAAAGATGCAGATTTAGTTGTTATCACTGCTGGATTACCACAAAAACCAGGTGAAACTCGTTTAGACTTAGTTGAGAAAAATACAAAAATCTTTAAACAAATCGTTCGCGGTATTATGGATAGCGGATTCGATGGAATCTTCTTAATCGCAACAAACCCAGTTGACATTCTAACTTATGTAACTTGGAAAGAATCTGGTTTACCAAAAGAGCGCGTAATCGGTTCTGGTACTACTTTAGACTCTGCTCGTTTCCGTTACATGTTAGGTGACTACTTAGATGTAGATCCACGTAACGTTCATGCTTACATCGTTGGTGAACACGGTGACACTGAACTTCCTGTATGGAGCCATGCTACTGTAGGTGTACAAAAACTTGAAACAATTTTAGCTAACAACGAACAGTACAAACAAGAAGACTTAGATAAAATCTTCGAAAATGTACGCGATGCAGCTTACCATATCATCGAACGTAAAGGTGCAACTTACTACGGAATCGGTATGTCACTACTTCGTGTAACTAAAGCAATCTTAAGCAACGAAAACAGCGTATTAACTGTATCTGCATACCTTGAAGGTCAATATGGTGAGAAAGATGCTTACGTAGGTGTTCCAGCTGTTATTAACCGCCAAGGTGTACGTGAAATCGTAGAACTTGAGTTAAATGAAGAAGAAAAAGCGAAATTCGCTCATTCTGTAAAAGTATTAAAAGAAACAATGGCACCAGTACTATAATAATTACTAAATAATTCAGAGGCGGGAAACTGCTTCCTACCTCTGAGTTTTATATAATTTAATATAAATTCCTTTTCCGGTTTCCCTTGTATATCCCCAATATACCCCTTTTGCTGGATTAGGGTCGTTTATAGAAAAGAGCACTCTATTTTATATAGAGTGCTCTTTATGATTATTTTTTAGGCGTTAATCCTAATTTCTTTAAAATATCTGCAAGTGTACCGCTTTTTGATTTTTCAACAGGTGTTTGTGATTTAGATGCATCAGGACCTTTTTTCAAGAAGTTCTTTTCAACGAAGCGAATATCTTTTTCGTCGACAATGCCATCTTTGTTAAGGTCGCCGTCTTTTACAGATAGCCCTTTTTTCCCGTAGTTGCTAGCGATAATTTCTGCATCTTTTATATCAATTACTTTATCTCCATTTACATCACCTGCAAGGTTTTCATCAAAGCGTGCATAATAATATTGGCCAAGTAGCTTACCATCTTTTTCAGTACCTAATTTTGTTGTTAGTTTGCTTGTTAAATGCCCTGGAACCTCTACGTATAAGTTATAATCTCGTTTATTAACGGGAAGTCCATTTAGTGTAAGGTTACCGTATTTACCAAGTGTACCTTCATACTTATGACGGTAAGAATCCGTTGCATATACTTTTACGCCAAGCTTTGTATAATCGAATTTCTCATCTAAATAGCCACGTTCATTTAAGAATGCACCAGGTTTAATATAACCCTCTACTAGTGAGTTTAAAGACATTACTGAGAATGTTTGATCTTGAAGTACACGCATTCTGTTTGGCTCTGATTCACCTTGTTTCCAGTAAGCAAACACTGCTAAATCTAATTGAGCATTTGCTTCATAAAATTCATCATTTTCTACTTTGAAAGTTACATCAATGAACGGGAAATCACCATCTAACCCAGCAAAGTTTTTGTCATCGATAGCTCCGCCTACTGTGACAGAACCTTCTTCTAATTTAGGTTCATTCACTTTTGCCGTTACCCCTTTTTCAGAAAGGAGCTTTTCAAAAGCAGGATTAAATTTCGCATTTGCAAATTTGAAGTTCTTCTCTAGGAATTTTACGTTAAATTCTCCAGATATAAATTGTTTCACATGTTTGGCGTTTAGCGTCACAGTGAATTCATCATCTTTATATAATTCCTTTTTATCGTAACTAGCTTTTGCATATTGAGCGCCTTGCGGGATAAACCAATAGTTATTTACACCGCTCGGGTAGTCAGGACCTGCAGTTGCATAATCGAAAATATATACGCCTGTATTCATTGGGCCTTCCACCTTAAAGGATTCAGGAGTAATGCCAACTTTAAAGTCACCATTTGCATTAATAGGCAAAAACTTATGCAAGTATGGAGAATAATCATAGTACATAACACCGTTCGCTTCTTGCGTAATGTTAAATCCTTTTCCTTTTAAGTAGTCAACGTTAGAATCATATACATTTCCTTTAATCCATAGTGCTTTTTTACCATCTTCTACTGTATAGTTTTCTTCATTTAATTCATAAATACCAGGCTGTAATCCAGTTAATTTCACTTCTGGCGGTGTATTATCAATTACGACATAATCACCTTTCACACGTGCTTTTCCGGCTTTATCATAGCCAACAAACTCAATTGTGTAATCACCTTCTGGTAAGTCGATTTTCTCATCACCAATTGGTTTTGCAGGATCATTTGTAAAAGGGTACACTCTGCCGTTAAAGAATGAATCTAAATAGTAATACACATCCGTTTTTAATCCACTCGTGTTTAACGTTCCGATGAAGCCGAGAGCCTTATTTGTTTTCGAATCTTTCACGATAAGATCTAACGTTTCAAGATCGCTATTTAATTGGAATGCACCGTGTAAATACGACTCACGGTAAGGATTGAATTTAGATGTATCAGTTGAAATCGTTTTTCTAGATAATAAGACATTTTCAATACCAGGCTCTGATACACGAATAGAGAACGGAATTTGATACGTTTCTTCTTTATTTTTCGTGTTTGTAATATGGATGTATCCTTCATATCGGCCTTGTTTTACACCGGCTGGAACATTAATTTTTGCTTCAATTTCATCTGTTTTGCCAGCATCAATCGTAATTGTTTCAGCAGTAGAAACTTTTACACCGTTTGCGGTAGCATCGTTAATGGCAGAAGATGCTGGTGTATAAGAAATTTCTGTTTTAAATTCTTTCTTCTCTTGTTTATTGCGATTTTCAATTTTAATTTTTCGTTTTTGCTCAATTGATTCCCCGTCTTTTTGATAGAACTTGCCGAATGCAATGGATCCAGTTTCTTCTGGTACTTCAATCACTTCATCATTTACAATTGTTTTTGTCGTATCTAACACTTTAAAACTTGTTTCTGTGTGAACAGAGTTATAAGCATCTACTCGTCCTGCACCAACTTCATATACGGAATACTTTTCTTTTAAATCATCAGCAGTGTTCATAAGAGACGCTTTTACATCGAATGGAGAGTATTCTGGGTGTTCTTGTAAAATAAGAGCAGCAACGCCAGCAATATGAGGAGAAGCCATGGATGTACCTTGCATACGTTCATAGGAAACATCGTAGTTTTCACCTTCTTGCGGATCGTTAATATATTCAGGTACTGTTGAAAGTACCGCAACACCAGGTGCTGTAATATCAGGTTTAATATCATCATTTGATGTAACAGGGCCACGTGAACTAAAGTCTGCAAGATGATCGCCTTCTGTTTGAATGTAATTGATTTCATTGAAAGTTAAGGATGTTTTGCCTTGTTCAATTTGAGCTTTTAGTTTTTCTCCATCTTCTTTCGTTAGGCGGAATGCTGGAATATACTTTGTGCTTTCGCCAATGTAGTAAGGAATTTCTCCATCCACATTGTTATAAATAATAACTGCCTTTGCACCAGCTTGTTTCGCATTTGCAATCTTTTCATCAAATGAGATTGTACCGCGTGCAACGAGAGCGATTTTTCCTTTTACATCCTTTTTACTAAACTCGTCAGGAGTACCGATTCCGACAGATTCAATAGGTAGAGATTGTCCTTTGAAATCTTCTATTTTATCAGTGAAGTTTTTACCGAATAAAATGAGGTTAGGGAATTGTAATTGTCCAGCATGACCTGATAGTTTTGGTAAGGAAATAGAGCTATCACTTGCTCCAACTGTAATAGCAAATGGGGAAGCACCAGGTGATCCAAGTGTCGCTGGATTTGGACCAGAGTTACCAGCAGCAACGACTGTAACAACGCCAGAAAGCATCGCGTTATTAACAGCTATAGATGTCGGATCAAGCGGATTGTTGCTATCGTCACCTAACGATAAGTTAATGACGTTCATACCGTCAGAAATAGATTTATCGATTGCAGCGATAATACCAGAACTATCGCCGCTTCCATAAGGACCGAGTACACGATAGTTATATAGTTCAATGTCAGGTGCAACACCTTTTACTGCGGAATCTGATGTGTTTTTCTTTTGAGCAGAAACGATACCTGCTACGTGAGTACCATGCGCAGTGTAGAAGGAAGAACCACGATCATCAAATTCAGGAGCACCAGATTGTTGCCATTCTGTATAAGTTGTTTCCATCGGATCTGCATCGTTATTAATAAAGTCCCAACCTTTTACGGAGTTTGGATCTACCTTACTAGAATCTTCACCCTGCTTTGCACGATAGCCTTTATACACGTCTTTTAAGTCAGGATGGTTGTAATCAATACCCGTATCTAATACACCCACTTTAATTCCTTTTCCGGTAATGCCCTCGCTATGTAACTTATCTACTCCAATTTGCGGAATGCTATCTGTTAGTTTTTGAGGTGCTTTCTGCTCTGCTTGTTTTGGTAAATTTAGTTTTACTTCGTAATCTTTCCAAATACGTTTTACAACGCCGATGCGTAACAATTCTTCCACTGTATTTGCAGGTAATGTCAGAGCAACACCATTTATCGCATGTTTATAAGAACGTTTAATTTGTACAGACTGGAAATTCCCTGATTTTACTGATGGGCTAAATTGATACAGACGTTTGAGTCCTTTTTGAAATTCCTCATGTTCTTGATCAATACGTGCCTTTATATTTTCAGGAGCAGCTTGTAGTCCTTTTTCTTTTTGTTTTAATTCATTAATCTTTACTGGTGCAGTTTGAAATTCTACAATGATATTTACTGGTTCGGGACTACTCGTATTAATATCTGGTGAAATCGTAAAACCAGGATTAGCATCTAACGTTTGTAATGCCTGACGTTGTTCTTTAGAAAGTTTTGATAGTAAAGACTGGGCGCTTGAAGGGTCAATTTGATTAATAGGATTTTCAGCAAGTACATTGAACGGAAGGGCAGTTGAAAATAGAACGCCAGCCGTTACAATTCCGGTAACAAAACGATTTTTCTTTTTCATATATAGGCCTCCGGTAATTTATATTTTTAAAAATTATTTGTCCACGCCTGGTGTTTGCTCAGCATGGAATGTCCAGTTTAGCTGTAAGGAATCACCCTGGAATTTATTTTGATCTTGGTCGTTGTCTTCAAAGGAGAAGAGCACGTGTAAGAAATCTGTCTCACCAGATTTAATACCGTCTATCAAATTATGACGTTCTAGAGATGTAGCTACATCTTCAGGTTTCATAGTTTTTAATTCTGATAGTTTTGTTTCCCACAAAATTTCATGATCATCGTTTGGGTTAGATGGCTTCCCATCATTCACTAAAAATTTGACGATGATGTGATCGCCTAAATCTTCCCCATCATTATTTTTCTTTGCATCTGTAACTTCATAGGATGTTTCAAGGGCTACTTTCGCAATATCCAATGTTCCTTTGTTTTCAAGCTTGAAATTTTTTTCAATTAAATCACCTGGTTTTAAATCTTTCACATTAACAATTACACTCGGGTTAATAGAAAGATCTAGTGTACCAGCTTGAAATGAGTTACTAGATGTTTCTGAATCACTGAAATAGGCGAATACACCGCCGAGTGTAAGGGATAAGCCAAGTGAAGCTGTGACAACTCCCATTCCAACCTTTTGTTTTAATGACATAAGTAAACCCCCTAATTTAATTTTTTATCAAACTTTCGCCTGGAGTATGGATAGAGTAAACATAGTGTTTCAGTATGAATTATATTTGCGAAAGTTCAACGTTCTTTATTGAGAACAAGTATATGCTTATGAATTTTCCATTTCAATAAAATTGTGACGAAAAATGTTGAGAAACATTTTTTTATGACAGATTATTTTGTTACGATTTTAAGTGATACATAACGTTTAAAATGGGATAAACCTAATAAAATTTAGGTTGAGAAACAAATAATAGGATGAAAGACTAATACTAAATGAAGCGTTTGCAATGAATATTCGTCAAAATTCGATATTTTACACAGTAAATTTGAATATTTTAAGAGAAATTAAAGAAAAAAACGAATATTTTTTTAAAAATAACAAGGATATTTCAGTTTTTCGCAGAATTGGTTAAAGTATAAAAATTCTGTCATCTTAGTGAGGTGAGCATATTGAGTGTAATAAATTGTGAAGAAGTGAAACGAGATGAGTTTCATACAGAAAAGTACTATGACAGTTATAACATCTTTGGTGCACATGTTGTGACGGAAGATGAGATGCGAGGTGTACGATTTACAGTATGGGCTCCTCATGCGAAAGCAATGAGTGTTGTTGGAGATTTTAATGAATGGGATTATGAGCAACATAAGATGCTACAAGTGACAGAAGAAGGGATCTGGTCCTTATTTATACCGCATATTGAAGAAAGAGAAATATATAAATATGCGATTGAAACGATGGCTGGTGACGTCATTTTTAAGGCAGATCCGTATGCTGTGTATGCAGAAGTAAGACCGAATACGGCATCTGTAGTTTTTGATATAAAGGGATACGAATGGAATGATAAAAACTGGAGTCGTAAGAAAAAGAAAAAATCGGTTTATAAAGAAGCGATGACAGTTTATGAATTACATTTCGGTTCTTGGAAAAAGAAAGAAGACGGAACACTGTATTCTTACAGGGAAATGGCAGAAGAACTCATTCCTTATGTGGTAGAACATCAATTTACACATATTGAAATTATGCCGCTTGTTGAGCATCCATATGATCGTTCTTGGGGATACCAAGGGACGGGATATTATGCAGCAACGAGTAGATTCGGCACGCCACATGATTTGATGCATTTTGTCGATGAATGTCATAAATATGGAATCGGTGTCATTTTAGATTGGGTGCCGGGGCATTTTTGTAAAGATGCTCACGGTTTATATTTGTTTGATGGGACACCGACTTATGAATATAAAGATAAAGATGTGCAAGAAAATCCAGTATGGGGAACTGTCAATTTTGATTTAGGAAAGAGAGAAGTACGTAATTTCTTAATTTCAAATGCGTTATTTTGGATGAGATATTTCCACATTGATGGTTTCAGGGTGGATGCAGTTGCAAACATGCTGTACTGGAATAAAGAAGGACAGGAGCAAAGTAACGAGCACGCTGTTTCATTTTTACGAGAGTTAAATGAAGCGGTGTTCGCAGAAGATGAAGAGTTTCTTATGACAGCAGAAGATTCAACAGCTTGGCCACTTGTAACAGCCCCAACGTATGAAGGTGGGCTTGGATTCAATTACAAATGGAATATGGGCTGGATGAATGATGTGCTGGAGTATATGGAGTGTGCGCCTGAGTACAGGAAGTATATTCATGAAAAAATGACGTTTTCTTTAATATACGCTTACTCTGAAAACTTCATATTACCGCTTTCTCATGATGAAGTCGTTCATGGGAAAAAATCGTTATTAAATAAAATGCCAGGAGAGTACTGGGATAAGTTTGCTCAACTTCGTTTATTATATGGATATTTCTTTACTCACCCAGGAAAGAAATTACTTTTCATGGGAGGAGAATTTGGGCAGTTCGATGAGTGGAAAGATCTTGAAGATTTAGATTGGAATTTACATGATTTTGAAATGCATCGTTATATGCATGATTACTTTAAAGAGCTCATAGCATTGTATAAACGCTCCAAACCACTTTGGCAGCTTGATCATTCACCGGAAGGATTTCAGTGGATAGATGCTAATAATCATGAGCAAAGTATTTTCTCGTTTATTCGCCAAGGGGATAAACAAGAAGATGCGTTAGTTGTCGTATGTAATTTTACGAAAGCTACATATGAAAACTATAAAGTAGGTGTACCAGATTTCGAGTATTATAACGAGATTTTAAATAGTGATGCTGAGCAATATGGCGGATCAGGGCAAATAAATAAGAAACGTCTTAAGGCGATTCAAGAACCGTATCATAATCAAGCGGCACATGTAGAAATTACAATTCCACCATTTGGCGTATCCATATTACGACCAGTGAAGACGAGAAAGGGGAGCAAAAAACAAGATGGCTCAAAAACAAAAGTGCGTAGCAATGTTACTAGCAGGGGGAAAAGGTAGTCGATTAAGTGCATTAACAAAAAATTTAGCCAAGCCAGCTGTTCCATTTGGTGGTAAATATCGCATTATTGATTTTACGCTAAGTAACTGTGCGAATTCTGGTATTGAAACGGTGGGGATTTTGACGCAATATCAACCACTTGAACTTCATAATTATATCGGAATCGGCAATGCATGGGATTTAGACCGAGTAAGCGGTGGAGTCACAGTATTACCTCCTTATGCGGAGTCTTCGGGTGTGAAGTGGTACACAGGTACGGCAAGTGCCATTTATCAAAACTTAAACTATTTAAGTCAGTATGAACCAGAGTACGTTCTGATTTTATCAGGCGACCATATTTATAAAATGGATTACAGTAAAATGCTAGATTACCATATTGAGAAAGAATCGGACGTTTCCATTTCAGTTATTGAAGTACCGTGGGATGAGGCGAGTCGTTTCGGTATTATGAATACGAACGAAGAGATGGAGATTGTTGAATTTGAAGAGAAACCGCAATTTCCAAGAAGTAATCTTGCATCGATGGGAATTTACATTTTTAACTGGGCAATTTTGAAAGAGTATTTAGAGATGGATGCAAGAAATCCTGAATCTAGTAATGATTTTGGAAAAGATGTACTTCCGCTTTTATTAGATGAAGGGAAGAAGTTGATGGCGTATCCGTTTGAAGGATATTGGAAAGATGTTGGAACGGTTAAGAGCTTATGGGAAGCGAATATGGATTTACTGCGTGATGAAACATCACTGAATTTAAACGATCGTAATTGGCGTATTTATTCTGTAAATCCAAACGAACCACCTCAATATATTGCAGAACAGGCAAAAGTAGAAGAATCACTTATTAACGAAGGGTGCGTCATTGAAGGGGACGTGAAGCATTCCGTATTATTCCAAGGGGTGACGGTGGAAGAAGGCAGTATGGTTATTGATTCTGTCGTTATGCCAGGAGCGAAGATTGGTAAAAATGTTGTGATTGAAAGAGCAATTGTTGGATCGGAAATGGTTATTGAAGATGGAACAATTATTCGTCCGGAAAAAAATGTTGACGATGTAGTACTCATTGCTGAAGGGAAATAGAAAAGGGGGATGAAATGAATGGGAGAAAAAATGTTAGGAATTATTAATGCAACGGGAAGTTTTCCTTCCTTAAAGAAAGTAACAGGGCATCGTTCACTAGCGGCGTTACCGTTTGGGGGCCGTTATCGACTCATTGATTTCATGCTTTCAAATATGGTGAATTCTAATATTCATAGTGTAGCGGTTTTTACAAGTCATAAAAACCGTTCGTTAATGGACCATGTTGGTTCAGGAAAACAGTGGGATTTAGATAGAAAAAGAGACGGACTGTTTTTATTCCCGCCAAATTGCCAATGTGACCAAGATGAATTTGGGTCTTTTGCGCATTTTAGAAGACATATTGATTATTTTCTAAGAGCTAGAGAAGAATACGTTGTTATTACGAATAGCCATCTTGTAACAGCATTAAACTTCCAGGCGGTGTTAGAGCGACATATACATACGGCAGCTGATATTACTGAAGTTTGCCATGAAGGGGTTTCGCTTCAAACATACGTGTTAAAGAAGCAATTACTGTTAGATTTATTCGAGTCATATAAAGATGTGGAGCAATATAGCTTATTCGATGTAGTGAGAGAAAAGCGCGGAAAATCTCTGCATATTGCTACGTATGAGCATACAGGATATGTAGCTATTATTGATTCGATTGAAAGTTACTATAAACATAGCTTAGAAATTTTGCAGCCTGCTATTTGGAAGCAATTATTTAAGAAAGAAGCACCGATCTTTACGAAAGTAAAAGATGAACCACCAACTCGTTACTTAAAGGGTGCAGCCGTGAAAAATACAATGATTGCAAACGGTAGTATTATTGAAGGGGAAGTAGAAAATAGTGTTATCTCCCGTTCTGTTAAAGTTGGGAAAGGTTCAATTGTTCGTAATAGCATTATTATGCAAAAGAGCCAAATTGGAGATAACTGTATGATAGACGGTGTTATTATTGATAAAGACGTGAAAATTGGAGACGGTGTTGTACTAAAAGGAAACGCTGATGAGCCATACGTTGTAGAAAAAGGAAGCGTTCAAAACAGTACGATTAATAGTTATTCTTAAGAAATCAGTGGGGGGCTTCCTCCACTGATTAAAGTTTTAATTCAAATGAAAACTCGAAGGGAGGAAGCTGCAAGGGAAGTAGTATAAGCTTTTCGTGCAGTGGGACAACAAGTGAATATTTTATTTGCAGTATCAGAATGTGTACCATTTGTTAAATCGGGAGGATTAGCTGATGTAGCAGGTGCGCTCCCAAAAGAGCTAAAAAAATTAGGTGTGGACGTTCGCATTATACTCCCGAATTACAGTCTTATTCCGCAAAAATTAAGGGATGGCTGTACGCTACATAAAGTCATTAACGTCCCGCTTGGGTGGAGAAATCAATATTGCGGAATTTTAAAAGGTGAGCAAGACGGGATTACGTATTACTTAATAGATAATGAATATTATTTTAAGAGGGATTCTCTGTATGGTCATTATGATGATGGAGAGCGTTTTTCTTATTTTTCGAAAGCAGTTTTAGAATGTATTCCTCATCTTGATTTCGAAGTGGATGTTCTTCATAGTCATGATTGGCATACAGCTATGGTTAATTTCTTACTACGTGAAAAGTATCAAGATAACCCATTATATGAGCATATTAAAACGGTATATACGATTCATAACTTGCAGTTCCAAGGTGTATTTCCTCCTGAAGTGATGTACGACTTGTTAGAACTTGGTGATGAATATTTCCATAGTGAACAGTTAGAGTTTTATGGAAATGTGAACTTTATGAAGGGCGGAATTATCGCTTCTGATCAAATTACAGCGGTTAGCCCGACATACAAAGAAGAAATTCAATATGATTTTTTCGGTGAGAAGTTAGATGGATTACTGCGAAAATATAATGGTAAGCTTAGCGGCATCGTAAATGGAATTGATACGAGCGTATATAATCCAGAAACGGATTCGTATATTACTGCTCAGTATGATGCAGAGTCATTAGAGGAAAAGAATGAAAATAAACGTGCCTTGCAGCGTTATTTTGGTTTGCCAGAAAAAGAAGATACACCAATTATTTCAATGGTAACGAGATTAACGAAGCAAAAAGGTCTTGATTTAGTACGTACTGTATTCCGCGAAATAATGGAGGAGGATGTACAATGTATTATTTTAGGATCAGGTGATTCGGAATATGAGCAATTCTTTGAGTGGATGGCATATGAGTATCCTGAAAAGGTAAAAGTGTATATCGGATTTAATGAAGAATTAGCTCACCAAGTATATGCGGGAAGTGATTTATTCTTAATGCCATCACTATTTGAACCGTGTGGACTTGGACAACTTATCGCGTTAGCCTACGGTACGATTCCAATTGTAAGAGAAACAGGCGGATTAAATGATACGGTACAATCTTATGATGAAGAAACTGGAGAGGGAAATGGGTTCAGTTTCACGAACTTTAATGCACATGACATGTTGCACACGGTTCGTCGTGCAATTGAATTTTATCATGATAAACCGGTATGGGAGCAGCTTGTAAAGCAAGCGATGACGGAAGATTATAGTTGGGAGAAATCAGCTCTTGCTTATAAGAAATTGTATAAAAGTCTCATGGAATAACATGTAGGTGGTGAAGAAATGTTTACTCATGTTGAAAGTTTCAAATCAGCTTTTCTAGAAAAGTTAGAGACGATGTATGGTAAAAGTTTCAAAGACTCTACAACTCGTGATCAATACAATACGCTTGGATACATGGTACGTGAGTATATGAATAGTCAATGGATTGCAACGAACGAAAGCTATCGGTCTGGAGAGCGGAAGCAAATGTATTACTTATCCATTGAGTTTTTACTTGGACGTTTGCTTGGAAGTAACATATTAAATTTAGGCATCAGGGATGTATGTGAGCAAGGACTTTCTGAGCTTGGTATTTCGTTGCAAGAATTAGAAGAGGTGGAAGCAGATGCAGGTCTTGGAAATGGTGGACTTGGACGATTAGCAGCCTGTTTCCTTGATTCACTTGCATCGTTAAATTTACCAGGTCATGGCTGTGGCATTCGTTACAAACACGGCTTATTCGATCAAAAAATTGTGGATGGTTATCAAGTTGAATTTCCAGAACAGTGGCTTCTTCATGAAAATGTATGGGAAGTAAGAAGACATGATCAAGCTGTGGAAGTAAGTTATTTCGGAAATGTTGAACCGCTATACATTGATGGACGTTTAGAGTTCAGGCATACGAATGCAGAAGTGATTATGGCAGTACCATATGACGTTCCAGTAGTAGGTTATGAGACGAGTACAGTAAACACACTGAGACTTTGGAATGCGGAACCAGTTCCTTTCCCGCAAAATTGCAAAGATATTTTGAAATATAAGCGTGAAACAGAGGCGGTATCAGAGTTTTTATATCCAGATGATACGCATGATGAAGGGAAAATACTTCGTTTGAAACAACAGTATTTCCTCGTATCCGCAAGTTTGCAAAATATCGTTCGTATGCATAGAGAAAGATATGGTGACCTTCGTCAATTACATGAGAAAATTGCAATTCATATTAATGATACACATCCAGTTTTGGCGATTCCAGAACTGATGCGTATTTTATTAGATGAAGAAAAATTAGCATGGGAAGAAGCTTGGCACATAACGACGCAAACGATTTCTTATACGAATCATACGACGTTATCAGAAGCACTTGAGAAGTGGCCAATTCACATTTTTAAACCGTTATTACCGAGAATTTATATGATTATTGAAGAGATTAATGAACGTTTCTGTCAGGAACTTTGGGAACGTTATCCGTATGAATGGCATCGTATTGAAGAGATGGCGATTATTGCACATGATCTTGTGAAGATGGCGCATTTAGCAATTGTCGGTAGCCATAGTGTAAACGGTGTAGCAAAAATTCATACAGAAATTTTAAAGCAACGTGAAATGCGATTGTTTTATGAGTTTTATCCAGATAAGTTTAATAATAAAACGAATGGAATCGCTCATAGACGCTGGTTAATGAAGGCGAATCCACAGCTGACAAACCTTATTTCAGAGGCGATTGGAACAGAGTGGAAGAAAGAACCGATTAAGCTTCAAGAGCTACAATTAGTTCAATACGATGCGAGTTTCCAAGAGAAATTTGCAGGGGTAAAACAAGAGCGTAAAGAGATTTTAGCGGAGCGTATTCATAATAAAATGGGGATTACAATCGATCCTAATTCTATTTTCGATGTACAAGTAAAAAGACTGCATGCATACAAACGACAATTGTTAAACGTTCTTCATATTTTATATTTGTATAATCGTTTGAAAGAGGATGCTAGTTTTACATTTTATCCGCGTACTTTTATCTTTGGAGCGAAAGCATCACCTGGCTATTACTATGCGAAAAAAATTATTAAATTAATTAATGAACTTGCAAGAAAAGTAAATAATGATCCGTACGTAAGTCAATATATGAAAGTTATCTTTCTAGAAAACTATCGAGTGTCTGTAGCGGAAGATATATTCCCTGCGGCCGATGTAAGTGAACAAATTTCAACTGCGAGTAAAGAAGCATCAGGAACAGGGAATATGAAATTTATGATGAATGGTGCGATTACACTCGGCACGTTAGACGGAGCTAATGTTGAAATAAAAGACAGAGTCGGTGATGATAACTGTTTCATCTTCGGTTTAACAGCCGATGAGGTGCTTCATTACTATCAAAATGGTGGATATCGTGCAAGTGATTATTATCACCACAATATGCATATTAAAAAGGTAGTAGATCAGTTAACGAATGGTTTCTTCTCACATTCGGGAGCTGAATTTGAAGCGATTTATGATTCTCTCGTAATCCAAAATGATGAATACTTCGTTCTGAGAGATTTTGGTCCATATGCGGAAAGGCAAGAAGCTGTTGGTAGAGCTTATGAAAATCGAACGAAGTGGCTAGAAATGTCGATTTTAAATATTGCACAATCTGGTCATTTTGCGAGCGATCGAACGATTTTACAGTATAGTAATGAGATTTGGGGTATTGGTAATGCGGTTACACAGTATTAAGTGAAAGTCCCTTTTGAAGGGGCTTTTCTTTATGAAGTTGAAGTGGGGTGAATGATGTATGGGAGATATGTGTGAGGAACTTGATTTAAAAACAGATAGATTACTATTAACGAAGATACAGTATTCACATGTAGATGATTTGTTTGAAGTGTATTCGAATCCAGAAGCAGCCATATATGTACCTAGGGATGTACATAAAACGAAAGAGGAAACGCATAGTTTACTAGAAAATATGCTTGCAACGATACAGGAAGGTAAAGCTATTATCTGGTCTATTGTGCTGAAGGATACTCAAAAAGTGATTGGGACGTGTGGAATATGGCTCATGCCGCATAATAGTGCATCAATCGGAGCTGTAATTAGCCCAGCGTATTGGGGGAAAGGACTTATTGTTGAAGCTTTCGAAGAACTCATTGAAATAGGCTTTCAGGAACTGAATATAAACCGTATGGAAGGAAGATGTGATGCGCAGAATATAGCTTCTGAACGTGTGATGCAAAAGTTAAAAATGGTATATGAAGGTACATTGAGACAAAGTGTAAAAGTGAATAAAACGTATAGGGATGCTAAAGTGTATTCACTTTTAAAAGAAGAATATAATTACTTAAAAAACCGAGCTTAATCTCATTAAGCTCGGTTTCTCTTTTTTGCTTAAGAAAGAAATGGGATAGCGGTATATATGATACCCGTTCCACCATATTCTCCTGTCGCAAAGTATGAAAATGTAAAGAAACCTGTAAACGTAAAAATTACAATGAGAAAAAGTGCAAAGATAAATTTTAGCATGTAAGGTCCCCTCATCCAAAAATAACTTCATATATTATTATAGTATAAGGATATAAGGTTTCCAATCATTACCTGGTTAAAAATGAGAAGTCAGACATGTTTTGTATGTTGTCATGGCATGATTATTTGTAATAGATTTTGTATTTTTTGTAAATGTCATGTTGTGATGAACGTGTGCATATTCCCAGTCTTGTTCATTAAAATGGACATTGCGAGGAGGGAGAAGAGGGACGACATCAAATAAATTAACGAAGCGAAAGCTACTAGCTACTTGTAGTTTATAATAATTCCGAAAGGCGATATCTCCTACTTTTGGAGAGGCAAATGTGTAAAGACCGTACTGCGCAAATGCGGTGTTGATACGCGCATCGAGTATATGTAGTGTAGCGAGTGCACCGCCTAAGCTATGACCGGTTGCAAGAAGTTTTTTATGGGCTGGTAGTGATACGAGCATATCCATAATAGAATCCCGGCAAGATTCATAAATGGAAAGAAAGCCGTTATGGACATTTCCGCTATTCAAAGCATATGGATATGGTTTTTGATTGACGAGTGAATCGATAATCCAGTCTGTATCAGTTTGTGTCCCGCGAAAAGCTACAATAATGGTATCCTCAGATTCTAGTATGAACCCGAACCATTCTGTCGTTTGAATGGTTTTTCCTTGAAAGCCTTGTACATATTGAAAACCATCTGGTATTTCAAAAATCCCATTTTGTTTATATTGTTCATACGTTAATTCACAACAGGAAGCTAACAGTATGGCAGTATCTTTATCAAAGGATAAAGGAGTACGCATGAAGGAAGCCCTCCTTACGAAAAGGTATAGTTCAATATATGCAGTGAGGGACTTGATTCATTCTTTTGGAGTAGGGGAATAGTTTGTATGCTTATTTAAATCAGTGGATGAAAGTATATCGGCTTATGGGCGAATTATGCAAAAATAAAACAGCGCCCCATAAGGGCACTGTTTATTCTTTTCCATCTAATAAACGACCAAGTCCACCTAATACACTACCTTCACCGCTGCTTTGCGCTGCTGGGCTTGTCAGGCGTGCTGCTAAGCGGCTTAGTGTTAAGGACTGAATCCAAACTGTTCCAGGCCCTTCTAACGTTGCGAAGAATAAACCTTCGCCGCCAAATAGAGCTGTTTTTACTTTTCCAACGAACTCAACATCGTAGTTAACATCTTTTGTCATGGCAACGAGACAACCTGTATCGATGCGAAGTTTTTCGCCAGGTTTTAGTTCACGCTTATATACAGTTCCGCCTGCATGCATGAAAGCAAGTCCATCACCTTCGAGTTTCTGCATGATGAAACCTTCACCGCCGAAGAAACCAGTTCCGATTTTTTTCGTAAACTCGATTCCGATAGAAACGCCTTTTGCTGCACAAAGAAATGCATCTTTTTGACAAACTACTTTCCCTTGATATTCTGTCAAATCTACAGGAACAATTTTACCTGGATAAGGGGCAGCAAATGATACGTGGCGCTTGCCGTGACCTGTATTTGTAAATACAGTCATAAACATGCTTTCACCTGTAACGAGACGCTTACCAGCGCCCATTAATTTTCCGAATAAACCTCCAGATGGGCCAGAACCATCACCGAAGATTGTTTCCATTTCTATGTAATCTTCCATCATCATCATTGCGCCAGCTTCTGCGATAACGCTTTCTTCTGGATCTAACTCAATTTCAACAAACTGCATATCATCGCCGTATAACTTATACTCGATTTCGTGTGCTCTCATTTTTTTCACCTCGTATGTAATAGATACTTATATTGTACAGAATTTAACAGGATTAGAATACTTTAGTTTTGTTAATTTTTAAATAAAGTGGGAGCATCGAAACTGATTATCAGCTCCCACCAATTGAGCTGTCCACAAATGGCGGGATAAAATATGAATATGGAAATTCAACATTATATTAAAATTATAAAAAAATGGTGGAATGAAAGTGTTCTCATTTGACGTTTTGGATATAGCGTGATATAGTGAAATCACTATTGAGCTACATAATGTGGTACGGAAATAAAGCACGTTGAATTAAAGGCTGTAAGCTTGTTATACATTCATGTCCTTTATATCCACCTTTTCATGTGGATTCATAGTTTCATTTTTATTTAGGAGGTACATGACATGCAAACAGGTAAAGTTAAATGGTTTAACAGCGAAAAAGGTTTCGGTTTCATCGAAGTTGAAGGTGGAGACGATGTATTCGTTCACTTCTCAGCTATCCAAGGTGACGGATTCAAAACTTTAGAAGAAGGTCAAGAAGTTTCTTTCGAAATCGTTGAAGGTAACCGTGGACCACAAGCTGCTAACGTTACAAAAAACTAATTAGCTAGCGATAAAAAGCATTCCGATTTTCGGAATGCTTTTTTTTATTCTTTGGAACTCGATTCATTTGAAGATAATTCGCCCTTAAACGTACGTTCTTCAAAGTCATCAAGCATTTGTTCATATTCTTCATGCTCTTCCGTAGCGAAAACTTGCGGATTTTTTCCATACATATCGGTACCGATAAAGTTTTCGAAATCCTCTACGTAGCCTACATTTTCCTCGCTATTTACGTACATGCCATTATAGTTTTTAGAATCTCGTCTTTCTAAATCGGACGGCGTTTCAGACGTTCCATAATTTGCGACATCTTGCCATGCGTCTTCCGCATCGTATTCGACAGAATAATCTTCATCATGTTTGTGGAAAGAAGGAGACAACACTTCTTCTTCAACTGGTCGTGTATTCATATTTAACTTACTTGTCGCATGCTGGATGCATGTTGTAGCAGTCGGTATTGCTTCTAATCTTTCAAATGGAATTTCTTCGCCAGACACTTCGCAAATGCCGTACGTACCTGCTTCTATTTTTTGCAGGGCATGTTTCGTATCCTCTAGCTGTTTATGCCAAAGTTCAATAAGTCCGAAGTCTTTTTCGCGTTCATATAGCTCTGTTGCCATATCAGCTGGATGGTTATCATAGCTAGATAATTCTCCAACAGAATCACGTTCAGATGCACGATCTTCATTTTCATGTGTTTGTATCGTTTGCTCTAGTTCTTGCTTTTGCTTTTCTAAAACGGATTTAAATTGATTTATTTGTTGTGGAGTTAACATAGTCGTCCACCTTCCTACAATTCAGTTTCTTTACATAGTATGAGCGTTGCGAGTAGGAATTATGAGCTGAAATTGGTATATGAAAAAGGAGCCGCGTTAGCAGCTCCTTTTAAAGGAAATATCCAAGTAATAATCCGATTCCCATTAAGAGACCGAAGATTGTATTTGTTTTTGCTGTTGCAATCATTGCAGGTACCATTTCCATTGGAATACTTTTGCCGATAAATCCTTTCGTCGCTTTAAATGCTTTCGGTGCACTTAAAAATACGATAAGCATCCATGGTGATACGATGCCCACGATAATTAAAGCAATGGTCCAAATGTAGGAAACGATGAACATAGAAGCAAGTACACCAACCGCTCGCTCGCGTCCAACGAGAATTGCTAACGTTTTACGACCGTTTTCTTTATCGCCATCCAAGTCACGAATGTTATTTGCTAGTAAAATGGCACCAATTAAAATGGAGCTTGGAATAGATAGTAAAATGACTTCTGATGTTACAGTTCCAGTTTGAATAAAGAATGAAATTCCAATAATAATGACACCCATAAATAATCCGGCTGTTAACTCTCCAAATGGTGTATATGCAATTGGAAGTGGGCCACCTGTATATAGGTAAGCAACGGCCATACAAACAAGACCGATTGCAGCAAGCCACCAGCTAGAATTCATACAAATATAAACACCTAATAGTATTGCGATGCCGAAAAATCCAAATGCTAAGTTAAGCACTGTTTTTGGCTGAATGCCATCGCGAACGATAGCGCCGCCGATACCAACTGAACCTTCGTGATCAAGTCCTCTTTTATAATCAAAGTATTCATTAAACATGTTTGTTGCTGCCTGAATGAGAAGACAAGCAAGAAGCATTATAAGGAAAAGAGGGAGATGTATTTGATTTATACCTCCCACCTGCATTGCATAGGCTGTTCCAATGAAAACAGGAACGAAAGCTGCTGTTAATGTATGGGGACGTAGTAAACTCCACCAAATGCGCCAGCCTGTTTGCTTACTTGGCTTTGGCGCCGTAGGAGAGGAATTCGTTTCGACGTTCATTTCCATGTTGAATCCTCCTTTGGTCACATATTGTACACAACTAAGTGTAGAAAAAGCATCATTTAGTGTCAACGTTTATTTTCTAGGAAGAGAAGGTGAATTTCTCAGAAATGCTAAACGTTGACAGGCCTTTCGTTTGAGGTGTATCTTAAAATCAAGCGTAATTATGACTATTTTTCGCCCATAGGGGGGAGACAATTGTGATTCAAACGAAACAAATAGGCTTGCAAGAAGTTCTTAGTGCGGCCATTAAGCGTGCAACTGATGAAAAAATATTGGTTAGTTTTGTAAAACAAATAGACTGGATGGATCCGCTTCTGTTTTATGCAGCAGGTAAAAGGATTGCATTCGAAAATAGATGTTATTTTGCAGACCCAGCTCAGCGTGTAATATTTGCTGGAATTGGTTCTGTTTTCACTATAGCAACTGCTTCTCACAAACGCTTTCAAACTACTCGTGACGAGTGGGATAAAGTAAAAGAGAAAGCATTTGTACAAAGAGAAAAATACGAGTTTGGAACAGGTCCTCTTTTATTTGGTGGATTTTCATTTGACCAAGAAAAAGAGAAAACAGACTTATGGAAAGAATTTGATGATACGACATTTTCACTACCAGCATTTTTATTAACTGTAAAAAATGAAAAAGCATGGTTAACAATGAATACATTCGTTTCAGCAACAGATTGTGCAGAAACTCTTTATAACGAAATTGTTTCTTTAGAAGAGAAAATTTTTGGGGAGAGTAAATGTGCATTAGAAGGATCGAAATTAACAGTTACTTCAAAAGTAGAAGTGGATCCGAAAGGCTGGATGAAGGCCATTGAGAAAGTGCAAGATGAAATGAGGCAGGGGAACGTGCAGAAGGTTGTATTAGCGAGGGAGCTAAAAGTAGAGATGAATCATCATATTGATTCTGCTCTCGTTTTAGAAGCACTTCGCATTGGGCAACCGGATTGTTACGTATTTTCTTTTGATTATAAAGGAGCATGCTTCTTAGGAGCGACGCCAGAGAGATTAATTCGCAAAGAAGATGAGAAGTTTACTTCGATGTGTCTTGCGGGTTCAACTGGTCATGGTCAATCTATAGAAGAAAGTAAGCGGAATAGTAATGCGCTTCTTCATGATGAAAAGAATTTAGCTGAACACGGTTATGTTGTGAACATGATCAGGTCTGTATTAAATGAGCACTGCGAATCTGTTAATATTCCGGAAAGTCCGGGATTGTTAACAACGAAAAACTTAATTCATTTATATACGCCTGTAGAGGCAAAAGGCAATGCGAGTCTTTTAACAATGGTAGAAGAATTACATCCAACACCAGCGCTTGGCGGGACACCTCGTTTGGAAGCGATGAAACTGATTCGTGATGTTGAATTGTTAGACAGAGGATTATATGGTGCACCGATTGGCTGGATAGATGATGAAGGAAATGGTGAATTTGCGGTTGCACTTCGCTGCGGATTATTAAATGGCGAGAAAGCATCCTTATTTGCCGGTTGCGGGATTGTAATTGATTCAGTACCGCAACTTGAATATGAAGAAACAAGTTTGAAGTTTAGACCGATGCTTGGTGCTTTGGAGGAATTAATGAAATGAACAATCATATAGAAGCATTATCATATTATTTAGGCGCGTTCGTGGATGAACTGACGCGTCTAAATGTATGTGATGTTGTCATTAGTCCAGGCTCACGGTCAACGCCGATTGCTCTACTAATGGAACAACATGAAGGAATGAACACATATTTACATGTAGATGAAAGATCTGCAGGATTTTTTGCACTCGGTATTGCAAAGGCGAAAAAACGTCCGGTTGCATTATTATGTACGTCAGGAACGGCAGCAGCAAACTATTATCCAGCTGTATGTGAAGCTTTTCATTCACGCGTGCCGCTTATCGTCTTAACGGCAGATAGACCGCATGAATTAAGAGACGTCGGTGCACCACAAGCGATGAATCAAATTAATTTATACGGTACATTTGTGAAGCAATTTACAGAGATGGCACTTCCGGAAGCGAGTGAAGCGATGTATCATTACGCTCGCATGACGACGCAGCGCACGATAGCAAGCGCACTTTTAGCGCCGCAAGGACCTGTGCATCTTAATTTTCCAGTTCGCGAACCGCTTATCCCGGATTTCTCATTAGAAAGTTTATGGGATAAAGGACGCGGAGAATATACAGGAGTAGTTCAGCAAGGGAACGTGACAATGCCGAGTGAATATGTAGATTCTCTTGTAGGGCGCCTTTCGCATATGGAAAAGGGGCTTATTATTTGTGGAGATGATAGTCATTCAGAAATCGCAACGTTTGCAACGCAACTAGCTGAAAAAACAGGATATCCAATATTAGCGGATCCACTTTCTAACATTCGTAGCGGACACCACGATAAAACGATGGTGATTGATTGTTACGATACATTTTTACGAAATGAGTTGTTAAAGGAAACGTGGAAGCCAGAAGTTATGATTCGCTTTGGTGGTATGCCTGTTTCGAAAGCATTAACGCAGTTCATCAAAAAACAGACGAAAGCCGTTCATATCGTTGTTGACGAATCTGGACAATGGAGAGATCCAGCTCTCGTTGCGACAGAAGTTGTACAGGCAAGTGATATTGCATTTTGCAGTGCATTGATAGAAAAAATGCCAGTTATGAAAAAGAATGATTGGTCCCGAATGTGGCAACATATAAACGAAAAAACGAAGGAAACGCTTCGTGAAATGGAAACATATGATACTGCATTTGAAGGGAAAGTTATTACCGATATTGTCCGCGTATTACCAGAAGGGGCAACATTATTTACGAGTAATAGTATGCCAATTCGTGATACAGATTCATTCTTCTTCACATCGGATAAAAATATTCAAGTGATGGCAAACCGTGGTGTAAATGGAATTGATGGAATCATTTCGACAGCTTTAGGAGCGAGCATGATTTGCGATTCGCTCGTATTAGTGATAGGTGATTTATCATTCTATCACGATTTAAACGGATTATTAGCAGCAAAATTACACGAATTAAATATAACGATTGTTGTCGTAAATAATGATGGTGGCGGTATTTTCTCATTCTTACCACAGTATGAGAAAAAGGAACACTTCGAATCGTTATTTGGAACGCCAATTGGGCTTGATTATGAGCATGTTGTCAAAATGTATGGTGGTTCATTTAGCCGTGTAAATGGTTGGGAGCAATTCCGAGAAGAGGTACAAAAAGGAACAAGGACGGAAGGTTTACACGTTGTAGAAATTTGTACGAACCGTGATGAAAACTTAACATTGCACCGTAAATTATGGGCAAAAACGCAGGAAGTAATTACTACATCGTTGCAAGGTGAATCAAAATGAACGTAACACTGCAAGGCGTATCGTATGAATATGAAGTAGTCGGAAGCGGGGAACCACTTCTACTTCTTCATGGTTTTACGGGAAGCATGGAAACGTGGCGTTCCTTCATTCCTTCTTGGAGCGAGCAATTTCAAGTCATTTTAGTAGACATTGTTGGGCACGGAAAAACGGAAAGTCCTGAAGATGTGAATCATTATGATATTCGAAATGTAGCATTGCAAATGAAAGAACTACTAGATTACCTTCATATTGAAAAAGCGCACATACTTGGCTATTCAATGGGCGGTAGACTGGGGATTACGATGGCTTGTTTATATCCAGAGTATGTACACTCTCTTTTATTAGAAAATTGTACAGCAGGGCTCAAAAGCGAAGATGAGAGAGAAGAGCGTCGTGAAAAAGATGAGCGACTTGCTCATAAAATTGAGCGTGAAGGCATCAATAGTTTTGTATCGATGTGGGAAAATATTCCGCTGTTTGAAACGCAAAAAAGTTTAGCACAAAACGTACAAGAAGCAGTGCGACGAGAACGACTTGCTAACAATACAAAAGGACTTGCAAATAGCTTACGCGGCATGGGAACAGGGGCTCAGCCTTCATGGTGGGACGAGCTGCAAAACTTAAAAATGCCTGTTCTTTTAATGAACGGGGAGCATGATGAAAAGTTCTTTCGCATATTAAAAAACATCGAAAAATGCGTCTCTGACGCGAATTTTGTCAAAATTGATGGTGCTGGCCATGCAATTCATGTGGAACAACCGGAAAAGTTTGATACAATAGTAAAGGGATTTCTAAAAACTATGCAGTGATGCTTTTTCATCTAAGAAGGAAGCTACACTTATAGAGGAGATCAGAAATATACAAGGAGGTAGTTGTAATGGCTATTGAATGGGTAAAAGAAGGCAATTACGAAGATATTATTTATTCAACATACAATGGTATCGCAAAGATTTCGATTAACCGCCCTGAAGTACATAACGCATTCCGTCCTAAAACGGTAATGGAGTTAATCGATGCATTTGCACAAGCTCGTGATGATGCAAATGTTGGCGTTATCATTTTAACAGGTGAAGGTGGACGTGCATTCTGTTCTGGCGGCGACCAAAAAGTTCGCGGTCATGGTGGATATGTAGGTGACGACCAAATCCCTCGTTTAAATGTACTAGACTTACAACGTCTAATTCGCGCAATTCCTAAACCAGTTATCGCGATGGTAGCAGGTTATGCAATCGGTGGTGGACACGTACTTCATATCGTATGTGACTTAACAATCGCTGCAGACAACGCTGTATTCGGACAAACAGGTCCTAAAGTAGGAAGCTTTGACGGTGGATACGGAGCTGGTTACCTAGCTCGTATGGTAGGTCATAAGAAAGCTCGCGAAATTTGGTACCTATGCCGTCAATATAGTGCACAAGAAGCGCTTGATATGGGCTTAGTAAACACAGTAGTACCATTAGAAGAACTTGAAGCAGAAACAGTACAATGGGCACAAGAAATCTTAGCAAACAGCCCAATGGCACTTCGTTTCCTAAAAGCTGCATTCAACGCAGACACAGACGGTCTAGCTGGTATTCAACAACTAGCTGGAGATGCAACGTTATTGTACTACACAACTGACGAAGCAAAAGAAGGTCGCGACGCGTTCAAAGAAAAACGCAGTCCGGACTTCGGTCAATTCCCTCGTTTCCCGTGATCAAACCAAAAGCGGAGCCGACTGCTTAGTCCCGCTGGCTAAGGTTCTTTCGCACAGAAAGTGTTTTTTACTTTCTCGTGCGGAAGGTTCTTAGACGGAAGGGGCTAGGAGGCGCAGCTAGATGAAACCAAAAGCGGAAGCGGCTTGCTTAGAACAAGAGGGCGTTGGAACTCCTGACATAGAGGCGCTTTTTGCCTCGTAGGAAGGCGTGAAACGACCGACTGTTCTAGCCGCTATAGCTAGATGAGATCAAACCGGAAACAAAACAACTAAGAGACTTGATGTCATATCAAGTCTCTTTCTTTCATGAAAGGAGAATGTATGATGGAGACGATGCCAAATTGGTTAAAGCAACGTGCATTTTTAACACCAGATCGCACTGCAATTGAAATAGAGGAAGATAAAGTTACTTTTATGCAGCTGCATGAAAAAGTAGTATCTGTTTGTGAACACCTCACGCATGCAGGAGTGAAGCATGGGCAAAAGGTGGCTGTTCTGATGAAAAATGGTATGGAGATGATTACAGTTATTCACGCCCTATCTTACGTAGGGGCAGTAGCTGTACTTTTAAATACGCGTCTTTCAAGAGAAGAGCTACTTTGGCAAATGGATGATGCTGAAGTTATTTGTTTAGTGACGGATCAAGAATTTGAGGCTAAAGATGTTCCTGTATATTCATTCGCCGAAATGATGAATGGACCGAAGACGGAAGCATCTATACAAGAAGAGTTCTCTTTAGAAGAAGCGATGACCATTATTTATACGTCTGGGACGACAGGAAAACCGAAAGGCGTTATTTTAACGTACGGCAATCACTGGGCAAGTGCGGTTGGCTCTTCGCTTAATTTAGGGCTTCGTGATGATGATTGTTGGTTAGCTTGTATGCCGATGTTCCACGTTGGTGGGTTATCTCTTCTAATGAAAAATATTATGTATGGCATGCGCATTTTACTCGTTCCGAAATATGATGCTGACTTTATTCATAAAGCGCTTCAAACGAGAGGCGTAACGATTATTTCTGTTGTTTCTAAAATGTTAACAGATCTATTAGAAAGACTTGGAAAAGAGACATATCCATCTTCTTTACGATGCATGTTACTTGGCGGAGGACCAGCACCGAAACCGTTACTTGAAACATGTGTAGAAAAAGGAATTCCTGTGTATCAAACGTACGGTATGACAGAAACGTCGTCGCAAATTTGCACGTTATCAGCAGATTACATGTTAACGAAAGTAGGATCAGCCGGGAAACCACTATTTCAGTGCCAACTTCGTATCGAAAAAGATGGCGTCGTAGTACCGCCATTTGCGGAAGGCGAAATCGTAGTAAAAGGACCAAATGTAACAGGCGGTTACTTTAACCGTGAAGATGCGACGCGCGAAACTATTCAAAACGGATGGCTTCATACTGGCGACCTCGGTTATTTAGATGAAGAAGGATTTTTATACGTATTAGATCGCCGCAGTGATTTAATTATTTCTGGCGGGGAAAATATATATCCGGCTCAAATTGAAGAAGTGTTGCTTTCTCATCCGATGGTAGCGGAAGCAGGTGTCGTCGGGATGACTGACGATAAATGGGGACAAGTACCGGCTGCTTTTGTTGTAAAAAATGGAGAGGTAACAGAAGAGGAAATTCTTCATTTTTGCGAGGGGAAATTAGCGAAATACAAAGTGCCGAAAAAAGCATGTTTCTTAGAGGAATTACCACGAAATGCTTCGAAAAAATTGTTAAGACGAGAGTTAAGACAATTAGTGGAGGAGATGTAGGTGGAAATAAAAAAAGCGGCACTTCATATAACAGAAATGCCACTCGTAATCCCGTTTGCTGCAAGCTACGGAACTTACGAGATGCGTGAGAGCATCGTTATTGAATTAGAAGATACGGATGGACATATTGGATTTGGTGAAGTCGTTGCCTTCTCTGAACCGTGGTATACGGAAGAAACAGTGAAGACAGCGCTGCATGTACTTCAGGATTTTTTATTACCTGATTTATTGAAAGCTGAAATTTCCCACCCGAATGAAGTACCTGGTTTGTTCCAGCATATAAAGAGAAACCGGATGGCAAAGGCCGGAATTGAAGGAGCTGTTTGGGATTTATATGCGAAGCGACAAAAGAAGTCGTTAGCGACGTTACTTGGCGGAACCAGGGATGAAATTGAAGTTGGTGTTGTGATTGGTATCAATACAATACCGGTTATGTTAAAACAAATCGAGAAGTATGCAGAAGAAGGATACGAGCGTTTTAAAGTGAAAATAAAGCCAGAGCATGATTATGAATTATTGAAAGAGATTCGTAAAGAGTTCCCGCACATCCCGTTAATGGCTGATGCAAATTCAGCCTATACATTAGCGGATACGGAGAAGTTGAAACGATTAGATGAATTTCAATTGATGATGATTGAACAACCACTAGCGGACTACGACTTTCTTGATCATGCACAGTTGCAAAAGAAAATAGAAACGCCAATTTGTTTAGACGAAAGCATCCATAGTTTAGAAGACGCGCGCGTTGCGATTACACTTGGCAGCTGCCGCATCGTTAATATTAAACCAGGGCGAGTGGGCGGATTAACAGAATCGATTCAAATTCATAATTATTGTATGGAGCACAACACACCCGTTTGGTGCGGCGGTATGGTAGAGATGGGGATTTCACGAGCGCAAAATGTTGCGCTTGCTTCATTGCCGAACTTTACAATTCCAGGTGATATATCTGCCTCTAGTAGGCACTGGGAGAGGGATATTATTTCGCCGGAAGTGACGCTTGAGGGCGGGAAAGTGATAGTGCCGCAAAGTGTTGATACTGAGTATAAAGTTGACCGCGGAAGGCTGGCGGAGATCACGAAGCAGCGGATTGTTTTGGAGCGGTAGGTTGAGTCTTTCAAATAGCGGGCGAATTTCGTCGTTAATTGTCGGTAAGTCGATATTCCTTGTCGAAACGTCGATATATTAAAAAAATCGTTGATATATTTCAAGTTGTGTTCGATATATTTGAAAAATCGTCGATATAATTTCATTTACTAAGGTTACTCCCACGAGTAACCTTTTCTTATTGTACAAATTGGATAGACTAGTTTACAATCGAGCGTATAAAGGGGGAGTAATATGAAGCGCATTTCCATTTTAATAGCGGATGATGAGGCAGAAATTGCTGATTTAATTGAGATACATTTAGAAAAAGAAGGGTACCACGTCGTGAAGGCAGCTGATGGAGAAGAGGCAATTCATATTATTGAAACGCAGCCAATCGACTTAGTGGTTTTAGATATTATGATGCCGAAAATGGATGGTTATGAAGTGACGCGCCAAATTCGCGCGAAGCACCATATGCCAATTATTTTTCTAAGTGCGAAAACGTCTGATTTTGATAAGGTGACAGGTCTTGTATTAGGTGCAGATGATTATATGACAAAACCTTTTACACCGATTGAATTAGTCGCACGTGTGAATGCACAATTACGCCGATTTCTTACGTTAAATCAGCCGAAAGTAGCGGAGAATAAATCTGCTTTAGCGGTAGGCGGAGTCGTTATTGATCCTGAGCGAAGAACAGTAAATGTGTACGGTGAACAAGTTGAATTAACACCGAAAGAGTTTGATATTTTATATTTATTAGCGAGTCACCCGAAGAAAGTGTACAATGTGGAAAATATTTTTCAGCAAGTATGGGCAGATGATTATTTTGAAGGCGGAAATACAGTTATGGTACATATTCGTACGTTGCGGAAAAAGCTTGGGGAAGATAAAAGAAAGAATAAGTTAATCAAAACAGTGTGGGGAGTAGGTTATACTTTCAATGGCTAAAAAGATGAGAAGCTTTCGCTCGAAGATGGTTATGCTATTTGCGTTAAGTATGATATTTGCTGGTGGCGTAACGTATATCATTTATGAAGGGTTACGAATTTATTATAAATTAGTCGTTCGTTTTGAGGATCCATTAGCCCAAGTCAGATCAATGGTAAGACAAATTGGGGATGTTAATTTCTTTTTAATTATTTTCATTCCTCTATCTATTATGTTTTTCTTCTTTCTTACTAGGCCTTATGTAAAATATTTTGATGAGATTTCAAGCGGGATTCACCATTTGGCAAACGGAGAATTTACAAATGAAGTTCGCGTTTCATCAAATGATGAGTTTGGGTATATTGCACGCGAAATTAATGTAGCCAGTGAAAAATTAAAGGAAGCAGTGGAACGAGGAGACTTTGCAGAAAGTAGTAAAGACCAGCTCATTGTTAACTTAGCTCACGATTTGAGAACGCCATTAACGTCTGTTTTAGGTTACTTAGACTTAATTCTTAAAGATGAGAATTTGACGAAAGAACAAATTAAACACTTTTCCACAATTGCTTTTACGAAATCTGAAAGGCTAGAAAGTTTAATTGATGAATTATTTGAAATCACAAGAATGAATTATGGGATGCTGAAGCTGGAAAAAAGATCAATTGATATAGGTGAATTACTTATTCAGTTAGATGAAGAATTATATCCATTATTAGAAAAGAAGGGTTTAGAAGCGAGATTACATATCGCACCGCATTTACCTATTAACGGTGACGGGAAATTGTTAGCGAGGGTATTTGAAAATCTTTTAACGAATGCGATTCGCTACGGGTATGATGGAAAGTTTGTTGATGTGAACGGATATATTGAAGGTGAAGAGGTAGTCGTACAAATTATTAATTACGGAGATAGCATTCCGGAAGAAGATTTACCGTATCTTTTTGATATGTTTTATACAGGTGATAAGGCAAGATCAGAGCAACAAGGTGGTACAGGCCTTGGGCTATTTATTGCGAAAAATATCGTTGAGCAGCATGACGGGACGATTTCTGCTGAAAGTAATGTGATTAGAACGATATTTGAAGTAAGGTTGCCAAAAGAAGAGAGCAAAGCAATTTAATAAAAATTTAAACTTTACCCCACTTTTTATTTTAATAGTTTTTTCTATTCTATACGTAAGTTACGTGAAGGAGGAACTAGAGATGAAAAAGTGGGTATTTATTTCTCTTTTTATAGCATGCACAATCTGCGTAGGCTTTTATATATCACCATTATTTCAAAAGGAGATCGATGTTAAAGTTGCAGACAAAGATAATGCGGTAAGAGCTGCGAATACGGAACAGATAGAAATGACAAAAGAAGAAATTTATAAAGGGGATTTGTTATTAGTTAATAAAGATTACCCAGTTAAAAAAGACAGTATTAGGTCTGATATTATAAATGTAAATCAAAATAGTGAATTAGTAAGAGGTTACGTCATATTTGATAGAAATCTTCGTTTATCAAAGGATGTTGTAAAAAAGTTTTTGAACGTTGTCGATGCGGCTGGAAAAGACGGAGTGCAGCATTTTTTAATGAATAGCGGGTATCGAGATTTTCAAGAGCAAAGTAAATTATATAAAGAAATGGGATCTGATTATGCACTTCCGGCAGGATACAGTGAACATAATTTAGGGTTATCACTGGACGTTGGATCTACGCAAAAGAAAATGGAGAAAGCGCCTGAAGGAAAGTGGATTGAAGAAAACGCATGGAAGCATGGATTTGTTTTACGTTATCCGAAAAATAAAAGTGATATTACAGGTATTCAATATGAGCCGTGGCATATACGTTATGTCGGCTTACCTCATAGTGCGATTATGCAAAAAAAGAAAATTACTCTAGAGGAATACTTAGACTTCTTAAAAGAGAAAAAAGAAATCACAACGGATGTGGAAGGTAAGAAATATACGGTTTCTTATTATAAAGTGTCCGGGAACAGGAAAGTGAATGTTCCAGCGAATAAGCAGTATGAAATTTCGGGGAATAATATGGACGGGGTTATTGTGACTGTTCAGGAATAGATAAAGAGGTTGTTCCCTTTTGGAGCAGCCTTTTCGAATCGTTAATATAATTTCCTGAACTATCATTATTTTGAGGAGTATTTTTTATTTTACTTTTAAACATTATAACGTTATATTTACTTCTCCCTTTTTTTGTGTTACGCTAAACGTGTGAAAGAGATATAAAATGAAACTTTAATGTAAGCGTATTCTTATGGCTTCTTATAGAAAAGGGTGGAAGTACAATGACAGAACGATTCGTACTACGTAATGTGAAACGTGTGAACGGGGAAGAGATTGACATTGTAATTGAAAATAATAAAATCGCACAGGTGACGAAAGCTGGTGCTGGTGAGGGTGGAAAGGTTCTTGATTACTCTGGTACTTACGTATCGAGTGGCTGGATTGATTTACACGTTCACGCTTTTCCAGAGTTTGATCCGTATGGTGATGAGGTAGATGAAATTGGCGTTAAGCAAGGGGTAACGACAATTGTTGATGCGGGTAGCTGCGGAGCTGATCGTATTGCAGATTTAGTAAAAAGTAGAGAGCAGGCGAAAACGAATTTATTTGCCTTTTTAAATATTTCACGCATCGGTTTGAAACGAATTGATGAATTATCCAACATGGAATGGATAGATAAAGAGAAAGTAATAGAAGCAGTAGAAAAGTATAAAGATGTAATCGTTGGGTTAAAGGCGAGAATGAGTAAAAGCGTCGTTTGTGATAGTGGAATTGAACCGCTTCATGTTGCACGCTCTTTATCTCGTGAAACATCATTACCGATTATGGTACATATCGGTTCAGCGCCTCCTCGCATAGAGGAAGTTGTACCTCTTTTAGAAAAAGATGATGTGATTACACATTACTTAAACGGGAAAGAAAATAATTTATTTGATGAAGAAGGCAAACCGCTACCTGTATTACTAGATGCAGTAAATCGCGGCGTTCATTTAGATGTTGGTCACGGTAATGCTAGTTTTTCTTTTAAAGTAGCAGAAGCGGCGAAGCGTCACGGTATTGCTTTTAATACAATTAGTACAGATATTTACCGAAAGAATCGTATACACGGTCCCGTGTATAGTATGGCTCACGTTCTTTCGAAATTCCTTTACTTAGGTTATCCGCTAGAAGAAGTAATTAATGCGGTGACAACAAATGCGGCAGAGTGGCTGAAAAAACCAGAGCTTGGCCGTATTCAAGAAGGCGATATTGCAAACTTAACTTTATTTACGGTGAAAGATGAGAAGGTTACGTTAATTGATTCAGAAGGGGATCAGCGCATTGCTGAAAGAAGAATTGATACGAAAGGGGTTGTAATCAATGGGTCATTCATTGAATGCTAAGTACGGATTAAAAAGAGTAATTAATGCGAGCGGTAGAATGAGTATTTTAGGTGTATCCGCTCCGACAGATACAGTGATGGATGCGATGAAACATGGTGGACAAAATTATGTAGAAATTGCTGATTTAGTAGATAAAGCAGGAGACCATATTGCGAGAATTCTAGATTCAGAGGCAGCGGTCGTTGTGAATTCAGCATCGAGCGGAATTGCACTTTCTATCGCTGGTATCGTTACAGAAGGAAATCGCCGTAAAAGTGAAAGACTTCATCAAGAAGTAATCGCGAAAAACGAAGTGATTATGTTAAAAGGTCATAACGTTCAATACGGTGCTCCTGTTGAAACGATGATTTATTTAGGTGGCGGTAAACTTGTAGAAGTTGGTTATGCAAATGAAGGGAAAGCGGAGCATATTGAAGATGCGATTGGTGAAAATACATCAGCGATTCTGTATGTGAAATCCCATCATGCCGTGCAAAAAAATATGATTTCTGTTGAAGAAGCATGGGAAGTTGCGCAGCGAAATAACATCCCACTTATTGTCGATGCGGCAGCTGAAGAAGATATTCAAAAGTACGTAAAGTATGCAGACCTTGCCATTTATAGCGGTTCAAAGGCAATTGAAGGACCAACTTCTGGTATCGTCGGCGGGAAACGAAAATATATTGAGTGGCTGAAAGTGCAATTACATTGCATCGGAAGAAGTATGAAAGTTGGGAAAGAAACAACTTTTGGCTTACTTCAAGCGCTTGATGAGTACGGCGTAAAAGAAGATAAAAGTGAGCAAGAAAAGGAGTTGTTACAAGTACTTATGCCGCTGAAAGAATTAAATGGTGTAAATGTAACAATCGTGCAAGACGAAGCAGGAAGAGCAATCTTTAGAGCACGTATTCACATTAACGAGAATGAGTTAAATAAATCAGCAAAAGACGTCGTAACAGCATTACGCGAAGGGGAAATTGCAATTTACACACGTGATTACGGCGTAAGACAAGGATTCTTTGATATTGATCCACGTCCACTTCAAGGTGATGACATACATGTAATTGAAGAAAAAATGAGAGAAATTGTAGGGGGAAACTAAAATGACAAACATTCAAAAACGTTTTTATAAAGGCCGCGTAGCATTAAATGTATTAGCGAACAATATCGAAAATGCGAAAGATATTTTTGAAGCAGCAGAAGGGTATGTAGTAGTAGGTGTGTTATCAAAAGACTACCCAACAGTAGAAGAAGCAGTTACAGCGATGAAAGCATACGGAAAAGAAATTGATGACGCTGTATCAATCGGACTAGGCGCAGGAGATAATCGCCAAGCGGCAGTTGTAGCTGAAATTGCGAAGCATTATCCTGGTAGCCATATTAACCAAGTGTTCCCTTCAGTTGGAGCGACACGCGCAAATCTTGGCGGAAGAGATAGCTGGATTAATAGTTTAGTATCACCAACAGGAAAAGTAGGGTACGTAAATATTTCTACTGGTCCAATTAGTGCAGCTGGAGAAGAAAAAGCAATCGTTCCAATTAAAACGGCGATTGCACTTGTACGTGATATGGGCGGAAATTCATTGAAATACTTCCCAATGAAAGGTTTAGCTCATGAAGAAGAATATCGCGCAGTTGCGAAAGCATGTGCAGAAGAAGGATTTGCATTAGAGCCAACAGGCGGCATTGATAAAGAAAACTTCGAAACAATTGTACGTATTGCGCTTGAAGCAAACGTCGAGCAAGTTATCCCGCACGTATACTCTTCTATTATTGATAAAGAAACTGGCAATACGAAAGTAGAAGATGTTCGCGAATTATTAGCGGTAGTGAAGAAACTAGTTGATCAATATGCGTAAGAAAATTGCAGCATTTGGTGAAGTGATGATGCGCCTGCAAGTACCAGGATATGAATTGTTGTCGCAAGCTAACACATTAAATTACTCATTTTCTGGTACAGGTGTGAACGTTGCAGCAGCACTTTCTCATCTCGGGCATGAAGGCTTTCTTATTTCAACTTTACCAGAGAACTCGGTTGGGGATGCTGCGATATCACATATTCAAAAGTTAGGCATTCAGGCGCCGTTTATTTCAAGAAGCGGTAAATATGTCGGCATGTACTTTTTAGAAAATGGATTTGGGGCACGTGCAAGCCGCGTTACATATTCAAATCGATTAGAAAGTAGTTTCAATACGGCATGTGAAGAGATGTATCAATTTGAAGAAATCGCAAAGGAAATTGATATCGTTCATTTTTGCGGGATTACACTTGCGATGAATGATACGGTGCGCCATGATATGAAATCTTTAGCGAAAGCAGTGAAAGACAACGGAGGCACTGTCGTTTTTGATTGCAATTATCGTCCATCTCTTTGGGGAGATGACGGATATGAGCAGGCGAAACCGCATTATGAAGAAATGTTAGCCCTTGCTGATATCGTGATGATGAACGAAAAAGATGCAATGTTTGTTCTTGGAATGAAAACAGAAGAGACAGAGCGAGAGGCGCAACTTGTTGACCTTATTCCAAAGGTTGCTGAAACATATCATATCGCTACCATTGCTGGTACACATCGCTCTATTAATAGCGATAATACACACTCACTTCGCGGGTTTATATGTAAAGATGGTGCGTTCACTTTTGCAAAAACACTTACGTTTTCTGTATATGATAGAATAGGTGCTGGAGATGCTTATACGAGCGGGATTATTCATGGCGAGATAGAAGAGTTTGCACCAGAGAAAGCTGTTTCATTTGCGTCAGCAGCTGGAATGCTTGCACATACAATCGTCGGTGATACGCCAATGTCATCAGAGAAGGATATACTCCGGGCAATGACGGCATCAGTAGGTGATGTAGAAAGGTAGTGGGTGTAACGGTGAACGTAACGAGAAAAAAAGGACCATTATATTTACAAATAAAAAATATTATTCGTGATCGAATATTGCATGGTGTATATGCGATTCATACGAATATTCCTTCCGAACCGCAGTTAGAAGAAGAGTTCAAAGTGAGTAAAATTACGGTGCGTAATGCGATTAAAGAGCTCGCTCAAGAAGGGTATTTGGAAAAGAAAAGTGGTAAAGGAACGAAAGTCATCCGTAATACTTCTGCGACAAAATTGTCAAAAGGTAAGAAATTTACAGAAGTGTTAGTGGAAGAAGGATATAAAGTACAAAAGAAATTGCTAAAAGCAGAAGTCGTTCATAATGAAGAAGGAACAGTGCCATTTCGATTATTCGGTAAAGAGAGTTTTCGCATTGAACGTTTATATACGTTAAATGATGCACCGTACATTCATTATACGCACTATTTCTCAGCACACATGGCAAGTACAGATTTATCGGATTTTGACTTGCAATCGCTTTACGATTTAGTTGAGGACCGAGGTATTCATTTAGAAAACTTCAGGGATGAATTCGCTGTTGGACTTGCGCCTAATTTCGTTGCAGAAGCGTTAGGTGAAAAAGAAGGAACAGCACTACTCAAACGTATGCGCTATTCTTACGATGAAGTTGGCGAAGTAATTGAATATAGCGAAGGCTACTACAATACAGAAATGCAGCATTATGTAGTAAATTATGACGTATAAAAAAGAGGGATTTTCCCTCTTTTTTTATAAAGTAAGGGGTAACTAACTGTTACGATTTATTTAACCAATTATAACGAAAGTTAATTAAATATATCAGTAAGCCCTGCTAGTCAAGTGATTGGCTAGTAGTGAGGGTTAACTGCGGACAATCCCTAAAGCTGATTGAACTACAACGTGGCTAGAAATAGCGAGCGTGAATGTCGCGAAAGCAGAAAAAATCAATCAGATCGTGCAAGGTTAAATCCTAAACACTAGAACAATGGGTCTTCCGCATCGAATCATCTAAGTTAAAATGGATAAGATGAACGTTCAACGACTATCTCGTATAACTGACGAGAGTACACCACAAGCCTATGGTGGTGGAAAAATCCTCTATCTCTAAAGAGATAAACATATAGTCTGCGCTCATGTGAAAACATGAGAAGTTCATATGAGAACTGGCTAAGGAATTGCGCCCTTAGTTGAACAAGATAAATTTTATTAAATCTATCAAACTTCATTGAAAACATCGAACGTACGTGCTATGTTAGGTTCAATGAGGTGAGAATAATAATGAAATTTTCACGAGTTAGTCAAGTATCGGAATTAACAGGTTTGCATCCGAGTAGTTTAAGGAGAATGCTGGTGGAACACGCTACGATTCAGAAGAACAAATCTTTCATTAAAGGAGTTACATTCTGATGATATTAGCGAAGAAAGTCAGACTGATTCCAACGCCTGAACAAGAACAAGTGCTTAGAAACCATGCTGGTGCTGCAAGATTTGCTTATAACTATTGTAAAAGAATGAGTGATAGATACTATAAGCTATTTGGAAAATCTGTTTCACAGTTAGTTTTACAGAAACGATTTACAAAGATCAAGAAGCGAAAAAGATATGAGTGGTTAAAAGACATTAATGCACAAGTTCCTAAACAGGCTTCAAAAGATTTTGATACGGCGAGAAAAATTCGTTCAAAAAGTACAAAACTGGTTATCACACTTCTTATAAATCCAAAAAAGATGTAATCCAAGGATTTTATGCCAATTATGAAAGACTGATTATAGGAAAGAAAGTGGTTCATATTCAGTCCATTGGAGAAGTGAAAACAAGCCAACAACTACCAAGAAACAAAAAAACATCCAATCCAAGAGTTACATTTGACGGTCGTCACTGGTGGATTAGTGTAGGGTTCCAAGAAGACTTTGAATTACAAGAACTAACCGATGAGTCGATTGGTGTGGATGTTGGTTTAAAAGAACTGTTTGTAGCTTCTAATGGTATGAAAGAACGAAATATAAACAAAGATGCCAAGGTTAAAAAGCTTTTGAAAAGGAAAAAATCAGCACAAAGAGATATGTCTAGGAGATTTAAAAAAGGTGTAAAAATTCAGTCTGCCGGATATGAAAAAGCTAAAACTGAGCACCTGCGGTTATCTAGGAAAATTACGAGTATCCGAAATAACCATATCCATCAAGCGACAGCTAAATTGGTGAAAACCAAACCAATGAGAATTGTTGTGGAAGACTTATCTATCTCAAACCTGTTAAAAAACAAAAAACTATCGAAAGCATTTTCATTTCAAAAATTAAACTTCTTCTTTCAATGTTTATCATACAAGTGCGAGAAGCATGGCATTGAGTATGTAAAAGCTGATAAATGGTTCGCTTCAAGCAAGATTTGCTCATGTTGCGGCGTTAAATACGACCATTCAGTTCAACCAGAAGGACAGTGGAGTTTAAAGATTCGTGAATGGCGTTGTGCTTCATGCGATAGCTATCACGATAGGGATGTAAATGCTGCGATAAATTTATCAAGATGGGTAAAATAAATGCTTGATAATAGGAGGTAACGATACTGCCTCGTGTGGAGTGTTATACCCCTCGTCCCTTTGGGGCTGCGAGAACACGATGAAGCACTAACTTGTATAAATTTGATTGAATTGTATAGATTTAGTTAAGTTTATCGTATCGGAATGAGAGATGGATATATACTTATTAATCGTCACGTTACTTGCAATCGCGATTGTTATTTTAGGGGTATCATGGTGGAAATGGCATGCATTTATTAGTTTAACAGTTGCTAGTTTATTTTTAGCTATTATGTCTGGACTGAATTTAACGAAAATAGTGACTGCCTATGAAACTGGTGTTGGTAGTGTACTAGGGCATTTAGTCGGTATTTTAGCTCTCGGAACAATTTTAGGGAAAATGATGTCCGATTCAGGGGCAGGCATGCAAGTAGCAGACTTCTTTATTCGATTTTTCGGAGTGAAAAAACTACCTTGGGCTATGTTATTTGCAGGGTTTGTTATAGGGATTCCAGTATTTTTTGAAGTGGGAATCGTCATTTTATTACCACTTGTTATTTCCATTCGAAAAACGACGAAGCAAAATATATTATTAATTGCGTTACCTGTTATTGCTGGATTATCTATTGTTCACGGGCTCGTGCCACCACATCCAGGGGCGATGACAGCAATCGGTATTTATAACGCGAACTTAGGAAAGGTACTTTTATATTCATTAATTATCGCGTTACCAACAGCCATTATCGCAGGACCAATATTTGCAAAGTGGGTACATAAAAGAGTTATACCTGAAAATGAACCAGAGCTCGTTCGAGTTACGACTGTATCAACAGATTTACCGAGTCGTAAAGTTTCATTCTTTATTATATTACTACCAGTCGTTTTAATGATTTTATCAGTAGTTGCACCATATATTTCATTATCGAAAAAGTTGACTGAATTTTTCGTGTTTGTAGGGAGTCCGGTAATTGCTTTACTTATTTCATGTTTCGCAGCGTTTTATTTACTTGGAATAAGACAAGGAATTAATAAAAAGGTGATTAAAAAATTAACGCATGAAAGTTTATTACCGGTCGGTTCCATTATTTTAATTATTGGTGCAGGCGGTGGGTTTAAACAAATATTAATTGAAAGCGGCGTTGGGACAGCGATTGCGCAAATGGCAGAACATATATCGTTGTCACCAATTGTGTTAGCTTTCATGGTAGCTGGATTAATTCGAATTGCAACAGGTTCAGCGACAGTAGCATTAACGACAGCAGCAGGAATTGTTTCACCAGTTATTCAGCACATGTCAGGTGTGAATTTAGAACTGCTCGTTATCGCAACCGGTGCGGGATCATTAATGTTTTCTCACGTAAATGATGCAGGGTTCTGGCTTGTAAAAGAGTATTTAGGATTAACGGTGAAGGAAACGTTTAAAACGTGGACGGTACTCGAGACATTGTTATCATTTATTGCATTTGGTTTTGCGCTTTTATTGAATATGTTTATTTAGAAGATACCTTAATTGGTATCTTTTTTTTGATAAAGCCCATTTCCGAAAACAAGCCCGTTTTTAGATGAGCCAAGCTTCCTATTCGCCCTGAAAACATACTATAAATGGAATCCCCTCATTTAGAGCAAGGTGAACTTGTTATGAATGATACTAAAGGAGGAATAGAGTAATGAGCGAAAAGTGTGAACACAGACATGATGATTGTAACCGCAGAAATGGGTGCGGCGGCGGTTTTGCGCTTCTAATCGTATTGTTTATTTTATTAATCATCATCGGTGCTAGCTGCTTCGGCGGTGGCGGTTCTTGTGGTTATGGTGGTTACGGCGGTTATGCTGGCGGCTATGGTGGATATTGCTGCTAATTATTTAAAAACTATTGAAAATAGCCTTGTGCAATATGCACAAGGCTATTTTATTCATATTTTTATATGCTGTGATAATTTATTAATGTACAGAGAGCGGATTAAGAAGAAGAAAATAATCTCGATAATCCCGAAAAAGGTGAGTATAATCAATAACTCTTTTAGTAAAGAAAAAGCGAACATGCTTTGTAAAAACTTAACCGCAAATAACGTGTGAACACCAGCAACGATATACGGGACGAAAAATAAAATCCCTAGTTGAATCGTTGCAGAACGAAACATTTCTGATTCTGTTAAGCCAAGTTTTGTAATCGTAATATATTTTTGTCTTTCAGTTGTTAAGTCGTTATACATACGGAAGTATAAAACGCTAGCCGCTCCGATAAAGAAAATAAAGCCGAGAAATGCCCAAATAAAGAATTGAGCTATTGCATTTTCTTTACTAGAGATTAAGTTATCAGTAGCTGTATAAATATTAAAAGGGACGAGAGAATGCTCATCGTCTTTATGTGCCTCATAAAATTTTTCAGTGTCATTACTAATACTTTTTAATATATTTTTCGTTGGAACAATTGCATTTTCCCAATTCTCCACGAAGTAGTTATAAACTGTAATTGTATCAATATGAGGAACCATAGTATCAATTGCATAATCTTGCATAACAACTAAATTGGGTAATGCAAATGGTGGTGCTATCCCTTTGTTAATAAAGCCCTTTATATAAAATTCTTTTTTATTTGATTCAAGTGTGATTATATTTTGTTTTGCAAATGGATTTGATACAAGGTTTAATAGTTCGGGTGAATAGCGAGAAATAATATAAACTTCTTTTGCATCAAGTGTGATTGTAGGTCTCTTTAACTGCTTGGCAATTTCGTTATAATCACTCATTTTCATAATTGCAATCTCTTCTTTTGAAGCATCGTCTTTTAAAAGTGTAAATTTATATTTTTTATATTGAAAATGAGCATTGCCAAATTCGGTTTCAATAGTATTAATGTGCTTTTGTTCAAGTGAATAATCGCCTTCTGATGTATATGTGAAGGGAACAGGATATCGCTCTAGTATCGATGCTTTCGTATTATTATTAGCAGCGAATAGCCCGATAATAATTGTAAATGCAAGTGCAGATAGCATAGAAACGATAAAGAGTACATTAATATTACTACGGGTACGAGCAACTAAGTCTGAAATCCATAACATATTTATTTGTTTTAAATAAAACTTTCTGCGCCTTTTTAAAATATAGATAAAAAGAAGAAATGTTTGTGAAAAGAAAAAATATGTCCCGACTACTACGAGTGGCAAAATAGATAACATAATAAAGAAGACAGATCCGTTTTGTACATTTTTTTCTGTTACGTAGCCTTGTGGATAACCGGCGATGTAATAGCATAGCCCTAAACAAATTAAAGCGAATAAAGAGATGAGTATAGATGGTCTTTTTTCAGCTTTCATTTTTTTGTTACCTTTAATAAGCTGCGCTGTTTTACGAGTACGAATGAACATTGGCGTAAACGTAGAAACGATTAAAAATAAAATGATAAACGTTACTGTTGTAACGAGGATTGCTTCTGTTGGCCAATACAAATAGAGGCCTTTCGCACTTGTTAATTTCGAAGTGACTAATAAGAAAAAGTTAGAAAATACAAGACCACCTTGAATGCCGATAAAGATAGATAATATCCCGATGATCATGTTTTCAGTAAATAACAGTCTTTTTAATTGTCTCTGTGAGATTCCAAGAATCGTGAGTATCCCGAATTGCTGCTTCCGTACATTTAAAAATGTTCCAACTGAATATAAGAGAAAGAAGAACGAGAACATAACGATTACAAGCTGTGCCGTACTAGCTAAGTTCATTAGCGGATCACGTTCTTGAAAGCTTTGTGTATTTTGTAAGCGCGGATGGTACGCATATACAGTAAATGAAAAGAAAACCATAATAGAAAATGCACTACTTACAAAATAAGCGAAATATGCTTTCGAATTACGCGAGACATTTTTAAATGCAAATTGCCAAAATGTCATCCACGTCTTCCTCCTAATAATGCTAAAACATCTAATATTTCTTGATAAAACTTCTCGCGATATAGTCCGCGGTGTAATTCGTTGTAAAGCTCGCCATCTTTAATGAAAATGACGCGGTTACAGTAACTTGCTGCGAATGGATCGTGTGTAACCATTAAAATAGTTGCATCTTCTTCTTTATTCAATTTCGTAAATAGCTCCATTACATCAATTGCCGCTTTTGAATCTAAGTTTCCTGTTGGTTCATCGGCAAGTAGAAGTGAAGGATGATGAATAACAGCACGTGCTACTGCGGTACGTTGTGCTTGTCCTCCAGAAACTTCAAAAATACGTTTGTCCAAAATGTGATCAATTCCAAGCTTTTTTGAAATGTTATCAAGCTTTTCGTCCATTTCTTTTAATGGAACATTATCTAATGTTAAAGGTAGTACGATATTTTCACCGATTGTTAGTGTATCTAGTAGGTTAAAGTTTTGGAAAACAAATCCTAACTCTTGGCGGCGGAAAATAGCTAGTTTCTCTCTACGAAATGTGTGCGGTTTTTTTCCGTTAATCACGACATCACCAGAAGTAGGGGAATCAATTGTAGAGATAACGTTTAAAAATGTAGATTTACCGCTACCAGATGGCCCCATGATTGCGACAAATTCACCTTTATCTACATGTAAATTTATATTTTTTAAAGCGGTATGAGGGACTTTTCCTTCATATACTTTTGAGACGTTTTTTATGTGTAAAACTTCTTCCATAGTAATCACCTTTCTATCTTTTAAAACTTAATGTGTTGTGATAATTTTTGCATATAGAAGGAACGAATTAAAAGGAAAAATAAAATTTCAACTGTTCCAAAAATCATCAGTACGACTGTAATCTCAGCGAAGAACGAGAGATGTAATATTTCTTGCAACATCTTTGTAGCAAACATCGTATGGATCGATGCCATAATGTATGGAACAAAGAACAGAATCGCAAGTTGAATTGTAGCAGATCGTTTCATTTCGGCTTCTGTTAAACCGATTTTTGTAATCGTTACATACTTTTCTTGCTCATTTGTTAAATCTGTATACATCCGGAAGTAAAGAACACTGCCAGCACCAATAAAGAAAATAACACCTAAGAAAGTACCAATTAAGAAGAACGAAGCGACATTTTGTTTTGTTGTGTATAGAGAATCGCTCGCTTCACTTGCATGGAAAGGTGGATGCTCTGCCTTAATCGCTTCATTATCATTAATAATTTTTGTTATAAATTCCGAACCGATGTTATGTGCTTTTTCCCAATCATTAACTTTAAAGTTATATACACTCATCTGTTTTGAAACCGATGATAATGCCTCTACGTTTTCATCAGATAATACGAGTAATGTTGAGATTAAGCTGTTTGGGAAAGGATTATAATTTTTGTATTCTTTTACTTGTAGCTGTAGGCTGTTTTGAGTAAGTGTAAGAATATCTTTCCTTTCTTTATCATAAATTGTGCCAATGAATTGATCGTCTATGTCCTTCATAAGGATATAAGATTCATTATTTTTTACGTTGAGATGTTCCCAGTTTAACGCCTTAGCAAGTATATTATAATCACTTTGTTTAATTGCATAATAGAGCATTGGGTTCTCTTCTGCCGAAGATACTTCATATATATCCGTTTTAAGTTTTTTATAAGTAAAGTGCTCTTCATTAAACTTTTGTTCTAACCAATTTAAATGTTCATCAGCTAACGTATTTTCAGTATGTGATAAATACGTAAAAGGGAAAGGGTTTTGTCTTATTGCATCAAACTTTGTGAATTTCCCAAAACCGTATAAGAATGTAATCATAGTAAAAGCGAGTGTTGATAGCATCGCTACAATAAAGAGCATGTTAATGTTTGTCCGAATGCGCGCTGCTAAATCAGAAATCCAAAGCATATTAATTCGCTTCATATAAAATGTTCTTCGCGTTTTTAATATACGAATGAGTAAAAAACTAATTTGTGAAAAGAAAAAATATGTTCCAGCTGCAACAAGTGACGGAATGACAAATATACTAGAGACAGCATATAAAAGCCCAATGATATCGCCTAACGACATAAAATATAGAGGATTTGCTGCTAATACATATCCAGATATTAAACATATCGCACCAAATAGAGAAATGAGTACGGATGCTTTTCTTTCTTTTTGTTTTGTTCCTTCTTTTAAAAGACGTACAGCTTTTCTCGTACGGATTAGCATCGGTGTAAAAGATGATACGAGAATGAAGAGTCCAAGAAAGATGATTATAGTTAAAATGATAGCACCTGTAGGCAAATATAAATATAGACCAGGTACATGTGTAATTTTGGCGGTAACTAGTAAAAAGAACTGTGAGAAGACAAGTCCAAGTTGAATGCCGAAAAAGATGGAAAGAACACCAATTAGCATGTTTTCTAGAAATACGAGTCTTTTTAATTGTTTTTGAGATATGCCAAGTACTGTTAAAATCCCAAATTGCTTTTTTCGTACTTTTAAGAAAGTACCGATTGAATATAGTAAAAAGAAAAACGAAAAGAATACAATGACAACTTCTGAAATTGTCATTAATATGTTCAGAGCAACATTCACGTCTGTCATATGCAATTTAGGATGAAATAAATAAACTGCAAATGAGAAAAAAATTGCGATGGAAAACGCACTGCTTACAAAATAGGCGAAATAAGCTCTGGCGTTCCGGGTCACGTTTTTGAATGCAAACTGCCAAAATGTCATTCACCTAAACCTCCTAATAGAGTGAAGATGAAAAGAGTATGAAAGATACTCTTTTCGTCAAGTTTGTTTTAAGTACTTTGTTCACTCGTGTACTGTGATAATTTTTGCATATAAAGTGAACGAATGAATAAGAAAAATACGATTTCAACGACTCCAAAAATAATAAGAACGGCTGAAACTTCTTTGAACAAAGATAAACCAATTACATCTTGTAGCATTTTCGTAGCAAACATTGTATGAATGGATGCCATAATGTAAGGAACGAAAAATAAAATACTAAGCTGAATGGTTGCAGATCGTTTCATCTCTGTATCTGTTACACCGATTTTAGAAATTGTTATATACTTCTCTTGTTCGTTCGTTAAATCGGTATACATTCTAAAGTAAAGAACGCTACCAGCTCCAATGAAGAAAATAACTCCTAAAAATGTCCCGATTAGGAAGAATGCAGCACTACCAGATGTTATTTTATATAACGATCCTGCTGACTCAAAGAATCGAATAAGAGGTCCTTCATACTGGGAATTATTTCGATCTTTTTGCACTTTTTCTATAAAATCATCAGCAATTTTATATGTCTGTTCCCAGTTTTGAATTTTGTAATTGTATGCTGATATATGCTTTACCGTGTTGGGTAAGTTATTTACGTGAATATCAGGTAAAACTATCGTTTGATATGAAAAGTCAGATGGAATTGCATTGCCATGTTCATAGCCTTTTACTCGTAATTTCGTATTTGTACTAGAGAGTGTAATGTAATCTCTTTTGTAGCTTTGCTCAAATTCGTTGAATATAGTGACATAAGATGTCCCTGTTAATACGTATGCTTCGTTATTATCCATAAATATTTGTTTCATTCGTAAAGAACCCGCAAGTTTGTTATAGTCACTTTGCTTAATTGCGTATACGTCATTATAAATAGCTACACCTTTATCTTCTTCTAGCGGTGTTTCATATATATCAGCTTCTATTTTCTCATAAGGAAAATGCTCTTTTTGTAATTGTTGCTCAAGCCAATTTAAATGCTCTGTAACAAAAGGATTCGCATCATAAGAAAAATAAGAAATTGGGAAAGGAGAAATTCTATTAACTTCTAGCTTAATAAATTTTCCGAATCCATATAAGAACGTTATCATGGTGAAAGCAATAGTAGAGAGCATTGCTACAATAAAAAGCATATTAATATTCGTTCGAATACGGCTTGCTAAATCAGAAATCCAAAGCATATTAACCCGTTTCATATAAAACTTTCTTCTCGCTTTTAAAATGTAAATAAGTAAAAAACTAATTTGTGAAAAGAAGAAATATGTACCGATTGTAACAAGTGTTGGGATAATGAAAATACTGGAAAGCATATATATAACACCTATTTGCGGACTTACTGATACGAAATATTTAGGATTTCCAGCTAAAGCATAACCACCTAATAAACAAATCGCACCAAATAAAGAAACGAGTATGGACGGTTTTTTTTCTTTTTGTTTTCCACCATTTGTTTTTAAAAGTTGTACCGTTTTTTTTGTACGGATAAGCATTGGTGTGAATGTAGATACAATGATAAAAAGACTAAGGAAAACGATAGTTGTTAAAATAAACGCGTTAATAGGCAAGTATAAATATATGCCTGGTACGTGCGTAATTTTTGCTGTGACTAATAAGAAAAATTGCGAAAAGACAAGCCCAAACTGCATGCCAAAAAAGATAGATAGAATCCCAATTAACATATTTTCCATAAAAACAAGACGATGTAATTGCTTTCTCGATATTCCTAAGACGGTCAAAACTCCGAATTGTTTTTTTCTAACTTTTAAAAAAGTACCAATGGAATATAGTAAAAAGAAGAAAGAGAAAAATACAATTACAACTTCTGAAAATATCATTAATCCTGAAATTTCAGCAGTCATGCTAAAGTTTTGTAATTTCGGATGGAATAAGTAAACAGCAAACGAAAAGAAAACAGCAATGGAAAAGGAACTACTGACGAAATAAGCAAAATAAGCTCTGGAATTACGTGTTACATTTTTAAAGGCAAACTGCCAAAATGTCATAATATGTACCTCCTGCTAGAAGGTAAATATGTAGTTTTATTGCAAAAAATGTATGAGAGTGAGTTCTCATACATTTTTCTAGCATATGTTACGATCATGCTTCGGTCACCTTCTCTGCAGTTTCTGCTTGATTATTTGCAGCGTTGTGGAAGATGATTTTAATCGTCGTTCCTTTACCAACTTCAGAGTCTAGTTTGACAGAGTGACCTAAATAATCACAAATTTTACTTACAATATACAGTCCCATACCAGTAGATTCTCCGAATGCGCGACCATTTTTCCCAGTGTAAAATGGTTCAAATACTCTTCGAATATCTTCTTGCGGAATACCAACACCTTCATCGCGAACTTCTAAAATAATATCTTTTCCGTTTCGGTAAGCAGATAAGAAAACTTTCTTTCCGCGCTCACCAGAGTAACGAACGGCATTTGTCATTAACTGATAAATAATGAATTTTAGCCATTTCGCATCAGAAGCAACTTTTAAATCGGAATGAACTTCTAAAACAGGGAAGACACCATTACGAATGAATAGTTCTTTTAATCCGTTAATATTTTTTGTTACCGCATCTTTCAATGAAATCGTCTCAACATGGAAATCTTCATGGAAGTTATTTAATCTTGCCATATATAGAGCCATGTCGAGTCCTTGGTTGAGTCTTTCTAATTCTTTTTTAAACTTCGGAATTAAATGTTCATCTTCCATTTCTAGCACCATAAGTTGCATAACAGACACAGGTGTCTTCATTTGATGCACCCAGTGGTTAATAAATAATTGATGTTCTTGTTGTTTTACTTCATACGATTGAAGTTCTTTTTGGAATAGACGATATTGCGTACGCACGAGTTCATTTACACCGTGAGGCATCGGAGCAGTTGCTCTTTCAATAAACGCATCTTCCATTTTTTCTGGTTGCTCACTTAATCTATGGTACATTCTACGATTGCGAACGTAACGATAAGCGAGGAAACAAATGAATAAATACAAACTTAAAACGACGAAGTAAAATTTATTATTTTGAAATCCATCTACTGCATCATAGAGAACGAAAATGATACCGAAGTTTAATACGTATAGTAGAAAAAATGCAAAATGATCACGTAAAAATAGCTTCATGCTTATTCACTCCAAGTTGCGTTAAAACGATACCCAAGTCCACGTACTGTTTCAATAGCATTTTCAATACCAAGCTCATTGAACTTTTTACGAAGACGCGTAATGTTTACGTTTAATGTATTTTCCTCAACGAAGCTTTCATCATCCCAAAGTGCAGCTAGTAAATCTTCACGGCTCGCTGTACGAGGGAATTTAGATAATAACATTTCTGCTAAAATTGCCTCTTTCTTCGTTAAAAGAACTTGCTCAGCGCCGAAATGAATTTCTGGGCGTTCTGGGAATAGTTTTAAACCTTCTACTTCAACGATACGTTCAGAAATGTTTGGTGCATAATCACCGTAAATACGGCGTAATTGACCTTTAATTTTCGCCATTACAACGTCATAGTGGAACGGTTTTGTAATATAATCATCCGCACCGCTTTCAATCGCCATAATTTGTTCCATTTCACCAGCACGAGCTGAAATGAAAATAATTGGACAAGTAGATTCATGACGAATTTGGCGGCACCAGTAAAATCCATCGAATTTCGGTAAGTTTACATCAAGTAAAACAAGATGTGGTTTCACTGCATTAAACGATTCCATAATATCATCGAAGTTCTCTGCAACAACAGCTTCATAGCCGTATTTTTGAATGTGAGATTGTAGTAATGATGAAATATTTGGATCGTCTTCAACGATTAAAATTTTATACATATGTATATTCCTCCTAAAAAAACAATTGTAGCTATAGTGTATCATGTGTTTCAAGTCTTTTCATTATGTTGAAAGATAAGCTAGTAAACAGTATAGGTCAAAAGCGTGAAAAGTAAAAAGGGCGTATGTTCAATTGACAATTAACTGGAAAAGATTTAATGTTTAGATAAATATCTAAATGTCTAATTACTGAAAGGAAGAAAGACATTGAATCAAGCATTCAAAGCATTAGCAGACCCAACAAGGCGAAAAATTTTGGACTTATTAAAAGAAAATGATCTAACCGCTGGTGAGATTGCTGAACATTTCAATATGACAAAACCAAGTATTTCACACCACTTAAACGCACTTAAAAATGCTGAACTTATTCAAGATGAAAAGAAAGGCCAATTCGTTATGTACTCTTTAAACACAACTGTATTTCAAGATTTGTTAACTTGGGTGTTTACATTTACGAATAAGGGGGAAGAGGGGAAATGAGGAAACATATATTTCCGTTACTATTAATTGCTTTAACGATTCTTGCATGGTGTGCCGCGTGGCCGCATTTACCGGAGGAGGTTCCGAGTCATTGGAATCTTGCTGGTGAGGTAGATGGACATATGTCAAAAATGGGAATGATGATTTTTGATGTTGCAATTATGGTTTTTATATATGCTTTATTGACTTTATTGCCTAAGATAGATCCGAAGCATGAGAATTATGAGAAATTTTCTAAAGGGTATAATGTAATAAATTATAGCGTATTATTCCTATTATTTTTAGTGAGTATCATTGGAATTGGAGCTGGATTAGGCTATGATATTCCAATGAATAGTACACCGCATATCCTTGTTGGTCTTTTATTTATAGTCATCGGCAACTATTTGCCACAATGTAAACCAAATTACTTTGTAGGTATAAAAACACCGTGGACGTTAAGTAACGAAGAAGTTTGGAGAAAAACGCACCGTTTTAGCGGAAAGGTTTTTGTTGCATTAGGAATTATTATGATGTTAAGTATTTTTGCTCCAGTTGTATGGAAGGGTTTCTTAATAATTGGAATTATTATTGGTGCAGTAGGACTAACGATGGGATATTCATATGTCGCCTATAAAAAAGAACTAAAAATGTAAATAAAAGCTGCTTTTTCTTTTATGGAAAAGCAGCTTTATTTTGTATCACTTCTTCAAAACCGGTATCCAAACCTCACTTTTAAAGTTTGGAGAGGATGTATCTTTCTGTTCATTCCACAATATTTCCGGTCCCTCCGCTAGTTCGTAGTTGGAAGAAGGAAACCATTCGGAATAAATGCGTCCCCATACATTTTGTAATGTTTCAGGAAATGGACCGACAGCTTCAAAGATAGCCCACGTTGAAGCAGCAACTTCAAGTTGCGCGAATTGCGCTGGACAATCTTTCGTTGTGGCTACTCCAATGTAGTGATCAAGTTCACCTTTTTCCTCCATTCTTCCTTCAGAAAAGTTAGTAGAAGCACTAATGATTCCATTCGGTTCTATGTTTGAAAGGGACTTTAATGTTTGAATGGACTCTGGATTTAAACTTTTCCACATAGAAGCAATTTCTTCATTTACGCCGTTAAATACAATCGGTACTCGTTTTGTAATACCAATAATTTGGAATGGTTCTTTTTCTTCAATTCGATAGTTCATTTCGTTTCCCCCTTGAATCGATAACTGGAAGGTCATTGGTGAATAAGCTTTCAAAGAACGGCTACTATTTCGGGCCTCTGAAGGTGTTATGCCATGCAAGTTCTGAAAGGCACGTGCAAAAGAATCCGGTGAGTTGTATCCATATTTTATAGCGACATCAATGACTTTTGCATCGCTATCTTTTAGTTCAAAAGCAGCAAGAGTAAGACGTCTACAGCGAATATATTCTGATAGTGATATGCCAGCTAGAAAAGAAAACATTCTTTTGAAATGATATTCAGAGCAGTAAGCTATTTTTGCGACTTCTTTAAAATCAATTTCATCTGTTAAGTTGTTTTCAATATACTGCATTGCCGCATTCATGTTTCTAAGTGAATCCATATAATGACCTCCTTGTTAAATAGAATAGCAGGAACAAACTAAGTCCATCCGACATTTCATGCACAACTTTGTAGGGTCCATTTTTAACCTTACAAAATTGTAATGTTCCTGTAAGGAGAATGAATGGATGGTATGATATCCCAATGTTATAGTAACAAAGTACTTTCGTTCAGTAGGTTAAATTTTTATATCTTTACTTATGCGTCTTACATAACTGTCATGTTTGTGTAAGAAACATCGATAGTGGCAAGAGTAGAGAGTGTATATAGTTGAAAATAGAGAATAGAAGAAATGAGGGATGTCGAGATGAAAACAGTGTTAGAAGCAAAAAATATTGAAAAAGTGTATGACACGGGTGGGAATAAATTTGCGGCGTTAAAAGGCATTAACTTACAAGTAAAAGAAGGTGAGTTCGTTGGAATTATGGGACCTTCTGGTTCGGGTAAGACGACTTTATTAAACGTTCTTTCTACAATTGATAATGCGACGAACGGTGAAATTTTAATTGATGGAAAAGATATTGTAAAGATGAACGATGATAAGCTAGCGTTATTCCGCCGTGATCATTTAGGATTCATTTTCCAAGATTATAATTTATTAGATACGTTAACGGTGAAAGAGAACATTGCGTTACCTCTTGCGTTATCAAAGGTGAAAGCGAGTGAGATTGATCGCCGCGTTCTTGAAATCTCAAAGAAATTCGGTATTGATCATATTTTAAGTCAGTTCCCATATCAAGTGTCGGGCGGACAGAAGCAGCGCTGCGCAGCATCACGTGCGATCGTTACGAATCCAAGTATGATTTTCGGGGACGAGCCGACTGGAGCGCTTGATTCTAAATCAGCGACAGATTTACTTGAAAGCATGAAGTCGTTAAATGAATATGATAACTCTACAATTTTAATGGTAACGCACGATGCATTTGCGGCGAGTTACTGTAAACGAGTTATTTTCATTAAAGATGGTGAGTTATATAAAGAATTGCACCGCGGTGAATCAACACGTAAACAGTTCTTCCAAAAAGTCGTTGACGTAATGTCTTCTATCTCTGGAGGTATGGCTGATGACCTTATCTAGCATTGCCCTCCGCAACATACAGCGGAATTTTAAAGACTACTTTGTATATTTTGCATCTATGATCTTTAGCATCGTCATTTATTTTACATTTAAGGCGTTGCAGTATAATTCACAAATGGAAAAAGCTGCGGAAGCTTCTAAAAAAATTAGCGGAGCATTTCAAGTTTCAAGTGTTATGCTAATTATTTTCGTAGCGGTATTCATTATATATTCAAACGGTTTCTTTACAAGGAAGCGTAAAAAAGAAGTTGGACTATATTCCTTATTAGGTATTCGAAAAAGACAGATTGGTAAAATGCTCTTTTATGAAAATATGTTAATGGGGTTAATGTCTTTAATTATCGGAATTGCGATTGGTAGTGTCCTTTCGAAATTATTCCTTGAACTGCTAGTAAGCATGATGGGATTAAATTTAAATGTTCATTTTGAAGTACCGATGGCTGCAATTGTTGATACAGCACTTATTTTCTTTGTGATTATTTTGTATACATCACTTCAAGGATATCGTTTAATTTATCGATTTAAGCTAATTGAACTTTTCAGGGCAGAACGCGAAGGAGAAGCAATGCCAAAAGGATCAGTAGTCATGGCGTTAATTTCAGTTTTCTTAATCGGTTCAGGTTATTTCTTAGCGTTAATGTACGTGAAGGCACTGCAGTATGCTGACTTTATGGTGGTCGCACTTTACATTTTACTGGCAACAGTATTAGGTACGTACTTACTATTTATGTTCTTTACAGTATTCGTATTAAAGCGTGCAAGAAATAATAAATCATCGTTTTATAACGGCATGAATATGGTAACAACATCACAGTTACTATACCGTATTAAAGGAAATGCAAAGTCACTTGCGACAATTTCTATTTTAAGCGCGGTAACATTAACTGCGGTCGGTACGTCAGTTACGATGTATTACAACACATTTACGCAATCAAAAGCAGTCGCACCTTATAGTTACTCTTATGAGAAAAAAGATGCAGAGCTTGATAAGAAAGTAAATGCCATTTTTGCAGAAGAGAAGCAAGATCATCCAATCAAAGATCAATTTGAAATTGAGACAGTTCCTGTAAAAGGGAAGTTTGAAGGAGACAAAGTTGATTTCATTCTGAATATGAACTATAGGATTTCAGAGAAGTATCAGTTTATGTCTCAGTCAGAATTTAACAAGCTTGCTAAAAAAATTGATGCGGAAACAGTGAATGTAGCTGCTGGTGAAGCATTTATATACGATAGCTCCTATATTGAAGGGCATGAGTTTAGTCCACAATATAAAGGGAACAAAGCGGTATTCCAAATTGGAAACGAAACGAAGCAATTAAAAATCCAAGGTGCAAATGATGTTGCGGTTACCAATCTAGGTGAATTAGTTGTTGTCGTTTCAGATGAAATGTATGAGCAAGCGAAGCAAGCATTTGGAACACGCGTTGTAAAAAATATTGATGTAAAAGATGAAAAAGACAGTAAAGTGTTAACAGAAAAGTTAACAAAAGTGATGCCAGCTGGTGAATCAGAAATGGTACCATCGTTTAGAGATTTCTATACTGGTTTCCATATGGGGCTTGAAGGAACAGGGTTAATGATGTTTATTGGAATGTTCTTAGGTCTTGTATTCTTATTAGCAACAGGTTCTATCATTTACTTCAAGCAATTAACGGAAGCGAATGCTGACCGTGAGCGTTACGTTGTACTTCGTAAAGTTGGTGTAACGAAACAAGAGATGAAAAAAGCTATTGCAAAACAAGTAAGCTTTATCTTTGCGATTCCGTTAGTAATTGGAATCTTGCACAGCTTATTCGCACTAAAAGGTTTAGCGAACTTACTACCATTCGAAATTATGATCCCGCTCCTAATTAGTATCGGAGTATATGGCGTTATTTATATCGGATATTACTTCATAACAGTTCGTTCTTATTATAAGATTGTGAGTGCGAAATAATAAGTGAAAATAAGAAAGCCATTTACCTAATTTTTTATGAGGTGAATGGCTTTTTTTCGTTCTAAATACTACCGCGCATCGATTATGTCGATGAAACTAAAAGTATGTTTTCTGTCAAAGGCATCTATGCATAGTAAAGAACGTTTCAAAGGATTTAATTCAATTACAGTCATATAACTAGTAGGGAAATAACGATCTTTATAATAAGTGATCAATATTTCTTTTTCTGAAATGTAAGAGCGTAATAAAGTATCTTCAATTCTGTCTCTATCATCATATGGTGATACTTTTTGCGATTCTTTCATGTCAGGCGATTTTGATATTTTTGTACTACTCATGCTTTCTATTCTCCTAACAGTATATTTTCTATATAGGAAGGTTCATCACTATGGAAGTAGCTGTGTTATAGAACGAAGCAAGTATGGATGATTGGGAGCCGGATTTACTTAGTACTAAAAAATTATCAAATTCACTAATGTATTTATAGTAATTATTTGTCATTCTTGTACTTTTTTGAATGGGATTAAAATTTTATTAAGGGGAATTTAGATGAAGGTGAGATAGTATGACAACTATTTCACCCCTTATTAAGAAATCATTTCTATATAACAGTATGCTTTTCCCTATATTGTCTAGGAGTCATACTAGTAATTTTTTTGAAGACTCTTGTGAAATAACTTTGATCATTAAAATTAAGCCAGGTACAAATATCTGATAATGGATAGGTCGTTAATGTTAATAATTTTTTTGCTTCTTCTACTCGTTCTCTCTGAATGTATTCAATTAAAGGAATTCCTACTTCTTTTTTAAACAGTTTTGATAAATAGGTAGGGGAAATATGTAAAAGATTAGCAAGTTCATTCAGAGATATTTCATCGTAAATATGTTTGTGAATATGATTGAGGCACGTAGTAATGGAATTAGAATATGCTTGATTATTATATTCTTTTACACGTTCTGCAAAAGTACATAACGCATCTTCAATTAACCTATTTACGGAATACATGTTATCTAACTTTTCAATCGTTTGTATATATAAAGTACCGAGTGAAAAAGCGATATGTGATGGAAGATTACCGTCTATCGCATATCGAATAGCTAGCGTAATGGCGATAATGCCATTATTTTTTTGATTTCTAAGTTGATCTCCTTTAGATGAAATTGCCGCATCTTCTTGTGGATATGAATACGCATATTGTATGACTTTTTCTTTATTTCCTTCTTTAATAGCTGAAAAAAATTTACGTTCCAATGATATATCATAATTTTGCGGGTCATGCCGGCGACGTTTTGAAATGTATAGATCAGGATTTACGATTTTATAAGAAACGTCTTCTAGTAATTTATTCTTTTTCCAAACAGTATCGTGATCTAATTTTTCATTAAAAATGACGTAATGTAACCAAATACTTATATCAATTAGCGTACTTTTTTTAATCTCGGGTAGAAATTGATAGTAGTCTACTCCTTGTTGCATTTTATTATTACAGTTGAAATATTTCATAAGTTTAATAGCCATTTCATCTGATACTTTTGGATAGGTAGTCGGGCCGATTATAAGTGTTCCTTTTATATGTTCATGATTTGTTATATGGATGCTAATGAAATTCTCAAGATACTTATTCCCTTTGAAAACTGGAAAATTATAAGGAGCGTTTTCTTGATAAATTTCATTAAGATGTTCTTCTTTAGAAGAATAAAACGGACTACCAGTCGTATGAGAAGTAGATTCATATACAATTTTTTTATCCGTAGATAGAAATTGAACAGGAACATGAAACGTTCTATGTACAAGATCACATAAGTGTTGTAGGTCGATAGAATTATTCATTATTTTCTCCTTTTAAATAGTTTTGAAATACTACATATTAATTAAATCTACATTTGTTTTTTTATAAAATATAAATTTCTTATAGTTTGAATTTTTTTAATGACATGAAAGGTGATGTACAGATTAATCTTCGTAGATGTTGTATGAAAATAGACGTAGTGATGGTATCTTACATAAAAGTCCTTTTTATATCTATTATACCAAATTAATAAATATAAAAGAGGTATTTATATATGGAATAAGAAATGTTTCATTCTTCATAAAATCTTAAGAAATCTCCTCAATTTTTGTTAAGAAACGATAGTTATACTTAGAAACAAGTTAAAAACTATTGAACGAATGGGGAGAGGGTTACATGCAACTCATAACATTCTTACATGAATTTATTAAGCATCCGAAACATACTGGTGCAATTGCGCCAAGTTCAAAAATATTAGCAAAGAAAATGGTAGATGTAATTGATTTTCATCGAGCGAAATGCATCGTAGAGTTAGGGCCTGGTACAGGTGTTTTTACGAAAGAAATTATGAAGAGAAAGAAGAAGGAAACAAAATTTCTTCTTATTGAAATTAATGAAGTGTTTTGCAAAGAGTTAAAGAGAAAGTTTAAAGATGAACCGAACGTCATTGTTGTACACGGTTCAGCTGAAAATATAAAGAAGTATATGGAAGAGTTCAATATAGAATGCGTTGATTACGTCTTATCTGGGTTGCCTTTTACCTCTTTACCAGAAGAAGTTTCAAAGCGTATTTTAAACAATGTAATGGAAGCGATACATGAGAACGGTGAATTTATTACATTTCAATATTCACTTGTGAAAAAAGGATTTATCCAGCATTTCTTCCCCGAAATTACGCTCGAAAAAGTGTGGCTCAATTTCCCGCCAGCGTACATCTTTAGCTGTAAAAAAGACCTAAGGAGAGCGTATGCCTAATGGAAGTACATGAATTATTATCCTATATTGAGCAGTACGGTTATTGGGCATTATTTTTCTGTCTATGGCTAGGGATTATCGGTATGCCAATTCCAGACGAAATGATCGTAATGAGTGGTGGTTTCGTATCGTCATTAGGGATATTAAGTATCATTCCAGCATTTTTATTAACCTATTTAGGTGTTGTATCGGGGCTATCATTAGGTTATATATTAGGGAAAATATTTGGTACGAAAGTACTGGATAAGTTAATGAAAAAGAAAAAAGCGAAATATCTTTTGAAATCTCAACAAATGGTAGAGAAGTATGGTCATTATGCGTTAGTCACAAGTTACTTCATACCAGTTGTAAGACATATTGTACCGTATTTAGTGGGAATGAATAACATGTCTTTTAAGGTGTATGCTTTGTATTCCTATACGACAGGATTTGTTTGGACACTCGTTTACTTTGTACTCGGTTCTTTATTTGGACAACATATTGAAAGTATTGTAGCAGTTGCGATAGAGTATGGCGTATATTTTGGTGGGCTTGTTTTTGTTGTTGCGGGAGGCGCATATTTGTACAAGCAAAGAAGAAGTATAGTGATGAGTAAGTAAATAGAATGAAGTTTTACATTTAGGGAGAGTTATTTTGTAAAATAACTCTCCCTTTTAATGTAATAGTTCCTCATTACTTATATTAGGTGTTGTCTGAAATATAGTTATATAAATTGTTAATATGGTTGTATTAATTAAATTAGCTAATACAGTCATATAATCACTTGATGGAGTGATAAGAACGAAGATTGAAAGTATGGCAGAGACAAGTGGAATAAACTTTTGTAGTGTAGTTAACTTTCCATTTTTATGAAGCTTCGAAGATTGAAAGAAGCAAAGTAAGAAAATAAAGGATGTAAATACTAATCCTAAATATCCCCATCCATCTTCAATATACCAAGGTAAAAAGCTCATTCTTGATGTGAAAATAAATAGATTTAATACTAACGTGCTAATGATTAGCGTGTTTAAAATGGTAATATTCTTCTGTTTTTTCATTTGAATTACACTCCGGAATTTTTTTAGACTTCTATTAGTGGACAATAAATCCCCACTAATTAAAGTTTCACTTTACTGAGATGCTTTTGCCATTTCCATCAATCTTTGTTCAATTTCATCCAAATCGAATGAATGGCATATTCTGCGATCTTCTTTATCTAAAATTCGATAGTGTTGAGATAAAATATTTTGTTGTATTTGATAACCGTTTAATTCTTTTATTTGTCGCCACCATACTTTTCCGCCTAAAGTTTTCGGGAAGTTCGTATTGTAATGTGTAAAAGCGATTGTTTTTATAATTTCATTCACATCATCCCCAAAGGTCATTTGGACTGTATCACACTGTTCGAAGAGTGTTACGACACAAACTGCACCTGACCATGTTAGCGTGCGTCTTCCTTTTTCAATTTCTACTAATGTTTTCTTTGATAAACCGATAATTTCTGACATTTTATCTTGTGATAGATTACTTTCAACACGGATGAGTTTTAGTTTTGAATTAACGAGTTCAATAAATTCTTGTTTATCCATTATGCAGCTCCTTTTTCTTTATAGTGTAAAATTACACTAAAGGTGTAATTTTGTCAATCTTAGTATGGAGAGTTCTTTTGTTTGTTTTTTGAGCTTTCTAATTAATATTTCACTTTTAGTTTAAGAAAATGTTAAGAAACCGTACGAGTTTTTATTAAGAAATACGCTCTATACTTAGAAACATCTTAAAGAAAACATAATGAAAGGCGGAATATAGATGAAAAGATTTATTTTTGGATCATTACTTGTTATTGTCGCAGGAGCGGCATATTTATTAAATGGGAGTACTGCAATTGATAGAATGAATCCATTTCTGAATTTAGAATATCGTTACGCAATTATTGATACAGATGGAAAAGAGTTAGGTGGAGATAAAGGTTTTGAATACACAGTTAAAACTTATGATGAGAAGGGAGAAGAGAAAGAAGTAACAATTGATGGAGTAGATAAATTACAAAAAGGCTCATACTGGCATGTCATTACGAAAGGTAAGTTTTTGCATGATAAAGTAGAAATAGAGGTAGATAAAATTCCTGATGGAGCGAAGGCGAAGTTAGGATTATAAAGATAAAACCGATTCTCAATGTGGGAATCGGTTTTATTATTTCATGGTAAAATATAGAAGGGGGGAGTGAGAATTATGCTACTCATCGTGAGCCTTATATTAATTGGGATTATGTGTAGTATGAGAATCGTATCTTTACATATGATAGAGCGAGAAAAGATAGAAGAGAGATATGTATATTGTCCAAAATGTGATGCGAAAATTAGAAGAGGAAATTCTGCTCCTTTTTGTTCGAAATGCAATGTACTATTTTAACTATAGTAAATCCAAAACCACTTTGTATGGTTTTGGGTTTTTCTTTTTAAGAAAATATTAAGAAACCCCGTGACTATTTGTTAAGAAAATCTATTTATACTGAGTTCTGTTGCTTAACGAGAACATCAAGAATTATAACAGGAGGTTTAAATAGATGAAAACAATGTTAGAAGCGAAAGGGATTTCGAAAATATATAAGACAGGCAGTAATACATTTGAAGCGTTGAAAGATATTCATTTACAGGTAACAGAGGGAGAGTTTGTCGGTATTATGGGGCCGTCTGGTTCTGGAAAAACGACGCTTTTGAATGTTCTTTCTACTATTGATACAACATCAAAGGGTGAAATTTTAATTGATGGAAAAGACATTGTGAAGATGAATGATGATGAACTAGCGTTATTCCGTCGTAATCATTTAGGGTTCATTTTTCAAGATTATAATTTATTAGATACGTTAACGGTGCGAGAAAATATTGCATTGCCACTTGCTCTATCAAAAGTGAAAGCGAAAGAAGTAGAATCTCGTGTTGAGACGATTGCGAAGAAGTTTGGAATTGATCATATTTTAAATCAATATCCATATGAAATATCAGGTGGACAAAAGCAGCGCTGCGCAGCATCAAGAGCGATTGTAACAAATCCAAGTATGATTTTTGGAGATGAGCCAACTGGTGCGCTTGATTCTAAGTCAGCGACAGATTTATTAGAAAGCATGAAATCATTAAATGAAAAAGATCGTGCAACGATTTTAATGGTAACGCACGATGCATTCGCTGCAAGTTATTGCAAGCGAGTTGTATTTATTAAAGATGGAGAATTATATAAAGAGTTATATCGCGGGGGGCTTACGCGAAAACAGTTCTTCCAACAAGTTGTTGACGTAATGTCTTCTATTTCTGGAGGTGCTATAAGTGAGCTTGTATAGTATCGCTCTTCGTAATATAAAACGAAATTTTAAAGATTATTTTATATACTTTGCTTCCATGATTTTTAGTATCGTAATTTATTTTACATTTAAATCATTGCAGTACAATTCACAAGTTGGAGAAGCTGGGGACCGGGTTAGTAATGGATTTCAACTTGCGAGTGTTATACTTATTATTTTTGTCGCGATATTTATTATATATTCAAATGGATTTTTTACACGAAAGCGTAAGAAAGAAATAGGACTTTATTCTTTACTAGGTATTCGAAAAAAAGAAATTGGTAAAATGTTGTTTTATGAAAATATGTTAATGGGTTTACTATCATTAGTAATTGGAATTGTGATTGGTAGTTTACTTTCAAAATCATTCCTTCAGTTATTAGTTAGCATGATGGAATTAGGTGTAAATGTTCATTTTGAAGTACCGATTGGAGCGGTTATTGATACAGCAGTTATTTTTTGTTTTATTATTCTTTATACATCTTTCAAAGGATATCGCGTTATTTATCGTTTTAAATTAATTGAATTATTCCGAGCGGACAATGAAGGCGAGAAGATGCCGAAGGGTTCAAAATTAGTAGCTATCATTTCTGTTTTATTAATGGGGATCGGCTACACTTTATCAATAACAGGACTTAAGCATGCGAATAACGATAACTTTATGCCGCTTGCTCTTTCAATTTTATTAGCAACAGTACTTGGTACGTATTTATTCTTTATGTTCTTTACTGTATTTGTATTAAAAAGAGTACGAAATAAAAAATCGAAGTTTTATAACGGAATGCAAATTGTTACGACATCTCAGTTACTATACCGTATTAAAGGAAATGCAAAATCATTAGCTACGATTGCAGTATTAAGTGCAGTAACATTAACAGCAGTTGGAACTTCTGTAACAACGTACTACAACGCATATATGCAGGCGAAGAAATATAAGCCAATTAGTTATTCGTACAAAAAAACTGACGCTCATGTAAATCGTAAAGTAGATGAGGTTTTAAAAGAGGAAAGTGCAAAGAACGAAGTGATTCATCAATATGAGCTAGAAACAGTAAAAGTAATCGGTGAATTTGGTGATGATGTTTCAAATAAAGATGCCTTAAACTCAAGAACGACTGAACTTATGGCACAATCATCATTTAATAAAATCGCAAAATATTTAAATGAAGAAACCGTGGATTTAAAGAAGGCAGAAGCGTATGCATTTGACGCAATGCATGGTGAGGGGAATAAAGATACTGGTGTATATAAAGGGAAGAAGGGAATATTTCCAATTGGTGAAGCCGAACCGATACAGGTAAAAGAAGTAAAAGCACGAAATATTACAAACTTATATGAACTTGTAGTTGTCGTTCCAGATAAAGTGTACGAACAGGCAAAAACGAAAGTTGGATCTCACACTGTACAAAACATTGATGTAAAAGATGAAAGAAATAGTAAAGTACTAACAGAGAAATTAAAACAAGTAATACCAAAAGAAGATGCAGAAGGACAAGGACAGTTCAGTGACTTCTATACTATTTTCCGAGAGGGTATTGAAATGTCAGGATTAATTATGTTTAGTGGTATTTTCTTAGGATTAGTATTTTTACTTGCGACGGGTTCAATCATTTACTTCAAACAATTAACAGAAGCTCATGCAGATCGTGAACGTTACATCGTTCTTCGAAAGCTTGGAGTAACGAAAAAAGAAATGAAAAAGGCAATCGCAAGGCAAATGAGATTTATCTTCTTCATTCCGTTAGTAGTTGGAATTTTACACAGTTTATTTGCGCTAAAAGGATTAGCGACAGTACTTCCGTATGAAATTGCAGTACCATTGTTAATCAGCATCGGTGTATATAGCTTTATTTATATTGGTTATTATTTCTTGACGGTTCGTTCTTATTTTCGGATTGTTAGTAAATAAAAAAGCGAAAGAGAACATTGTGAAAATGATGTTCTCTTTCGTATTTCTAGTCAAAATGAGTTGTGTATAACTAGGGTTTGATAAGGGGAATTTGAAACGGAAAAGAGATGGCAATACCATCTCTTTTCTGTTTCAATGTTCTACGCTATTATCTATTTTCTTTCGATTCACATATAGGAAATGCATCTTGTAGATAAGGAGAAAGATAATCCTTTATTTTAATATTTGAAGTGGAGAAAAGTAGGAGTTAGAGCTTTTGTAATAAACGCTCGCTACTATTCATATCATTTTTGCATAATGGACATTTTGGCTCTTCTTCTAATGAAAAATTTTTACGCATCCACCCAAGGCAGTGTTCTGCTGTGCATTCCCATACAGCTATCGCTTCGGGATCTTCTACAGGCTTATCATTTTTTCTCCAATACATGTGATCGCTCCTCTAAAGTGAAAAGTTTTTTTGAAAAAATAAAAAGGTTGTTAACGTTTTTTGTTAACAACCTTTTACTTGTTAATTATACTGTATTTTTCGCAAAAATGCGAAGTTTAGTAATTATTAAAGTATAATGAAGTATTGATTACACAACCGCAGGATTATAAATCATCGTAAAGTGTCCTTGTAATAATTCAATTTGACAAGGTGTATGAAGCGAGCTTTCTCCATCTGTATCTACTTCTTTTTCTTCTTCTGTTTCAATATGAATGGATTTCGCTTTTACGTGGAAGATGTCATTTTCATTTGAGTCTTCAAATAGTTTCTTTCCGATATAATCTTTAAACGCTTGAATGCCTGTTGATTTTACGACGAAAATATCAAGTGTTCCGTCGTCGCATTTTACGTTTGGGATAAAGGACGGGATCCCGCCAAGATATTCACCGTTTCCAACCATAACAAGGACGGCTTCATCTTCGTATACTTGTCCGTCGTATGTGATTTTTACTGGGAATGTTTCAGCATTTTTGACAGTTCGAATGGTGCTTAAGTAGTAACCAATTTTACCAAGCTTTGCTTTCTCTTCTGCATCAATATTGTTTGATACTTCAGAGACAAGTCCAATCCCCCAGAAGTTTAAGAAGTGTTGTTCGTTTGCTTTTGCGACGTCAACTGGTTTTACATGTCCTTGTGTAATAAGTTTTGCAGCTTCTGCAATGTTTTGCGGAACGCCGAGTGTGCGGGAGAAGTCGTTGCAAGTTCCGCCTGGAATGATTGCAAGTGTAGGTCTAGTTTCAAGAGGTGCTAAGCCATTTGTGCATTCAAATACAGTGCCATCACCACCAAAGACGATAATTAAATCTACTTTACTAGCAAACTCTTGGCAATATTTTGTTGCATCGCCTTGCTCTTTCGTATGAAGGATATGTAAGTCAGGAAAGGCTGCCGCAAGAGGTGGTACGATTTTCGTTAAGTTCGTATGTAAATCACCTTGTCCTGCTTTTGGATTTACGATGAGGAGTACTTTTTCAAATTTTGTTTTTGTCATTATTGTTCTCTCCCTTTGTCTTTTAAGAATCGTGATAGAAAATAAACTTCCACCAGTAATTGATGGAAGTTTATTCTATTATATTATTCCGTTACAACTGAAGCGATAAATGGTAAGTTACGATATTTTTCAGCGCAGTCAATACCGTAGCCAACGATAAATTCGTCTGGAATTTGGAAGCCAACATATTCAGCTTTTAAGTCCACTTTACGTCGCTCAGGTTTATCAAGTAACGTACAGAATTTCAATGCTTTCGGTTTATGCATAAAGAAGTGATCTTTTAAGAAGTGAAGTGTTAAACCAGAATCGATAATATCTTCTACGACAATTACGTTTTTTCCAGTAATGTTTACATCGATATCTTTTAATAGTTTTACTTTTCCAGTTGTTTCTGTTTGATTTCCGTAGCTAGATGCAGAAATAAAGTCGATTGTTACATCATTTTTAATGTGACGAATTAAATCAGCAGCGAATACGAAAGATCCTTTTAATACAGCGATTACTACAATTTCTTCTCCTTCAAAATCATTTTCGATTTGAAGTGCTAGTTCTTTTACTTTTTCTTGTAATTGTTGTTCAGAAATTAAAGTGTCTTTTATTTCAATATTCATTGGAGTCCTCCTACAGTGTAAAACTTGTGAACATTTCGACTGTAAAGGATAGAAAGGAAAAAGTCAAAGAAGATATAAGTTTTTTACAGAAATCCCCACAAAATAGTCAGATGATATGATATACTGATTATATTAAGAAAACGCTTCCATAAAGGGTGATTATGATGAAAAAGAAAGAGTATACTAGTGCAACATTTATAAAAGCATTACTTTTAACAATTGTTCTTGGTAGTTTGGCTTACATAATTGATGTACCAGCGATTCGGATTTCACTAATTGGAATGACTTTAGTATTAGGCGCAATTTCCCACGGTATGATGTCACAGTTGCAAGAAGCTGGAATCGATCATATGAAAGATCATATAGATGAGAAATGAGAAACCTTCACGTATAGAGAGTGAAGGTTTTTTCATTTCTTACAAAAGTGTAAGGTAGTTGTAAGGCAAATCGATAGTTGCTTAGTAGTGTTTTGGATAAACTATAGGTGTAAGGTAAAAGGCAAGCATATTTTAGGTAAATTAAGTTTTAGGCACTCTATATGTGAAAAAGGAGTAGGAGGGCATGGAGAAACGTTGGACGACCTTTTCTTTTTTAGCAACTAGCAACACCGTAATGCTAGCTGGCGAAATGGATTTTTTGCACTTGTTTGATCGAGAAGACGATCATTCTTCTTCTAAATTTACAATGAAATGGAATAAATGGAGCGAAAGTTGTAGGTTTGAAGAAGAGACCCCTAACGAAGAGCAAAAGATTATTTTGACAAACCCTATTAAAGCGTGGGTTGTTCAACGTCGTAAGTGTAACGTCAAAAATCACTTAAAGAAAACTGAGCCGAGACAATTAGTTATCGCTCCAGCCCGTTCTACTCCTAAATCATGCGAAAGTAACATGTAAATATTGAGACACACACCCGAAAAAACATCGTTATATATTGCGATGTTTTTTTATTTTTCTACAATGAAATCTTTAAATGAAATATATTTCATCTGCATCTTATATTTATATCTCTTGTTTATTCTAGTGATACATCCGATGCGAAGTGATGTAAAACGTATAAAAGGAGAGAAATAAAATGAAAAAGAAACTATTACCAATCTGTGCAATGGCACTTTTAACAGTAGGATATTCTTCAGTAGCGAGCGCCGATACTGGAACAGTAACGAAGGAAGAAGCGGCGCAACTGCAGCAAGATAAAGCGAAAAAAGAAGCAGCGATTAAAGAACAGCAAAAAAGTGAAGAAGAGAAAAAGAGACTATCACAAGAACAGTTGAAAAATGATATGGAAAAAAAAGAAGCAACACAAGTACAACAAAAAAATAGTGCAACTAAAAAAGAAGTAGCAAAGCCAGTTGTACAAGGTGAGAAATTACCGAACACAGCATCCAATAATGTAGCAATGATGGGCCTAAGTGCATGTCTTGTAGGGATAGGAACATTATTTGGTTTGAATCGTCGCAATAAAGTTAAGGCGTAAATAAAATATTGTCCTATAAAGAATGGAATAATTTCATATATTAAAAATGGTAGGTTATTCCTACCATTTTTGGCATGGAGGGATGAAACATGAAGTTACTTAATTATATCGGTATCATATTGATGGTCATAGGGCTATTCATGGGATCATATTACGCTATGGAATGGTATAAAGGAAAAAGCTCTGCTCAACAATTAACGAAAGAAGAATTAAAGAGACTTGAAAATATACAACATAATCAACTTTCTTACGAAACACCTGTAAATTCCCAAGTGCCAGCTTCCCAAACAGAACATAAAGCAGGAGAAAAGGTTGCACTGTTAAATATACCGAAAATAAAGAAGAAGTTTTCTATATATTGGGGAGCGGATGAGACAACGCTGAAAAAAGGAGTTGGAATGTTCGTTAGTGATTTAACGACGACGCCATCTGGAGGGGGACATACTGTATTAAGTGGACATAGGGATACTGTATTTACAGATTTAGGAGAGTTAAAAGAAAAAGACACTCTTGTTTTAGAGTATGATAATAAAACTTACACATACGAAATTCAAAAGATATGGATTACCCATGCGGATGATCGTACTGTTATTATAAAAAAAGAAGAACCGATATTAACACTGACGACTTGCTATCCATTTAATTATATAGGGGATGCACCAGATAGATATATTATCGAGGCGAAGTTAACTGCTAGTTATTCAAAGTGAAATTATGATTTCTAAAAGCGGGAGGAGGATACATAAGTTATGGCAAAAAATATTTTAATTGTAGAAGATGAAGATATATTACGTGAAATATTAAAAGATTATTTTTTAAGTGAGCAATATGTAGTGTTTGAAGCAAGAGATGGGAAGGAAGCTTTAGTTGTATTTGAGGAAGAAGAGGTTGATTTAGTTATTTTAGACATTATGTTGCCGGAACTTGATGGGTGGTCTGTTTGCCGAAGGATCCGTAAAACATCCGAGGTTCCTATTATTATGCTAACGGCGCGTGTAGATGAAGATGATACGTTACTTGGATTTGAACTTGGGGCAGATGACTATGTGACGAAGCCATATAGCCCACCAATTTTATTAGCAAGGGCGAAAAGATTGTTAGAGAGTAGAAAAGTGACAAAGCAACTTTTAGAGAATGAAGATGATACATTATCAATTCATGGTATCCATGTCCACTTTCCATCGCGTACTGTTACTGTAGATAAAACAGATATTAATTTAACACATACAGAATTTGAAATATTAGCGTATTTTATGAAAAATCAAGGGATTGTTTTAACGCGAGAGCAACTCATTTCAAGAATTTGGGGATATGAATTTGCTGGTGACGATCGAACTGTTAATAGCCATATTCGTAATTTAAGAAATAAATTAGGAGAGAAAGCAAAGTACATTACAACTGTAGTACGAACAGGTTATAAATTTGAGGGAAATGTATGAGAAAAGGGATTGTACTAAAATTATTTACCCTCACAACAGCATTATGCATGTTAATTTTAGCGACGATATTTATTGGACAAACGATATTTTTTAAACAATATTACGCGAATCGAAAAGTGGAAGATATTAAAGTTAACTTAAATTCCTTTGAGAAGAGTTATTTGAATTATGTAGGAAATACAGAAGAAATTAAGCGACTGGAGCAAGATTTTTTAAGAGAAAATAATACGTGGATTACGACATTAGACCAGAATGGGAATTTAAAACATGCTGATGATTTCTATTTTGAGGTAGCGATAGATCGTAGGCAACAAAAGAGTTTTGGACAACAAATATTCAAAATTCCTTTATACAATCTCATCAATATAGAGGAGATTGATAATAAATCATCAAATACATTTTTAGGACAAGAAATTTATTTTTCTGGCGTGAAAAAAGATGATAGTTATATTCCATTCTCTTTCACGTTAGGTAAGCAAAATTTAAGAGGATCCAATAAACCGTTAGAAAAAGCATTTCAGGAGAAAATGAAATTAGATGAGGAGAAAAAGAGAGCAGCCGAGGAACAACTTGCTAAGGAAAAGAAACCAGCTGTTCAGGAAGAATCTGCTCAGGAATTAGATGCTTACATAGTTGGGCGTGTTACGAAAGTTCAGCTTCCTGATGTAACAGGTCCTATAAATCCAATTTATAAAAATAGCATTTTCTTAGATAACATAAAAGAATTTCAAACTAATTTATTATTAAAAGAGAGCAAGCACATTCAATATGCAATACAAACAATGGATTATGAAAAAAATGATATAAAATATAAATTATTAGTGAAACCAATAACAGAAAGAGACGGATCAGTTACATATATATATGCGATGGCTTCTTTACAGCCTGTAGATGAAGCTGTACAAATGGTGCAAGATTACTACATCTACATCATTGCATTTGTACTCGTTCTCATTTTTCTAGCTTCGTTTTATTACTCTAAACAAATTGCAAAGCCGTTATTAAAAATAAATGATACAACGAAAAAAATAGCGCATTTAGATTTCACAGAACAAATACCGATTACTTCAAAAGATGAAATTGGTGATTTATCGAAAAATATTAATGCATTATCCACTAAGCTCCATTCGCATATTGGACAGCTAGAACAAGATATTGAAAAGGAAAGAAAGTTAGAAAATACGCGGAAAGAATTCATTTCTGGTGTTTCGCATGAATTAAAAACACCGCTGAGTATTATGAAAAGCTGTATTTCTATTTTAAAAGATGGAGTAGCTGAGCATAAAAAGGAATACTATTTTCAGGCGATGGAACGAGAAGTAGATAAAATGGATACGTTAATTTTGGATATGCTGGAGTTAGCTAAATTTGAGTCAGGTACATATAAAATGAAGAAGGGACCATTTTATATTGATGCTGTAATTGAAGATATATGTGAACATCTTTCTGTGGAAATAGAGAAAAAAGAACTGCATGTGCATAAAAATATATGTTCATTTGAAGTAGTTGCAAATCAAGGCCGGATTGAACAAGTCATCGTGAACTTCATTACGAATGCGATACGTTACACACCCAATAAAGAAGATATTATGATTTCTACAATAGATGAGAAGGATCGTATAAAAGTGTGTATTGAAAATAAAGGTACGCACATTGAAGAAGAGCAATTAGATAAAATTTGGGATCGTTTTTATCGCGTGGATGCAGCTCGTCAGCGTTCACAAGGTGGAACGGGTCTTGGGCTAGCTATTTCTAAAAATATTTTGGAGCTACACGAAGCTGAATATGGAGTAAAGAATACAGAAGACGGTGTATTATTTTACTTCTACTTACCGAAAAAAGCGTAGATGGTACATGCTACGCTTTTTTTAATTTATTTTCATATTATCTTTACCTAATCTTTATTTTTAAACAGTATACTTTGGATAGAAAATGAGGTTATGTAAGGAGTCGATGAACCGTGCATAGCAATTGGCTAAGTATAATGGTATTTATTTTCTTTTGTGCATTTATTGTATTTTTAATTGATATTACGATATGAAAAAAAGAGCGCTCATTAAGCGCTCTTTTTCTTCGAATTCAGTTGAAAAGCATTGATGCTCTTGAATAAACGTGGTGAAGTAAGAAATAAAAATATAAGTAAAACGGTACATAGAATATAGGAACCAATCATTGTGCTACCGTTTACGATTAATGAGTATAGAACAGCTGATTGACCTTTCGGTGCATATTGCCCCCAGAAAATAATACCGGCAATAAAATGACAGAAATAGCGAGCAAAGCTACCAACAAATGTAGCGAGAATAATGTAACCAATAACTTTCTTTCCTTCGTTTTGTTTTGATGAAGGTTTGTCTTTACGGCTACCTAAACTGGACTGTTCTAAGTTATTTTCATTAGACGTTAAAAGTGCTTTTTGAATGGGACGATAGAATAAACCAGCAAATCCAATGAATGCGAAAGCAACGAAGTATTCAATTAGTACTTGAATTGGTGTGACGATAATGGCATCGCCTACGACAATTTGTAATAATCCCCAAATTAAGCCTCCTAAGAAAGCTGATTTAAAGCCCCAGCGGTAAGCGATAATAAAAATAGGAATCATAGCAAATGAAATGGAACCGCCTGTTGGAAGTTTGATTGATATTGGTAAAATGTCGATGACCAAGGCGAAGGCTGCAAGAATTGCAGATTCGATCATCGCTTGTAAATTGGTGTTACGCATGTTGTCTCCCCCTAAATCCAAGTTGTACAAAAAAGAATAGGTATCATAGGAGGATACGAAATACGTAAATAAAAAGAGGTATGTATTTCGGACGTTTGCACAATCCCTGCGTTAGCATTAACTAACAGGTTCGAAGGGTCGGAACGAAGTGTTCCCTCTCAGCGGCATGGCTCCCCCAGTGATAACGAGATTCTTTATTTGCTATTGTTTATTGTAAGCGAAATGGATGAGAATGGCAAACGAATACAGTATGACAATAATTGAAATAGAATTGTAGCGAAATGTTAATAAATATGAAGCAAAAGGGTATAGTACAAGAGAAATAGATTGTGCTATAATTTCTCTGAAAATAATTATCATTCTCTTCTGAGGGGGAAGGTTATGAGCTTAGTAGATATTAAAATTGGTGAGAAAGTGCTAGTAAAAAGTGTTCAGTCTTTAGATCATCTATTAAAGAGAAGATTGGCTGCTTTCGGTCTTTCTGAAGGAAGCGAACTTCGCATGAAGCAAAAGGCGATGTTCAAAGGTCCTTGTACATTGGAGTGTCGTGGACAGTTAATTAGTATTCGTCATTGTGACGCGAAAATGATAAAGGTGGAATTAGCGTGAATAAGGTAGCTTTGCTAGGGAATCCAAATACAGGGAAGACATCATTATTTAATGCACTTACTGGTTCTTATGAATATGTAGGAAACTGGAGCGGTGTAACAGTAGAAAAGAAGGTTGGTAAATTAAAAGATAAGCAAGGAACATTAATTGATTTACCAGGTGTTTATGATTTAAATCCAGTTTCGCGTGATGAAGGTGTTGTTACGAATTTTCTACTAACAGATGAATTTCATCACATGTTAAATATAGTGGATTCTTCGCAATTCGAGAGAAATATGCATTTAACGTTGCAATTACTTGAATTTGGAAAGCCAGTTTCAATTGGATTGAATATGGTCGATGTGGCAAAGCAACGAGGCATTGTAATTGATGTAAAACGATTATCAGAACTATTAGGTGTAACAGTCGTTCCTGTCGTTGCAAGAAGTGGAAAAGGCTGTGAAGAATTACTTGCTACTCTTAAAGAAAATGACAAAAACGAGAAAAAGCCATTCATTATTTCATATGGTGTACCAATGGATGAAGGAATTGGAGAGGTAATTTCTCTTTTAGAGAAAGCGGATTATAAGCATCCAAGATGGTTAGCTCTTCAATTTTTAAGCAATAACGACGTAGTAGAAAAGGAAATGAAAGCATTACCAATTTATAAGGAACTTGTAGCCATTCGATCTCGCTTAGAAGGAAAACTTGATTGTACGTTGGAAGAGCATATTTACAAAACTCGTGAAGCGTATATTGAAAAGTTAAAAACAAATGTTATGCAGCATGAGAAAGAAGGAAAAATTCCTTTTTCGGAAAAAATTGATAGATTAATTACACATAAAATTTTAGGACTTCCAATCTTTTTAGCAGTTATGTTTTTTATTTTTCAGGTTACGTTTACGTGGATTGGTACACCTTTATCGGATATGTTAGATGAGTTTTTTGGTGGCCAGCTTACGGATTGGGTGACGGCTGGACTTACAAGTATTGGAGCTTCTGATTTTATTCAAGCACTCGTTACAGAAGGTATTATTGCCGGTGTTGGTGCTGTATTAGTATTCGTTCCACAAATCTTTGCACTATTCTTTTTCATTTCATTATTAGAAGATTCAGGGTATATGGCGCGAATTGCAGTTGTTATGGATAGAATTATGGAGTTCTTCGGTTTAAACGGAAAAGCCTTCATTCCGATGATTATCGGTTTTGGATGTAATGTTCCAGGTATTATGGCAGCGAGAACGATTGAACAAGAAAAGGAACGTTTACTTACAGTTCTTGTAACACCGTTTATGTCGTGTTCAGCACGTTTGCCTGTATATGCACTGTTTGCGGGAGTATTCTTCCCTCAAAGTCAGGCAACTGTTGTGTTTTCTTTATATGTTGCAGGTATTGTTCTTGCATTATTAGTTACAAAAATTATGTCTCTTACCATTTTAAAAGCGGAAAAATCTATTTTCGTTATTGAACTGCCTCCTTACCGCGTGCCACAAGCGAAAACGTTATGGCTAAGCACGTGGGAAAAAGGGAAAGGATTTGTTCGTAAAGCAGGTACATTTATCTTCGGTGGTTCTGTTGTCATTTGGTTATTAAACTATGCAGGTCCATCAGGATTTGGTGTTGATATGGGAGACAGTTATTTAGCGATGATTGGTGGATTTATCGCACCACTATTTGCACCGCTCGGCTTTGGAACGTGGCAAGCTGCGGCATCCCTTTTAACAGGTTTTTTAGCGAAAGAAGTTGTCGTTTCTACAATGGCAATTATTTATGCGGTGAAAGAAGATGTGCTAGGAAATGTAATGGGAGCACATTATACGGCACTATCAGCATATGCATTTATGTTCTTTATTTTATTATATGTTCCGTGTTTAGCGACAGTAGCCGTTATTAAACGTGAAACAGGATCAGCGAAGTGGACGATTTTCTCTGTCGTGTATCCGCTCGTTGTTGCTTATGTATTAACGCTCATTATATACCAAGTTGGGTCCCTACTCGGATTCTAGAAGGAGATGTATTGTGATGATGGTCAATATTATAATTGGAGCTATCATTTTTGGTTATGCAGCATACACGTTAGTTCATTTTGCAAAGAGAAGTAAAAAGGGAAAATGCGCAGCGTGTTCTTTAAATAATTCATGTCAGTCGAAAACTTGTAGTCCGGATATGGAGCAAGTTGCTCATAAAGTGAAACTTTAATCAGTGGGGAGGGCCATTCTCCACTGATTATTAGTTGAACGAATCGGGCGTTTACGGGCAGTTGATCTCCCACCTAAACTTCTTCGCTTCAGCCAAATTTTGAGGTGGGAGTCTTACTGCCCGTTAATGCGGGATAAATAGTAAAAAAGCTTTGCGAATTTCGCAAAGCTTTTTTACTTATTTCTTAATTTTTACAAGTTGTGATGATTCTACACCGTTCTTTCCAGGGAATTCTTTACTTGGATCCTTATCGAATTTTAATACCCCAACAGATTTTTCATCACCTTTTACATTTCCGTAAGTTGCATCATCAACAATTGCGAACATGTCGGCATATGCACGGCCACTTCCGATAATTGTATTGCCTTCGTATTTTAATTTTGCCCCATCAAGTGTAGCATTTTCTACTTTTTCTTTAGCAAATAATACACCTTGTTCTGCTGTTACAGCTGGTAATTTATCAAGTGGTTTTGTGTCATCTTTTTCATTAACTTTGCTAAGTAACTCTTTCTTCACCAGTTCTTCACCAGTTTTCTTATCCATGACAAGAACTTTTTTTCCTTCTAATGTTGTCATTTTCATTTTATAGAAGTCTTTTTCTTTCACTTCTTTTTTATTTTGGTCTGTAATTTTCTGAACTTGTTCTTCTGATCCGTATAGTACAAAGCCGTTCGCTTTTTCTCCTAATAAAGAACAACCTGATAATGCTCCAAGTGAAATTGCTGCTGCTAATCCGATTCCTACTAATTTTTTCATGATGATTTCTCCTTTTATATGTTTTATAGTAAATACATTTTTATATTAGTTCTGAAATGATGAGAAGCTTGTTTGTTGCTTCTGGTATTAGTGTATAAGAAATATTGAAACGTAACTATCGAGTTAGCTTACAGTAACATTACAATAATGTAATTTAGTGAAAGTGCATAAAAATAAGTTAATTCTCACAAGGATTAATGAGAATATATTAGGAATACAATGTTTTATATGGAATGTCATATTATATTGGATGTATTTTGGAAATAACATGTAAGGACATCTTAGTTTTGTTATAATAAACACGTAGGCTGTAAAAATGAATATTCTTTACTGTTAAGGGAGATTTTTCAGTTTTCCAAGTAGTGAATTTGAAATATGAGGTATATCATAGGAGGAATTTGGATGTCTGTATTTAAACGATTACGAGATTTAACAATGTCGAATGTATATTCATTAATTGAAAAAGCGGAAGATCCGGTTAAGATGACGGATCAATATTTACGCGATATGCAAGCAGATGTACAAGAAGCTGAGAAAAGTGTAGCGGCTCAAATTGCACTTGAGAAGAAATTCAAAATATTATTTGAAGAACAAGAAGCACTTGTGAAAAAACGTGAAGAGCAAGCTCATATGGCTGTTCAAGCAAGCAATCTTGATCTTGCGCGTCGTGCTCTTGAAGAAAAACAAAATGCAGAGCAAAAGATGAACGAATATAAAGCAAGCTATGAGCAAAACAAAGCAGCTGCTGATAATCTTCGTCTGAAGCTAGAAGAAATGCGTAAGCAATTAACAGAGCTGAAAAATAAACGTGAAACACTTGTAGCACGTGTAAATGCGGCGAAAGCACAAAAGAATATTAATCAGGCGATGTCTGGATTTGATTCAAACTCAGCAAAAGCTGGTTTAAGCCGTATGGAAGAGAAAGCTCTTCAATTAGAAGCTGAAGCAGAAGCAAGTGGCGAGGTTTATAAAAAAGAAAAGTCATTAGATGATGAATTCGCAAGCTTAAATAAAAATTCTGCTGTTGACGATGAATTAGCTCGTATTATGAAGCAGTATGAGAAATAATATAGAATAGACAAAGAAACCGACATGTCTGAAGAGAATTCATGTCGGTTTTCTATTATTTTTTTAGAGGAGGTTTTGCAATGACATGGACGAATGTAGTAGCCATGCTTGTATGGACTGGAGCGAGTGCAGTACTTTTATTTGCAATTATGTGGGTCGATTCAATTTTTACTAAATACAATGATTTAAAAGAAATAAAGAATGGGAATACAGCTGTAACAACTCGTTTCGTTATGAAATTATTTGCACAAGGGTACATTTTATCCCAATCGATTACGAAAGCAAATGATTTATGGCAAGCGCTACTTGCATCAGCAGTTTCTTTTGTTATTTTGTTAGTGGTAGAAATGTTTATTGAGTTTGTGTTAAAGAAAATAGCTGGCTTAGATTTAGAAGAAGGTACGAAAGAAGGCAGTATTGCACATGCGATGTTGGCCGGATCATTACATATCGTTGGTGCACTTATTTTAGGTGCTTGTTTATAAAGAGAGAAGGAGGGATAAATCGTGAGTTTGTTCAAACGAATTAAAAATATAATGAAGAGCCCAGAGCCACCGAAACCAGAAAAAAGTTTGTTAACGTTAGCTCCTGGCGATATGGTTGAAGTTTCATTAGTCATGTACGAATTAACCGGGAAAACGAGTATGCATTCTCGTAAAGAAATTGTTTTAACACTGCAAGACGGGAAAGATATTCGTTATTTAAAAATTGAAGACCGTGAAAATACGTATTATAAATTATATACACCAATTGATGGTCGTTTAGATTCGATTGATGAAATTCCGACGACAATTGAAATGGATGATACAGAGTATCATATGGAAGAGCAATATAACGGACGTGTCGTTGTGATGGGGAAAACACCATTCTCTGCTTCAGAGGAACAGCATGTATGGGAATTCCAATCAGATAACCGAAAATTATTACGTATTGAATGGCAAAATGGTCGCACAATGATGTATGAGGGAGAAGCAATTATTCCTGCTGATGTACAAATTATAAGAGCAACGTAAGGGGGCGTAATCATGTCAAACCGATTGTTTACCATGATTAAATCGTTCGTGATCCCTATACTTGCTATCGTTACGTTACTTGTTGTTGCTGGATATGCCTTATCAGGTTGTCAAGGCGGAAAGACAAAGTCAATTCAAGACCGTTATCCACTAGAATCTGTCGCAAAAGAAGGTAAACAAGAATCTTACGTGTATAGGGCCGCCAATCGGTCAGTTCCTGAAGTCGCAAAGGAACTCATTAATGAAAGAGAACCGAAGCAAGCATCTAAAGAAGACGAAAATCAAATGTTCCTCGTTTATTCTGATAAGATTTATAACCTGCAAAAGGATAAAGAGAAACCTTCTGATACGTTAATTGAAATAAGTAATAAAGAATTTGTCCGTCAAAATTACCAACCATCCTTCCTGCAAGGATATATTATGGGGAGTATTTTAAACGATATATTCGGTTCACGAAAATCATCATACGGTGATTACCGAGGATATAATGACAGACAAAATCATAAGCCAGTTGTTCCAGAAAGACCACCTACGAAAGAAGAAAAGAAAACCCCGCCTCCAATTACGAAGGAAGGGAAAGGATCTATCATTAAGCGAGGCGATAATGTAGATTCGAAACCTTCCGTAGGAGATACAGGAAGTATTACGAAAAAAGGAAGTAGTACGCCTCCGCCTTCTACTGGAAGCAAAGGTAAAATTACAAAAACACCAGGTGGCTCGAGCGGATCAGATGTGAAGCCGAAATCATCTATTAAAACCCCGCCAAGGAATACATCTCCTCCGAAAACGAGGGTCGGTGGTTCAGGGAAGATTACGAAAAGAAGATAGTTAAAGAGGCCGAAAAGTGGAATTTGCTTTTCGGTCTTTTTTGTTATGGAAATTAATTCCTTGTAGCTAGTACAATTAATGTATAAGGAGGGATTAGTATGACTATGTATAAAAGATTTAGTGTAATTATGTTCCTCGTATTATTTGTAAGCCTACTTATTAGCACAACGATGAAATTTCACTTTGTAGTAGGTATTCTATGGATACTATGTACATGTACTCTTTTTCTGTATGTTCCGCTTCGCTTTCAACAAGAAGTGCCAGCCTTTCAAAAATACGTAGCATGGATTAAGAGAGGAAGAAGATGGGGAGAGTAAAAATATATCAGCGATTATTGAAATATATCGACTTACCGACAAAAACTGACAACAATAGCAACTTCATAATAAGAAGAGGGTGTGCCAAATTGTTGGCACACCCTCTTTATTCATAATGATTAATGAATATCACGCTTCTTAAAGTTACCACCTTTTACTTCTGCTACGTCATAAACTGTAATAAAAGCGTGTGGATCGATTTCATTAATAAGTTCTTTCATTTTACTTTCTTCTAAACGGTTAATTACACAAGAAATTTCTTTGAATTTCTCTCTTGAATAACCACCGTATACTTCGTTGTACGTTGCACTTCGGCCTAAACGATCGCGAATGGTTTCTACCATTAATTCAGGCTCTTTCGTAATGATTTTAAATGCTTTCGAACCACTTAAACCAACTTCAACGATATGAATCACTTTCGAAGCAATAAAGTAAGCAATTGCCGAAAGGATAGCTCCTTGAAGACCGAATACTGTTGATACGAAAATAAATACGAACATGTTTAAGAATAAAATAAGGTCACTTGTTCCAAAAGGTAACTTACGAGAAAGCAATACAGCTAGCATATCGATTCCATCTAATGCGCCGCCGTTACGTAATGCTAGTCCCATACCGAAACCGATGATAATACCACCAACAACTGTAACAAGTAGTGTATCACCTTCAATAATAGCTGGTATTCCGTGCATGACAACGGTACCTATTGCTAATGAAGCAATCCCGATAATAGAATAAATAGCAAAGCTTTTACCGATTTGCTTATATCCTAACCAAACGAAAGGAATGTTAATAACTGCGATTAGAGCTCCTAATGGCAATCCAAATAATCTTGAACTAACGATACTTAAACCAGTCACGCCACCGTCTGATACGTTATTTGGAATTAATACTGCTTCTAATCCGTACGCTGTGATAAATGCCCCAATAATAATCATCAAAGCTTTAGAAGCGATTTTTAGCTTATTGGGCTTGTTTTTGATAATTTTCTCCATGTAATTTCCTCGTTTCAAACTAGTTTCTTATTTGTTACGTCGTTCACACCTAAATTCCATTTTAACATTTAATTTGAAAAAATTCTCCTTTAATGGATGTATGCAGGGAATATTATGACCATAGTATCTTTAAAATATTTTTGAAATGAGTATAAGAAATCCCATCCTTTCAAAGGATGGGAGGCTATTAAGAAATGATAAAACTAAGCACGGATAGCAATAAAGAGAATCCTAAAATGGCTCCGCAAACTTTCATATGACGTTTACGTCCCATCACAACAATTGCGACATATTCACGAATCATTGCATTAGGCCAGTAATAAAATGCAGTTTTTGATCCAATTCCTTGGCTATTAAGCCCTGCTTGTCTTGCATATATACCAGCGCGGAAAAGGTGGAAATTGTTCGTTGTAAAAATACTTCTATACTTACCTTCAGGCTTTAACGAATCCATAATTTCTTTAGAGAACGACATATTTTGATATGTGTTTACAGAGCGATTTTCTTGCACGGTATGTTCAAGCGGAATTCCTTTTTCAACAGCATATTTTTGCATCGCTTCTGCCTCTGGAAGACCTTCATCTGGACCTTGACCACCAGAGAAAATGATTGTTGGTGGTGTATTTACAGCGGCTTGTTTCCAGTAAAAGTCGATTGCTTTATGAATACGACTTGCGAGTAAAGGCGGTACTTTATCATTAATTAAGCCGCTACCAAGAACGATGATGAAATCTTGATTACGCCTTGGTCTGTTGAATTGATATAGAAAATAAGCGCTTAAGAAGTTAGATAAGTGTATAAAGAAATATAAGGTTATAAGAGAAATTCCACCAAAAATAGGTTGCAAATGCGTTGAGAAGAAACTTGCTGGACTTATGAAAAGGAATAATATAGAGAATAAAATACCTAAAGCAGCAATAAGTGTTAAACAGTTAGTAAAACGTCGTCCTTCTCGTTTCATTAAAATTCTCGCATTCAGAAATAGTCCAAACATTAAAGCAACTATAGCAAAAGGTATCATTACAATTAGCGCTAACATGGGAATAATAACGATAAAATGTAAAGAATTACTACCAGACTCATATGAGGCTATAGCGCAAAATAATAGGAATGAACAGAAAAAGGCATTAAATAAAAAGCCGTTTACTATTTTTCGTGGATCCTTTAAGTAAGAGATAAGAAAAATAATAAACAATATAAGAGGGATAATTCCGAAATACATAAATATAGTACACCTCAATTTGTATAATAATTTGACATACCCTTTATATTACATGATTTTATAATTGAAAATGAAAGAAAAAATGATTTTGAATTTTCTCAATAAAACATATGGATACATATGTTACAATGTATGTAAGGCGATATATTAAAAGTAAAATGGTTGAAGAGGCACTCTATGGAGTGTCTTTTCTTTTTGGTATGTAATTGTGCATATTATATTTATTTTCAAGTGAAGAGGATTAAAATATAAGTAATAGGCAGACTTTATAAAGCAGAATTTAATACAAACATTTCCCTCTACTTTTTGTATCTAACAATCGTATAACAATAAACAATTCTGTTTTATAGTGTTTGTTTATGAAGGTGTCTTCTCTAAAGGCACCTTTTTGTTGTTTCATGTAGATACTTTTCACTGTTGGTATAGTGGAAAGTATCTATACTAAACATTAGCAATCTTCCGTATAAATATTATCAATTTACTATATATTCCAGTGGTGTTAACCTACATATGAAAGGCTTTCTTTTTCAAAATATTACCCCTAATAAATTTTTGAAGAAGTCAAATGTCTCCAAAATTGCCATTCATGCTTAGCAAAAAAGAATCCTGCTGGATTCTTTTTTGTGTTCGACAGAATATGACAAATTATATTTGTATAATTTGTTATATTGTTAAATGGTTATTATCGGAAAGAGAAGGAGACTCAAATATGGGATTTAAAAAATTAATTTTAACAGGTGCACTTGTTGCAACTACAGCATTTACTTCAATTGGAACAGCACAAGCAAGTGCAGATTTTAAAGACGTTCCAAACAACCATTGGTCTTATAAAGCGATTATGGATTTAGCAAATAAAAACGTTGTTGCTGGATACGGAAATGGGATTTTTGGATTTGGTGATGATGTAACACGTGAGCAAGTTGCAGCTCTTATGTTCCGTCATTTAAAACCGACAGTAAAAGAACAGTATAACAATCCATATAAAGATGTTACGGATCGTTCAACTATGTTTAAAAAAGAGATTCTTGCTTTAACGGAGATGGGTGTATTCGTTGGAGATAACACAGGGAAATTTAGACCGAAAGATTCGTTAACTCGTGAAGAAATGGCACAAATTTTGACAAGAGGATTCCAATTGCAAATTAGAGGGGATCATAATTTCCCGGATGTAGATAGAAATGGATGGGCGAACCATGCGATTACCGCAATTAAATCAAATTATATTACGGCTGGAACTGGTGATGGTAAATTTGCACCTAAAATGCATGTAAGTCGTGAGCAATATGTTCAATTCTTATATAATGCAACATTACCACTTGAAGAAAGACCAGGAGCAAAACAACCACAACCGAAACCAGAAGTAAAACCTGAAGTGAAGCCAGAAGTAAAGCCTGATCCGAAACGTTTTGCTAATTGTAAAGAAGCAAACGATGCTGGATATTATGATATTACAAGAGACAGCCCGTATTATGGTAAGCATTTAGATCGTGATGGCGATGGAATTGCTTGTGAAAAAAAGAAAAAAGGTAAATAAGAAAAAGCACTCAGACTGAGTGCTTTTTCTTATGGAAGCAAGCTATTTTTGTAGGCGATTCTCATACACTAAAAGTAACGAAATGAAAGTAGGTGACAAAATGCCATCAGTTGTGGAAGGTGTTATTATTGAAAATTGTAACGGAACAATTAACTTAGGTGATAAATATAACGTGCAGCCAATTGAAAAAACGAAAGCTTATAATGGATCGGGATCATCGAATACAGGAATGAAAGTACAAACATTTAGTGGTATTAGTACAGCGGATGTAAGGGATAGCGATGCGAATGATCAGGGAATACAATTTACTTTATAGATAAATATGTAAAATTGCATACAATGATGAACTTGTCCTGTGCTACAATCTAGCTGTGAGCTGTTAATGATTCTTCTGTATTATAGTTGTTAGATTAGAAATATAACATCCTATCAAAAATCATACGTAAAAAAGACACTTCAAACGAAGTGTCTTTTTCATTTTAGTGATACCCTTTAGCAGAGTCTTTATGGATTTTATTTTTAAATATACTGTAGCTCCAAAGTTGATATCCAATAACAATTGGTACCATAACCATCGCCACGAAGAACATAATTTTTAAGTTTAACTGGCTACCCGCTGCGTTATATAACGTTGTGCTGTATGCGTCGTTAATACGTGACGGTAACATTCTTGGGAACATGCCTGCAAAACCAGTCGTCATAAACATTGCGATTGTTAAGCAGACGAATGTGAATGCGAGACCAATTTTATGTTTGTACACCATAATAAGTGCGAGTACACTCATTAACATGGCAAGTACGGGAAGAATGAATAGGACCGGATATTCTGTGAAGTTTTGGAATAAGTTTGTACGATTTGCAGTTGCTACATAGAAAATAGCTAAAATGATAGCAGCAGCCATTGAAAATGGTCTTGCGATTTTATAAGCACGATCAGATACATCACCAGTCGTTTTAATCATAACCCAAAGGGCACCAGATACGACGAATATAGCAGTGAAGAACAGACCTCCTAAAATACCGTAATGATTGAGTAAGCTAAGTAAATTTCCTTCATAGCCATTTTTTCCGATTTGTAATCCGTAATACAGGTTAGCGAACGTAACTCCGAATAAGAAGGCGATTAGGAAACTACCAATTGCAAATGCCCATTTACAAGTTTTTTGCCAAATTGGTGAATCATCTTTATGCATAAATTCAAGTCCAGCAGCACGAGCAAATAGTGCAAGTAATACTAAGAATAACGGTGTATATAGATAACTAAACATATTTGCATACGTAATTGGGAAGGCAGCAAATGTTGCACCACCAGCTGTAATTAACCATACTTCATTACCACCCCAGAAAGGGCCAATTGCTTCTTGTAATTGATTTCGTTCTTGGCGGTCTTTCGTAACGAAAGGAAAAATCATTCCGTTACCAAGTGCATACCCATCAAGAATGAAGTAAACTGTCCAAATTACGCCCCATAAACCGAACCAGATAATTGCGAGCATATCATGAGACATGAGCTGTACCTCCTTCAGTAGCAGGCTCTTCTAATGCAGCAGGGCCTTTTTTCGCGAACTTTAGCATTAAGTATACGTCTGCAATTAAGAGTAGAGTATAGAACAATATTAAACTAATTAATGAGAACCAAATCTGCGGAACAGATATAGGTGATACAGATTCTGCTGTACGCATTAGTTTATAAACTGTCCATGGTTGACGACCTACTTCGGCAACAATCCAACCGGCGTTAATTGCGATATATGGTAGTAAAACAGACCACATTGTAATTTTTAAATAACGTTTTGAGTTTTCTAGTTTTCCTTTTCGGTTTAAGTAGAAGCCATACCAAGTTAATGCCATAAAGAACATACCAAGTGCAACCATTAAGCGGAAACTATAGTACACGAGGTTAACGTTTGGGCGATCTTCTTTCGGGATATCTTTTAAACCAACAATCTCTCCATCAAATGAGTTTGTGTAGAAGAAACTTCCTAACTTTGGAATCGTAAGGAATTCAAAGTTCTTTTCATTTTTTACATCAGGAATTTGAACAATCGAGAATCCTTGTCCTTTTCCAGTTTCCCAAACAGCTTCCATCGCAGCACCTTTAGCTGGTTGATATTTAGCTGCGGATACACCAGACTGATGCCCCATAAACGGTGTAACAGTTGCAGCGAATAAACCTAACAGTAAACCAAATTTGAATGATTTTTTGAAGAACTCCACTTCGTTTTTACGTAATAAATGATAAGCACTAATTGCCATAACGAAGAAAGCACCAACGATATAACAACCAATTACAGTATGGAAGAACATGTTCCAAGCGTATGGATTTGTAACAAGTGCCCAGAAATCATTTAATTCAGCGCGGCCGTTACGTACGACGTAGCCAACCGGATTTTGCATAAAGCCGTTTGCTGTAATAATCCAAAGTGCGGAAATATTTGTTCCAAGTGCAACCATCCACATACAGAAAGCACGGAACTTTGGTGAAATTTTGTCTTTACCGAATAACCATATTCCCATGAAAGTAGATTCTAAGAAGAAGGCAACGAGTGCTTCGATTGCAAGAGGAGATCCGAAAATATCTCCCATATATTTGGAGTACTCAGACCAGTTTGTTCCAAATTGGAATTCCATCGTAATCCCGGTTATAATCCCCATGACGAAATTAATTGTAAATAATTTACCCCAGAAGTTTGCCATTTTGCGATATGTTGGATTCAATGTGCGGGCGTATTGAGTTTCCATACATGCCACTAAAATAACAAGTCCGATTGTCAAAGGTACAAATAAAAAGTGATAAAAAATAGTAATTGCAAATTGAAAACGACTCAGTAACAGAACGTCGGACATAATAAATATTCACTCCTTTTTTACATTATCTACAATTAGTTTATAGTGAAAATAAGAGTGTGGTATGTGAGACTTGTTACAAAGCTGTGTGTATATTTTGAAAGAATTATGTCGGTTATCTAAAAATATATTGCTTTTATAATATTACAATATGCTTTTTGTGTTTTTCATATTTTGGTACACTATGGATGTAGTGTAAATGAGAGAAAAGAGGATTCCTACTATGAAGTCATTAGAAGAGATTATGCAGTACAATGAAAAATTCGTTGAAGAGAAAAAGTATGAAGAGTTTGTAGCAGGGAAATTTCCAAACAAAAAGATGGTTATTATCTCTTGTATGGATACACGTCTTGTTGAACTATTACCGAAAGCGATGAATATGCGTAACGGTGATGTGAAAATTATTAAAGTAGCAGGCGCTGTTATTTCACATCCATTCGGAAGTATTATGCGTAGTATTTTAGTTGCTGTATACGAGCTTGGTGCTGATGAAGTATGTGTAGTTGGTCACCACGATTGCGGTATGGCTAAAATTCAAGCGAGCAGTACAATTGAGAAGATGAAAGAGCGCGGTGTAACAGAAGAAAAATTAGATACACTTCGTTATTCTGGAATCGATTTAGAACAATTCCTGCGTGGCTTCTCTAGTGTAGAAGAAAGCGTAGAACATAGCGTATCAGTACTTCGTAACCATCCGTTACTTCCTGAAGAAGTACCTGTTCACGGTCTTGTTATTAACCCTGACACAGGAAAATTAGATTTAGTTGTGAATGGCTACGACAATTAAGAATTTACTTTGTCATCCTTTTTATCTGGGACAGGATCAAATCCTCCCGGGTGGAAAGGGTGACATTTTAATATACGCTTACATGTAAGCCAAAAACCTTTCAGGGCACCATGTTTTTGAAACGCTTCTAATCCATAATGAGAGCAAGTTGGGTAAAAGCGGCACGTTGGTGGTGTCATTGGAGAAATGAACTTTTGATAAAAGCGTATAATCCCAATAAAAATCTGTTTCATAATGGTCTCCTTTTCAGCATAGTCTTAAAGTATTATAGCACGACTGTACATAATACTTTACTAATGTCGATTTCCGTTATATCATATTGGATATAACGGAATTAAATTAAAAGCGGGAGAGATGTTGTATGCCATCAGTAGAAAGCTTTGAATTAGATCATACGATTGTAAAGGCGCCTTATGTAAGACATTGCGGAGTTCACAATGTAGGTAGTGACGGTATTGTAAATAAATTCGATATTCGTTTCTGCCAACCGAATAAACAAGCAATGAAACCAGATGTTATTCATACGTTAGAACATTTATTAGCATTTAATTTACGTAAATATATTGATCGTTATCCGCATTTCGATATTATCGATATTTCACCAATGGGCTGCCAAACAGGATATTATCTTGTAGTAAGCGGAACACCGACAGTTCGAGAAATCATTGATTTATTAGAACTAACATTAAAAGATGCGGTTCAAATTACAGAAATTCCAGCTGCAAATGAAACGCAGTGTGGTCAAGCGAAGCTTCACGACTTAGAAGGAGCGCAGCGCTTAATGAACTTCTGGTTAAGCCAAGATAAAGATGAACTTGAGAAAGTATTTGGATAGAAAGAAAAACTGCCTGTGAAAGGGCAGTTTTTTTATTGGATTAAGGGCGACTATGTTCTTCTTTTTTATGAAAATATACTAGACACCCTAATATATAAAACAAAGGCAGAACCGAGAAAATAAACAAATGCTTTTGCTTTTTCCTGTTTCTGTATTTCATCAATTCCAAAGTAGAAAGAAAATAATTATAAATGCTAAATTGATTGGAATTTCATTCTACATGTAGCGAAAGTAGTTCGATATTAAAAAGAAGAATATAAGACTAGAAACGAAAAAAAATGGAATACTCATTGATTTTCGTCCGGATTGCAATTCGTTAATTCCTAGAAGAATAAAGGAACAACTGAGAATAAAGTGTACGTATGGGAGAAGTGAAAAATTATCGGTAATAAGGGCATAAGTGCAAAGAGAGAGTCCGAGAAGAGTAATAAGTCCTAAAACAATCCGTAATCCGGTTAGCATTATATAACCTCCTTTTAAATAGACTATTTATCGGAATAGTTCTGAGAAGCTAAGAAATAAAGCGCCAGATCCAGCGAGAAAAGCAAGTATGCCACTAGATTTTCTTTCTTGTTTTATTTCTCCTAGCCCTATAGTGAAAGCCATTAATCCTAAGAAAATGAACATATACGGCATCATTTCTCTATTACCAGTAAAATATCCGTATATTGTTATACATAATGCAATGAGTGCAAAAGTAATCTGTAATCCTTTTAGCATATATATTCCCCCTGTTATTTTATATAGCTAATAATGAGGAAAATCCAAATAAATCCGGTTCCTGAATCTTTTTCTTTATTTGTTTAAGGGTAGTAAAGCTTCTAATAGAAATTGTGAAAGTAGTAGAAAGGTATGTTGACCTGCCAGTAAATTAATACTGAATATGATGTGGGCTAAAATAAGTAGTATACGAAGCGTATTATGAATTCTTCTTGCTGTTTTTTGTATAAGGGTTATCTTCTGGTTTATCAACAGAATGTTTATAAGCGTAGCCTTTGTTAATCGTCATGACGGAGAGTACTAGTATGACTAGGACGATGATAATACCGATAATTAATATTTTCAGCATGAAATCCCTCCTTTTCTTTATTTTACATAATTTTGTATTTGATGAAAACAATAGAAATTAAAAGGATGAAAGAAGGGTGTTACATGGAGACGAAAAAAACATATTATATATCAATAGGAAACGGTCAAATTTCACAAGTGAAGACGGCGGATACGTATAATTTTGAGATTGCCGCAAGTGATGAGGAAATTACGGAGTTAAGAGAGTACTTTGATCAAGCGTATGCAGAAGATTTAGGCTCATTTGTACGTTCTCACGTTCCATTTGTTGAGTATCATCACGATTCAAATAATGACCGATATGATGAACAACTACAAAAAGCATATAAAATGATTTACGATTTAGGAAATCATGAGACGAAAGAATTAGTCGCGCAAATGGGAATAATCAATGGATTATAATTGGATAATATTATGCAGAAAAGCGAGAATATGCTACAATTTGTGGTAGGAAAAACTTGTAACCATCAATAGGGGAGTAATGGCATGTACAAATTTAAAGATTATTACCACAACACTGTACAATTATCGTTTGAACGTTATCCATTTTCTCCTGAGCCAAAGCATGTTTGGGTTGTATGCCGGTACGGGGATCAATGGTTATTAACGCATCATTTACGTCGCGGTCTTGAATTTCCAGGTGGTAAAGTGGAACTCGGGGAAACACCGGAAGAAGCGGCAGTTCGAGAGGTTCATGAAGAAACCGGCGGCATAGTTTCTGATTTAACTTACTTAGGACAATATAAAGTATCTGGAAAAGACAAAATAATCATTAAAAACATTTATTTTGCAACAATTAGTGCGGTAGAAGAACATACGCATTACGAAGAAACGAAAGGATCTGTTTTATTAACAGAAATTCCTGACAACATTAAAACGGATAGAAAATTTAGCTTTATAATGCGCGACGATGTATTGGCGCGTACGATGAAACATATAGAAGAAATCGGCTGTTTTACGAAGTAAAGTGGCCGGTTTCTTTTTTTGTGTAAGAACAAATGTAAATATATCTTTATATTATTTTGGGTATATTATACAATTTTGTAAAGATATATTTACATTTTAGGAGGGGAAAGATGGATAAGGGAAAGGAAACGACTGTTACTATTTCAATGGTTAAATTAAATATCTATGCATTTCTTATAATATTTGTTTTGGCATTTGGAATTAGTTTTTTGCATGCATTTCTTTCAGGCGGGGTTCAATTGGAATTTACGTTACCAACTACATTTCTTTTTATTATCGCAATGCTTGTTCTCATTTGTATTCATGAAGCGATACATTTAATTGGGTTTCGCTATATCGGAGGTGTGCCGTGGAGTGAATTAAAATGGGGCGTCAATTGGAAATTGGGTGTTGCATATGCTCATTCTAAACAGGCAATCACAGTAAAGCAAATGAAGAAAGTGTTAATGCTGCCGTTTTTACCAACTGGAATTTTGCCAATTGTAATTGGGTTAGCTACGAATGTGCAATCCATCTCATTTTTAGGAGTTCTACTAACAGCAGGTTGTATCGGTGACATAGCCCTATATCGAAAAGTTTCAAAGTTTCCAGACGATGCGATAGTGAAAGATCATCCGAGTAAACCACAGTTTACAGTATATGAATCATAAAGGAAGAGGAGGCGTTTTTGAATAACGGCCTCCTCTTATAATTTTTTGTTGATAAGTTGATATTCCTTACTATATCACTAATAAAATTCCATGTACTATCGTATTGTTTTCATCTTTACTTCTAAAAAGGAAAGCACCTCCAACAAATCGTTCACTACACGTGGATGCTCAAAGTCACCCCAAAATGAATCTCTCTTCCACACACCAAGAATCCCTACTCGTTCAGAACCAAGCACATCGTTTTCTGGATGATCTCCAACGTAAAGACATTCTGAGGCCTTAACGTCTAGCTTTTGCAAGGCTCGTTCGAAAATTTCAGGATGTGGTTTTTTAATTCCTTCCGCTTCAGAAACGAGAATTGTATTTGTATACGTATGTATGTTTAGTGCGCGAAGATTGTTCATTTGAAAGTCAGTAAAGCCGTTTGTTATAATGCCGATTTTCATATTTTGTTGTGTTAAATGCTGAAGTAATTCATGCATTTTTTGGAAAGGAATACAATGATGTTGAAAGTTAGTAATGTAGTCGTGCAGCAGTTGCTCTGGCGTTAAAGTAGTAATGTTGTATTCGTAAAGGAGAGTAGCATATACTTTATCTTTCCATGTATAGCCATTATTATCGAGTGCAAGAAACCGAGAACAATACTCTGATTTTTCTATACTTCTTAAGTGAGAGAGAAAGCGATTATATTGATCATGAATAAATTGTTCTAGAGATTGGCGCCGATCTAATAGTGTTCCATCTAAGTCAAATAAGACTGCTCGAATCATAGGAAACCTCCTTACATTTTTATAATTAATTATCGCATATTCGTTAAAAAATGATTATTATATTTTTGTAGAATGGAATAATGGAGGATTATATGAAGAGACTGTATGGCAAGGTAGTAGGGGGTATCGTCGCAATCGGTTTACTAGCAGGGTGCGATAGTTCTATGAAGAGTGTGAAAGAAAAAGAAATTTGTAAAACAGAAGAAGAATGCGTGGAAATAGGAGATAAGAAACTTCAAAAAGTATATGAAAAAGTAGATGGATTATCTGAGCTTGAAGCAGTAGAAGATTATCATATAGAAGAGCGTGAGAGTGCGGATATGAAAGAGGCAGAGCAGAAAAAAGAAGATGATGATGAAAATTATTTCTTTTTAGCTTCTTATTATATTGATGGTGATGAAATTGTAGATCCTTATTTTGAAAAAATAGAACGGAAACGTTTAAATAAAGTATTCGCTGAAGATAAAGAAGCGAAAGAAGAGGTGCTACAACAACGGCAAGATAGAGGGTATCATAAAGATTTATGGGATATGTACCGCACCCTCATCCCAGCTAAATATCGCGGAAATATAACAGAATTTGATTTAATAACGGATGGTTATGACGGTGTTGTTGCCCACGTTATGCCGAGTATGGAGAATCCGAAAGATTGGGTTCTTAGCTTAGATACGCTTGATTCTGCGGTAAATATTGATGAAGTGATGAAAACATTAATTCATGAGACGGCTCACGTGTTGACGCTCGGACATAAGCAAATACCAGTGGATGAAAAGTATGTAAAGGATTTTGAAGAAGATAAAGATATTTCAACGTACAGAAATAATTGTGAAACTCTTTTCTTACAAGAGGGATGTGCGAAAGAAAAATCTTATATTAATCAATTTTATACCTCTTTCTGGAAACCAATTGAGCAGGAGTGGGCAGAAAAGAAAGTGGAAGAAAGTGAAGAAACTCAAATTGAATTTTTTACAGAAAAGCATGATGAGTTTGTATCACAATATGGAACGACAAATGTAGCAGAAGATATTGCAGATACGTTTACAGCATTTATCTTACAAGATTCAAAAAAAGTGAAAGAAGGATCGGAGTTAAAATATAAAAAAATTGCGTTCTTCTATCAGTTCCCTGAGCTTGTAAAAATGAGAGCGGAAGTGTTGTCTGGATTATACGATGTTTCGAAAACGATAGAACAGCAAAGTGGACAATAATGTGAGTGATATATTGTCGCTAAGAAAACGTAAAGGATTTTAATTCTTTGCGTTTTTTCATGTTGATAAAATTGAAAATTCTGTATTTTTGTAAAAAGAAGAAGGAACTGAAGCTTTCAAAGAGAATTAGTATAAAAATGTCACAATTTAGACACAATTATAATGCGCATATTGTAGGGACTAAAAGTTTACTCTCGAGGAGGTAATGAAACGTATGAAAACGATTCTTGCGGTTGCTGGTCTCATTTGGGTAATGTCTCACGGTTTTCCGATTTTTGAAGGAGAGCAAATTCGTAGTGCATTAAATAAAAAGTATGATGATTATCATGTAATAGATCGAAAAGAAAATGTCGTTACAGTACGTGTGAAAGATTGTTTCCATACAGTTACCGTTGCGAATGGCAACGTTACAAATGAAACAAAGATGTGTGATAAAAGGTAAAGAAAGAAGCTGACTATAGTCTATCGTCCTAAGTCAGCTTCTTTTTCGTTTCCCAATTAGAAGTTTTTCAAATGCCTCAACAAACACATACATAAGTGTTGCGAGGACGCAGGTGAGTAGTACGCTTAGTAAAACGAGCGTGAAATTAAATACTTGGAATCCGTAGCTAATTAAGTAGCCAAGACCTTGTTTGGAGACGAGAAGTTCGCCGAATATAACACCGACCCATGATAACCCAACGTTCACTTTTAGCGTTGAAATAATTGCTGGGAAGGATGCGGGGAGAACAACTTGCTTATAACATTGCCATTTATTTGCGCCAAATGTGTCCATCACTTTTATATAGTTAGAATCGACTTCTTGAAATGCGCTGTAAATAACGAGAATGGTAATGATGATGGAAATGATTACGCCCATTGCAATCGAAGAAGAAATATTTGGACCGAAGATTACAATGATAATTGGACCAAGTGCCACTTTGGGCATGGCATTTAGGACGACGAGATATGGATCGAGTACGCGAGCGAGAAGAGGTATCCACCAAAGGAAAGTAGCGATAATAGCGCCGAGCACTGTTCCAAGAATGAAGCCTACTCCCGTTTCAAGTAATGTCGTCCATATGTGGACCCAAAGGGAACCGTCAAGCCATTTACTAAGGAAGAGATCCCAAATGCTTGAAGGAGAGCTAAAGAGTAAAGGATCAATCCACTCTTTTTTGCTAGCTATTTCCCATAGTGCAAAGAAAAGAATGAGCAGTAAAAGCTGTAAAGACCGTGCTAACCATGCGCGCTTGCGTTCTTTCTTACGAAACTGTTCATGCAGTTGTTTTATATTATCCAAGTCGCTCCAGCTCCTTCCATATATCTTGGAAGAGGGATGGGAAGTCATGGTGGTGGCGTGATTGTAACGGTGATAAGGAACGGATGCTTTCTGGGACGATAAATGTTTTTGCAATTTTCCCAGGGTTCGCTTGTAGTAAATAAATACGATCACTCATCGCAATGGCTTCTTCGATATCATGTGTCACGAGTAGTGACGTTTTCTTATATTTGCGTAGTAAGCTGAAAACGAGATCTTCTAGTTTCAATTTCGTTTGATAATCGAGCGCCGAGAAGGGTTCATCTAGCAATAAAATTTTCGGATCGGTCGCTAACGTTCGAACGAGAGCGGCGCGTTGACGCATACCGCCGGACAGTTCACGAGGGTATTGCTCTTCTACATCATGTAGACCGACTTGCTTTAAAAGCTGTAAAGTATGTTCTTTCGTCTGTTCATTGTAAATTTTTCGGGTGTGAAGCCCAAGCATAATATTTTCTTCAATTGTTTTCCATGGGAACAAGTAATCTTGCTGCAACATGTACCCCATGGATGAAGTTTTCGTTGTAATGGGCTCCCCGTCTAAAAAGACGATACCTTCAATTGGATCAAGTAGCCCAGCAATAATGGAGAGGAGTGTCGTTTTGCCGCAACCACTTGGACCGAGTATAGAAATAAATTCGCCTTCTTCCACTTGTAAGCTCATATCCTCGAGAATCAGTTTGGCATTCTCTTTTGCGAAAAAGCAGTGAGAAACGTTACGTATTTGTAAAAAGCTCATACACTTCGCCTCTATTTCTTAATAACGCTTTCGGCAATTTTTGTATTGACGAGCGCTTCATGTGGAACTTCTTTTTGTAATTCACCAGATTCTTTCATAATCGTTTGGAGCTGTTTCCATTCTTCAACATCTAATAGCGGATTTGTCGCATAAGAATGTTGCTTTTTATAACGTTCAATTACCTTTACTGTAATGTCTTTTGAGGTATCTTTAAATAAAGGAGAAACGGCATCAGCAATTTCTTCTGGGCTATGTGTATCAACCCATTGCTGCGCTTTGTAGAGAGCACGTGTGAATTTTTCAGCAGCAGCTTTATCTTTCTTTAAGAAACTTTCTTTTGCCATGAACGTTGTGTACGGAACAGTACCAGACTCATTTCCGAACGAAGCGACAATATATCCTTTACCTTCTTTTTCGAATATACTTGCAGTCGGTTCAAAGAGCTGAACAAATTCTCCTGTACCAGATGCAAAGGCATTTGCAATGTTAGCAAATTCGATGTTTTGAACTAAGTTCGTATCTTTGTGAGGATCAATGCCATTTTTCTTTAAAACGTATTCTCCAACCATTTGCGGCATGCCGCCTTTACGCTGTCCTAAAAATGTAACACCTTTTACTTCATTCCAATTAAAAGAGTCTAATTTTTTGCGCGAAACTAAAAATGTTCCATCTGTTTGTGTAAGTTGTGCAAAGTTAATGATAGGGTCTTTTGCACCTTGTTGATGAACGTAAATGGACGTTTCAGAACCGACGAGGGCAATATCAATGCCGCCAGATAATAGTGCGGTCATCGTTTTATCTCCGCCGGCTGTTGTTTGGAGTTCAATATTTAACCCTTCATCTTTAAAAAATCCTTTTTCAATCCCGACATATAAAGGGGCATAGAAGAGAGAATGGGTAACTTCGCCGATGCGAATGTTTTGAGTTTGTTCCTTTGTACTTTCTTTTTTACTGCTGCAAGCAGCAAATGTGAAAACAGCTAGTAACATGATACAAAAAACAGCTATTAATTTTTTCACTATATGACACCTCCTAGAAGTCACTCTACAAGCATGATATGTAGGTAAGTGCCCATATGTGAGTGTAGATAGCAGGAATTTTTTTGGTGATAAAGAAGTACAAATATAAGGGGTGATAAAATGAAGTACGAATACGATGATAGCGTACATTTACATCTTGATTATTTCGGAACAGAATGTGATATGGAATCGATTGCTTATAAAAGGAAGAATGAAGACGTATGGGATGTGTATTTTAATTTTGGAGCATATGGTCTTCAGAAAGGTGAGATTGAGACAGGTAGATTTATGGACGAATATGCTGGCCATTACGTTTTTTCTGTACATGCCCGTGATCTTAGCTGGGAATTTGGAAGTGCTCAGTTTGAAGAGTGGGTTTTGAGGAATCAAATAGTAGAAAAATCACTGCAAAAATAGGGAGGAATTTTGTGGTCGATTTTCTCATTTTATTGTTTATTTTCGTAGTCGGATTTTTTATTATGCAAGTACTCGTTTACCGATTTGCAAAGAAAAACATCCAAAAATATACAAAGAAAAAATGGGTTCATATGTGGCTAGAGATGAATATGAAAAAGGGCCCAAGATTAGACCTTTTTGATTTTGTAGTTATCGTATTTGTATGTATTATATGGAAAGTATGGGTGTATTCTATTATATGATAAATATGCCCATATCTGTTAAAATGAAGGAGAGCCTATCGTTGTTGGTAGGTTCTTTTCTTATGGTAATATTTTTATGAAGCATAGTTCATTTATTATGCTACTAGAATATAGAAGAGATAAAGAAGGGGTATTTTTTAAGGGGAAATTAAGGATATACGTGTATAATACAAACACATAGGGAGACTAACTGTATACAAATATGTTATTTTGTATATGACAATATGTTTGTTGATGCGAGACGAAGGGGTAAAGGAAAGAGGGAATAAATTGCGTTTTAATGTTTTTACACAGCGACGAAGAAGAGATGAATTTCATTTTAGTTTCTCGGCTCAGCAACCGAGAAAGAATCTATTAATTTCTATCATTCTTAGTGGAATGTGGGCGATTTGTTTAGAAACGCTATTCTTTGTTATGTTAAGGTCTTTCGAATTCGAGAGAACGAAAGAATTTTTCAATGGAACAATACAGCTAAGTATACTCATTATCATTTTGTGGGGTGTACTACTGTACACTATTCATTTAAATAAGGGTATTGTTCATAAGCTTAGGCCGGCTATTCGAGTGTATGTCGTATTATTTTTAATTGCTCATACAATGAATTGGATGTATATCATGGTGCAGGAAGGTATGAACCTTATAGTAGTAAATACATGGGTGTATTTACAATATGGCCAGTATATATTAAGCCTGCTATTTATTTATATGGTATACGTTTTTGCATATAATTTGCTTGGAAGAGTTTTCTTAAGTACAACGATAACTAGCTTAGTTTTAATTATTTTTGTGATGGTGAATCATTTTAAACTTATTTTTAGAGGAGAACCATTTTATCCGTCTGATTTCACACAGGTTGGTCATATGGATTCCGTTATACCAATGGTTATGGATTATTTCAGTTTTAAGACTATAACTTTTACAATAATTAGCATTGTTTTGATTGTGTTGGTAGTTATGTATATACGAAAGTATATTCCAGTTATAAAATCACATATTATTATGAGGGTTATTTTCATATGTGGCTCTGCATTTATGTTGTATGCATATAGTAACTATCCTACTACCTTTATGAATAATATATTTACAAAATCTGGGGTAGACATCCGTGCGTGGAATCAAGCTGCAAATTATAAGGTGAATGGTTTTGTCATCGGATTTTTAAGTAACTTAGATACGACAGTTATTAAAGAGCCAGAGAAATATTCAAAGGAAAATATGCAACAAATTGCAAAGGATATAGAAAAACAATATGGCGAGAAAGTAAAAGCGCAAAAAAAAGCAGAGAAGCCGAACATTATATTTATTATGAGTGAAGCATTCTGGGATCCGACAAAATTAACAAATCTGTCATTTAGCGAAGATCCAGTGCCGAATTTACATCGTTATATGGAGAATTTCCCAGGGGGCCAGACGATAGCTCCTACATTTGGAGGAAATACAGCGAATACAGAATTTGAAGCGTTAACGAGTTATTCGATGAGTCTTTTAATGCCTGGGTCTATACCATATCAACAAGCGATTCCAAGCCAGAAAGAAGTGCCATCTATTGCAAGTGAATTGAAAAAACAAGGGTATTATGCAAGTGCAATTCATGCTTTCAATCGATCGTTTTATAAACGGGAAGATGTATATAAAACATTGGGATTTGATAATTTTAATGCGGAAGACACGATGAAAAATAAAGAAGTAGTTGGAGACAATGTAGGTGATTTATCTATGAGTAGAGAAATAATAGATGAATTAAAAAAGAGAGAACAACCTACGTTTATTCATGCGGTGACGATGCAAAATCATTTTCCATATACGCCAAATATGTTTGGGGAAAATAAAGTAGAAATTAGTGGATTAACCGAAGAGGAATCGAAAGCGGAATTAGAAGCGTATACAGAAGGTGTAAGGCTATCAGATGAAGCGTTGCAATATTTAATCGAGCAGCTTGATGATTTAGACAGGCCTACTTTACTAGTCTTCTTTGGAGATCATTTACCTATGTTAGGAACTAATAAATCTATTTATAAAGAAGCAGGGTATATAGAAAATGAAGAGACGGTAAGAGAAAGATTAATGATGTCAGAAACACCATTGTTAATGTATGCAAACTTTGATTTGCCAAATGACAATTTAGGTTTAGTAAGTCCAATTTATTTTTCTAGTCTTGTTTTTGATTATGCAGGACTAAACCAATCACCGTTTTATCAATTCTTATCGGAAATGCATAAAGAAATACCAGTTCTTAGAGATGAGCTAAAGGTTAATAAAGATGGAGAAGAGATAACGGATTTAACAAAAGAACAAAAAGAAATGTTAGAGCAATATAAAATGATTCAATATGATTTACTTGCTGGAAAACAGTATAGTAAAGAGATACTGTTTAAATAGAAAACAAAAAGAACTTGTATAACGATACAAGTTCTTTTTTTAGTATTTAACGGGGTAACCAGACAAGCTGGGGTTAGGGAGTATTACTTGTACATTTAGTATAAACGAAAATGTAATCGTTTTATTGATTGATTTGTGAGAAGTATGTGAATTTTGTTTTTCGAAAACTGCATTCCTATTACACGATTTTGCATAGATTTTTTATGAATTCAAAAACTTTATAAGTTCTTCATTTAATTCATCTGCTTGATCGATTGGAGAGCCGTGACCGCTATTTGTAAGAGGGTGTAACTGAGAATTTTTAATCCGCTTTTGTGTGAGTTCAGCGCTTTTGTATGGGATAAGTTGATCGTGAACACCGTGAAATATTTTTGTTGGGACGTTAATTTTACTTAAATCTTTCGTTACGTCTTCATTTGCTGCTGCTTGCAATATTTTGATGAGAGCGTAGGAAGCAGACTGCATACCGAGGTAAGAAAACCATTCTAACGTAGCAGACCCTAAATTTCTATTGAAAAATGATAAAGATACATCATTTAAAAATTTAGGCATATTGGCATACATTTGATTAATAAGGACATCTGCTTGTTCTTTTGGGACACCGTAGGGAGATTCTTCACTTTTAACGAAAGAGGGGGAAACGGCATCGACTAATACAAGTTTAGAAATACGATGACCATTATAGCGAGACATGTACCGAATAGAAAGAGCACCACCTACTGAAAACCCGACTAATATAGCATTTTCGACTTGAAGTGCCTCTAGAACAATGGCGATATCGTCTGCTAAACGATCGTATGTGTAGCCAGTCCACGGTTTATCAGATTGCCCGTTCCCACGTATATCCATAGCGATGCAGCGGAAACCGTGCTGTGGTAACACATTGAGTTGATATTGGTACATTTGATGATTTAAAGGCCAGCCATGGACGAAGAAAACAGTTTTACTACCGGGGCCAGGATTAACGTCTTGCACAAAAATATGCACATCTTTTTCGACGGTAACAAACATGAATGATCCTCCTGTTCATACGCTCTTTCCCAAAAGCGTTGTTGTGCTTTTTTATTTTTTTGTGCCAATAATATAACTATTATTGTTTATAGCTTTTATGCTTATATAGTCTGAAGATACTTTGTTTTTTTGGAATGATTTCCCTCAAATGTTCGATTTATCTTTGTTTGTCTATGAAAATCATTTATTATAATAAATGGTATTCTTCGAAATATTATTTTGAAGGGGTGTTGAAGTGAAAGGAAGTTTTTTATCATATAAAGAAGAAGAAAGGAATGCAAAAATTTTTTTATGGGTGTTGTATGTCATACTTAGTGTATACCAGATTTCTTATGCAATTGTATTAGAAAATAAAGCATTGATAGAAAACTGGCATAGAGGAATGTGGCAAATTTTATGTGGAGTAGCAATACTCTGCGTGAATATATACTTAGTAAAAAGAGAGAAAGCAAACTTTGTTAAATATACATGTATATTCGTATACATAGGGATAGAAATTATCAATATAATTTCGTATATTCTTTATAATAAGGTGGCATTTGAGGCGACGAATATAATAGAAATTATACTTATATTCTTTGTACCTATATTTATAAATAAAAGATTTTTTGTGTGCGTACTTGTCACCATTATAGGGAAATATTTAATTTACTTATTTGTATTAGAGGAAGTAAAAGCGTTTATGTTCCTCATTATGTATACACTCGTATTAATAGCAGCATACATCATTTTAAATCGATTTATACAATACCTTTTAGCGGTAAAGAAAAGTATTAAGATTGCTAGTGAATCACAAAAATTAGCAGTAGTTGGAAAAATGGCAGCGTCAGTAGGACATGAAATTAAAAATCCACTTGCTTCATTAAAAGGATTTACGCAATTACAACGAGAGAAGCATGGAAAGGATCCTGTCTACAAACAGATGATATTTGAAATAGAAAATATGAATAGTATGATAAGTGAGTTGATGGAAGTTGCTACATGTAAACCTTCTATTTATAAGAAACAGAATATAGGAGAAATTGCATTACAAGCAGTAACAATTGTTCGTGAAAAAATGAATGAATCCAACATTCAGCTGATTTCTAATGTGGAAGAAAAGGCGATAGAAGTTGAATGCGATGAGCGGAAAATAAGAGGAGTCGTACTATATGTCATGAAAAATGCTCTGGAGGCAATGGAGCAAGGTGGCGTATTAGATTTACGATTAGAAAATAAAGGAAAAGATTATGTGATGCTAAGTGTAATCGATAATGGTTACGGTATTAAGAAGGAAAACCTAGAACGTGTTAAAGAGGCCTTTTATACAACAAAGCAAGATAAAATTGGTCTGGGACTTACGGTAGCGGATCGGATTGTCAACGAGCACCTTGGTAAGTTACATATTTCAAGTGAAAGAGATAAGGGAACGAGAATAGATATTATTCTTCCAAAAAAGTGTGGAAATAATGAAATACAAGTGGGAGAAAAGCTAGGAGTTACCATATGAATAAAGACGACATATTTAAAAATGAAGAAATAAAGGCATTGAAAATATATTTAAGTTTATTTTTTATTATATTTTTTGTATACGATCTTGCCTACGAATTTATTGTACCTTTAATAGGAGGAGAACAAGAAGGAGTAGGACAATTTGAAGATGGTTTAGGTTTATGGCTTTATTTTCTAATGGTGATTTTGTTTTGTATTGGAGTATACTTCATGAAATGGAAGAATCCATTTGCAGTGAAATATATTATTCTAATTGGATACAATCTATTAGATTTTATCCATAATTTTATGATTTACTACGGTAGTGATGCTGAGTTTGATGGTGGGAATATAGTAGAGGGATTTTTTATTTTATTTGCACCAATCTTTGTGAACAAAAGGTATTTCTGGTTAGTTACGGGTATACTTGTTGGCAAGTATGCTCTTACAGGAATCATTATTCAATCTTCACTCGTTTTAATCCCAATGGCATTATATATCGTATTTACCATTATATGTTGGATTATGTTTTTGAGATTTCATTCTTACGTTCGTACGCTTGAGATGATGGATAAGGAAATAGAACAAACAGAAAAACTAGCAACTGTTGGGAAAATGGCCACAGTTATTGGCTACAAAATTAGAGGACCTCTAGCGAATTTAGATAAATTTGTGAATAAGCAAGCAAATAAATATCCAGAGGATAAAATATATAGTGATATTATGAAACAAGAAGTAGAACGAATCCATACAATTGCTACAGAACTTAGTGGATTTGAGAAATCTAAATCACCAGAATCAGAAATTCATAATATAGAAGAAATTATCGCTTATGTTATTCGAGTTATGGGGAAGCCTGCTTTAAAGCAAGGAGTGCACATACAAGGTATTTATAGTAAAGACATACCATCGATTACATGCGATGAAAAACGATTAAAGCAAGTATTTTTTAATTTAATTAAAAATGCGATTGAAGCAATGTTAGTTGGCGGAACGATTACGATTAAAGTGACTGTAGAAGATGCAATCATTGTTCAAGTTAAGGATGAAGGGTGCGGCATCCCAAAAGACAAAATTCCGAAGCTAAATGAAGCTTTTTATACAACGAAAGAAACAGGAACAGGTTTAGGTTTAGTAGTCACAGAAAAAATTATTAAAGACCACAATGGTAAAATGAGTTTTGAAAGTGAAGTTGGAGTTGGAACTACGGTAAAGGTTATATTGCCAATATCATGAAAAACCATTTTTAAAAAGGAGATCACTTATTTGAGAGTGATCTCTTTTTTGTGGAATGAATTGTTGTAAGTGTGGGTTATAGATCAGTGATTAGAAAAATAGAATATACAGCACTCGCAGTAATTCCAGGGGTAATATGAAGGGATATAGCATCACCTCTTGAAACGGGATTTCCAGTTGTAATACTAGTCCAAGTTACAGTAGCGGGACCTATTGCTGGAGTAGGATTAAATACTTGAATTTGCCCCGATCCAGCATCCGTCGGTTTAATGGAAAACACCATAGTTCCAGTAATTTTGTCTGTAGTAGTTAAGGTAATAGTAGATAGGATGTAACTAGAAGTGGGGGCAGTGAGGTTTGTCGGGACATTCCTACAAATATTAATCGTATAAACAGCAGCAGGTAAGTTATTTACATTTATAGACGCAGCCAATCCAACGATACTACCGATCCCGGCAGTGACATATGGAATAACATTGGAGTCAATTCCAGGAGAACCCGCTATACGTTGAAAACCAGCATTTGTTCCTTGAAAAACAATACTTTTTGCTGAGGCACTACCTGCAGTGCCAGTGGGTCCGGTTGGCCCAGTAAAGCCAGTAGATCCAGTAAAGCCGGTCGGTCCGGTGCTACCCGTACGTCCAGTAGGCCCAGTAATGCCAGTAGGCCCAGTGAAGCCAGTAGAGCCGGTCGGTCCGGTGCTCCCAGAAGGTCCAGTAAAGCCGGTGGATCCGATGCTCCCAGAAGGCCCAGTAATGCCAGTGGGTCCAGTGCTCCCAGAAGGTCCGGTACTACCAGTAGGCCCACTCTCTACTAATACGATATAATCTGGAGATACATTCGGAAATCCTTGAGGTGCATCCTTTTTTACAACATAGCCGTTGCTCGTATAAGTGACAACTTGTCCTGTTTTATAGGTGGGAGCGGCTGCTAGACTAAAGGCGGTAGTACTTTGGAAACCAGCTCCGGTAGGCCCGGCAGTGCCAGTGGGTCCAGTAGCCCCAGTGGGTCCAGTGCTACCAGTAGGCCCGGCAGCTCCGGTCGGTCCGGTGCTACCAGTGGGCCCGGCGTTTCCATTAGAACCACTGTTGCGCCTGCCGTCGCAACTAAAACAATTACGTGGGTACATGTACGTTCTCCTTTCTATATTTTGAAAAACTAGTTTTAAAAATAGAACCACTATATATATTATGAATTTTATATTTTTGTGTGTTCGATCGTATTGAGTATGGATTTTAAAAATAGGAGATAATTTGATTGTGTTAGATCTAGCGATGAGTGACATGTTTCTTTCTCCTGCTTAAAATAATGCCTGCCTTGTTAGTTTTTCTTATTTTTTTTAGCAAAATAGGAAGCAGATAGAAAACAAATAAAACCTGTAATCCAGCCAATAGAAGGAGAATACGGAAATATGTGTTGTAATACCATTCCGCTAGAAATAAAAAAGCTACCGAGTAGACTTAAGAAGATGGGGTATCGCAGTAAATTGAACATAGTGATACAAACCCTCCTTTATCACATGTATTAGTCTTAATTTTCAGTATACTATCTTTTGGAAAAATAGTGGTACAATATATGAAGGATACGAGAAGAGAGGATGAAGATTAACGTATGTACGTTACTGTAACAGAAGCAGCATATAAAAAGATTATGGATACGATTCCAAATGAAGCGAAATATATAAAGTTATTTTATGATAATGAAGGCTGCGGTTGTGTAATGAGCGGAATTATCGATTTAGTAGCTGTAGTAGAAAAAGATGAGCGCGATGTGGATATCGAATCTAGCGTAATGAACTTTATCGCAGATCGCACAAAGCTTGTATTTATGGATGATAAGTTAACAGTTGATTGGCATGAAGGTGGAGGAACTTTTCAGCTGAAGAGTCCAAGCCAATTTTATAATCCGAATATGAAGTTACATGTTCGAGTGTAAGTAAGGAAAGGTGGTTCCAAAATGTATTTTGGAACCACCTTTTTTATTGTAGGAGTCGCTATTATTGTCGTTTTTTGTTGGTAAGTCGATATCTTTAAAAAATTGCCGATATAACTCGAGTTGCGCCGATATATTTGGAAAATCACCGATATAGCTTCATGTACAAAACAACGCAAACCTCTCCAGACAATACAAAGATTTTTTCACATAATGAAATGTACATATGATTGAATTTTCTGTATAATTTTATTTGCGGAGGGGATACGCGTGAGAAAATGGGGGATGGAGTTATTAATTTTAAGTGTCGTTACTATTTGGGGGATTAATTTTACGATTGCGAAATATGGACTGTTAGAATTTACAGCAATTGAGTTTACTGCACTTCGGATGATATCAGCGGCACCGCTTATGTTACTCCTTACATTTTTTATTGAAAAGTCGGTTTATATGGAGCGAAAGGATATACCTAGATTAATCATCGTTAGCGTTGTAGGTATTGTACTGTATCAAACGTTATTTATGGAAACTGTCAAATATACATCTGCTACAAATGCCTCTTTACTCATTTCTATTTCACCTATTTTTACAACTGTATTTGCGATTTTTTTAAAACAAGAAAAGTTTTCTTCTCGGAAGTTAATCGGATCTATCATTGCCTTTGGCGGTGCAGCGTTAGTTTTAGTAGCAGGACATTCACTTGCTAGTTCGTTTTATGGGAATGGGATCGGACTCATTACATCAATATGCTGGGGGCTTTATCCTGTCTTAGCAAGTCCATTAATTAAAAAATATTCAGCACTACGTGTTACCGCATGGTCAGCATTAGTTGGTGCGATTCCGCTTTTATTGTTAAGTGGACCATATGTATTTATAATGCCATTTCACATTACACATGGAATGACACTATTTGCCTTACTATATTCCATTTTCTTTGTAACAGTATTTGGTTTAGTCATGTGGTATGTTGGTGTTCAAAAAATTGGCGCATCACATACGATGGTATATATGTATATAACACCGCTTGTAGCTGTTTTATTTGCAGCTGTATGGGCAAATGAATATGTATCGTTTGAACAAATAATCGGTGGAATTATTATTTTCTTTGGCCTATGGTTTGTGAAATCGGAGAAAATAAAAGTACATTCTATTGCGGAGGAACCTATATCAAAATAGGAAAACAGATCATCTATGATCTGCTTTCCTATTTTTTTATTTTTGGTAAGAAGATGAGAAATAAGATAGCAGTAATAAGTGGAATTAAGTTTAAAAATGGAATACGGAAGAGTGTGATAAGAATAATACCTGGAAGAAGAACACCGAGGACAGCGTAGAAAATACTATGATTTTTCGTGTACCAATACAATGAAAGTCCAATAAGTGCAGGGATAATAAGGTGAATGAGAGCCATTAAAAAATAAATCATTAGACGCCCCCTTTAATTGTGTGCTTATTACATCATATCCGTATGTTCATAGATTGATATCATTTTTTTCATAAATGGACGAAAAATGTTTGGAAAAACGTCACAAATTATGAGAATATGATGTTTGAAATCTTGTATAATATTATTTCCTAAAAATATTTAAACAACATAAACGTACTGTTTATGTTGTTTTTAATTTGAGTGAAATGGATGTAAGCAGTATAAACTGGAAAGAAATTTTTTTTGTTGGATAGATCAAAATTACTGAAGAGGAGAACAGCATGATTAGTATGTCATTAAGGTCGTTTAAGATTCAATCGTATTATATACTGGGTATTCTTTTGCTAGGCTGGATGGTAACGCCGTTTTCAGCACATTTTCTAGGTGCAGGAATTGGACTTATTGTAAGTATGTATTGTGTTTGGCTTTTAGGGAGACGAATTGAAAAACTTGGAGATAGTATCGTAAAGAAAACGAAAGCACCGACGCTCGGTATGTTTAACCGTTTTGCCGCTGCTATTTTGGGTGCTATTATTATGTACGAAATTGAGCACCATATGGTGATGTGGGCATTTGCAGTAGGGATTATGGGCGGTTATTTCTTAATTGTTGTTAATTTAGGATACTATAGTATGAAAGACGAGAAAGAATTAATGAAGAGATAAAAACCTCTTTTTAGATGGAATAGATGATCCAGCCACGGATAGAAGCGGTCAGGGCCTTTTTTAGCTCCATGCGATGTGAAACCAGAGAGATGTAGCGAGTAGGGAGAAAGTTTATATATTCGAAGCCGTAATTTGTCTATGTGAAAATGGGTTTACTATGGGATAAGTGATGATATTACAACAGGAAGCGTAACTTTGCATAAAATAGGTTGCCGCTTCCGATAAGTTAACATGAAATCACGTATTAGTATGACCCTTATGTTCTTTAAAAAAGTTGGATATAATACAACAAGTTATTCCGATAATTAGAATAATGTATTTTATCGGTTCACTAGTATGCTGGAATAAATTAATGTTAAGCATTACAAGTCCCCAAAATAATTGAATTGCTCCATAGCTGAATAAAATTTTTCCTGTACGAGACAAATTTTTCATAAGTCGCCCCCTTTCCTGTATATGTAAATTGTATCATGAAAAGCTAAAAACAAATGATTATAAAAAGAATTTTCTGTAAAAATACATAGCGATAAGTTGTTCTGTTGAAGGACCATTTAGTTTAATGGTTAATTGTTTGAACGTTCCTGCAATTTTCTGTGCTAAAATTAATATTGGAGGTGTTTCTTATGGAGGAGTTGCAAGGGATTTTAGAGAAAAGCAATTATACATATGAAATAATTGAACACGAAAAACCAATACTTTCAAGACAAGATGGCTCAGAATATTTTGGGATTGAAGTTGGGCAAACAGCTCCGACTATGATACTAACAACTGATAAAGGATTCTTTGGCTTAATTGTATCTGGAAGCCGTAGCAAAGTTAGTTTTGAGAAAATCGCTTATATTTTAGGGTGTAGTAAAGTGAAATTAGCATCTCCAGAGGAAGTTCAAAAAATTACAAGCTTTCAGGTAGGCAGTGTTCGTATGGTAGGTCTTGGCTTACCTTGTGTGATAGACAACCGACTTTTCCATTATGATTATATTTATGGAGGTACTGGTCAATCAACATTTACTTTAAAACTTGAACCACAAGCCTTAATGGAATTAAATCAAGTGATTGCAACGTTCGATTAATGGGTAATAATACCTTTTTTAAAAACGCATTCTTATCTATAATTGTTTATCAAGATTATGAGTATCTGTGATTTGTATAAGATATAGAAAGAAGCTTACGTAAAAAACGTAAGCTTCTTTTTTATGTAAGTGTGTGTAAACGTAAAGCCGCATTGGGTTTTGTCGGTGAGTACGCGAAACTTTACGGTTACACGACACTTATTCATATGAGTAAGGGTTATTCCAACAGAAAGTTTGTACTTAAGCGATTGGACCGCCTAAGTTAATAATGTCTTCAGAAACGCTGTCGAACTTTTTGAAGTTCGCTTTGAACTCGTTCGCAAGTTCGATTGCTTTTGCTTTGTAAGCAGCTTTATCAGCCCAAGTTTGTTCAGGCATTAACACTTCGTCAGGTACACCTGGTACGTGAAGTGGAACTTCAAGACCGAAGATGTCATGTTTAGCTGTTTCAGTTTTTGCAAGTTCGCCGCTTAATGCTGCTTGAATCATTGCACGAGTGTAGCCTAAGTTCATACGTTTACCAATGCCATATTCGCCACCAGTCCAGCCAGTGTTTACTAAGAATACTTTCGCATCGTGTTTCTCTATTTTTTCACCAAGCATTTCAGCATAGCGAGATGCATCAAGTGGTAAGAATGGTGAGCCGAAGCAAGTTGAGAATGTTGCTTGCGGAGATGTAACACCGCGCTCTGTTCCTGCTAGTTTACTAGTGTAACCACTTAAGAAATGATACATAGCTTGCTCTTTTGATAACTTACTGATTGGAGGCAATACGCCAGATGCATCAGCAGTTAAGAAAATGATTGTATTTGGGTGTCCAGCAACACTTGGCAGTACGATATTGTCAATCGCATGCATAGGGTATGCAGCACGAGTATTTTCTGTTAAAGTAGTATCGTTATAGTCTGCGATACGCGTTTGGTTATTAATGATAACGTTTTCTAAAACAGATCCAAATTTGATTGCATCGAAAATTTGTGGTTCTTTCTCGTGAGAAAGGTTTACACATTTTGCATAGCAACCGCCTTCAATATTGAATACACCGTTATCAGACCAACCATGCTCATCATCACCGATTAATTTACGGTTTGGATCAGCAGATAATGTTGTTTTACCTGTTCCAGATAAACCGAAGAATAGTGCTACGTCGCCTTCTTCACCTACGTTTGCAGAGCAATGCATAGAAAGGATATCTTGTTCAGGTAATAAGAAGTTCATAATAGAGAAGATTGATTTTTTCATTTCTCCAGCGTATTCTGTACCACCAATTAGTACGATACGTTTTTCGAATGAAACCATAATGAATGCTTCAGAGTTTGTACCGTCAACAGCTGGATCAGCTTTGAAGTTCGGTGCAGAAACAATTGTGAACTCTGATTCATGAGTCGTTAATTCTTCTTCAGTTGGACGAATGAATAATTGATGTACAAATAAATTGTGCCATGCATATTCGTTAATAACTTGAATTGGTAGGCGGTAATTGCGGTCAGCGCCTGCGAATCCTTTGAAGACGAATAACTCTTCTTTTTCTTTTAAGTATTCTAAAACTTTAGTATATAATTTATTAAAATGTTCTTCAGAAATCGGTTGATTCACTGCTCCCCAAGCAATTTTGTCAGCAACCGATGCTTCTTTCACAATAAATTTATCTTTAGGAGAACGTCCTGTATATTTTCCTGTTGAAGCAGAAACGGCACCAGTAGAAGTTAATTTCCCTTCATTTCGCATTAATACTTTTTCCACTAATTGCGGAACACTTAGTTGAATCTGTGCATTGCTTCCGTTCAATAATTCGTGTAAACCAATTTGGACATTCACAGTACTCATATTTATATACCATCCTTTTCATTTAATGAAATATTTCTCGTAATCCCCAACAAGAGTATAACACAATTATATAAATAATGTATACTATTTATTTCTTTTTGTTTGTGTGAATGCATTATTTCCTTATTAATATTTCATTCCAGGCTTATTGAGAAAAACTTTCAGGAAAATGTGAATATTAATTGACAAATGAATATCATTTCTTTAGTATAGGTTGGGACGGATACTCTCTTATCCCGAGCTGGCGGAGGGACAGGCCCGATGAAGCCCAGCAACCTCACTTGTAGTGGTAAATATAGGTGAATAGGTGCTAAAACCTGTGCGAGGCTACAGGTCTCGAACGATAAGAGCGAAGGGCAAAAAGCAGTATGCAAGTAGCAAATTAAACCTTTCCTCTATGTAAAGTGGGAAAGGTTTTTCTGTATGCTTGTGTGGGAGAATAAATGTATGTCGCAATTTGTGGCAAATTAAGGATGAGTTCCGTACAATATATACAATTACTGTAGGGAGGTTTACCACATGACAAAAAAACGTCATCTGTTCACATCTGAGTCTGTAACTGAAGGACATCCAGATAAAATTTGTGACCAAATTTCTGATTCAATTTTAGATGCGATCTTATCAAAAGACGCAAATGCACGTGTAGCTTGTGAAACAACTGTAACAACTGGTTTAGTATTGGTAGCGGGGGAAATTACGACTTCTACTTACGTAGATATTCCAAAAATCGTTCGTGAAACAATTCAAGGCATTGGTTACACACGCGCAAAATACGGATTTGATGCAGAAACTTGTGCAGTTTTAACATCTATCGATGAGCAATCTGCTGACATCGCTATGGGTGTTGACCAAGCGCTAGAAGCACGCGAAGGTCAAATGACTGACGCTGAGATTGAGGCAATTGGTGCAGGAGACCAAGGTTTAATGTTTGGTTTTGCATGTAATGAGACACAAGAATTAATGCCACTTCCAATCTCGCTTGCTCACAAATTAGCTCGCCGTTTAACTGAAGTACGTAAAGATGATACATTATCATACCTACGTCCGGATGGAAAAACGCAAGTTACAGTTGAGTATGATGAAAATGGTAAACCTGTACGTGTAGATACAATCGTAATTTCTACACAGCATCATCCAGATGTTACATGGGAAGAAATCGATCGCGATTTAAAAGAGCATGTAATTAAAGCTGTCGTTCCAGCAGAATTAATGGATGGAGAAACGAAATTCTTCATTAACCCAACTGGCCGCTTCGTAATTGGTGGACCACAAGGTGATGCTGGTTTAACAGGACGTAAAATCATCGTTGATACTTACGGTGGATACGCTCGCCACGGTGGCGGTGCATTCTCTGGTAAAGATGCAACGAAAGTTGACCGTTCAGCAGCGTATGCAGCTCGTTATGTTGCGAAAAACATCGTAGCAGCTGGTCTTGCTGAAAAAGCAGAAGTACAACTTGCATACGCAATTGGTGTAGCACAACCAGTATCAATTTCAGTTGATACATTCGGCACTGGTAAAGTATCTGAAGACGTATTAGTAGAACTAGTTCGTAACAACTTCGATCTTCGCCCAGCTGGTATTATTAAAATGCTAGACTTACGTCGCCCAATTTACAAACAAACAGCAGCTTACGGCCACTTCGGACGTACTGATGTAGATCTAACATGGGAACGTACAGACAAAGCTGCAGCTTTAAAAGAGCAAGCTGGTCTATAATATATGAAAAAAAGCTTTGCGCTCACGGCGCAAAGCTTTTTTAGTTTGTTTTATGTACTACTTGGATGCAAGAACCACAATAAACTTCTCCGTCTAGCTCAATGTACTTTTTCATATTCGTCATACCACTTGCCGGAAATGGCATATGAATCCACGTCTTTTCATATGTTTGTATTTCTTTTTCACATGATTTACAAAGGGTGGGTTTCTTACGGAACATAGATGATCATCCTTTCATTTGACGTGCTTTACCCGCGCAAAATGCACTGCTTAGTAAAAATAGCATTGCACATATAATACTTACTAATGTAGCGTATGGGATTGCTCCTTTTAGAGAAAAGCCGACAGTGATAGAAGCGATAAATAAGAGGATGAATGTTGTTGTTAGTTTTTTATAAAGTTCCATAGTATGTAGACCTCCTCATTTAAAGGTAGAACGTTTGAAAATAAAACCTACTATATAGGCAAGTACGAGAGGAATTAATGTGCTAGTCAAATAGTAACGAATACCACCATCAGGCATAAGCACATACAATTTTAAAAAGTTAATATGAAATCCGTAAGCGATGCATTGGAAAAGGGATAATATAATTAGGAGTGGTATAATGGGTACGTATCGTTTCATATTTTGAATCATGTAAAGCTCCTTTAGATGGATAAATATACTTATATTGTATCATGTTGAATTCTTTGCTTCATACATAATTTTACAAGAAAATGAAAGGGAAGATGAAAAATGAGCGTAACCGAACATAAAAAACAAGCACCGAAAGAAGTGCGTTGCAAAATCGTAACGATTTCCGATACACGTACAGAAGAGACGGACAAGAGCGGACAACTATTACATGAATTATTAAAAGAAGCAGGGCATTTGGTGACCTCTTATGAAATTGTAAAAGATGATAAAGAAAGTATTCAGCAAGCGGTGTTAGCTGGTTATCATAGAGAAGATGTTGATGTCGTGTTAACAAATGGCGGTACTGGTATTACGAAACGTGATGTAACGATTGAAGCAGTATCAGCGTTATTAGATAAAGAAATTGTCGGGTTTGGTGAATTGTTCCGCATGATTAGTTATTTAGAAGATATCGGAAGCAGCGCAATGTTAAGTAGAGCGATCGGCGGCACAATTGGGCGCAAAGTAGTCTTTTCGATGCCAGGGTCTAGCGGAGCGGTTCGTCTTGCGATGAATAAATTAATTTTACCGGAATTAGGTCATATTACATTTGAGCTGCATCGCCAATGAGTAAGTATGCTGGAATTGTATTAGCAGGCGGTATGTCGAGTCGATTCGGTGAGCCGAAAGCGTTAGCGAGTTGGCAAGGTAATACGTTTATTGAACATATTGTGAAAGCGATGACAAATGCGCTCCAAGAAGTTGTGGTCATTAGTCATTCTGATATAAAAGAGCGAGTAGAGCAACTTGTACAAGCTCCTGTTATAGAAGATATTCCGCATTATAAAGAAAATGGGCCACTTGCTGGAATTGTATCAGGTATGGAATATATAGAAGCAGATTGGTACGCTATTATGCCTTGCGATGCGCCAAATGTTTCACAAGAATGGTTTACCATTTTACTAGAGCAAACGAGCAATGAATATGATGCGGTTGTACCTATTATTAATGGAAGGAAACAACCGTTACTTGCAGCGTATCATAACCGCGTGAAAGAAAAGATTTATGCTTTGCTTCAGGAAGAAAAAAGAAGTATGGGCCAGCTTTTATCACAATGTAATGTGAAATATATTGCTGGTGAAGATGTACAAGCGAATGCGGATTGGTTTATAAATGTGAACACGAAAGAAGAATATGTGCAGGCTCAAAAAAGACCTTTCAAATGAATGAAAGGTTTTTTGGTATACAGAAATTGGGGAACAATTACTGTATAAAGGTATGTGAGTAAGTTGATTTTAAGGGGAATTTCTTAAAATCACGATACAGTTAAAATACTGTATAACCATATATTAATTTTTATGGGTTTTTATAACAAGTCTGTTTAGTTATGTTTATTTTTGATATAATGAATATAGAAATAAAGCGATATTTAACCTTATGTATCATTTATGAAACTAAAATTTATGACCATGTAATAAACTCCCTTCTTTTTTTGAAGGGAGTTTTTCTGTTTAAGCGAGTAATTCTGATGCGGTGTTCTGAAGGACTGTTTCATATTGGTCAAGTAAGCCACGAAAGATCTCATCCCAGCTTTTTGTTTTCGCATAAGATGAAGCTGCTATACCCATTTGCATAAGTTGTTCTTCATTTTGCAATAAAGAATGGATGGATGATAGAAATGAATCGAAATGTTTTGGGGGACAAAGAACTCCCGTTTTTCCGTCTGTAATAATATTTTTAACCCCGCCACTATTTGCACCGATGACGGGTGTACCGCATGCAAGTGATTCGAGTACGACATTTCCGAACGTTTCAGTAGCGGATGGAAATACCATGATGTTAGAACAAGCATATGCTTCAGCTAAATCCTTACCTTGTAAATAGCCAGTAAAAGTGACGTTTGTTTTCGGAACAGCTTCACGTAAATTTGTTGCTAGCGGACCGTCTCCTGCGATGAGCCAGTGAATGTCGTTTCGAGTATGCGTCGTTTTTACGATAAGGTGTTGCAACGTATCAATATCTTTTTCAGGGGCAATTCGTCCAACATAGGAAAGGACATACTTCGCTGTAATATTATATTTTTTTCGGAATAGGTCTGTATTGTAAGATGGATGAAAGAGTGTGCAATCTACACCACGTCCCCAAATGGAGAGGGCTTGAAAGCCTTTATTTTTTAGTTGGTGTAACGTTTCAAAAGAAGGAACGAAATTTTTTTGCATATGACTATGAAACCATTTTAAATAGTTCCAAAGCATATGAGAGAGAAATTCGATTTTGTAATAGCGTAAATAAGCATCGAAATCAGTATGATAAGAACCGACAACTGGGATGTTTAACTTTTTTGCATAATACAATCCACAAAGTCCCATGTTGAAAGGTGTAGCAATGTGAATAATGTCAGGCTTAAAGGAAAGAAGTTCTCGTTTAATGCGCGGAGTAGGAAAAGAAAAGCGACATTCTGGATATAATATTGTTAACGGGATACTTCTCATCTTGTTCACATTAGCCACGAAATTATCTTCAGCTGTATGCTGAGGGGCGAAAACAGAATAGGCGATCTTTTCTTTCTGAAAGTAACGTGTCAATCGTTCTAATGTTTTCGCAACCCCGTTGACTTGTGGTGTAAAAGTATCGGTAAAAATGGCGACTCTCATCATATCACTCCTTTATGTGAAAAGTGGGATGAATTGATAAAAAGAGATGATGCCAGAGCAAGTGCCGAGGCACATACCGACAAATACATCAGACGGATAGTGAAGCCCTAAATAAATGCGAGAAATACCAACGCATAATGCTAATGGTAATAGAAAAATAAATAAACTTGGATTATAGCAAATAAATGGAATAAGGACAGAGAAAACGGCTGTTGTATGACCAGACGGGAAAGAGTGGTCTTTTAATGGATGGACTGGATATTTGGCATCCTGAATTGTTAAATAAGGACGTTTTCGCGGATACCATCTTTTTAATATTTGTACAGGAATATGGCTAATTGCTAAAGAAATAGCAGTTGCGATTGCAGCTTGATGCAAAGTCCCTTTTGAGAATATTAAAAAGAAAAGCGTGAGTGTGATTGAGAAAGTAGCACCACCAATATGAGTAATATTGCTGAAAAATATATTTAATGTCTTTTGATCAAAGTATCGGTTGATTCCTTTGAAAATGTAACATTCTATTTTATACAGTCCATTGACCTTCATGAAAATTCTCCTCCCTCGCTTACATATATATGGAGATATTAGCTTTTATTTTAATAAGATTTTATTGAGGGAGTAATAATGTTTTGTAAAGAAAAAGTTAGTTTTTCATATAAAAAAGCTGCCAATCTTATGGCAGCGATAAAATTATTTCTGTAATGATTTATAGTATTGACCTTTTTCAACGTATTGCGTGCGAATTCGCTCCATGTCTTTACGGTCTTCTTCTGTTAACTCACGAACGACTTTCGCTGGGCGACCGAAGGCTAACGTGTTTGGCGGGATTTTCTTTCCTTGTGAAACGAGACTTCCAGCGCCGATAAAGGCTCCTTCGCCAATTTCAGCACCATCTAATATAATAGATCCCATTCCAATTAAAGCATCTTTTTTAATATGACAGCTATGTAAAATAACTTGATGCCCAACTGTAACGTCGTCTTCTAAAATAAGAGGATACTGTGGGCTTTGATGAAGTGTACATTGGTCTTGTACATTTACTCGATCTCCAATGATTGTTGGTGACACATCACCACGGATGACTGTATTAAACCAAATACTTGATTCTTCGCCAACGGAAACATCGCCTGTAATCGTAACATAGTCAGCGATAAAAGCACTACTCGCAATTTTGGGATTTTTTTCTTTATAAGGATATATCATGTAAAGTCTTCCTTTCCTAGAGACTAGTTTTAGTGTATCAAATTATGAGAAAGAGTGAAATGGAGGAGGTCCGTATGTGGAATTATGAAGCTGAGGAAGCGAAAGCTGTCGTTGTTATCGTGCACGGCGCAATGGAATATCACGGACGTTATGAAGCTGTAGCGGAAATGTGGAATCATAACGGCTACCACGTTGTGATGGGAGACCTTCCGTCGCACGGAACGACTTCAAGAAATAGAGGACATATTGATTCGTTTGATGAATACATAGAGGAAGTTAAATTGTGGGTGAAAGAGGCAAGAAAGTATCGGTTACCTATTTTTATATTCGGTCATAGTATGGGCGGTCTTATTGTCATTCGTATGATGCAAGAAACAAAGAGAGAAGATGTAGATGGTATTATTTTAAGTTCGCCATGTTTAGGTGTAGTAGCTGGGCCTTCAGCACCGCTTCAAGCTGCCTCAAAAATATTAAATATTATCGCTCCAAAATTGCAATTTGCAACGAATCTTACAGTGGAAATGTCCACTCGTAATCATGAAGTTCGGGACGCGATGGAGAATGATTCATTGTTCTTGCGCAAAGTATCAGTACGTTGGTATAGTGAATTGATTAAGTCTATCGAAATTGCTCATAAAAAAATAGATGATTTTCCAGATGTTCCGCTCTTGCTAATGCAAGCTTGTGAGGATAAACTTGTAGATAAAACACGTGTCCGTACTTGGTTTGATAATGTTAAAATAAGTGATAAGGCTTTTAAAGAATGGTCGAATTGTTATCATGAGTTATTAAATGAGTATGAGCGCGATGAAATTTTGAATTATATTCAGTCATTTACTGAAATACGCATCAATAACATAATAGAAACAAATAAGTAAATTATTTGTACATTGAATAGAGGAGATGAAGGAAGAAGTGAACGTACCGAGTAATCCCATAACGCTCATGGCGAAAGTATACCGTGATGTGTTTCCGGTTGTACACCATGAGCTAGCGATGTGGAAAGAGCGTGCCTACCATATTCCGAATGATGAGCTTCATAGTCAGGCAATCGCAAGTATTGAGCATAAAACGTTTCATTGCGAAGGCGGTGGCATTTTAGCGCTATTAGCAGATGAACACCGAGAGGAATGTATTCGTTTTATCGTAGCGTATCAGACAATTAGCGACTATTTAGATAATTTATGTGATCGCAGTACATCACTTGATCCAAATGATTTTGCCGCACTGCATGAATCGATGTTAATGGCATTATCACCTGAAGTAGAAGGTGGCGGTAATTATTATCGTTATCGTGATGATCAAGATGATGGTGGTTATTTAGATGAACTTGTTGAAACATGCCAAGATGTTTTAAAGAAAACGAAGCACTACGACAAAATTGCTCCTGTTCTTCATGAACTAGCTTGTTATTATTGTGATTTGCAAATTCATAAACACGTGAAGTTAGAAGAAAGAGAACCACGTTTACAAACATGGTTTGAAGCACATAAAGAAAATTTACCTGAGATGAGCTGGTTTGAATTTTCAGCATGTGCCGGTTCTACGCTTGGAATTTTCTGTCTTGTTGCATATGCATTCCATGATGAATTACATGATGAAGATATTGCGAAAATTAGACAAGGGTACTTCCCTTACGTACAAGGACTTCACATTTTACTTGATTATTTCATTGATCAAGAGGAAGACCGCGCCGGCGGAGATTTGAATTTCTGTAGTTATTATGAAAACGAGCAAGCGATATTAGATCGTATGAAACATTTTGTAGAAGAAGCAGAGAAGAGCATTGGTGATTTGCCTCATGCGAAGTTTCATCGTCTCATAAGCCGAGGGTTACTTGGTATTTATTTATCAGACCAAAAAGTATCAGCACAAAAGAATATGCACAAAATGGCACGGCGCATTGTAAAATACGGAGGCCTCACTTCACGATTCTTCTATTGGAACGGGAAGATGTACCGAAAGAAAATGGCGCAGTGATGAAGAAAGCCACTCATGTAGAGTGGCTTTTTGTTATAATATGGTAAAGGAGTGACGGGAATGAAGCGTGTTTTTCGAAAGCTATATGATCACATTGAAATTACACTTTTAATTTTATTATCAGTTTCATTTGTGATGGGCATGTATATGATGATGAATAGGCCAAGTGGTCCTACTATGATGGATTATGTGCCCCAGGTAATAATTGCCGCAATTATTATAGTAGATATTGTCTTTTTAATAAGTGGTAGAAAAAAAGAAAATAGTAAATAACAAGCATTTGTACATGGCAGTACAAATGCTTGTTTATTATGAGCGTATTTTTGAAAATACATATATAAGAAGTTCAATCGCAAAAATAACTAAAACAGATAGTCCGAATAAAGGCATGACAACGCCTAGTATAACCATCATGATAAAGAAAATGATTATGCTTTTCTTATCTCTTTGTTTTGGCGGTGCTGCTAATTTTCCTTTCGGCTTTCTTGCTAACCACATTTTTATTCCATAATAAATAAGAAGTAATAAAGATAACGTCGTTAGTAAACATAATATTTGATTTGGCCATCCGAATAAATGGCCTTCATGAAGCGGGATACCGTAAGTAAACCATTGAGCAAATAATCCATAATCACGATAGTCTGTTTTGGAAATAAGCTCTCCGCTATATTGATCAAAGTAAGCTGTTATTTCTTCATTTGGTGCGACATGCATACCCGTAATACCAGAACCACTTGATTTCGAAACAGTGAATACACCTTTCGGATCAGCTGGTAGTGAAATAACGTATGGCTTCTTTATTTCAACTCCTTTTTGTAATACATCGACAGAAATTGCTTTCGGTTCATTTGAATTCGATTCAGGAGGAGCTTCTTTTCTTGTTGCCCACGGTAATTCTTTTACCTTTGATTCAGGCGGTGCCATATACAACTTTGGATATCCAATTGATTCATTCGATGATGCAATTTTATAAATTTGGTTACCCATAAATCCTGACCAAGGCAATCCAGATGCGACTAGCAGAACGAGTGGAATTGTAAATATAATACCGATAATAGAATGACGTCGTTTTGCTTTTTCTCGCTTATTGGATGCTGGTGTGTTTTTGAACTGGCGTATACTCATATACAACCCTGTCACAATTAAAAAGATCGTCCAGCATGCTGCAAGCTCTACAATATAGTTGACGACAGTGCCACCAACTAAAAGAGAACTATGTAATTCCCTCATTATATTGGCAAACGTTTCACTTGCATTTTGATCGCCAACAATTTGATTATTGCTATCTAAATACACATATTTTTGTTGCCCCGTATATTCATTTGCAATCGTAAGTCTCGTATTATAATCCCCATTAAACTCACTAATTTTCGCCACACTATAATGTGGATATTTTTTCTCTGTTAAGGAAATAGAATCAGACATCGAAATAGATTCCGTTTGGGCGCTTTTCCCAAAATATAAATCTTTATAGATGAAATCTTCAACCTCTTCTCGAAATAAATAACCAATTCCGCTCAGTGACAACGTAATAAGAAGCGGCGTAATAAAAAGCCCAGCGTAAAAATGCCAACGCCAAAAAATGTAATGAAGCGAACGATTTACTTTCATACTTTCAGTTCCCCTAACCTTCCCTATATGAATGGATTCCTCATTTTAATATAGCGAGATTAAGTGTGGATATTTTGAAGGAATTGTGAAAAATGTTAAAAGTTTTTGGATTTTTATCTATGAGATATACAATATGTAATGCAAAGCTTAGTTGAATGAATCAGCTCTTCATTGCCTTTTTGTAGTCTGATTTGAAGTGCCTTTTGAAAATAAGATAGGGCGGTATGAAAGTAACCTTCATCTAATTTACTTTTTCCGTAATGTTGGTAGAAGAAGTCTTCATAGATGGGTAAGTCTGGTAGTGTTTGTAGAAGTTCCGTAAAGAGTGCATTTGCAGCAGGAAATTTTCTTTCCCAATGATATGTATGTGCAAGACGAAGTTTGTTAATAAAAATTCCTTTGATGTTTTCTATTTGTGTGTAATATTGAATTGCCTCTTGTAAGTAATATTTACTTTTAGAAAGGTTGCCAGCGATTCGTTCATAAACACCGATTAATCCGCAGTTCTTTCCATACGATGAATCTTCATGTAAATGTTCTTTCAAAAATGCAATCCCTTGCTTCATTTCAGCAAGGGATATAGGTTTTTCTCTAAGGTTTTCGTCAAATGTGTATCCCATTTCAAAAGGTATATTCATTGGGACCCCCTTATATTTTTTGCATACTTCCTAACAACCGCCTCTGCAAGACTTTGAGCAGAATCCACAAAATCCTCATCCGCCACAACATTCAAATCAGTACATGCGATAATGGCGGTATCTACTTGATCTTTCAATTGTAAAACGAGCGTGCGCCATAGTTTGCTGGCTTCTTCAACTTCTCCGCTTTTTATATAAGTAATAATTTGATTAATCATTGTCTGCCATTTTTTATGATGAATGTACTCTATATTACGCTTTGCAATCCCGTCTTGATAAATACCAGCTTGGATTGTCGCTTCTGTTGCGAGAAGAGCGACTCTTTTTGTATTTGTAGGAATTGTTTGTAACGTCTCGTCGACTATATTTAAAACCGGAATGGACAGAGAATGCTGTAATTCTTCAAAATAAAGATGCGCTGTATTGCACGGCATAGCGATAAATTCTACGCCAGTACTTTCAAGTTTTTGTGCCCCTTCAATAATCGCTTTTTTCATTGTTTCGTGATTAATAGGGCGATCCATATAAAACGGTGTTGGGCAAGAATAAATCATCATATGAGGAAAGTCCATATCATGCTTTGCTCCGTATATTTTTTGACACTTTGCTACAACTGTATCGACGAATGGCCCAGTCGATTTTGGTCCCATTCCTGCTAGTATTCCGATCATTGTTTCGTCTCCTTTAATATGTAATTAAAAACGTTTTTTGCGAACGATAAAAAGAAATAAAGTAAGTAATAAAAATGAATACAGGATAGCCCAAGCTGTGAGCCATAGTGTGTGAGTAAGTATATTAAATTTGTATTGTCCAAGCATTAGAAAGGCTTCGACCGGTGGTAAAAACCATAGTAACTCTTTTTTAAACCGGATGGAGGCGATCGTTATAAGTAATATAAATGTCAGGCTAAGCCAAGCTGTGCTTGCTTTTTGAATAATATTTCTAGTAAATAAAGTTGCGATTGAAATTCCTAGTATAGAGAAAGACATGTGAGCGAGAAATCCGACTAGAAATAAAGAAACTGTCATTTCTTCATTAAACATTTGAAAAATAATTGGATAGATTATGGATATAAAAGATAAAACAGTACAAATGAGAAGAGCCGTAATGTATTTACCAACATATAGTGCAGAAATATTATTTGTGTGAGAAATAGTAATTTGTTCTTGTACAGGGTCTTCCGTATGAAAAATTGTGACTGTAATCCAAGCAGATAATAAATAAAGTGCGAGTGCCGTTTCTAAGTATGTCGGTACAATAGGATTCGGTTTATATGCATATACAAAAAGTAAGCTCACAAAGTACATCGCAATAGGAGGGACGTACTTATACGATTTTGTATAGTCGAGAAAATGGTAACGAATAAGAGCAAACATAATAAACCTTCTTTCGATTTAAAAGTTAGGTTGTAGCAGTGTGATAGATGCTTTTTTATGTAATAAAAACTGAAGCATTTCGTTTGTATATTCTTTTTCTATTTGTAATTGAATAAGGTTTTGATTTGAATTGTGTGCAACGTGTATAAATCCTAATTGTTTCCGTAGTTCTATCGTAGAAAATGTTTCGTGAACGATTGCTTCAATATAGACTTGTTCTGCTGATTTTTGTATAGAGATATCTTCCGTGATTGTATGATTTGCTAACGTCACAATTCTATCGGCGAAGTTTTCTAGTAGTTGTTTTTCGTGACATGTGAAGAGTATAGATATGCCGTGTTGTTTTAATGAGAGTAAAATATGTTCTAGTTCTTGCTGCGAGTTAGGATCCAGCCCAGAAAGTGGTTCATCTAAAATTAGTAAATGGACGTCTGTAAGCAATGCTTGCATAATGCCAGTTTTTTGTTTCATACCTTTTGAAAAGTTTCGTACAACGGAATGTCTTGCGTGATGTAAATGAAAAGATTCAAGAAGCATTGGGATTTTATCTTTTAAATATTTTGTTGATAAGCCATGAATGTGGCCGAGATGATATAAATAATCTTCTAATGTAAAACGAATCCCTTCAGGAAAATGTTCAGGTACATAGCCGATTTGTATATGTTCTTTTCTTTGAAGTGTTCCTGCTGTAGGTGAAATAAATCCTGCAATTATTTTGAGTAGAGTACTTTTTCCAGTACCGTTCCCGCCAATAATAGCGAGCGCTTCTCCTTCTGGAATGGATAAATCGATGTTGTCTAGTATAAGTGATTTGCAGTACTTCTTTTGAATTCCCCTTAGTTCTACTAGCAAAGTTCTATCCTTCTTTCTTCAAATATTGTATACATCCATTATATAGGAGAATAAGAAAAAGACGTGCAATGAGTGCACGTCTTTTTTTGTTATCTTTTGTCGATAAGTCGATATAGTGTGTCGAATTGTCGATATATTACCCCGCATTAACGGGCAGTAAAACTCACACCTTAAAATTCGCCTGGAGCAAAGATGTTAGGTGGGAGATAAACGGCCTATAAATGCCCGATTGGTTCAACTAATAATCAGTGGGGAATGCCCCCACTGATTAAAGTTTCACTTTATCGCTTCTCAATCGCCACAATAAATGGGGGGTTATTTTGCTGGTTAATGAAGCCATACCGCAATACGTGAGCTTGTTTTTGGTCTAGTTCTTCTGCAAATTTGAGAACAGCATCGCGTTCTACTTGTCCTTCTGGGTGTCCGTGGTAAATGACAAGGACGATAATTCCCTCAGGTGCCATTACGTCTAGTAATTGTTCAATTGCCGAAATGGTTGAGTTCGGTTTTGTAACGATGTGCTTGTCACCGCCAGGAAGGTAACCTAAGTTGAAGATAGCGCCTGTTACTTTTCCTTTTGCGTCTTCTGGTAGTACGGATAGAAGCGTATCGTGACTATCATGAACTAAAACAGTACGTTCAAAAAGCTCCTTCTCTTTTAGACGAGTTGTTGAGCTTTCAATGGCCTGTTTTTGAATATCAAATCCAAATACTTTTCCGTTATCTCCAACGATTTCAGCTAGGAAGCAAGTGTCATGTCCATTTCCAAGCGTTGCATCTACAGCGTAATCGCCTTCTTTAATAGCCGTTTGCAGCAGTGTGCGAGCAAACGGTAATACACGTTCTAATTTCATTGTTGTTTCTCCTCATTTGCATATTTTCCTTGCCAGCTTCCGCGGCGTACAAATTCTGCATCGATGGAATTTAATACTTCCCATTTATTTAAGCTCCACATCGGGCCGATCATTAAATCAGGTGGACCGTCACCTGTGATGCGGTGCACAATTACGTCTTCTGGAATGATTTCAAGTTGGTCAACAACGAGACTTACGTAATCCTCAAGAGAAAGGAACTCGAGTTGTCCTTTTTCATATTGCTTCACCATTGGCGTTCCTTTTAATAAATGAAGTAAATGAATTTTAATTCCTTGTACATCAAGCTTCGCTACTTCACGAGCTGTTTCCATCATCATGTCATAATTTTCAAGGGGAAGACCGTTAATAATATGAGAGCAAACTCTAATGCCATGCTTACGTAATTTATTTACACCTTCCACATAAGACGGATAATCATGAGCGCGATTAATAAGATTCGCAGTTCGTTCATGAACAGTTTGTAATCCGAGTTCAACCCAAAGGTATGTGCGCTTATTTAAGTCCGCTAAATACTCAACGACATCGTCTGGTAAGCAATCTGGACGAGTGGCGATTGAAAGACCGACAACGTCTTTTTCTGCTAGAAGCGGTTCGAATTTTTCTTTTAACACTTCAAGTGGTGCATGTGTATTTGTGTACGCTTGGAAATAAGCGATACATTTTCCATCTTTCCACTTTGAGCGCATTTTTTCTTTCATTTCATGATATTGCGTTATAACATCATCGCGTCGATCACCAGCGAAGTCACCAGATCCAGCAGCACTGCAAAATGTACAACCACCATAAGCAACTGTACCGTCACGGTTCGGGCAATCGAAGCCAGCATCTAATGAAACTTTAAAGATTTTTTCACCAAATTCATTTCGTAAATGGTAATTCCATGTATGATAACGTTTATTGTCGTTTGTATATGGAAAAGGGTTTTGAACCTTCATTACTTTCCCTCCTAAGCCGAGTCAAAATGAAACAAAATCCATTATAACATACTCATAAGGTAGAGATGGAAGGGACACACTAAAGGGGAATTGAAGCAAGGAGGGACAATTATGGCAGAGCGTCAATCACTTGAATCGTATATTACACAAGCGGAACAAGCAGTGGAATATGCGAAAGAACAATTAGACCAAGGCATGAGACAAGAGCATTACAATACGATGGAGTATTCAGATGCGCAGTTACAATTAGAACAAGCATATAACGATTTACAAACGATGCAACAACATGCAAATGATGAGCAACGTGAGCAATTAAATAGAGCACGTATGGCAATTCGCCAATTGCAACATCAAATGATTATTACACCGCACTAATAAGGAGTGAATGTAATGGCGAAACGTTCAGATCAAAATAATCCAGAGCAAAAAACGCAAAATGGACATAACGCTGAATTTTCAAATGAGCTTGATCCAATTGTTCAAGTAAAACAACGCAACAGTAAAAAAGGACAACCTCAAAGATCAAAGCAATCAGAGTAAACCAGGTCGCAATATGACCTGGTTTTATTTTGCTATATGACAATAATGTAAGATTTCTGTAAGGTTTTCCGATAGTTGTAAGCTAACTCTTCCAGTAGAGTAAGGGAGGATTAAATTTTGGACAAGGAGTTGCATTATGGGGAACAATATTACAAACAAACGAATTGATGAGTTAGATTACATTCGTGGCTTCGCATTACTGGGGATTATTTTAGTAAATATTCTTGCACTACTTCATATTAAAATTCCAGATCCTAATACAGTAGATGCTAGCTACCAAAGGTTTCTATACTTATTTGTAGAAGGTCGTTTCTTCTCGATTTTTTCATTCTTATTTGGAGTAGGATTCTATATCTTTATCTCTAGAGCAATTGCGAAAGGGAAAAATGGATATGTTTTATTTTTACGTCGTCTAGTTGCGCTATTTATTTTCGGTTTGCTTCATTACATGTTTCAGCCTGGCGAAGCGTTAACGTTATATGCAATCTGCGGGTTAATCGTTTTACCATTTTATAAAGCGAAAAAAGAAGTAAACTTAATAATTGGTCTTATTTTGACAATTGCTTTTAGTGTGATGGGCGTTAAAGAACTATTACCACTTGGCTTAATTTTATTAGGTCTTGCTGCAGGACAATATCGTGTATTTGAAAATCTCTCACAAAACATAAAGAAAGTCGCTATTTTTACAGGTGTTATGTTCGTTTTAAGCGTCGTAGCTATATGGTATCAATATGGGCATGTTCCTGCTGAGCCATTTGTAAATATGATACTTATGACTGAGGATGGAACAATGGATGCTGCAGGTCAATTTTTAAAAATTGGTGTTACAGTCGGACCAATTATTTCAGCTTTCTATGTCGGAGCGTTAATTTTATTACTTCAGTTAAAACCAGTTCAAACATTATTAGCACCACTGAAATATTATGGACGTATGGCTTTAACGAATTACATTGGACAAACTGCAATGATTTTAATTGCCGGTAGCGTATTTAACTTTGCAGGAAACTTAACATACATACAGACGTTATATGTATGTATCGCAATTTATGCTATTCAAATTGTGTTTAGTGTAATTTGGATGAAAATCTTTAAAATGGGTCCGCTAGAATGGATTTGGCGTGTTATTACGTATTGGACGGTAACACCTTTAAAGAAATAAAGTGAAACTTTAATCAGTGGGCTGTTCCTTTCGCGGAACAGCCTATTTTTATTGTCATCTTTTGTCGATAAGTCGATATATTTTGGTAATCGCTGATAAAAGTGTAAGAACCGCCGATATATTTGAAAAATCGCTGATAAAAGTGTAAGAACCGCTGATATATTTTAACAACCGCTTATAAAATTTCATTTACCAACGAACCTTACACGCACCCATTCTCTATCTTACAAAAGTGTAAGGTAATTGTAATGTTAACAAATAGCAGTTCAGCTCTAAAAAGCGCAAAATAGGTAATGGAAAAACAAGCGTAGGAGGATATATATGACGAAACCAGTTGTAGACGTGAAAAACGTTCAAAAAGTGTACGGTAAAAAAGGTGAGAACCAATCACACGCGTTAAAAGGTGTTTCATTCTCGATTCAAGAGGGTGAGTTTGTTGGGATTATGGGACCATCTGGTTCTGGTAAAACGACATTATTAAATGTAATTTCAACGCTTGATAAAGCAACAGGCGGCGTTGTTGAAATTGCGGGTACGGATATTACGAAAATGAAACAAGGTGAGCTTTCTGATTTTCGTTCACAAAAGTTAGGATTCATTTTCCAAGACTTTAACTTATTAGAGAACTTATCTATTTATGAAAACATTGCACTTCCGCTTTCTCTTCAAGGTGTTCCATCACGTAATATTGGACCGAAAGTAGAAAAAGTAGCCGGTATGTTAGGAATTACAGAAATTCTTCAAAAGTATCCAGCTGAAGTATCTGGTGGACAAAAGCAGCGTTCAGCAGCAGCGCGTGCGCTTGTGCATGAACCAGCAATCATTTTAGGGGACGAGCCAACAGGAGCTCTTGATTCTAAAAATGCAACGAGTTTACTTGATGCGATGACAAACTTAAATAAAGATCAAGGCGTATCGATTATGATGGTTACGCATGATCCGTACAGTGCAAGTTACTGTCAGCGTATTTTATTCATTCAAGATGGTGAGTTATATAAAGAAATTCATCGCGGTGGTACGCGTGAAGAGTTCTACAAAGAAATTTTAGATGTACTTGCAGACTTAGGTACACAAAAAGCGTAAGAAAGGAGGTTCCAGTATGTTATTTAAACTTTCCATGTCAGGACTGAAAAGTAAGCTGAAAGATTATATCGTCTTACTTGTTGGTCTTGTCATGTCGATTTCAATTTTTTATATGTTTCAAACGTTAGCGCTTAATAAAGCGTTTCTTGAATCTAACTCAATGATTAAATCTATTGGATTCGTATTCCAAGCGGGATCATTTTTACTAGCAATTATAACGTTCTTCTACATTTTATATGCAAACTCATTCTTATTATCTCTTCGTCAAAAAGAATTCGGAATGTATATGATGTTAGGAGCGAAAAAACATAAAGTTACATTACTTATGTTTATTGAAACAATCGTATTAGGCGCTGCGTCTCTTGCGATTGGTATTACAGTTGGTGTAGGACTTGCAGCGGGCATTGGGCAGTTATTAATGAAACAGCTAGAATTTACTGGTGAAGGGTATAAAGCATTCTATATTCCATCAATGACTGTTACTTGTCTCTTCTTCTTTGCACTATTTGTCTTATCAGCAATTATGAACAGTATTAAATTATCACGTATTTCTGTACTGCAACTTGTACATGCAGATGCACAAACAGAACGTGTTGCAGTAAAAGGGAAAATGACAGGTTTAGTTGCATTCCTTGCGGTTATTTTATTAGGAATTGGCTATGCATCAATGATTTACATGGAAAAACTAAGAGAGATGGGAATCCTTATTGCATTAGTTACAACAACAGCTGGTACTTACATGCTATTTGGGTCACTTCTTCCAGTTATTATTAAAAAGTTAAAAAGTAATAAGAAGCGTAGTGAAAAAGGACTTAACGCTTTTACATTTGCACAGTTAAATTTCCGTATTAATAGTTTAACGAAAGTACTTGCGACGGTAGCGATGTTAGTAGCGCTTGGAGCTGGTGCAATTTCAGGTGGTATGGCGTTTAAAAATAATGTTATAAAAATGGTTGATGGTTTAGTAATCTATGATTCAGTAGTTCATAATCCAACAGCTGAAGAAAAGAAAATATTAGATGGTATTACATTTAAAGAGAAAAGTGAATATCGTTACAAAGTAGATGATAAATACGTTTACTATGTAAAAGAGGATTTAGAGAAAAATCGTCCTTTAGTAAGAGATATGGCAAATATGGAGTCAATGAAAGATTTAGTGAATACGAAGAACGTTTCAGAGGAACTACAAGCAGGTGCAGTTTCTAGAGAAATGAATGAAAAAGATGCGAACGCTAAAGAACTTTCAGCAGAATGGGTAGATGCTTTTAGTACAATTCATCCGTATTATATATACGGAGATCATGCAATTAAAATTGTAGATCAAAAAATGTACGATGGGATAAATGGTAAAGATGGTATAGCATTTATCGGAAAAACAGATGACTTCTTAACATATACAAAAGAGTGGAAAAAACTTGACGAGTTGCAGCTAGTTAAATATAAAAATGTAAAAGCTGAACAAATGGATAGTAAATATCAAGCTTATAATGGGTTCTATGGCATTGCAAGCGGAACAGTGTTTATGGGATTCTTCCTTGGAATTGCGTTCTTAGCAATGATGGCAAGTTGTTTAATGTTTAAAATTCTTTCTGGTGCATCAAAAGATATTACGCGCTATCAAATGCTTCGTAAAATCGGTGTGCGTCGTGAGTTATTAACGAAATCGATTTATAAAGAGTTATTCTTAGTATTCTTATTCCCAGCAATTCTAGGTATCGCTCACGTATTAGTGGGTATGAATATTTTCGGATTTATTTTAGTTGATCCGTACTTCCGTATTTGGGTACCAATCGTAATTTTCGTAGTTATTTATGCGATTTATTACTTCATTACAGTTCAATTGTATAAAGGAATTGTTCTTCCGAAAGAAGATTAATACGTAAAAAGCCGAGTCCGAGTAAAAGTGCTCGGCTTTTTGTATTTTCAGAAAAAACACTTTAATGTTACTGAAATATATAATATAATGTAAATAAGTAACATAATATGTGAGTATCAGCAACCGAAAAATGAAAGGAGGAATCCGATCTGTAGAAAGAAGCTGAACTTGTATCCCCTATTTTTCTACCCACACCGTATTTGTACAATCATAAATTTCCAAATGAAAAATTGTCAGACCTAAGTCGTATATTGTGAAAATAATGGATAATACATGGAAATCTCATAGCGTGATAAGGTAAAATGAACAGGATAATGAGAAAATTACCGTTCATAAGATGAGGAGATACATGTATGGAAGTTGTAGAGGCATTAAAAGATATAAGCCAAATTGAGGCTATGAAAAAGTATTTAAAAGAGCACTCGCAGCGAGATTATCTTTTATTTGTTATTGGAATTAACACTGGATTAAAGATTACTGAACTACTTAGCATGAAATTTGAAGAGGTATTAAATGAAGATAGAACTGTGAAAGAGTTCTACTCTCTTCCTGTGAAAGATGAAAAATTCAAACAAGATATTTATTTAAATACAAAAGTAAAAGAAGCACTTTTAGAGTATGTACAATCTATTGACGCTCAAAGAGAAAATTACGTATTTCAATCTAATAAAACAACAAATTCAATCTCACGCCAACAAGCGTATCGCGTTATTCATAGCGCAGCTGAAGCGGTTGGAATTGTTGGGAAGATTGGAACGAACTCAATGCGAAAAACATTTGGATATCACGCGTACAAAAGAGGAATAGCGATTGCGCTATTGCAAAAGCATTTTCATCACGCAACTCCATCAGAAACACTCAAGTATTTAGGAATCTCAAAAGATGAAAAGTTTAAAACAGAGATTGATGTAGATTTGTAAAAGCCGTAACTAAAAAATTTAGGAGGCGGAAAATATGAATATTAGAGAAAGTGAACTTCCGGGTATTGGCTGTAAGTTTGAAGTAATTACAAAAGGTAATGAAAAAATGGTTATTGTGATTCATGATGATGGCCGAAGAGAAATGTATCATTTTGATGCGGATCACGATGAGAGTGTTTCAAGCATTTCTCTTCGTGATTCTGAAGCGAGACAAATTGCAGCTATATTAGGCGGAATGGTATATAGACCGCAAGCACTAGACACAATTGAGATGGCTTTTGAAGGATTATCAATTGAATGGTTTAAGGTAGAAAATAGTGCACCAGTAGTACAACAAACAATTGGTAGCTTACATGTCAGAAAAACATATAACGTAACGATTATTGCTATTTTGAAAAAGAATATGAAGAAATTCTTTAATCCAGGTCCAGATTCTATTATTGAAGCTGGTGATATGCTCGTGTTATCGGGCGCGAGACATGAAGTGAAAAGAATTATTAATGAATTGCTTTCAGCAGGAGGTGATTCCTAATCGATGGATACTTTAATCTTTGAAGTTGGAACTGCGTTAGTATTAGTAGCTTTTGCAGCTATCCTCGCTGCGAAGTTAAAGTTCTCGATTATTCCGTTTCTCATTATACTCGGTATGTTAGTGGGGCCTCATGCCCCAGATTTAGGACTTATCGATTTAAGGTTTATTGAAAGCGGAGAAGTTATTTCCTTCCTCGGCCGTGTTGGCGTCATATTCCTCTTATTCTACTTAGGCTTAGAATTTTCAATAAAAAAATTAATTAAATCAGGAAAGTCGATTGCTTTTGGGGGTAGTGTTCATATATCGCTTAATTTCATATTAGGTTTGCTTTATGGATATGTGATGGGCTTCCCCTTATTAGAAACGTTAATTATTGCTGGAATCATTACAATTTCATCGAGTGCAATTGTTGCAAAAGTAATTGTTGATTTAAGAAGATCTGGTAATAAAGAGACTGAATTAATATTAGGAATCATTATGTTTGATGATATTTTTTTAGCTGTATATTTATCAGTCGTTTCAGGGTTAGTGCTCGGTGGTGCAACATCATTTGTAGGTGCTCTTACATCGGTGTTAATCGCAGTAGGGTATATGCTCCTATTCTTTGTAATCGCTAGAAAAGCTACGCCGTTTCTAAATAAAGTATTAGATATTTCGTCAAATGAAATTTTTATTATCGTAATATTCGCTATTTTATTCTTTGTAGCAGGATTTTCAGAAACAATTCATGTTGCGGAAGCAATTGGTGCATTATTGTTAGGGCTTGTCTTTTCTGAAACAGAGCATAGCGATCGGATTGAGCATCTTGTCGTTCCATTTCGTGATTTCTTTGGAGCCATATTCTTTTTCAGCTTCGGTTTAAGTATAGATCCATTTTCACTTGGAGGAGCAGTGTGGTTAGCATTAGGAGCAGTTCTTATTACGCTCATTGGTAATTTTACTGCTGGAATGATGGCGGGACGTAAAGCTGGGTTATCGCATAAGGCTTCTACGAATATTGGTTTAACCCTTGTATCACGCGGAGAGTTTTCTATTATTGTCGCGAATATCGGTATTGCAGGTGGCTTAATGGCAGCGATTAAACCGTTCTCCGCACTGTACGTTTTAATATTAGCATCGTTAGGGCCGTTATTAACGAAAGAGTCTGGGAGAATATACTCTCTACTAGATAAGGTATTTAAATGGAGCGCTAAAGAACGTGCGAAGCGAGAAAAAGAAGTTGGATAGTATAAATAAGAGGAGACTGCGTGAAGTTCAGGCAGTCTCCTCTTATTTATATATTGTTACTACTGTCGTTTTTGGTCGGTAAGTCGATGTGTTTTAATAATCGCTGATATATTTTCAAGCAGCAATCAGTATAATTTCATTTACCGACAAACCGTTATCTGAATTTCATCAACTATTAATCAGTTGCCTTCCTATTTAAAAACGACTACAATTTTACTGTTATAGATGAACGAAAAAATAGAATAGGAGGGGAGACTATGCCAAGGAAAGTATGGCTATTAGTAGCTGGGATGATTATTAATGTCACGGGTGCTTCTTTTTTATGGCCTTTTAATACAATTTATTTGCATGATCACCTAGGAAAATCTTTATCTGTGGCCGGAATGGTATTAATGATCAACTCGCTTACTGGTGTAATCGGAAACTTGCTCGGCGGTGTTTTATTTGATAAATGGGGCGGTTATAAATCAACTTTAGTAGGGATTATCATTACACTCGTATCGATTTTAGGTCTTGTGTTCTTCCACGGTTGGCCGTTATATGTTGTGTGGCTAGCATTAATCGGATTTGGTTCTGGAATGGTCTTCCCATCGATGTATGCGATGGTCGGTACGGTTTGGCCAGAAGGCGGAAGACGAGCATTTAATGCGATGTATGTTGGACAAAACGTTGGTATTGCGATCGGAACAGCGTGTGGTGGATTAGTTGCATCGTATCGTTTTGATTATATTTTCTTAGCGAACTTTATTTTATACTTTGTATTCTTCTTAATTGCTTTTATCGGATTCCGTGGTATGGAAGACAAAAAAGAGCAGGGAGTGCAAAAAGAAGTCGAAATGAAAAAAGGCTGGACGCTTACACCTGGATTCAAAGCACTTCTTATCGTATGTGTAGCATATGCTTTATGCTGGGTTACATATGTACAGTGGCAAGGGGCAATTGCAACACATATGCAAGAATTAAACATTAGCCTTCGTCACTACAGTTTATTATGGACGATAAACGGAGCGATGATTGTTTGTGCGCAGCCGTTAGTTAGTATGTTAATTCGCTGGATGAAGCGTTCTTTAAAACAGCAAATTATGATTGGAATCGTCATTTTTGCGGCGTCATTTATTGTGTTAAGTCAAGCACAACAATTTACGATGTTCCTCGTTGCGATGGTAACATTAACAATTGGTGAGTTATTCGTATGGCCAGCAGTTCCAACGATTGCAAATATACTCGCACCAAAAGATAAACTTGGATTTTATCAAGGCGTTGTAAATAGCGCGGCGACTGTAGGAAAAATGTTCGGACCGGTCGTTGGCGGAGCAATTGTTGATTTATACAATATGGAAGTATTGTTTATAGCAATCATGGTAATGCTTGTAGTAGCGATTATTGCAACGAGTATTTATGATAAACGAGTAAAAGTAGAAGAAACAGTTGAAGAAAAAATTGCAGTTTAGTTTGACGGAACATGTTCACATGTTTTAGAATATATTTAAATAAAACAACCTTTCGAACAAGGGAGATAGCTCGGCTGTCGAAGACGAATTCATTAGTTATGAAGAGTAACGATTAACCGAGAAGCCCCGCTTTAAGTAAGCTCTTAAGAGATTCTAAGCGAAGGGTAGTTCACTTAACTCATATTTGTAATAACAGTGAGAAGGAGTAGTAGTAATAGAAGCTGGTTTAGAGAGTTGACGGTCGGTGCAAGTCAATCCACGTTTCGTTATGAACTCGCCTTTGAGTTGCAGTTGTGAAACTAATAGTAGCAATTGCCGTTAATCCACGTTACGGATCTAAGCGAATGTATATTTGTACATTAATTTAGGGTGGTACCGCGGGAATCTATAACCTCTCGTCCCTTTCTAGGGATGAGAGGTTTTTTGTATTTTGGGCGGTGAAAATAAATAGAATTTCAAGGAGGGTATCTCATGAGCTTTAATCATCAAGATATTGAGAAGAAGTGGCAAGGGTACTGGGAAGAGAATAAAACATTCCGTACGCCAGATGAGACAGAAAAACCAAAATTTTATGCACTAGATATGTTCCCATATCCATCAGGTGCAGGCCTACACGTAGGACATCCAGAAGGCTATACAGCGACAGATATTTTATCTCGTATGAAGCGTATGCAAGGATATAACGTTCTTCATCCAATGGGATGGGATGCATTCGGTCTTCCAGCAGAGCAATATGCACTTGATACTGGAAACAGCCCAGCTGAATTTACAGAGCATAATATTAATACATTCCGTAACCAAATTAAATCATTAGGTTTCTCTTACGATTGGGACCGTGAAGTAAATACAACAGATCCAAACTACTACAAGTGGACACAATGGATCTTCCTAAAACTATTTGAAAAAGGCTTAGCTTACGTTGATGAAGTACCTGTAAACTGGTGTCCAGCACTTGGTACAGTACTTGCAAACGAAGAGATCATTGACGGTAAGAGTGAGCGCGGCGGACATCCAGTTGAGCGTCGTCCGATGAGACAATGGATGTTAAAAATTACAGCTTACGGAGATCGTCTATTAGAAGATCTAGATGAGCTTGATTGGCCAGAAAGCTTAAAAGATATGCAACGTAACTGGATCGGTCGTTCTGAAGGTGCAGAAGTACACTTCAACATCGACGGTACAGACGAGAAATTCACAGTTTTCACAACGCGTCCTGATACACTATTCGGTGCAACATACTGTGTACTTGCTCCGGAACATGCACTTGTTGCAGAAATTACAACAGCGGAACAAAAAGAAGCGGTAGAAGCTTACATTAACGCTGTAAAAATGAAGAGTGACCTAGAGCGTACAGAACTTGCGAAAGAAAAAACTGGTGTATTCACTGGTGCTTACGCAGTTAACCCAGTAAACGGTGAGAAATTACCAATCTGGATCGCTGATTACGTTCTTGCAACTTACGGAACAGGTGCTGTAATGGCAGTTCCAGCTCACGATGAGCGTGACTATGAATTCGCATCAGTATTCAATCTTCCAATGAAGGAAGTTGTAAAAGGCGGAGACATTACGAAAGAAGTGTACACAGGTGATGGTGCACACGTAAACTCAGCATTCCTTGATGGTTTAAATAAAGAAGAAGCAATCGCAAAAATGATTGAATGGCTTGAAGTAACGAGCGCAGGAAATCAAAAAGTAACGTACCGTCTACGTGACTGGTTATTCAGCCGTCAACGTTACTGGGGTGAGCCAATTCCAGTAATCCACTGGGAAGATGGCACAATGACAGCTGTGAAAGAAGAAGAATTACCATTAGTTCTTCCGAAAACAGAAAACATCCGTCCTTCAGGTACAGGTGAATCACCACTTGCTAACATTGACGAGTGGGTAAATGTTGTTGATCCTGAGACTGGTAAAAAAGGTCGTCGTGAAACGAATACAATGCCACAATGGGCTGGTAGCTGCTGGTATTACCTACGTTACATCGATCCAAACAACAGCGAAGCACTTGTAGATCCTGAAAAAGTAAAACAATGGCTTCCAGTTGATATTTATATCGGCGGAGCAGAGCACGCTGTACTTCACTTACTATATGCTCGTTTCTGGCATAAAGTATTATACGATATCGGTGTAGTTCCAACGAAAGAGCCGTTCCAACAATTATTCAACCAAGGTATGATTCTAGGTGAAAACAACGAGAAAATGAGTAAATCAAAAGGTAACGTTGTAAACCCTGATGATATCGTAGCAAGCCATGGTGCAGATACACTTCGTCTATACGAAATGTTCATGGGACCATTAGATGCATCAATCGCTTGGTCTGAAAATGGTCTTGACGGAGCTCGTCGTTTCCTAGACCGCGTATGGCGTCTATTCGTTCAAGATAATGGTGAATTAAGTGAGAAAATTACGGATGCACCAAATAAAGAGCTTGAAAAAGCTTACCACCAAACAGTGAAGAAAGTAACAGAAGACTATGCAGAGCTTCGCTTCAACACAGCGATTTCTCAAATGATGGTATTCATCAACGATGCATATAAAGCTGAAACACTTCCGAAAGAATATGTAGAAGGTTTCGTAAAAATGATTGCACCAGTTGCACCTCACATCGGGGAAGAACTATGGAGCAAACTTGGATACAATGAAACAATCACATATGCAAGCTGGCCAACATTTGATGAGTCTAAGCTTGTAGAAGATGAAGTTGAAATCGTTGTTCAAGTTATGGGCAAAGTTCGTGCGAAACTAACAATGAGTAAAGACGCATCAAAAGAAGAAATGGAACAACTTGCACTTGAAGCAATTCAAGACCAAATTGAAGGGAAAACAGTTCGTAAAGTAATTGTTGTTCCTGGCAAACTTGTTAACGTTGTTGCAAATTAATTCATTCTAAATAAAAGCTCAGAGTATTTATGCTCTGAGCTTTTTTGTGTAGAAAATAATCTCTGGATCACCTTCATCTAAGTTTTCAATCATGCCACTGCGTATAAAACCGCTCGAATGAAATACTTTCTGCATACTTTCATTCGATTTGTTCGTTGAAGAAAATATTTTTTGAGTAGGAGAATGACTTAACATATATGAGATTAACGATCTTGCATAGCCTCGCCTTCTTTTAGTTGGCAAAACAATGATTAATGAGAGGAACGTACAATCAAAGAAATTTGTATCGTATGTTAGAAAACCGGAAATAGAATTATCTTCTTTTACAATGACGCATCTGCCTTCATTAATAGTCTCCTTAATATAATCTCGTCTACTATCGTTTCCGATTACATCAATATCTATATGTAAGATTGCATCTAAGTCATTGATAGAAGCCTTTGTTACGTTTTTCAATAGAAATACCTCCTGGAAAAAATATTCAGTTAATTAATTTTATCATGAATGAAGAAAAAGGAGCGGAATTCTAGGGCAGACAAACACCTATTTTTCTATAGGAAATATGATAAAAAAGGTAGGCTAAATTGAGTAGAAGAGGTGAAAGGAATGAAAGGGATGGACAATAATGCACCACATGGCTTCTTCGGAGGTGAATCGGGTAGTTATGAACAAATGATGTTAATGGGAGGAGCTGGCCAACAAGGATACGGTGGGATTCCGAGCTGGATGGGTGGAGCAGCAGGAGGCTTTCCGACATCGGTAGCTGGTATGCAAACTGGAATGCCGACATCAATGGGAGGATTTTCGACAGCAGGGGTTGGAATGCCTACAGTAACAGGAAGCTTTCCGACATCAGTAGCTGGGGCACAGACAGGATTTCCAGTAGGCGTACCAACTACATTTCCTTCTTTCGTTGGAGGAGTGCAGACAGGATTTCCGGTACCAGGAGTAGGTGTTGTAGCTGGAGGAATAGGTGGATATCCGCAAGTTGTTCATGGCCATCATGGACATCATCACCATCAAGGCCAACACGGTCATCATGGACACCATCATCACCAAGGCCAACACGGCCATCATGGACACCATCACCATCAAGGTCAACACGGCCATCATGGTCATCATCACCATCAAGGTCAGCACGGTCATCATGGACACCATGGACACCATGGTCATCAACAACAAGTACATCACCACGGTCACCACCACATTCATCCGCAAGCTGTTCTTTATCAAATGCACCAAGGCCAACACGGTCACCAAGGTCATCAAGGCCATCATGATCATCAAGGCCAACATGGTCATCATGGACACCAAGGTCATCAAGGCCATCATGATCATCATGGACACCAAGGTCATCAAGGCCATCATGATCATCAAGGCCAACATGGTCATCAAGGCCAACATGGTCATCAAGGTCAGCACGGTCATCAAGGCCAACACGGTCATCAACACCAACAATATCAGCAATATCAACAACAGCAACAATCTTCTCCTTGGACAGGTGGAATTGGAGCGGGAGGGGCAGGAGCAGCGGCAGGAGCGGCTAGCATTAGTGGAGCAGCAGGGCACGCAGGACACGTGGGTCATTAATGAACTAAATGAAAAAAGACATAATAAAAAACTGCTAGGAAATCCTAGCAGTTTTTTTCAGCTTCTTGGCGTTGACGCTCGATTTCAGCACGAAGTTGTGGCTCTGGTGCTTGCCAGCCTTCTGGTTTTAGAATTTTGCCATCGCCTTCGCGGAATCGAGGTTTCCCATCAGGGAATAGTTTTGCCATGTTTGCGTTATTTACAATTTCGAATCCTTTATCAGGACGTACGCCCATTTCAGCAAACGTTCCGAATGCAAAGTAAATAAGGTCAATTAGTGCATCATATTGATCTTCAACAGTCGTTGCTTCTAGAAATTCTTCTAGCTCTTCTTGCATAAAACTTGCACGGATTTTTGCACGCTCTTCTGTTAATTTTGTTGGAGTATTTGTCACAGGATGTCCGAACTCTTCATGCATTTTTGCAACAAGTTCATATCCTTTATCTAAACCTTTTTCGTTTGTCATGTTGTTTCATCCTTTCTCGCTTTGTCCGAATCTCATTGTAACATAGGGTGATTATGAAATGAAAAGGGACTGTCCAAAAGTTTCATCTTTTAGTTAAGATAGGGAAAAATTATATCGACTAAATGACAAAACATAACCTATTAATAAAAGAAAGCCATCCCGAAATACTTTTGGGACGGCCCTGCTCGTTATTTTTCTTCTTTTATTAAAATGGATAAAAGAAGATCGATGCCAAACATACCAACGAGCAACATTGGTATAACGACAAGTAAATAACGTGTGAAGGAAACATTTTTTAAGTATGTATGAGCAAATAAAAAGACGCCGAGAAATAAAATACCATTTAAAATAGGCTTTACTAATTTTTTAGACATAAGCTCCCCCATAAATATCTTCTCTCTCTATCTAAAATAAAAACTCCTCTTTCCGTTGTATCATGCTGGAGAGAGGAGTTCAATCATTTCTCATTCAATCACACCAGAATTTGTAATATTTACGGTGTATTTTATAGTAACTGGAACATCTTTGTACATTTGTTTCCACTCTTCTAATTTGAATGGGCGATAATGTTGCTTATATTTAGCTCCTAGCCCGAGCGGATCCACGCCTAAAGATTTAAAGTGCTTAATTAATTTCTTGGCTTGTGTCTCCAATTGTTTTTGAACGACCTTCTCGATCTTTTTTGTGTTCTTAGCATTCTCTAAGTTAATTTGTTTTGATACTTCTTGAATACGGGCATCAAGCTTCACATGAATGGAAAAGGAGGGCTTTCCATTTTTTATTTTTATATCGTATGTTGGAACAGAACGAATATTATTAATCATTACGTACCCAGGATCTGCTTTAAATTCATGTGAATCTAACTTGTGTTTTTCTAAAATTCCTTTAAATATGAACATATCTTCTTCCGCAATTTTACCAACATATTTATCTTTTTTAAAAAGACCAATTCCCGTGATTTTTATTTTATCACCATGTTTCTTTAGAATTGGAATATAGTAGTCTTGCCCTTCTTGATAATAACGGAATGCTCCTACATGCAGATTATCTTTTGGTAAAGGACCGGTCTCCATATTATGTTCTAGCATTTTTTTTATATAAATTGCAACGTTGGATGAAGTCGTGTACTTTCCTTTTAAAAGTTCAGTACCATTACCGTCAAGTAAAGCAACATATAAGGCATTTCCGATATTTACATCACGAATTAATGTATCGAAGGAAGCAACCATTCCTTTTTTAGCAATTCGGAGGGTAAATAGAGAAACACGCATTTGTCCGCTGGCAAATGGTTGAGAAGACTCTAAAGATGTGTCAGCTTTTACTTGTTTTACCGCATTTGCTGTTCCTTCAAAGACTTGAACTTTGTTACCTTTTTGCTGAATAGGACAAACAAATGTTACCTTTATTTTATTATCTTTTGCTACATCAAAGACAGTTCCTTGTATAAGGTGTACGTCATCGATAATATTTTTTTGTAAACATCCAGTTAAACTGAAGAATGTTATACAAGAGATAAGTATTAATTTATTTTTGATTTTTTCCATTTTCTTTTCACCCACACAATGATAAATAGGATTGGGATGTATACATAAATGAGCCAAAAGCTCACTTTCGATGCATTACTAATAAAATTATTAATATCGTGTCTGTTTGTTAAAAGCTGTGAAACAACAAGGGTAATAAGCATAAAAGCGATTAAAACACCTCTTTGTTTTACACGGAATATTTCGTGCGTTGCTCTCGTTGCCGCCCACAAAGGAAGAATAAAACTTGTAATAATAACGAGTGCATAGCCTGAAATTGCAATATATTCTAGCCTTTCTATGAATGGTAATTGAATGACTTGGGTCATAGAAAGTTGGGCCCATATCGTCTTTAACAATTGTTTTTCACTAAAAAACGAAAAGGCTAAAAGGGTACTAAATAAATATAGAAGGTTTGAAAACAGTGCTCCAAGCTGAGCGTATTTATGAGATTGTATAGGCTTTTTCACAAATGGATACACCATGAGGTAAATCTCAAAACCAGTCATACTGTAGATTGACAGTTGAGCGGATTTTAAAATGTCTGAAAAAGAATGTGTGAATATAGGTAGTAAATTCTCCCAATGTGAATATTTCAAAACGAATAAGCTTAGAAATAAATATCCTAATGTACCACCAACAGAGATGACGCAAATACCAGTAATGACACGAAATCCAGAAGAGATAATGTAATAGCTAACTAAGCATAAAAATAGTGTTAACATAAAGGTGGAAGCGGTAGGAAACATCCATACTTGAATAATTTCAACGTATGTTCGAATAACAGAAATACTGACGATCAAAAAATAAGTTGCAAAGACGATGTTAACGCCGTTTCCTAGCCACTTTCCAAATGTTTGCCGATGTAAGTCGATTAAATTACCGTTTGTTTCTTTTAATAAAAAATACATCATCCATATAAGAAGCTGGATACAGAGTCCTGTAATTAGAACGCCCATCCAGCCGTCGTATCCAGCGGCCTTTGCAGTGATTCGAGCGAAGCCGAGAACGCCAGCTCCAAACTGTGCACCGTGAATTAAGAAGAAGACAAAAACAGGTGATATTTGATATTTTTCTTGAACTTTACTCATCAATGCACCTCATTCCTTAATCATCGAAGTCTGATCTATGTTTTGTTGAAATTCCTTTTGCTGCTTTTTTTACATGTTGTGGCCTTGCTTGTACATCCCTTGTATCAATCATTGTTAAGGGAAAGCGAATCCAAGAATCTTTAACAGATTGTTGTCTTGTGGGATAAAACAAAGCGTATGGTTTACGTAAGGAAGTAAGTCTAAATAGATGAGTAAATAAAAAGATAAATCCAAGAGAAATCCCGAACAATCCGCCTATTTCTGCAAACATAAGAAATGGAAAACGTAGTAGTCGAACTGCATTACCCATTTTATAAATAGGTGTAATAAAGGAAGCAAGTGCTGACAAGGCAACGATAATTAATAAAATGTTACTCGTTAAACCAGCTTGTACAGATGCTTGTCCAATTACGATACCGCCTACAATACCGAGTGTTTGACCAACCTTCATTGGTAACCTCGCTCCAGCTTCTCTTAATAAGTCGATTGCAAGTTCTAAAAAGAGTGCCTCAATTAAAGGTGGGAATGGTACTTGTGCCCTTGATAAAATCAAAGTTTCAAGTAAATCACTTGGAATGAGTTCGTAATGATAATTTAAAACTGCAACGTATAACGGTGTAGCACAAATTGAAAATAGAACGGCGATTAATCTTAAAATCCTTGAAAATGTAGCGTATAACCAGGAAACGTTATAGTCTTCTGGCGAAATGAAAAAATCAAAATAAGATACAGGTGTTAGTAGAACACTTGGAGAACCGTCCACAAAAATAGCGATTTTCCCATCAATGAGTGCTTTTGTAACTCTATCAGTACGTTCTGTATTGATATAGAGGGGGAAAATTGACTTTTCTCCCATTAGTTCTTGTATATAAGCACTATCATTAATTTGATCATATTCAAGAGCGCGTAATGACTCCTCGAGAAAATCTACATTATCTTTTTCAGCGAGGTTGTCTAAATACATCATGACAACCTTTGTTTTGGAAAACTCACCGACAATCATTTCTTTTGTTTGTAAATCTAAAACTGGAAGACGTTTTCGTACTAAATTAATATTTGTATCAATATCCTCTACGAAACCTTCTTGAGGACCGATAACAGTTGATTCATTTAAAGGAGGTGTTGGTGCGCGATAATTATCAATTGCAATGTTTGCGAGCATACACTTTTGATCTTGCTGGTTCAATTGAATAATCGCATGTCCTTTTAACACCATGTCCTCAATTTTTTGTAAATCGTTCGTAATTGTAATGCCGCTCATCGGAATATGTTCTTTCAGCTCTTCTAGTGAAGCGTTAGGTCGTTCTAAAAGAGTAGGCATTAAATACTTTTGCAATTTCTCACCATCAAGCGAAGGTCGATAGTAAGAAATCCAATAAGGCATCGTTTCATCGTCGGATGTATGGTAATTAACAAAATCACTAGACTTTTTGAGCTTCTCTATTAAATCTTGTAGAGAATGAATACGGTCTTTTTCTGGTTTTGTAAAATCATAAATACTATTATTTCCAGATCCTTGTTGTTGATTTTGATTCGAGTTACCTTGTTTAGAGCTTTGCTGTTGATCTTGAGCCGAGTTATCTTGTTTAGAGCTTTGCTGTTGATCTTGAGCCGAGTTATCTTGTTTAGAGTGTTGCTGTTTACCTTGATTCGAATTATCTTGTTTAGAGCTTTGTTGTCTATCCTGAGCTGAATCGCCTTGCTTAGAATGTTGTTGTTTATCCTGAGCTGAGTTGCTTTGTTTAGAATGTTGTTGTTTATCCTGAGCTGAGTTGCTTTGTTTAGAATGTTGCTGTATATCCTGATTCGAGTCATTTTGTTCAGAGTGTTGTTGCTGATCTTGAGCCGAGCCATCTTGTTTAGAATGTTGCTGCTTATCCTGATTCGAGTCATTTTGTTTAGAGTGTTGTTGCTTATCTTGAGCCGAGTCATCTTGTTTAGAATGTTGCTGCTTATCTTGAGAAGACTCTTTATGTTCCTCTTTTTTTTGCTCGCTATCGCTACCGTTATTATGTTTCATACTTCTAGTCTGTTTTTGGTTATGATCCTCTTGATTGTTAGGTTGTTGAGCCGAGTTATCTGTTTCGCTTTTCTCTGTTGTATTTGATTTTTTTTTCTTACGTAGCCAATTCCAAATCATATGTATTCCCTCTTTAATTGTGTAATATAGTGCTATTTTGTGGCTAATTTTGTATATTATTCATTTATCCCGCATTTAACGGGCAGTAAGATCCTCACCTCAAAATTCAGCGAAAGCGAAGAAGTTAGGTGGGGGATCAACTGTCCGTAAAAGCTCGATTGGTTCAACTAATAATCAGTGGGGGATGAACAAAACCCCTACTGATTAAAGTTTTACTTTATTTATGAAAAGGAGGAGGAGATTGGTTTGCATAGAAAAAATCCTTTAGTAAGCAGTTCATACTATGTTAGGAAGAGGGCGAGTCTGTGCAATTTGTGAAAAAAGAGAAGTTTATTTTAAAAGAGTTTACATTTCAAAATGGTAGGGAAATTCCTGTTCAAATGGGGTATGAGACGTATGGTACTTTAAATAGAGAGAGGTCAAATGCGATTTTAGTTTGTCATTACTTTAGTGCAACGAGTCATGCCGCAGGAAAATATACAGCACATGATGAGGAGTCTGGCTGGTGGGATGGTTTAATTGGACCAGGAAAAGCAATTGATACAAATAAATACTTCGTTATATGCACTGATAATCTTTGTAATGTGCAGGTGAAGAACCCTTATGTGATTACAACAGGACCGAAATCGATTAATCCGAAAAATGGGGATGAATATGCGATGGACTTTCCGGTTTTTACTTTTCTTGATGTAGCTCGTATACAATATGAGTTAATCAAAGATATGGGAATCGTAAGGCTACATGCTGTAATGGGACCGTCAGCTGGCGGAATGATTGCACAACAATGGGCTGTTCATTATCCTCATATGGTAGAGCGGATGATTGGTGTTATTACGAATCCGCAAAATCCAATTATTACATCTGTAAATGTAGCGCAAAATGCCATTGAGGCTATTCAACTAGATCCAAGTTGGAAGGGCGGAAAATACGGAGAAGAGCAGCCAATAAGGGGACTTCATTTAGCAAATAGAATGATGTTTATGAACGCGTTTGATGAGCATTTTTATGAAACAACATTTCCTCGTAATAGTATAGAAGTAGACCCGTATGAAAAGATTTCTACATTAACATCATTTGAGAAAGAAATAAATAAAGTTACAAAAAGAAGTATAGCTTTAGTAGATGCAAATTCGTGGATATATACTGCAAAAGCAGTTTTATTACATGATATTGCGCATGGATTTTCGTCTTTAGAAGAGGCACTGTCTAACATAGAAGCAAATGTACTTATGATTCCGTGTAAACAAGACCTGCTTCAGCCATCACGTTATAATTATAAAATGGTAGATATTTTGCAAAAACAAGGGAAATATGCGGAAGTGTATGAGATAGAAAGTGTAAATGGGCATATGGCGGGAGCGTTTGATATTCATTTATTTGAAAAGAAAGTTTATGAATTTTTGAATCGGAAAGTGTCTAGCCTTGTGTAGAAAATAAATGGTGCGAAAAAGGTGCGATGTATGTAGTAGGCACCTTTTTTTACATGATTTGTAGACGGAAAATATATGTGGCAATTGCTATACCGAAGAATGCGATACTAAGCAATAGAAATAAGAATGACATTTCTTGTGGTGATTTTATCTTTTTATTATTTTTCATACTAAGTGCAATAATTGCGGCGATTAAGAAAATCATGCTCATAATGAAAAGAAAAAGTGTCATTTTCATTGACTCCTCTCATAAAACAAGTATATTGAGGATACAATGCACGAGTTATGTTTGTAAAGAATAAGTTTTGCGAGAAAATTGAGAAATAAATTTTCCATTCTTTGCGTTCTTTCTTTCGCATGCTAAAATTGATTAGGAATGATTTTTTAAAGAAGAAACTAAAGGTTTTATTGTATATAAGGAGGAACGACATATGACAGAAGTTAAAACAATTACTACAGAAGAAGTGCAAGAGCGTTTAGAAAGCGGAGAAACGTTATTTTTAGTAGACGTAAGGGAAGATGAAGAAGTAGCGGCAGGGAAAATTCCAGAAGCTGTACATATTAAAATGGGCGATATCCCAAATAAAGTAGATTTCTTTGATAAAGAGAATGAATATATCTTTATTTGTCGTTCGGGAATGCGTAGTGAAAATGTATGCCATTATTTAAATGAGCAAGGATTTAAAACAGTGAACATGGTTGGCGGTATGCTTCAATATGAGGGAGAAACGAAATAGGTAGCTTAAAAAACTTGAAACGTGTTTGTTTCAAGTTTTTTTCTTTTGCATACAGTGTACAAAAGGGGGATAGGTAAATGGGGATTAACTTGCGGAAAGTAAAAATTATTAATAATACAGGGGCTGTTAATGTCGGCGATTGTTATGATATCTCTCCTTTAGCTGTAGCAAAAATATATGCAGGTGCTGGAGGATCGAGTGCGGCTATTTTTTTAAATGGGAAAAGACAGCCAGAAGCGGTGATTCGAACATCAGTGTTCCTTCCGCCATTGGCAACGAGTACACGTACATTAGGTTCATAGAGGAAAGGTAGAGTGTAATTATGCCTGCTCATATAAAAGAGTTTGTTATTGTGAATAACACTGGGAATATATTTACCGGTGATAATTTGAGTGATACTTCATTTACTGCTACGAAATCGTATAGTGGTTCAATGGGGTGTACTTGGATTGATGTTGTTACAGTAATAGGAACGGAGACAAAGCTTTGTTTACAGCCTGGAGATTCGGTGACGACAACATATACACGAGGTACTCCGGCTGGTACTGTAACAGGAACAAATATGGGGCAAGGTACAAATGTATCGGGTATAGCACAAGCCGTCCCAAATACAGATAATTTGGATTCAACTGCTGGACTCCCTTAAAGAATTAAGGGAGTTTTTATTATTTCAAATAAAAATAGTCTTTGAGATTGTTTTTGTAAATACATATTAAGAAGAGATTTGTTTCATGTAAAAAAGATTGTGTGGGTGGTGAAAGTGTGAGAGAGCGCGATAAACAAAATTCATTAAACTCTAATTTCAGAATTTCACCAAATCTTATTGGACCTACTTTTCCTCCCGTTCCAACGGGATTTACTGGCATTGGAATAACTGGTCCAACCGGTCCACAAGGTCCAACAGGCCCACAGGGACCAAGAGGATTACAAGGTCCGATGGGGGAGATGGGCCCGACAGGACCTCAAGGTGTCCAAGGGATTCAAGGACCAGTTGGACAAATGGGGGCAACAGGACCAGAAGGACAGCAGGGGCCACAAGGATTGAGGGGACCACAGGGAGAAACGGGACCTCAAGGAGTTCAAGGTGTGCAAGGGTTACAAGGTCCGATTGGTCCAATGGGAGCGACTGGAGCACAAGGAATACAGGGCGTACAGGGATTACAAGGTCCAATTGGTGCAACAGGAACTGAGGGACCTCAAGGGATCCAAGGTGTGCAAGGAGTACCTGGAGCAACTGGTCCACAAGGGATACAAGGAGCGCAGGGGATGCAAGGCCCACAAGGACCACAAGGACCGAGTGGAAATACGGGGACAACAGGAGCAACCGGTCAAGGTGTTACAGGACCAACTGGAATAACAGGTCCAACAGGGATAACGGGTCCATCTGGAGGTCCTCCAGGTCCAACGGGGCCAACTGGTGCGACAGGTCCAGGAGGTGGACCGAGTGGGAGTACGGGTGCGACGGGAGCAACAGGAAATACAGGGGCAACAGGAAGTACAGGTGCAATTGGAGCAACGGGAAATACAGGACCAACTGGAAGTACAGGAGAAACAGGAGCACAGGGCCTACAAGGGATACAAGGGGTTCAAGGACCAATTGGACCAACGGGTCCAGAAGGTCCGCAAGGTATTCAAGGTATTCCTGGGCCGACGGGAGTAACTGGTTCACAAGGAATACAAGGAGTTCAGGGGATTCAAGGGATTACGGGAGTAACCGGAGATCAAGGTCCACAAGGTCTACAGGGACCTATAGGGCCTCAAGGTGTAACTGGAGCGACAGGAGATCAAGGTCCGCAAGGAATACAAGGGGTACCAGGTCCAACAGGAGAAACAGGCCCACAAGGAGTTCAAGGAATACAAGGTCCGATGGGTGAGATAGGACCAACAGGACCGGAAGGCCCAGAAGGACTTCAAGGTCCGCAAGGAATACAAGGAGTGCCAGGGCCAGCTGGAGCAACGGGTCCAGAGGGGCCACAGGGGATACAAGGCCCACAAGGACCAGTAGGAGCAACGGGTCCAGAAGGTCCCCAAGGAATTCAGGGAATACAAGGAGTTCAAGGTGTAACGGGAGCAACAGGAACACAGGGGCCGCAAGGTGTTCAAGGAATACAAGGAGACATAGGTGCAACAGGTCCAGAGGGGCCGCAAGGTGTTCAAGGTACTCAAGGAGAAATAGGCCCAACTGGTCCAATGGGAGCACAGGGAGTGCAAGGTGTTCAAGGAATTCAAGGGCCGACGGGAGCGCAAGGAGTGCAGGGGCCGCAGGGAATTCAAGGAATCCAAGGTCCAACAGGAGGAACAGGGGATACGGGTGCAACCGGAGCGACAGGGGAAGGAACTACAGGACCGACAGGAGTAACTGGTCCAACAGGAATAACAGGTCCTTCTGGGGGGCCTGCAGGACCGACTGGTCCAACGGGGCCATCAGGTCCGACGGGAGTGACCGGTCCATCTGGTGGACCACCTGGGCCAACAGGAGCAACCGGGGTGACCGGAGCGACTGGAGATACCGGTGCGACAGGCTTAACTGGAGTGACCGGAGCGACAGGAGAAACAGGAGCAACTGGAGTGACCGGCTTACAGGGCCCCCAAGGAATACAAGGTGTTCAAGGAGAAATAGGCCCGACCGGTCCACAAGGCGTTCAAGGTCCACAAGGGATTCAAGGAATAACTGGAGCAACAGGAGATCAAGGCCCTCAAGGAATTCAAGGATTGCAAGGAATCCAAGGTCCAACCGGTCCACAAGGGATTCAAGGAGATCAAGGCCCGCAAGGAATCCAAGGTGTGACAGGAGCAACAGGTTCACAAGGTCCGCAGGGAATTCAGGGGATACAAGGCGTGCAAGGCCCGACTGGTCCACAAGGCCCAACCGGAATACAAGGTGTTCAAGGAGAAATAGGCCCAACCGGTCCACAAGGCGTGCAAGGGTTACAAGGTCCACAAGGCCCAACAGGAGAAACAGGAGCGCAAGGCCCGCAAGGAATCCAAGGTCCAACTGGAGTCACGGGAGCAACCGGAGCGACAGGTCCCCAAGGAATTCAAGGTCCGCAGGGAATCCAGGGTCCCCAAGGTTCAACGGGGGCCACAGGAGCAACTGGAGCACAAGGTCCAACAGGGGACACGGGTCCAACTGGTTCGCAAGGAATTCAAGGTCCAACAGGCCCGACTGGAGCGGGAGCAACCGGGGCTACTGGAGCAACGGGTGTGACCGGAGTTAGTACAACTGCAACGTACTCATTTGCAAATAATACATCAGGAAGTGCTATTTCTGTTCTGTTAGGTGGTACGAATGTACCGTTACCGAACAATCAAAATATTGGCCCAGGGATCACTGTTAATGGTACGAATACTGTATTCACAGTTGCGAATGCAGGGAATTATTATATAGCTTATACAATTAATATAACAGCAGCTTTACTCGTAAGTTCACGTATAACTGTAAATGGGGTTCAACTTGCAGGAACTGTTAATTCACCAGCAGTAGCTACAGGTTCGTTTAATGCGACAATCATTGCTAATTTGCCTGCTGGAGCTGCTGTTAGTCTGCAGTTATTTGGATTACTTGCAGTAGCTACATTATCTACGACAACACCAGGAGCTACGCTAACTATTATTAGGTTAAGTTAATAGGGAGAAAACCTTGGGGCTTTTATGCTTCAAGGTTTTTTATCTCGTTATAAGTAGGAAGTCTAATTGGTTAGGAAAGTTTTACTTTATTCACTTGAGCAAAAACATCGCAGTTCGAAAATATATTATAATAGAATGAAAAGAGAGAAATTTGGCAGAAAGGGAGGGTGGCGATGCAGGAGATGGTTACAGATTTTTTTGGACGCCCGCTTCAAGATTTGCGCATATCTGTCATAGATCGTTGCAATTTTAGATGTACATATTGTATGCCAGCGGAAGTGTTTGGGCCAGATTATGCTTTTTTGAAAGATGAGTTTTTACTGACGTTTGATGAAATTGAGCGATTGGCAAAATTATTTGTTAGCATCGGTGTACGAAAAATTAGGCTTACTGGTGGCGAGCCACTACTTCGTAAAGATTTAACGAAGCTTATTGCGCGTCTCGTGAAAATTGACGGGCTGTTAGATATAGGGTTAACAACTAATGCGGTTCATTTAACGAAGCAAGCAAAAGTATTAAAAGAAGCTGGATTACATAGAGTAAATGTTAGTTTAGATGCAATAGATGACGATGTATTTAAGGAGATTAATGGTCGGAATATTAGTACGAAACTTGTTATAAAAGGAATTATGGCTGCAAAAGAGGCTGGGCTTGATGTAAAGGTAAACATGGTTGTGAAAAAAGGGATGAACGATCATCAAGTACTTCCGACGGCTGCATATTTTAAAGAGCAAGGAATCACGCTTCGGTTTATTGAGTTTATGGATGTTGGTAGTACAAATGGATGGAACTTTGATCAAGTTATTACAAAGCGGGAGTTAATGGAGATGATTCATAGCGTGTATCCGCTTGAGCCAGCTGAATCACATTATTTCGGTGAAGTTGCGAAGCGATATCGTTACGTTGGAACAAATACCGAAGTTGGTTTTATTACTTCTGTTTCTGAATCATTTTGTTCCTCTTGTACGAGAGCGAGAATTTCGGCAGATGGAAAGTTTTATACTTGCTTATTTGCGACAGAAGGACTCGATATAAGGGAACTTCTTAGAGGAGAGCTTTCGGATGATGAGTTATTACGTGTTATACAAGATGCATGGATGAATAGAAAAGATAGGTATTCGGATGAACGGACAGAAGAAAGTGCAAAAAATCGTCCGAAAATTGAAATGTCTTATATAGGAGGATAAGAAAGGGGGCTATCGTATGCAGGAGCGATATTCAAGACAAATATTATTTGCTGGTGTTGGAGAAGAAGGACAGAGAAAAATTAGAGAGAAGCATGTACTTATTATTGGTGCTGGTGCTCTTGGTGCGGCAAATGCAGAAGCGATTGTTAGAGCAGGTGTTGGAAAAATAACAATTGCGGATCGTGATTATGTAGAATGGAGCAATTTACAAAGGCAACAGTTATATACAGAAGAAGACGCAAAGCAGTATAAACCGAAGGCGGTAGCAGCGGCAGAGCATTTAAAAGCAATTAATTCTGAGGTGGAAATAAATCCGGTTGTGACTGATGTAACAGTGCAAGAAATGGAAGAGCTAGTGAAGGATGTAGATTTAATATTAGATGCAACAGATAATTTTGAAACGCGTCTTCTTATTAATGATATTTCACAAAAGTATAATATTCCGTGGATATATGGTGGTTGCGTTGGAAGCTACGGAGTAACGTATACAATTTTACCAGGGAAAACACCGTGTTTCCGCTGTTTAATGGAGCATCCGGCGAGCGGAGCAACATGTGATACGGCTGGTATTATACAGCCGGCAGTACAATTAGTTGTGGCGCATCAGATCACGGAAGCGCTGAAAATATTAGTAGAAGACTATGGGGCACTTCGCGAAACGATGTTATCATTTGACCTTTGGAATAATCAACAGATGGCATTTAAAGTGAATAGGCAGAAAAAAGAAACGTGTTTATCTTGCGGAAGATTACGTACATATCCAAGTTTAACATTTGAAGCACAAACGAAAACAGAAGTGCTATGTGGCCGAAATACAGTACAAATCCGTCCAGGTGTGCGGAATGAATTTCATTTAGAGGAAATTAAAAAGCGCTTACAAAGAAGTGTGGATGTAAAAGCTACTCCGTATTTATTATCATTTCCAGTAGAGGAATTTCGTTTTGTTTTATTTACAGATGGCAGGGCGTTTATTCATGGAACGAATGATATCAATGTAGCAAGACGTTTATATGCAAGATATATAGGTTGAACCTAAAGAAGCCCTTTAGGTTCAACAGAGGGAAGATTAAGCTTTTCGCGTATAATCTCCACTTTTTCCACCTGTTTTTTCAAGTAAGTACGTTTCGCCAATAATCATACCTTTATCAACAGCTTTACACATATCGTACACGGTAAGAGCGGTAGCTGAAGCAGCTGTTAAAGCTTCCATTTCAACTCCGGTACTACCTTCTGTTTTAACTTTTACTTCAATAAGTAATCGATATTGTTCTTCGTATTGTTTCCAATCGAAAGAAACGTCAACACCTTTTAATAATAAAGGATGGCACATTGGGATAATATCAGAAGTGCGTTTTGCAGCCATAATACCAGCGATTTGTGCAACTGCTAATACGTCACCTTTCCCGATTTCATTGTGAGAGATTTTATCGTAAATTTCTTTTGTAACGACAATGCTAGAGCACGCAATTGCTGTTCGAACGGTTGCTTTTTTGTCGCTTATATCAACCATCTTCGCGCGTCCTTGGTCATTAAAGTGTGTGAATGAAGACATGGAATTCCTCCTTGAAGTAATTTCTATTTAATATATAAAGTTTAATCGAGATAAAAAAAATTGCAAATATGGGGTGAGAGACGATGGTAGAAAAACGAATTCCGATTCAAGTTGCTGAGGCAGTAGAGAGAGTAATGGAATATGCGAAGAATGGTGAAATAGAAGAGGTTTCTATAACGGAAAGTTACGGGAGAATTCTTGGGGAGGATGTTGTCTCTGATCATGACGTTCCTCATTTTAATCGTTCACCTTACGATGGTTTCGCAATTCGAGCAGAAGATACGAAAGAAGCAAATCAAGAGAATGCGATTGAGTTTGAAGTAATAGGAGAAATTGGGGCGGGATCTGTTTTTACAGAAGAAGTGGGATCTTTTCAGGCGGTTCGTATTATGACAGGAGCAGCTATTCCTGAGGATTGTGATGCAGTTGTAATGCTGGAGCTGACGGAAGGCTTTGAGAAGAACGGAAAAACATATATGAAGTTAAAGCGTCCTTTCCATAGTGGTGACAACGTGTCATTTAAAGGGGAAGATATAAAACAAAATCAAGTTCTCGTTCAGAAAGGCGTTGCAATTAATCCTGGTGTTGCGGCCTTATTAGCGACGTTTGGATATAGTACTGTGAAAGTTGTAAAACAGCCTGTTGTTGGTATTGTGACGACAGGAAGTGAATTGCTAGAAGTACATGAGTCTTTACAGCCGGGGAAAATTAGAAATAGTAACTCTTATATGATTGCGGCTCAAATTATGAAAGCCGGAGGTAAAGTCCGTTATTATGGTCAACTTGCTGACGAGTTAGATGCATGTTTTACAGCTGTTCAATCAGCGATGAATGAGGTTGATATTTTAATTACGACAGGCGGTGTGTCGGTAGGAGATTATGACTACTTGCCGGCTATTTATGAAAGATTACAGGCAAATGTACTCTTTAATAAAATAGCGATGAGACCAGGAAGTGTAACGACAGTAGCTGAAGTTGATGGGAAGTTACTTTTCGGTTTATCGGGGAATCCGTCAGCTTGTTACGTGGGATTTGAGTTATTTGTGCATCCGGTAATTCAAACATATTTATATGCGAAGGAGCCTCACGTATATAGAGCAGATGCTATTTTACAAAAAGATTTTCCAAAGCCAAATCCGTTTACTCGTTTTGTAAGAGCGAAGGTGACAATCATGGACGGAGCATTACAAGCGATGCCGGTTGGTTTAGATAAATCGAGTGCGGTATCTTCACTCGCAGATGCGAATGCTTTTATTGTGTTGCCTGGGGGAACGAGAGGGTTTGAGGCAGGGATGAAAGTATCTGTATTATTGTTAGAGCACACCGAGGGATGTGATTGGCCATGGGCAAAGCCCCTTCAATCTTACAAATAGTAGGATATCAAAATAGCGGGAAAACAACGCTTGTTGAGAAAATCGTGCATACGTTAGCGGAACGAAAAATGAAAGTTGCTACTATTAAACACCATGGGCACGGAGGATTTCCGGAAGTAGCGCAAAAAGATAGTGAGAGGCACCGAAAGGCTGGTGCTGTCGTTAGTAGTGTAGAAGGCGCTGGATTACTTTCGCTTTCGTCATTAAGAGAGGATTGGTCTTTGCAAGAAATTGTTCGTTTATATGAGTTTTTTGAAGTGGATACAATTTTAATTGAAGGCTATAAAAAAGAGAGCTATCCGAAAGTAGTGTTACTTCGTTCTGCGGAAGACGTTGAGCTTCTACATAAAGTAGAAAACATAGTAGCGGTTATTACGTGGTATGATGCTCCCGCAAACTTACGAGAAGAATATAAAGTATTTCATATAACAGAAGAAGATTTGTATATAGGCTGGTTTGTACAAACGGTAAGGAGTACGAAATGACAAATACATATTATGAAGTAATTGATACAGAAATCTTGGTTGAAGAGGTAGCGAAGAAGGTTATTCGCCGTGAATGTGGTGCTGTTACAACATTTATTGGAACGGTTAGGGAGTTTACGGAAGGGCGTCGTACACTATACTTAGAATATGTCGCTTACAAAACGATGGCAGAAAAGATGCTAGAGAAAATTGGCTCAGAAGTGAAAGAGAAGTGGCCAGGTACACACGTTGCGATTACACATCGCACCGGTACACTACAAATTTCTGATATCGCGGTTGTGGTTGCTGTTTCAACACCGCATCGTAAAGCGGCTTATGAAGCGAATGAATATATTATGGAACGCATAAAACAAATTGTTCCGATATGGAAAAAGGAGTTTTGGGAAGATGGGGATTCATGGATTGGTGATCAATTAGAAAAAACGCCATATCCGGCGGGAGAGCCTGGGAAGGAGCTATAAGTATGATTCAAGTATTGTTATTTGCGTACTTACAAGAGGAAGCAGGGACAAGTGAGTTACAAATAGAGAAAGAAAATATTACGGTTGCAGAGTTAAAAGATGTTGTTGCTAAAGAATATAATGTACCAATGACAGCGCCAATTATGGTTGCGATTAATGAAGAATACGCAAATGAAGATGACAGGGTCCAATCTGGTGATGTTGTTGCACTAATCCCACCGGTGAGCGGTGGTTAATATTGGATTCATTAAAACGACTTTCCTACATAAGGGAAGTCGTTTTTTTATGGAAGTTTTGCGAACACTAACGTATAGAACAAGGAGGGTGTCATGAAAAAAATATGTGTAGTTATTATTATGCTATGTTCGGTCTTTTTCTTTTCTCCAATTGATTCTTTCGCGAAAGAATCAAGGGAGCAGCTTTTAGAGAGTGCATTATCGAATAGGTATTATTCAGTTATTAGACAAGTGACAGAAGATCAATTTGAATGTGCTTCAGTTATAAATGTAAAGCGTCTCGGCAAGAATGGTGAGTTCGTTCCTAGATTTGAAATTACGCTACAATTTCTTACGTTCCAAGGTGCACATAATCCACCGAATGATAAAGTTACACTTACTTTGGAAGATCATTTAGATCACGTAAAGATAAAGAAAGTGGAGCGAGAAAAGAATGTTACTAGTGCTATTGCAGAACAAGTTTGTGAACGAGAAAGAGAAAAAATAAAAGCTCACTCTAATGATTCAGAGTGATAATCTATGACATTCAGTAAAGAAAGGTAATGAGCGATGGACATACTTTTAGCGATTTTACCGGCTCTATTTTGGGGCAGTATTGTGCTATTTAATGTGAAACTGGGCGGAGGACCGTATAGTCAAACACTCGGTACAACGTTTGGTGCACTTATTTTCTCGATTGTTGTTTATATTTTTATGAAGCCAGTATTAACTCCTACTGTTATAGGAGTTGGGATTGTGTCAGGTTTATTTTGGGCACTTGGTCAGGCGAATCAATTAAAAAGTATTGATTTAATGGGCGTTTCGAGGACGATGCCTATTTCAACAGGACTTCAATTAGTTGCGACGACTTTATTTGGAGTCATCGTATTTCATGAGTGGTCCACGACGATATCAGTCGTCCTTGGTGTATTAGCTCTCATTTGTATTATTATCGGTGTTATTTTAACATCGCTTCAAAGCGAAGAAGAAAAGAGTGCAGAGCAAGCGGGTAATTTTAAAAGAGGCATTATTATTTTATTGATTTCAACAGTCGGTTATTTAGTCTACGTAGTAGTAATTAGACTATTTAACGTAGATGGTTGGTCAGCTTTATTGCCACAAGCAGTCGGTATGGTGTTAGGGGGCATTTTGCTTACTTTTAAACATCATCCATTTAATAAATATGCAATACGAAATATTATTCCAGGATTAATTTGGGCAGCTGGAAATATGTTTTTATTCATTTCTCAGCCGCGTGTTGGAGTGGCAACAAGCTTCTCGCTATCACAAATGGGAATTATTATTTCAACACTTGGCGGAATTCTTATATTAGGTGAAAAGAAAACGAAACGTCAATTAACAGGTATTGTTATCGGTATCGTTTTTATTATTGCAGCCGGAATTATGTTAGGTATAGCAAAAAGTTAAAGGAGGTATGGAAATGTATCGTGATTTAGAAGGGAAAGTAGTCGTTATTACAGGATCAGCAACCGGTCTTGGAAGAGCGATGGGAGTAAGGTTTGCTAAGGAGAAGGCGAAAGTAGTCATTAACTATCGCTCACGAGAGTCAGAAGCGCATGATGTATTAGAAGAAATTAAAAAAATAGGCGGAGAAGCAATTGCTGTAAAAGGTGATGTGACGGTTGAGTCTGATGTTGTGAACCTCATTCAATCTGCTGTGAAAGAATTTGGTACGCTCGACGTTATGATTAATAATGCAGGAATAGAAAATGCGGTACCATCGCATGAAATGCCGCTAGAAGATTGGAATAAAGTAATCAATACAAATTTAACAGGTGCTTTTTTAGGAAGCCGAGAAGCGATTAAATATTTTGTAGAGCACGATATTAAAGGATCTGTTATTAATATGTCGAGTGTTCATGAGAAAATTCCGTGGCCACTATTTGTGCACTATGCGGCGAGTAAAGGCGGCATTAAACTGATGACAGAAACGTTAGCGCTAGAATACGCACCAAAAGGCATTCGAGTAAATAATATTGGGCCAGGTGCAATAAATACGCCAATTAATGCAGAGAAGTTTGCTGATCCAAAAAAACGTGCTGACGTAGAAAGTATGATACCGATGGGCTATATCGGAAAACCGGAAGAAATAGCAGCAGTCGCAACATGGCTCGCTTCCGCAGAGGCCAGTTACGTAACTGGAATTACGTTATTTGCAGATGGCGGGATGACGCTATATCCATCGTTCCAAGCAGGGCGCGGGTAATAAAAAAGGACAAAGAGTTTTATCCCGCATTAATGGGCAGTAAGACCCCAAACTCAAAATGCAGCGGAAGTAAAGAAGTTAGGTGGAGGATCAACTGCCCGTAAAAGCCCGATTGGTTCAACTAATAATCAGTGGTGGGGTTATCCCCCACCACTGATTAAAGTTTCACTTTAGCTCTTTGTCCTTTTTTTAAGCAAAAAAAAATAGCGGCCAGCTATTTTAAATTTAATGATTAATTGTATCTTGAAGATATTCTGTTGCTTGATGTTCAGAAACATTTTGCACGAGTGCAACTTCGCTAATCATCATTTTTCGGGCATTATCTAGCATTTGTTTTTCGCTCGCATTTAAAGCTCTCTCTTTATTACGGCGAAGTAAATCCCGAACAACTTCTGCACTATCTTGCAGATTGCCGTTTTTCATTTTTTCCATATTCATTGTATATCTTTGTTTCCAGGAAAGTGATGTATCTGATTCCCCGTTTTGAAATTCAAGAAGTATATCATCTAACGTACCTTTATCTACGATATAACGAATACCTGATTTTTGTAATTGATCCATAGGAAGCATTACTTGCATATCTTTACTAATGATACGTATCACACAGTATTGACGTATAGTTCCTAATATTTCTTTCTCTTCAATGGCTTCGATGACTCCTGCGCCGTTCATTGGATAAACGATTTTATCACCAATTTGAAACAAATCATCCACCTCCATATGTGGTAACCATCTTTAATGATAACATAAGGTTTTAAAAATGTCAAATTTTATATAATACCATAATAATTATATTCGAGTCAATAAGTAAAAGCTCTTTTTTTATATATTTTTTTGCGTTTACGTATCTATGATTTTTTAGAAAAATAGTACAGGTAAGGAAGGTAGGCATATCCACTTATTTTTAAGCATAAAATGTAAAATCGCTAATACAATATACCTAAATCCGTTCTTTGCAAAGGAGGGAGAGAAGGTGGGGCGCACAATAAAAATTGATATTACAAATAAAGTTGTAGCTAAATTTAGACCAGATTGTTTGGAATTATATACGAGTAAATTTATGATAGGTAAGTTTTATGTCTATACTGAAGGTAAACAATATGTGTTAGAAGACGGATATATATATGAAGACGGAAAATTTTATCGCATCATAGATACGCACCGTGGCAATAATCAAGCGGCGGAGGGCTGCGATCTAGGATGGTGTTAACATGATTCGTGTGAAAGTATTTGATGAAAGTCACGAAAAAGACTTAGAAGACGCTGTAAATGTTTTTTTGAAAAAGGTTGATGATAGTAACTTTGTAGATATTAAGTATCAAGTTGGTGTTTCCATTAACGATGACGAAAACCAAATTTATTGTTTTTCAGCAATGATCGTTTATAAAGCATAAAAAAGAGCTGGGTGAGCCAGCTCTTTTTTATGCTTTATGTTGGGACAACATGTGTCGGTAATACGTTCATAATAGATTGGGTTGTGCTTAAATTCTTTGTCTTTAAAAGAGGCTCCCCAGTCTCATGATTTTGGGCATCTTTACACATACCGAGGTGATAACGATCACCTAAAAATGGATCAATATAAAAACCGTTTTTGAATACTTTATCATTCGGATGTTTTTCATGATGAATGTCAGAGCAGTTAATACAATAGAACATAGTTGTCATCCCCTTTTTATTTTGTTTGAAAAAAGTGAGTCGGTAGTCATTTCGCTCCCAAGGAAATGTTGAGGAGAAGAGAAATAACTACTTACTCAAATGGTGGGCATATTCCTTCTGATTTTCTATATCCCGCGTAGTGTCCCTGAGGGAAGGAGGAGAGACGAAATACGCATGATATACGTAAGGCGCTTCTTTCAAGATGAATGATGGAGTTTCATGTTGAGAGAAGTTTTTATTTTTTGTTGCCTTTGTGAGTATATTATGAGGGAATGCTCAGAGGGTGTTTGTCCTGTTGAAAAAATGTTGAGAATTTCTCAACAGTAAAAAAGCATCAGTGTTGACATAAAACTAAAAGGTGTTATATTATCTAAATGAAACCGAAAGGTGTTATGTTTAAGTGCCGAATAAAGGAGAATGAAAATGGAACAACAAAATACATTAACTGATATTAAACAAACGATCGTTTTTAACGCGTCTATTCAAAAAGTATGGAATGTAGTATCAACTGCGGAAGGTATTGCCTCATGGTTTATGCCAAATGATTTTGTATTAGAGGTAGGACATGAATTTCATGTGCAATCACCATTTGGGCCATCACCATGTAAAGTGCTAGAAATCGATGAGCCAAACTATCTATCTTTCTCATGGGATACAGATGGTTGGGTCGTTTCATTTAATTTGAAAGACCTAGGAGATAATAAAACAGAATTCACGTTAATTCACGGCGGCTGGAAACATCCTGATGAAATTCTTCCGAAAGCGAATGCGAAGAGCTCTATTATTCGTGATAGAATGAGCGGTGGCTGGGTAGCGATTGTAAACGAAAAACTGAAAAAGGTTGTCGAAGGCTAAGTGTCCTCACCAGCAGCGAAATATGATGTATTTCAAGCAATTGCTGATCCAACCCGCCGAGAAGTAATACGGTTATTAAGTGATAAAGAGTTACCGATTTCCAAAATAACGGATCATTTTCCAATGAGTCGTACTGCGGTTGTAAAGCACCTTCATATTCTTTCAGAAGCAAATTTAGTAAGCGGAAGAAAAAGCGGAAGAGAGAAGATATATCGCTTGCATCCAGAACCATTAGAGGAATTACAACAGTGGCTCTCGTATTATGAACGTTTTTGGGATAATAAATTGTCCATGCTGAAACATATTGTGGAGAGTGAAGAATAAAAAGAGGATGACCGTTTTGGTCATCCTCTTTATTATTGCTCACTTGTTTGAGTAGCTGGTTTTAATAAAATCCAAGCGATAATTAATGTACATACTGCTAATACGAAAGTACTCATATAAATGACGTGTACACTTGCTGCTAATGCGGATTGTGATTCAGTGGCTACACTTGTTGTAGTTCCGCCGTGTCCGCCAGATACAAGATCAAGGTTTTTAATGCCGCGTGCATGAATCATCGTATTGAAGATTGTTCCAAAAATTGCAGCACCTAACGTTTGACTAAATGTATTAATAAATGTGTTTAAACCAACGGCTGTTCCGCGTGTATGAGCTGGTACGGCTGCTTGAATTGTTACCATGTAAATCGGTGTTACAAGCCCCATTCCTAAGCCGAATAATCCGACTGCTACATAAATAAGGAACGATGGCGAATGTGTTGATAATGTAAATAATAAGAACGTAGCGACTGATAAAATGCTAGCTCCAAGTAAAATGATTTGTTTCGTTTTTAATTTGCCTACTAAGTTACCAGAGAAAATAGCGCCAAATGTCCACATAACAGGGATTGGCATTAAAATAAGTCCAGCTTCCGTTGCATTTTTTCCTAATACACCTTGGCTCCAAATTGGAAGGTACATTGTAATACTAATGATCATTGCGCCAGCAATAAGCGTTAGTATGTTTATCGTAGATAATGTACGGTTAGAGAAAAGTGCTAGCGGAATTAATGGTTCCGGAGATTTTTTCTCGATGAATAAGAAAATAATGAATGAAACGACGGCGAAGATTAATAGGCCGATAATTGTAATGTCTCCCCAGTTTTGCTTACTGCTACCTGTTAATAGTGCGTATAGTAGAGCGATCGTACTTAATGAGAAGACTGTTGCACCAAGATAATCGATATGGTGTTTAGCTGGCTTAATAGATTCTTTGTAGTAAATGGCAATCATTAAGCAAGCGATAATTCCGAATGGAACGTTTAAGAAGAAAATATAACGCCAAGATAGGGAATCAACTAAAAATCCACCTACTAACGGTCCGATAACACCGGATACACCCCAAACGGCACTCATCCAGCCTTGTGCTTTCGCGCGGTCTTTCGCTTCGCTATATAAGTCTCCGATAATTGTCATTGTGATCGGCATAACAGCACCAGCACCGATACCTTGAAGAGCGCGGAAGAAAATTAATTGTTCCATCGATGTAACGACTCCGCAAAGTGCAGAACCGACTAAAAAGATGGTAGCTCCGATAAGTAAAACTTTTTTACGACCAAATAAATCAGCGAGCTTCCCGTATATTGGAGTCGAAACAGCTGTTGCAAGCATATAAATTGCATATACCCAACTAACAAGTTCGACGCCTGACAAATCACTCGTTATACGAGGGATTGCTGTACTAACAATCGTTCCTTCTACCGCAGAAAGAAACGTCATTAGCATTAAAGACATCATGACTTTTTTTCTCATATGTTTTCCCCTTACCCTTTTTCAAATATTCAACAATATAAAATATAAAGGTACTAAGGTATATAAAGCAACAAAAAAGCAATGGGAAGTTAGGTGGAGCGGATATTTGTCGTTTTTGTCGGTAAGTCGATATATTTGAAAAATCGCCGATATAAGTAGCAGAATCGCTGATATATTTGAGAAATCAACGATATAATTTCATGTACCTATAAAAAAAGAAACAGGAAGGCCTGTTTCTTTTTTAATACTGCATTTTTGCGTTTTCTCCAGCTGTTGTTCCGGCAATTCTACCAGTAACAAGAGCAGATGTAATATTATAGCCACCAGTATAACCGTGAATATCAAGAACTTCTCCGCAGAAATATAAGCCGTTCGTGAATTTAGAAGACATTTCTTTCGGGTTAATTTCTTTAACGGATACACCGCCGCCAGTAACGAATGCTTTTTCAATTGACTGCGTACCATTTACATTCACAGTAAATTCTTTAAAGTCTTTCACAAGTGCACGAATCTTCTCGTGAGAAACTTGTCCAGCTTGTTCGCTACCATCAATTTCATTTCTTTCTAATAAGAATAGGAAGTAACGCTCAGGTACATAACCTTTCAAAACATTTTTAATTCCTTTTTTCGGATCTTCCTTCATTTGTTTCAGCATGCGCTGGAATAGTTGTTCACTATTTTCGTCTGGCAATGCATCGATACTCATTTGAATCGTATTTGTTTTAAACTTTTTCAGTGCCTTCACAACGAATTGGCTACAACGAAGAGCGGCAGGACCAGATAGGCCGAAATGAGTGAAGAGCATGTCCATTTTGTGAGAAATGATCGCTTTTCCTTTCGGGTTTAATACGCTTAAGTTTACATCGCGTAAAGCAAGACCTTGTAAGGAACGGTCACGAATAAATGGTTCGTTTGAAAGGATAGGTACTTCTGTTGGGAACAATTCTGTAATTGTATGCCCAGCTTTTTTAGCCCAAGCATATCCGTCTCCAGTAGAGCCAGTTTGAGGAACAGATTTTCCGCCAACAGCGATAACGACATGATTGGTTTCGAACACTTCACCAGTTTGTAGTACAACTGCCTTCGTTTGACCATTCTCATATTCAATCGTTTCAACAGGTGTATTCGTGCGGATTTTTACACCTAAGTCTTTTAATCGTGTTAAAAGCGCGTCTACTACTGATTGTGCTTTATTTGATACAGGGAACATGCGCCCATGATCCTCTTCTTTCAATTTTACACCGAGATTTTCGAAGAATGTAATAATATCTTCATTATTGAAAATAGAAAAAGCGCTGTATAAGAAGCGGCCATTTCCTGGTATATGTTTAACGATCTCATCAAGTGGTAGACGGTTCGTTACGTTACAACGGCCACCACCAGAAATCGCAAGTTTACGTCCTAGTTTATTTCCTTTATCAAGAAGTAAGACATTTGCGCCTTCTTCTGCAGCACCGATTGCAGCCATTAGCCCAGAAGGGCCACCGCCGATGACAATAACATCATAATGCATAATATATCGACCTCATTTTCTACATTTCCTGCCTAAAAGAATAGCATGTTTTCCCTTAAAAGAAAAATAGAGTGAAGTACTGCTTAAAGGGAGAATTGTGGTACAATACAAAAGTTAGAGTTCAGCACTATCCTTTTATTTGTCGGCCGTAAGACTAAAACCTTAAGAGTTAGGGGAAGTCTAATAGTCCTCAAATGTTCGAATAGTTCAATTTATTAAAGTTTCACTTTATGTAGATGTAGGAGGATTTTTGTATGTCCGATTCGAAATTTCTGCGCGGAACACTTATTGTTACGCTAGGGACATTTTTAGTAAAGTTCTTAGGCATGATTTACGTCTTTCCGTTTCATGCATTAGTAGGGACAGAAGGCGGAACGCTCTATACATATGGATACATTCCATATACGATCTTTTTAAGTATTGCAACGGCAGGGGTGCCGCTTGCTGTTTCCAAATTTGTTTCCAAATATAATGCGCTTGGCGATTATAAAACGAGCCGGAGAATGTTCCGCTCGGGAATGGTTATGATGATAGTAACAGGAGTTCTTTCGTTCCTAGTTCTATACATGACGGCGCCGCTGTTTGCAGAAGCAATGCTTGGTAAACAAAGTATACACAGTAATGTAGAAGAAGTTACGACGATTATTCGTCTTGTAAGTTTTGCACTTATTGTTGTACCAGCAGCGAGTTTAATTCGTGGTTATTTCCAAGGTCACCAATCAATGGGGCCGACTACTGTTTCACAAATTATTGAACAAATTATTCGTATCGTCTTTTTATTAGCGGGTAGTTTTATCGTTATTAAAGTACTTGGCGGTACAGTTGCAACAGCAGTTGGGGTAGCGACATTTGCAGCATTCGTTTCAGCAGTTGGAGCACTCGGTGTATTAATTTGGTACTGGTTAAAACGTAAAAAACATTTGGATCAATACTTAATTGAACAAACTGTACCAGAATCGACAGTGAGTACTGTTCAATTATTTAAAGAATTATTTGCATATGCGATTCCTTACGTTGTAATTGGGTTAACAATTCCTTTATATCAACAAATTGATACATTGACATTTAACTCAATTATGCAGGCGATTGGCCAAGGTGATATCGCAGAGCGAGCACTTGGTATTTTCACAATGTGGACGCATAAATTAATTATGATTCCTGTATCACTTGCAACAGCGTTTAGTTTAACGCTTGTACCAGCGATTACAAAATCATTTACTGAAAAACAATACCGTTATTTAAAGTTACAAATTACACAAACATTCCAGGCAAATATGTTCTTAACATTGCCAGCAGTTATCGGTATTTCTACACTAGCATATCCAATTTATACTGCGTTTTACGACTCAGATCCACTAGGTGGACAAGTATTAATGTGGTATGCACCGGTTGCGTTGTTATTCGCTTTATTTACAGTAACAGCAGCAATTCTGCAAGGAATCAATCAACAAAGACATGCGATTGTCGCGCTTATTATGGGTGTTATTTTGAAATTCGTATGTAACGTAATCTTTATTCGTTATTTCGGTACAGTTGGAGCGATTTTAGCAACAGCAGTCGGTTTCTTAGCTTCCGTATGGTATACGAATAGACAAATCAAAAAATATGTACATTATTCATTTGGTGTTGTATATAAGAGAACGTTCCAAATTGCAGTATTAACATTTGTAATGGTCGTTACTGTGAAATTATCACAATGGATTCTATCCTTCATGATTTCGCCTGATAGCCGGATGGGCGCTCTTATTACAGTTGCGATTTGTGCAGGTATTGGTGGTCTTGTTTACGGATTGTTAGCAATTCGCACAGGAGTACTTGAAAGAGTATTTGGCGGAGAAGCGTTAGAGAAAATCCAGCGTAAACTTGGCAATAGATTCAAAATAAAGTTGAAATCAAAAGGGGCGTAATTACGTCCCCTTTTCTATGATAAACAAAGAAGGTGAAAAACGTGAGATTAGATAAATTATTAGCGAATATGGGATATGGAAGTAGAAAAGAAGTAAAGAAATTATTGAAAGACGGCGTTGTGAAAATTGATGGAACGTCAGTGAAAGATGCAAAGGTTCATGTAAATGTCGAAGAACAAGAAGTTATGATTCACGGTGAAGTTGTGGAATATAAAGAATTTGTTTACTTAATGATGCATAAACCACAAGGTGTTATTTCAGCGACAGAAGATGATAATCATGAAACGGTAATAGATTTATTAGAGTTAGAAGATGCAATCTTTGACCCGTTCCCAGTTGGACGACTTGATATTGATACAGAAGGTTTCTTATTAATAACAAATGACGGGAAGTTATCACACCAATTGTTATCTCCGAAAAAGCATGTGCCGAAAAAATATTATGCACACGTTGCAGGAGTAGTAACAGAAGAGGATGTAAAAGAGTTCGCTAAAGGTGTTATTTTAGATGATGGCTATGAAACAAAGCCAGGTGCACTTACAATATTAAAAAGCGATGAGATTTCTGAAATCGAGCTTGTCATTACAGAAGGAAAGTTCCATCAAGTGAAGCGTATGTTTGAAGCGGTAGGGAAAAAAGTAGTCTACCTAAAGAGAACAGAGATGGGACCGTTAGTATTAGATGCAGAGTTAGAACTTGGAGAATACCGAGAGCTATCAGATGAAGAAGTAGAAATGTTAAAAACATATCAAGTAGATACTGAAAAATAGTGCTGTTTTTAGGCGCAGAAAAGACCCCTTTCTAATGAGTTAGAAAGGGGTATGTATTTATTTACATACAATTATTTTTCGTTATGAGGTCATTCTCACTTTCTTTCCTGTTGTTGTCCACTTACCGCGGCAAGGGCTATACACGAGTTCATTAAACTGCAACACATTTAGATCACGTTGTATCGTTCGCGGTGTGATCCCGAACTCATCTACAAGGTCTTTCGTCGTTACCGTTCCGTTTTCATTGATGTACATATAAATTGATTTAATGCGTGTTAGCATACGAGTAGTTGTAGGTTTCAAGAGAAAACCACTCCTCTACTAGTTTTTTTGACCCCATTCAGGAAAGAAGGTCGTTACTACCATTGTACTCTACATGATAAAATTCATGCTTTAATCTACTTAAATTTTACAAAAGTTTAACAAATATTCATATAGAAAAATATTGGTAGTTGACATTGTATATATGGTCAGTCAACTAACACATAAAATTCTACGTAAAACGCCAAATTCCTGCAAATTTTTTTAGAAAAATAAAAGAAAAACTAATAAGAAATATCTGAAATATTACAATTGTTCGGTATTTAGTTTTCGTGTATAGCATAAGAGATTTCGGTTTGTTATGATGAAAGAAACAATATAGTGAAGGATGGATGCGTGATGTCAGCAATTAATTGGACAGAAGAGGTTGCAAAACGAAAAGATGATTTAATTCGTGATACACAACAATTTTTACAAATTAAAAGTGTATGGGAAGAAGAATCGGCGAAAGAGGGCGCACCATTCGGTGAAGGTGTAGAAAAAGCTTTATCTTTCATGTTACATAAAGGAGAAACTGAAGGTTTTACTTCTAAAAATTTAGAAGGATACGCAGGTCATCTTGAAATGGGACAAGGAGAAGAATTAGTAGGTATTCTTTGTCACGTTGACGTTGTACCAGAAGGCGATGGCTGGACGACTCCTGCATATAGTGCGGATATTCGCGACGGAAAGATTTTTGCACGCGGTGCAATTGACGATAAAGGCCCAACGATGGCAGCTTATTATGCGATGAAAATTGTGAAAGAATTAGGTTTACCTCTTTCAAAACGCGTTCGTATGATTTTAGGAACAGATGAGGAAAGCAATTGGAAATGTGTAGATCACTACTTTAAAAATGAAGAAATGCCAACAATCGGTTTTGCGCCAGACGCTGATTTTCCGATTATTAATGCAGAAAAAGGAATTTCTGATATACAAGTTGTGCAAAGTGGCAGTGAAGAGAAGAAAGGTACATATGAACTTGTTTCATTTGAGTCAGGTCGTCGTTTAAATATGGTTCCTGATTTTGCAGAAGCAATTATTACAGGAGAAGATGTAAATGCACTTACAGTAGCATATGAAGAGTATTTACAAACTGCTAAAAAAATAGGTGAAGCAATTGTAGAAGGTAATACGGTGACGCTGCAAATTAAAGGGATTTCGGCTCACGGATCTACTCCGGAGAAGGGGGAGAATGCCGGCTTATTACTGGCAAACTTCTTAACTAAAGTTGCTCTTGATGGAAAAGGAGCTTCGTTTGCAACGTTTGCAACAGAAACATTTACTGGTGATATTTATGGTGAAAAGGCTACTATCGCTTATAAAGATGAGGTTAGTGGCCCGTTAACAGTGAATGTTGGTCGTCTTTCTTATACGAAAGAAAATGGTGGTAATTTAGGATTAAATGTACGTTACCCAGTTACGACTAACTTTGAAGAAATGATTACAAAGTTAAAAGAATACGTTAGTACGCATGGATTTGAGGTAGCAGATTATTCGAACTCTCGTCCGCATCACGTTGATAAAGACCACGTATTAATTCGTACGTTGCAGCGTGTATACGAAGAACAAACAGGAGAACAAGCAGAGCTATTAGCAATCGGCGGTGGTACTTATGCACGTTCATTGAAAGCTGGTGTTGCGTTTGGTCCGTTGTTCCCTGGAAAAGAAGAGCTTGCGCATCAAAAAGATGAGTACATTGAAATTGAAGACTTATTAAAAGCGACAGCAATTTACGCGCAAGCAATTCATGAATTAGCGAAGTAATAGATATATAAATAACAGGAGCCGTCCCGATACATATTTTGGGACGGTTTTCTGTTACGTGTCGTTTGTTGTTAAGTCAATATAAGTTCATTTATCCCGCTTTAATGGGCAGTAAGACCCCCACCTCAAAATGTAGCGAAAGCAAAGAATTTAGGTGGGGATCGGGCTGCCCATAAAAGTCCGATTGGTGAGGGCTAATAATCAGTGGGGGATGAAGACCCCCACTGATTAAAGTTTCACTTTATTAACGCGACCTGAATTTGGTTAAACTTGTAGGGAAGTTCGATTCTTTTTCATTGAATGAGATAGGAAAGAAAAGCAACAATAGAAAGAAGGAGAAGATGTACATGGAGCCGCATTATTTTGTTGCAATTACGTTACCAAATTATATAAAAGAAGTGCTGTCTAACTATAAAGAGGAAATGCAGGAGGAATTACCATTTCGTTCGTGGGTACATAAAGAAGACTATCATATTACTCTTTCGTTTTTAGGGAGTGCGACAGAGGAACAATTAGAAGGAATACAGAATGGATTACAAACACTTATAGAAACAAAGGAACTATCGTTCAAGTTACAAGGATTTTCAACGTTCGGTATGGAAGATAGGCCACGTATTTTTTGGGCGAAGGTAAGTGAGAATCAAGATTTGTTTCAAGTACAAAAGCAAATACATGCTATGTGTGAAGGGAATGGATTTTCTTTAGAAACGCGCCCGTATCATCCGCATATTACTGTTGCCCGTAAATGGGTAGGAGAAGGAAAGTTTGATTTAGAACATATAAAGGAAGTGCCTGAAATATCATTTCAAGCGGATACGATTACTTTATACGAATCTCACGTGAAGGAGACACCGAAGTATAAAGCGATTGCTGAAATAAAATTACAAAAATAGAATGTATGAAAACGTTTTTTATACAGGTGAATATACTATAAAGAATAATGTGTTACTGTATAGAGTCTTGCGGATAAGAATAGCCTTATCATTTGCAGCTCGTTTCATTTAACTTTAAGAATGATGGTGATTTTTTTATGTTGAAAGTAAAACGTCCATTTGATGCCTATTTAGATGAAATGAATAAAATTACAATTTTGCTCCCACATGCGTATGGAACAAGCCGGACATTTCGTTTGCAAGAAGGAAGTAACGTGAAAGAGTTACCGATTGCTCATACAATTGCGCTTCCGGATGCAACGAAGTATGAGTGCTTTATAGAAGAGCCGCTAGATGTGGGGAAGTATTATACAGTACGAGATGAACGGAATGAAGAAACAGATTTACAAATAGGTGCTGTCATAAGAACAGCGATTTTTGATGAAAAGTATTATTACGAAGGTACTGATTTAGGGGCAGTGTACCAAAAGGAAGCAACGACATTTAAAGTATGGGCTCCAACTGCGAGACTTGCAAAAGTAAGAATTTATAAAAGTGATAAGGAATATATCGATCATGAAATGTATAGAGGAGAAAATGGAGTTTGGACTCATACATTACAGGGCGATTTAGCCGGAGAAAAGTATACGTTTCTTGTTTGTATTAATTTAATATGGAATGAAGCGGTGGATCCTTACGCAAAGTCAGTCACTGTGAATGGGAAGTATGGCATTGTTATCGATTTAGAAAAGACAACTGTAACAAAGGGGGAGCAATTACCACCATTACAAGCAATGACAGATGCCATATTGTATGAACTGCATATTCGTGATGCCACTATTCATCCGAATAGTGGAGTAAGTAAAAAAGGAACGTATAAAGGGCTAATGGAAGAAGGAACAACAGGGCGAAATGGGACATTGACAGGTTTGTCTCATATAAAAGATTTAGGTGTTACACATGTTGAATTATTGCCTTTATATTGTTTCGGCGGTGTAGATGAGGCGAATCCTTCCTCTGCCTATAATTGGGGTTACAATCCATTATATTACAATGCACCAACGGGATATTATGCTACAAATCCCTCTGACCCGTATAACAGGATAATAGAGTGTAAACAGTTAATTGAAACATTTCATGCGCACGGCATTAGAGTGATTATAGATGTTGTATATAATCATGTGTATGAAAGAGAGCTATCATCATTTGAAAAGCTTGTCCCAGGATATTATTTTCGTCATGGTGAAAATGGTATGCCCTCTAATGGGACGGGAGTCGGGAATGATATAGCATCTGAACGGAAAATGATGAGGAAATTCATTGTAGAGTCTATTTTATATTGGCTTACTGAATACAATGTCGATGGATTCCGATTCGACTTAATGGGAATTTTAGATGTTGATACAATGAATATAATAGAAAAAGAAGTGCGAAACATAAAACAAGATGCATTGCTATTAGGGGAAGGATGGGATCTACAAACACCACTTCCAACTGAAGAAAAAGCAACGCTAAATAATGCGAAGAAAATGCCGCATATTGCGCAATTTAATGATCAATTTCGTGATGGGATAAAAGGGAGTACCTTTCATATAAATAAGCGCGGTTTTGCATTTGGTGGGCATGTAGACTGTAATCATTTGCAGTATATAGCAGCAGGAAGCCTTTTGAGTATGAAAGAAACAGGTTTGTTTCTAGAGCCTGTACAAAGCATTAATTATGTAGAATGTCATGACAATATGACGATGTGGGATAAATTAATGCGCAGCAATGAAGAGTCAGAAGAGATGTTGAAAAAACGTCATCTGCTAGCGAGCGCAATGGTGATTCTGTCGCAAGGCATTCCTTTCTTACATGCTGGGCAAGAGTTTTATCGTACGAAGCAAGGAAATGAAAATAGTTATAATGCAAATGATGAAATTAATCAATTAGATTGGGATCGAAAAGAGAAAGAGATAGAGACCGTTAACTATATAAAAGGTTTAATTGCGATTCGTAAAGAGCACGGAGCATTTCGATTACAAAATGCAGACTTCATAAAAAAGCACATGACTTTTTTGCAAACATCTCCAGAAGTACTTGCATACCACCTAGAGCATGCAGAATCGCTTGGACCGTGGAAAGAGATTGTCGTTTTATTTAATAGTGGTTTAGAAGCTAAAACGGTGCAACTTCCGAAAGAAGAAACGTGGCATGTGTTAGTAAACGAAAAGCAAGCGAAAATAGAGCCAATTTCTTCATTTAGAGGAAAGGAACTTAGGCTCGCTCCAATTAGCACGTATATATTGACGATAATGTGACAAATCGCTACTTGACGATGAGAATGTAATAAATGTAGAATTGACAAAGGTGACGATTTTGATAAGTTGTCATTCTATGACTGGTTTTGTAAAATAAAATAGAGAGTTTTTGGCTTATGCCAAAATTTCTTTTCATTTACAGTAAAATATATATGAACCCACAACATGTGTAGAAATGTTGCGGTTTTTCTTTTCATAACTATAAAAGATAAGGATTTGTTAACGGGTAATGAATATGGAATGGTTGGAACAATTATTAGGAAAAGAGTGGAGTCTTGTACCGGCTGGTGGAGTAACGGGCGATGCATATATTGCGCAAAACGGACAACAAAAGTTATTTTTAAAGCGGAATACATCGCCCTTTTTAGCGGTATTGTCAGCAGAAGGAATTGTTCCAAAATTACTTTGGACAAGAAGGGTAACGAACGGTGATGTAATTTCTGCTCAAAAATGGCTTCCGGGACAGAAGCTAGAGCCAGAGGATATGAAACTAGAACGTGTTGCGAAACTTTTGAAGAAAATACACTCCTCTAAAGCACTTGTACAGATGATTCAAAGACTTGGGAAGCAGCCGCTTCACGCACAAGAGTTATTACAACAATTGCAACTCGTTTTAAGAGGAGATATAAGGGATGATGAAACAATTCAGCAAGGCCTTCAATATTTAATGGGTTCATTAAAAGAGATTGAGTACAATGAATTCGTTGTATGCCATTGTGATGTAAACCATAACAACTGGCTATTGTCGGATGAAGATGAGTTGTTTTTAATTGATTGGGACGGAGCTGTAATTGCTGACCCAGCTCTAGACCTTGGTATGTTATTATATTGGTACATTCCGCGCCACGAATGGAGTGAGTGGCTCGGTTATTATGATATTGAAATGGATGAATCGCTGCTTAGGCGTATGAGATGGTATGTAATAGCACAAACGATTTTGTCTATTCAATGGCATACAACAAAAAAGCAGCAAGCAGAAGCTGAATATTGGCATCAATATTTACAGCAACTACTTGCTTCAGAGTAATACTTAAGAAAAATTGTCCATTCCAGCAATCCACTGTGTAAGTTGTTCTTGATTATTGGAAATGTGGTTGTCCAAATTAGAGGAAGATTTACCCGATTGACTATAAGAATATACATCGTTTAGCATTGCTTTAGCGTCACTACTTACATTATCGTTTGCGAGTAACGATTGAATGAGGCGCTCTAATTGCTCGCATTCAGAAACTGTCCCGCAACAATCACTTTGGTGATTGACTAAAATATCTTTCAGCACTTCTAATTGATGTTGTTGATTAATTGGCATGAACGGATCATCCTTTCGATTGTTTTTCTCTTTCTAGAAATGTAAGAGAAAAAGCTGTTTCGTCATGGAATGTTTAATGCTGTATGTAGTTTTTATCAAAATGGTACATCTTATACTTGAAAGAAACGGACCGAGTGCTCGTACGTACTTGGTTTTTTGTTTGGTAGATTGATTTAAAAACAGAAAGAAGGAATTATTCCTTTAAAATAGCTATGTAAAGAGAGGGAGACATCTATGCGTTTAAGACATAAACCATATGCAATGGATCGAATTAATGAGTATTCACATATCGTAATCGGAAACCCAGAGGAGCGCGCTGGTAATTGGAAAGAAGTATTTGGAAATGAACAACCAATTCATATTGAAGTAGGTACAGGTCGTGGCCGCTTTATGTATGATATGGCAAAAGCGAATCCTCATATTAATTATATTGGAATTGAAAAATTCACAAGTGTTGTTGTAGATGCACTTGATAAATTAATTGAAGAAGAATTACCGAACTTAAAGTTAATTAATAAAGATGCTGAAGATTTAACAGTTTTCTTTGCAAAAGGTGAGATTGATCGCGTTTATTTAAACTTCTCAGATCCATGGCCAAAGAAGCGTCATACGAAGCGTCGTTTAACGTATAAAACATTTTTACGCAATTATGAAGAAGTGTTAGTAGAGGGCGGAGAAATTCATTTCAAAACAGATAACCAAGGTTTATTTGAATACTCTCTAATGAGTATGGCTGAGTATGGTATGTTATTAACTTACCTTAGCCTAGATCTTCATAATAGTGATTATGAAGGAAATATTATGACAGAATACGAAGAGAAATTCTCTAGTAAAGGTCATCGTATTTACCGAGTGGAAGCGAAATATCGTACAGAGCCTATGCAGTAATGCATAGGTTTTTTCTATCTAAAATAATCAGAATTTTATGTTAAAATTAATTAAAAAGGGGGATGTGTAATGGAACAGTTACAAGTTGGAGATATAAAAGTAACGTGGCTAAAAGGCGGGAACACACATTTAGACGGGGGAGCGATGTTTGGAGTTGTGCCGAAAGTGCTTTGGTCACGTAAGTATAAACATAATGATACAAATCATATTTATTTACGAACAGATCCGTTACTTTTGCAAACGAAAGACGGAAACATGCTCATTGATTCCGGAATAGGAAATGGTAAATTGAATGAGAAGATGAAGCGAAATCAAGGTGTAACAGAAGAATCATCGGTTCACGGATCATTAGAAAAACTAGGATTAAAGCCTGAAGATATTCACTACGTTTTAATGACGCATCTTCATTTTGATCATGCATCTGGTTTAACAAAATGGGAAGGTGATCACCTTGTACCGACGTTTCCGAATGCGAAAATTTACGTAAGTGAAACAGAATGGAATGAAATGAGGAACCCAAATATTAGATCACGCAATACATATTGGAAGGAAAATTGGGAGCCGATTGTAGATCGAGTTGTTACATTCCATCAAGAAATAGAAATTACAGATGAAATAAAAATGGCGCATACAGGCGGTCATAGTAATGGGCATGCAGTTATTGCGTTAGAAAGCAAAGGTGAAACGATGCTTCATTTAGCGGACCTATTGCCGACGCACGCACATCAAAATGTATTATGGGTAATGGCTTATGATGATTATCCGATGACATCAATTGAAAATAAGCAAAAGTGGATGAAGTATGGCGCTGAAAACGATGCTTGGTTTACGTTTTATCATGACGCGTATTACCGTGCAGTAAAGTGGAATGAGGAAGGGCATATTGTAGAAAAGATAGAGAGAAAAACGAGTATAGAAGCATAAAAATGGGAGGGTGTTCCAGCAATCTGTTGGGATAGCCTCCTTTTTGGTGTCATTTTTTGTCGGTAAGTCGATATATTTGAAAAATCGCTGATATAAACTGAGTTGCGCCGATAAATTTAGAAAATCGCTGATATCATTTCAATTACTATCCACAAAAAAATAAGAGGTTCACCTAATGGGAACCCTCTTTTTATGCTGCTATAACCTCTAAAACAGTACCTGTTTTAGCATCAACTAAAAATTCAAATCGTTCTTGTATATCATCTAACATCGTTGTAAGACCGCCGCGATAAACTTCGTATGCGACATCATATTTTTCAAATGTCTCTGGAACCATATGTACCCAAGAGCCAGTAATTTCACCTTTATGACTTAATGCTTGTTTCACCATTTTCAATGCTTTTTCTGAAGAAATATGGGATTGTTCTTGTACTTTGTTTGCAACAAAATAACCAGCTGCGAAACCAACGCCAAGACCTGCTACTAAACCTTTCCAGCTCATATCTTCACCTCAATTCTATAAAATAAAAATAGTGTACCGATAATAATTATAAAGCAAATACAGCTAAAAAAGAAGAAACTAGAAACATTTCGAAAATTTCGTTACAATAAAAGAGGTATTCTACTAAGGTTTGAAAGAAGGGGACTTCGTGAATAAAGAGACATTACAATTATTTCGTACGTTAACAGAATTACAAGGTGCATCAGGTTTTGAACATGATGTACGCCGTTTTATGAAGCAAGAATTAAGCAAATATGCGGATGAAATTGTACAAGACGGTTTAGGTAGCGTATTTGGTCTGAAAAAAGGGGACGAAACTGGCCCACGTGTTCTTGTAGCAGGTCATATGGATGAAGTAGGTTTCATGGTTACGCAAATTACGAAAAATGGAATGCTTCGTTTTCAAACGTTAGGCGGCTGGTGGAGCCAAGTTCTATTAGCACAACGTGTACAAGTTATGACGAAGAATGGTCCTGTTGTTGGGGTTGTTGGTTCTATTCCTCCTCATTTATTAAGTGACGCGCAACGTGCAAAACCGATGGATATAAAAAATATGTTAATTGATATAGGTGCAGACAGCTATGAAGATGCGATTGAAATTGGTATAAAACCAGGACAACAAATCGTGCCAATCTGCCCGTTTACGCCGATGGCAAATGAAAAGAAAATTATGGCGAAAGCTTGGGACAACCGTTACGGATGTGGCCTTGCAATCGAATTATTAAAAGAATTAAAAGATGAAACATTACCAAACACATTATACTCTGGTGCGACTGTACAAGAAGAGGTAGGTCTTCGTGGTGCACAAACTGCTGCAAATATGATTCAACCAGACATTTTCTATGCGCTTGATGCAAGTCCAGCAAATGATGCATCTGGTGACAAAACGCAGTTCGGTCAATTAGGAAAAGGCGCTCTTCTTCGTATTTATGACCGTACGATGGTAACACATAGAGGAATGCGCGAATTCATTTTAGATACAGCAGAAACACACAACATTCCGTACCAATACTTTATTTCACAAGGTGGTACAGATGCGGGCCGTGTACATACAAGTAACTCTGGTATCCCATCAGCAGTAATTGGTGTTTGCGCGCGCTACATTCATACACATGCTTCTATTTTACATGTTGATGACTATGCAGCAGCGAAAGAGTTAATTACGAAGCTTGTAAGAGCAACGGATAAAACGACGTTAGAAACAATTAAGAATAACGCGTAAGGAGGAAGGGTGAAAAACCCTTCTTTTTTTAGGTTGAATAGATGACCCATCCATGTGTAGAAGGGGTCAGTGCTTAATTGGTGTTCGAATGATGTATTGAGACCCCAAGTAGGAAGAGAGAGGAAGGTTGTTTTTGAGTCGAGTTCGGCAAAAAACTTCTTTTTTAGGTTGAATAAGTGCCCCGGTGATATGTGGTAGTGGTTAGTGTTTAATTTAAGTAGGGCGAAATCATGAATTTTTATAGAGGTGAACGAAATGAAAGTAGTAGTTGGATCGAAGAATAAAACGAAGGTTGGAGCTGTGGAGAAGGTTTGGAAAGAGGCTACAATTACATCTCTTTCTGTTCCTTCAGGGGTAGCGAACCAGCCTTTTTCAGATGAAGAGACGATGCAAGGAGCGGTTAATAGAGCGAAGCGAGCGCTGCAAGAAGGAAAAGCGCAAATCGGCATTGGATTAGAAGGCGGTGTAATGAAAACGGAGCACGGTTTATTTATGTGTAACTGGGGCGCGCTAGCAACAAGTGACGGGAAAATATTCGTTGCAGGCGGGGCGCGTATTAAGTTGCCAGATGATTTTTTAGCTCCTCTTGAAGATGGCAAGGAGTTAAGTGAAGTGATGGAAGAGTTTGTACAGAGAAAAGATATTCGTAGTCACGAAGGTGCAATCGGTATTTTTACGGATGATTATGTCGACCGTACGGAATTATTTGTACACGTTGTTAAGTTACTTGTTGGGCAATATAAGTATGATGAAAAGCAAGCATAAACCTTGCACCGTGCGCGATGTATGGTAGTATAAAAGAAAGATTATAACATGAAAAAATGCACTCGTTAGAGGAGGAAATATAGATGAAATCATTAGAAAGCATGGAGCAATTCCAACAATTAAAAAATGAAGAGAATGTAGTCTTTATGTTCTCAGCAGAATGGTGTCCAGACTGCCGCTTCGTAGACCCATTTATGCCAGAAGTAGAAGAGAAATATAGTGATTTCTCATTTTACTATGTAGATCGTGATGAGTTTATTGATCTATGCGTAAAATTAGACGTATTTGGCATTCCGAGCTTTGTAGCGTACAATAAAGGTGAAGAAACAGGTCGCTATGTAAACAAAGATCGTAAAACACAAGAACAAATCGAAGAGTTCATTGAAGGTTTAAAATAAGGCAATTTGCCAATTGAATTGTAAAACAACCTCTACCTTCGCGGGGGAGGTTATTTTTTTGGAAGGGAGGAAAAAGAGATGAAGATGACAAGTAAGAAGATGAAAGACGAGTTAATGAAGAAATTATCTCGTCCGGAATGGGACTTTCAGTATGATAGCGAGAAAGAAGTTCTACGTATAGAGCAAAAAGACTCGAAAAAAGGTATTAACGTATCGCTTCCAGGAGTTGTAGCAAAATGGGAAGTGAATAAAGACAAGGCGATTGAAGAGGTTGCCTATTACGTACAAGAAGCGTTAATTGCGATGCATAAAGAAGAAAATAGCGCGGCGAAGATTTTACCTGTTATTCGCTCTACTTCTTTCCCGAAACAAGCAGAAGAAGGAAATCCGTTCATTATGACGGATCATACGGCGGAAACACGTATTTACTATGCGCTAGATTCGAATAAAACATATCGTTTAATTGATGAGCGTTTATTACAAAAATTAGGGCTTACAGAGCAACAAGTGCGTGAAATGGCATTATTCAACGCTCGCTCATTAGGTTATGAATTTAAACAAGACACAGTAGCAGGGAATACATTCTACTTCTTAAACACAAATGATGGGTATGATGCGACTCGTATTTTAAACGAATCGTTATTACAATCGATGCGTGAAAAGATTTCTGGTGACATGGTTGTTGCTGTTCCTCACCAAGATGTATTAATTATTGCTGATATCGTCAACGAAATCGGTTATGATATTATTGCACAAATGACAATGAAATTTTTTGCCGAAGGGCATGTTCCGATTACATCACTTTCATTCGTATATGAAGATGGGGACTTTGAACCAATCTTTATTTTAGCGAAAAATCGGAAGAAGACAGATGGAAAAGAGAAAGGATGAACGAAGTGAACGTTTTTTACAACCTTGAAGGAATTGGTGACACTCTAATTGTTGCCTTACAAGATATTACTTTAGAGAACCGTACTTTTGATCGCAAAGGAGATGTTGCACGCGTATACGATCGTGAAAGCAACGTGACGGCAGGATTCAACATCTTTAATGCATCTTCTTACTTAGAAGTAAAAGAAACAGGTAACTTAACATTAACGAAAGAACTTGTAGAAAAAATCAACGAAATTTTAGCGAAGAACGGTTTTGAAGAAACAGTAGAAGCAGATCTTTCTCCAAAATTTGTTGTAGGCTATGTAGCTGAAAAAGAGAAGCATCCAAATGCTGATAAGTTAAACATCTGTAAAGTAGAAATCGGTACAGAAACATTACAAATCGTATGTGGCGCACCAAACGTTGATGCAGGACAAAAAGTTGTCGTTGCAAAAATCGGCGCTGTAATGCCAAGCGGTATGCTAATTAAACCAGCTGAACTTCGCGGAGTTCCTTCTTCTGGAATGATTTGCTCAGCGCGTGAATTAGAGCTTCCAGATGCTCCACAAGAAAAAGGTATTCTTGTATTAGAAGATAGCTTTGAAGTTGGACAAGAGTTTAAATTTTAATTGATGTAAGAAAAGAGAGGTTGTCCTTTTGGATAACCTCTCTTTTCTATTGAATCGTTGATATATTGTGAGTTGTGATAGATATATGTAGAAAATCGTTCATATTCATAAGGATGTCACCTTTTTTCTTAAAATCTATATTGTGTTTTATAAACAAAATAGTTAAAATTTAGAAAAATAGAAGGGGATAGAAATATGAAACAACAACTAAAAATCGCAGAACTTCTGAAACGAATTGAAACTTCAAAACAGCAAGATATCGAGTTAGGTTCCTATGAAATATATTTGTTTAGTGAAAATGAATTAGAAAAAGGACAAATCGGTTATCGATATGATAAACATAAAAATTCATTAATAAGTGAAGAAAGTGGAAAATGGAAAGAAGAATGGATTGTTATCGGATACGAAACAGATATGGGGGATCCAGTTTTCGTAAATGTGTCTGATGATACGTATTTAGTTTATACTGCAGAGCGTGGTACTGAAACGTGGCAACCCGTTCATATTGGAAATATGGATGAGATTATAAAACAATTATAAGAAAAACTTTGAGACCGGTGCAAAGTGATGGGAGAAAAACATGAAGTATATAAAAATAATGAGTATGATTGCATTCATTGGCATATATATGGGCGGTTGTTCGCAAGAAGAGCCGAAAAAAGAAGTAACATCTTCTATGCAGGAAACAAACAAAGATAACAAGGAAGACGCACCGGTAGAAAAGCAGGAAGCAGAACAAGAAAAGAAAGAAGAACCGCAAGCAGTTCAAACAACTGAGCAAGTGGAGCAGAAGCAGGAGGAAGTGCCGGCTGAGGAAAAGAAAGAGGAAGCTACGCCAGTGCAGCTAGCCGAGCAACCACTGCAAAATAATGAAGAAAAAGTAGAGAGTAATGAAAAACAAGGAAAGTTTCTCGTTGTTATTGATCCGGGCCATCAACAAAAGGCGAATTTAAATTTAGAGCCGATTGGGCCAGGAGCGACGACGCAAAAATATAAAGTGACAGATGGTACAACTGGTGTTGTCACGAAAAAAAGAGAGGCTGTTCTTGTATTAGAAATGGCTTTCGTATTAAAAGAAAAGTTAGAAGCAAAGGGAATGCAAGTATTAATGACGAGAACTTCACAAGATGTTGATATAAGTAATAAGGAACGTGCGACATTGGCGAATGATCATAAGGCGAATTTATTTTTACGTCTTCATGCAGATGGTGCTGAAAATCCGAATCAAAGTGGATTTGCTGTATTGACACCGGCAGAAGGAAGTCCGTATACGAAAGAGATTTATGCGGAAAGCCTTCAAATCTCTCAAACGATCGTAAATAAAATGAGAGAGAATCAGCAAGTGAAGGTAAATGGAATTAAATTTAGGGATGACCTTTCTGGATTTAATTGGTCCAAAGTACCTGGTGTACTATTAGAACTTGGATTTATGTCAAACCCTGAAGAAGATAAAAAATTATCTGACCCGCAGTATATAAATTCTTTATTGCAAAGTGTAACGGATAGTGTAGATGAATATCGGAAGAGTAAAGCTTGAGCGCAGTCTTACATGTAAGGGTGCGTTTTTCCATATGAAAACACTCGTAAATTAGAATATTATGGATAAATATGACATGCTTAATTTTACCTGCACTTTTTGCCGAATGCTGATACAATAAAGGATGTTACTATTTAGTAGAAAGAGTGGTAAGCATGTTAGATTGGATGAAAAAGCTGTTTAACAAAGAGGAAGAACAAACAGCGATGAATAAAGAAGTACCAAAGCAAGTTGAAAGTCAGCCGAAAATTCCTCGTGTAAACCACTACACTGAAGCAAGAGAAGCACAAATGGCAAGTAGAAATGCAGGTAAATGCCGTTTTCCATTAGTACCAGATAATGGGTTCGATGAAGAAGATGTTATAGAAACAGGGCATTTTGAAGAACAACCTGTTCAAGCTGTAACATATGAAGAGCAGCCTATTCAAAGAGGAATCAAAGTGGAAAGAAGTAGACGACAGTATGTGGAGAAGGTAGTTTCTACATATGAAGAGCCGGAAATGCAATATGAACCGGAGCGAGAGCCTATCGTAAAGAAAGCATCTGCACCTACGCAAGAAAGTAACCGTAGACCATTTCGTCCAACAGAAATGATTTCGCCAATTTACGGATATAATCGTCCTTCAGTAGAGAAAAAGGAAGAGAAGCAGGAGGAAGAAAAGGAAAGAGAAGACCTTGAAATATCTGTAGAGGGCAAACCAGTCGTTGATGCATGGTTAGAGAAAAAAGGATATACATTATCTGATTTCTCACAAGGACAAGCAACGAATTCTTCCAGTCATGCAGGAGTGGATCAGCCAGATCAACAAAGTAAAAAGGAAGAAAAGTCCGTTGTCGATCAATGGCTAGAGAAAAACGGTTATGAAATTGAACGCCAAGAACCTATAGTAGAAGAAAAAGAAGTGGTTCAAGAAATGAGTGCACCGCAGGAAGTTCCAACGGTTGAATTACTTCACGAAACAATTGCTGAGCGTATGGAAGATGCGAAGCAAGAAAGTGATGTAGTGGCAAAAAACACTCTACAAGCGGAATTATTAGATTCTAAAGTAGAGCACGAGGGTACAATATTATCAGAAGAAATTAAACGTAATACAGAAATAGAACAACCTACTATCGAAGTAGAAAAGCAAGCACCAGAAGAATCAGTGATTGTCAAAGCAGAAGAAAAACTGGAAGAAACAATCGTTGTGGAAATACCAGAAGAAGTAGAAGTAATTGCGGAAACGGAAGAGTCAGAAGAAGTGGAAGTAATTGCAGAAGCAGAAGAGTCAGAAGAAGTAGAAGTAATTGCGGAAACAGAAGAGCGAGAAGAAGTGGAAGTAATTGCGGAAACAGAAGAGCGAGAAGAAGTGGAAGTAATTGCAGAAACAGAAGAGCGAGAAGAAGTGGAAGTAATTGCGGAAACGGAAGAGTCAGAAGAAGTGGAAGTAATTGCAGAAGCAGAAGAGTCAGAAGAAGTAGAAGT
>NZ_JBYTED010000003.1:179178-179525 GCF_058792175.1 Bacillus sp. EB106-02-03-XG38
GAAACAGAAGAGCGAGAAGAAGTGGAAGTAATTGCAGAAACAGAAGAGCGAGAAGAAGTGGAAGTAATTGCGGAAACAGAAGAGTCAGAAGAAGTGGAAGTAATTGCAGAAGCAGAAGAGCGAGAAGAAGCGGAATCTGTAGTACTTGAGGAAACGCAGCAAGAAATGGTGTTAAATGAAGCAATAGAACAAAAGAATGAATTCATACATGTTGCTGAGGCTGATGAACAAACGAAGAAAGATGTTCAAAGCTTTGCGGATGTTTTAATTGCAGAAGAACAACAAGTTGAAGAAGAAGCACCAGTCGCAGAAGAACAACAAGTTGTAAAGGAAGCACCGATTGCAGA
>NZ_JBYTED010000003.1:179622-179846 GCF_058792175.1 Bacillus sp. EB106-02-03-XG38
GAAGCACCGATTGCAGAAGAACAACAAGTTGAAGAAGAAGCACCAGTCGCAGAAGAACAACAAGTTGAAGAAGAAGCACCGGTTGCAGAAGAACAACAAGTTGTAAAGGAAGCACCGATTGCAGAAGAACAACAAGTTGAAGAAGAAGCACCGGTCGCAGAAGAACAACAAGTTGAAGAGGAAGCACCGGTCGCAGAAGAACAACAAGTTGAAGAAGAAGCACC
>NZ_JBYTED010000003.1:179945-180533 GCF_058792175.1 Bacillus sp. EB106-02-03-XG38
CAGTCGCAGAAGAACAACGAGTTGAAGAGGAAGCGCCGATTGCAGAAGAACAACAAGTTGAAGAAGAAACACCGGTCGTAGAAGAGCAACAAGTTGAAGAGGAAGCACCGGTCGCAGAAGAACAACAAGTTGAAGAAGAAGCACCAGTCGCAGAAGAACAACGAGTTGAAGAGGAAGCGCCGATTGCAGAAGAACAACAAGTTGAAGAAGAAACACCGGTCGCAGAAGAGCAACCAGTTGTAAAAAAAGAAGAACCAAAACGTGAGAAAAAGCGTCACGTACCATTTAATGTTGTTATGTTGAAACAAGACAGAACGCGATTAATGGAAAGACATGCGGCTAGAGCGAATGCAATGCAATCTTCTAAGAGTGAACGAGTAGAGAATAAGCCTGTACAACAAGTAGAAGAAACACCAGTGCAACAAGAAGTAGTGAAACCGCAAATGGAAGAAATACCAGTGCAACAAGCGGCAGTGGAACCAAAAGTAGAAGAAAAGCCAATGCAGCAAGCGGTGGTAGAATCGCGAGTGGAAGAAACACCTGTACAGCAAGTGGTAGTAGAACCGCAAGTGGAAGAAAAGCCAATGC
>NZ_JBYTED010000003.1:180632-333787 GCF_058792175.1 Bacillus sp. EB106-02-03-XG38
AGCAAGCGGTGGTAGAATCGCGAGTGGAAGAAACACCTGTACAGCAAGTGGTAGTAGAACCGCAAGTGGAAGAAAAGCCAATGCAGCAAGTGGTGGTAGAATCGCGAGTGGAAGAAACACCTGTACAGCAAGTGGTAGTAGAACCGCAAGTGGAAGAAAAGCTAATGCAGCAAGTGATGGCAGAATCACGAGTGGAAGAACAACCAGTGCAACAAGTGACAGTAGAACCACAAGTAGAAGAACGCCCAGTGCAGCAAGTAGTGGTAGAGCAAGTACAAAAGCCAATTTCAAGTACGGAAGTACAAGAGAAAGCATATGTTGTAAATCAAAGAGAGAACGATATGCGAAATGTATTGCAAACACCACCGACATATGCAATTCCGCCATTAACATTGCTATCGATTCCGCAGCAAGCAGCGTTAGATAATACAGAATGGTTGGATGAACAGAAAGAATTATTAGATACAACGTTTAATAATTTCCATGTTGGCGCACATGTTATTAATGTATCGCAAGGTCCAGCAGTAACTCGTTTTGAAGTACAGCCAGACCCGGGTGTGAAAGTAAATAAAATTACAAATTTAAGTGATGATATTAAATTAAGCTTAGCAGCGAAAGATATTCGTATTGAAGCACCGATTCCAGGGAAGAGTGCGATTGGAATCGAAGTTCCAAATAAAGAAAGTAAGCCAGTATTTCTTCGTGAAATTTTAAGAAGTCCTGTGTTTACAAAGAGCGAATCACCGCTTACGGTTGCGCTAGGGCTTGATATTTCAGGAGATCCAATTGTAACGGATATTCGAAAAATGCCACATGGACTTATTGCGGGTGCAACAGGTTCTGGTAAAAGTGTGTGTATTAACGCAATTTTAACGAGTATTTTATATAAAGCGAAACCACATGAAGTGAAGTTAATGTTAATCGATCCGAAGATGGTTGAGCTTGCACCATACAATTCTGTTCCGCATCTTGTCGCACCTGTTATTACGGATGTAAAAGCAGCGACAGCAGCATTAAAGTGGGCGGTTGAAGAAATGGAGCGCCGTTATGAATTGTTTGCACACGCAGGTGCTCGTGATTTAACTCGTTACAATACGATTGTAAGTGAGCGAGAAATTCCGGGAGAGACATTACCTTATATCGTTATCGTTATTGACGAGTTAGCTGACTTAATGATGGTAGCACCTGGTGATGTTGAGGAAGCGATTTGTCGTATTGCACAAAAAGCACGTGCTTGTGGTATTCATTTATTAGTAGCGACGCAGCGTCCATCTGTAGATGTTATTACAGGTTTAATTAAGTCAAACATTCCAACGCGTATTGCGTTTACTGTATCATCTCAAGTTGATTCGCGTACGATTATCGATATTGGTGGCGCGGAGAAATTACTTGGCCGCGGTGATATGTTATTCTTAGGGAACGGTACATCTAAGCCTGTTCGTGTACAAGGTGTATATGTATCGGATGATGAGATTGAAAAGACAGTTGATCATGTGAAAAAGCAAATGAAGCCGAATTACTTATTTAAGCAAGAGGATTTATTAGCGAAAACAGAACAGGCTGAGTCGGAAGACGAATTGTTCTTTGATGCATGTCAATTTGTTGTAGAACAAGGGGGAGCGTCCACATCTTCTGTACAGCGAAAATTCCGCATCGGTTATAATCGCGCGGCACGTCTCATTGAAGAGATGGAATCGCAAGGGATTATTTCTGAGGGAAGAGGAACGAAACCAAGAGATGTCCTTATTTCTGAGGATGAATTCGCTGCTATGCAGGAAACAAATGTATAGTAAACGGTTTTGCTGTATACTAAGAGAAAATGTTGGATAGTAAAGTAGGGAGTAAAGCGACATGAAAGAAATTGAATTAAAATTAAAAGGTGAAATAAATAGACTAACAAATAGAACATTTAAATTTGACGAACGCGTTGGAGAAGGTTGGTTCTCTGCCGTTTACTTTTTAAAGACTAGAGAAATCATTGAAGAATTTCGCCCGAAAAGTGTTGTGACGATGCAATTTTTCCAAAAGGAAAATGCAGTTCTTTGTGGAACAGATGAAGTGATTGCATTGCTACAAACATTCGCTAAAAATCCTGAGGAACTTGAAATTAACTCTTTAAAAGATGGCGATAATATTAGTCCGTTTGAAACAGTGTTAACAATTCATGGCCCTTATGAAAATTTCGGATTTTTAGAAGGTGTCATTGATGGGATTTTAGCTCGTCGTACATCGGTTGCGACAAACGTATATAACGTTGTCCAAGCTGCGCGTAGCGTAGATAAAGAAAAACCGGTTATTTTCATGGGAGACCGTGACGATCATTATACACAACAAGCTGGTGATGGTTATGCAGCATACATCGGAGGTATGAGCGCACAAGCGACGCATGCGATGAATGAATGGTGGGGCAAAAGTGGTATGGGGACAATGCCTCACGCATTAATTCAAATGTTTAATGGTGATGTTGTGGAAGCGGCGAAGGCATATCATAAGAAATTCCCAGAAGATGAACTAGTTGTATTAATTGATTACAACAATGATGTCATTACAGATGCACTTCGCGTAGCGCGTGAATTTGGATCAACATTAAAAGGTGTACGTGTAGATACGTCACGCACGATGATTGATCAATACTTCATTCGTCACCCAGAAGTACTTGGAACATTTGATCCACGTGGTGTAAACCCATCGCTTGTATTCGCACTTCGTAAAGCTCTTGATGAAGAAGGATTCCAGCATGTAGACATCGTTGTAACCGGTGGATTTGATGAGAAGCGTATTCGTGAATTTGAAGCTCAAAACGTACCTGTTGATATATACGGAGTAGGAAGTAGCTTATTAAAAATGAATATTGGCTTTACTGGTGATAACGTAGAATTAAATGGAAAACCAGAAGCGAAAGCTGGTCGTAAATATCGTCCAAACCCACGTTTAGAGCGTGTTCAATTAGAAAAAAGAGAAGATATGTAAAAGAGAGAGAAACTGATAGGTGATTGACCCTATCAGTTTTTCTGTTATCATAGTATAGCGGCTTCTTTTTTGCTATAATGGATTTGTTATGGACATAAAAAAGAAGTACGTACGAGTTTATCCTGATAAGTGAAGGGAAGAATAACTTCACTACATCAAAAATGTATGATGATTACCAAAATAAGAAAAGATTCATATACTGTCTTATAGATAGGCCGTTGTATTAGTTCGAAATGTTGGAGGTTCTTTAAGATGACAGTTTACCATTTTGTAGGAATTAAAGGAACAGGAATGAGTTCATTAGCGCAAATTCTTCATGACATGAAGCATACTGTTCAAGGGTCTGATTATGAAAAGCGTTTCTTTACACAAACAGCGTTGGAAAAGCGTAATATCTCGATCCTTCCTTTTGATAAAAGTAATGTAAAAGAAGGACAAGTGATTATTGCAGGAAATGCATTTCCTGATACGCATGAAGAAATTGTAGCAGCAAAAGAATTAAACATCCCAGTACATCGTTACCATCACTTCTTAGGTGATCTTATGAACCAATACACAAGTGTTGCTGTAACTGGTGCGCATGGAAAAACATCAACAACTGGTTTGTTAGCCCATGTAATGCAAGGTGCACACCCTACATCTTACCTTATTGGAGATGGAACAGGGCATGGGGTAGAAAATAGTAAGTATTTTGTATTTGAAGCTTGTGAGTATCGCCGTCATTTCTTGTCTTACAATCCAGACTATGCGATTATGACAAATATTGATTTTGATCATCCAGATTATTTCACAGATATCAATGATGTATTCAGTGCATTCCAAGAGATGGCATTGCAAGTGAAAAAAGGCATTATTGCATGTGGAGATGATGAAGAACTTCAAAAAATTCAAGCGAAAGTACCTGTTATTTTCTATGGATTTGGAGAAGATAATGATTTCCAAGCACGTAACATTCAAAAGAGAACAGATGGTACTATTTTCGATGTATTTGTTCGTAATACGTACTATGACACGTTCAAAATTACAGGATACGGCAACCACAGCGTATTAAATGCATTAGCAGTAATTGCGCTTTGCCATTATGAAAACGTTGATGTAGAAGCAGTTAAGCATCAACTAACAACTTTTGAAGGCGTAAAACGTCGCTTTAATGAAAAGCCGATGGGAGAGCAAGTTATTATCGATGACTACGCACACCATCCGACAGAAATTAATGCAACGATTGAAGCAGCTCGTCAAAAACATCCAGAGCGTGAAGTTGTCGCTGTATTCCAGCCACACACATTCTCACGTACAGAAAAGTTCTTAGATGAGTTCGCTGAAAGCTTAAGTAAAGCTGACCAAGTATACTTATGTGATATTTTCGGATCAGCACGCGAAAACAAAGGTGAATTAACAATCGAAGATCTGCAAAAGCGTATTGACGGTGCAGAACTGATTACAGATACAACAACGGATGTATTAAAGAAACATAAAAACGGCGTTCTCATTTTCATGGGCGCAGGAGACATCCAAAAATTCGAAGCAGCTTACGTAAAAGAAGTTCAAGTTGCAGAGAAGTAATAGAAAAGACGCATAGCTTAGCTGTGCGTCTTTTTTTGTTGTGTTCGATATATTTTAAAAAGCGTTGAGCTGTTGATATTGTTTATTCTTTTTGTATAGTTGCTTTAATAAAAAGATATATAGTGAACTAAAAAGTACATATCCAATTAAATAATAGAATGAAAACATATCGAATTGTTTTGTTATGATGATGCGAATTGCGAAAAAAGTAAACGGAAGGGCGATTAAAAGCCTTGAGCTAATGGAAATTATTGTTTTAAAGTATTTTAATAAGTCTGTATTCCAATGGTTTTCTCTACAGATGAACCAAATGTTACTTGCTATAAAAGCTAGTACAAATGGCAAATTAGCTGAAATATTGATGAAGCCTAGTACAATAGGCACTGATAGAGCGCCAAGTGGACCGATAGATAGGCCAGAATAATATTTAATAAATGTATTTGTAGATTGCTGTGCTTCTTCAATAACGCCTGTATATTCTACTGCAATTTCCTTTGCTAATTCTTTTGGAGGAAGAAATTCTTCAATCACTTGTGAAGGAATGGCTTCTAATGGTATTCCTTCGCTTTCTTTACGTAATGCATTTTCATATAAATCGGATTTGATTTCTAGCACATGTTGTTCTCTTGCTGGCGTAGGTAATTTCATTAAACCTTTGTGAAGGTCATGTAAGAAAGAAGCTATGAGTTCATTTGCAAAGAATTGTTCTTTGTTCATTTTTTATCCTCTCCTTTAGCTAGTAACATTAGAGCTTGATACACGGCATCATAATCATGTAAGCGATTATGTAAAATTTCTCTCCCTTCGTCTGTAATACGATAGTATTTTCTTTTTGGGCCATCACCAGACTCTTCCCAATAGGAAACAGCCCAATTGTTTTTCGTGATTCGATTTAATATAGGATAAATCGAGCCATTGGGGATATGAAATACAGGGATTTCTTGTAATGCACTTGTAATTTCGTATCCGTACATAGGTTGTTTACCTATTAAGGACAAAATAGCGAGATCAAAAACACCTTTACGTAATTGAATTATAAAATTATCATTTTTTTCCATACTTTAACTATATATGATTCATATCTAGATATCAATCATATATAGTAGTTGTTCATATATAAAATTTAAAATAAAGTGTGAATATTTAACAATTTACATCTGTAAGTGTTAGAATAATAAGAAAACTAAAAGGGAGCTAAAAAACATGTTCACACTTCAAGTAGACGATGAAATCGAATTACAGTTATTAGAGAAGCATCATAAAGAGGAACTATATCAATTAATAAACCAAAACCGTAATCATTTACGAAGATGGCTTCCTTGGGTGGATGGGATGAAATCTGCTGGTGCGTATGATGAGATTTGTCCGATGTGGTTAAAGAAGTTTGCAGAGGGAGACGGTTTTGAAAGTGGCATACGCTATAAAGGAAAGCTTGTTGGGATGGTAGGCATTCATCCGGTAAGTTGGGGGAAGAAAGCGGCGAGTCTCGGATATTACCTTGCAGAAGATGCTGGCGGGAAAGGCATTATGACGCGTAGTGTGAAGGCTGTACTTCACTATGCATTTGATAATTTAAAATTAAATAAAATGGAAATTAGATGCGGTGTTGAAAATGTGAAAAGCCGTGCTATTCCAGAGCGTTTAGGATTTAAGTTAGATGGTATTTTAAGAGATGATGAATGGCTATATGATCATTTCCATGATATCGCTGTATATAGTTTACTAGCTTCAGAATGGAAGGAGATTCGATGAACGAGAAGATACGCATTATTCCGTATGAAAGTGCGTTTCAAGATGAAGTAGTAGATCTTATCGTTCATATTCAGCAAAAAGAGTACAATGTTCCCATTACGAAAGAAGAGCAGCCAGACTTACTTGAAATAGAAACGTTCTATCAAAGAGATTATGGAAACTTTTGGGTTGCAACTCATAATGGGAAAGTAGTTGGAACAGTAGCTTTATTAGATATTGAGAATCAGCAAGTAGCGCTAAGAAAAATGTTCGTGAAACAAGAATTTCGCGGAAAAGAGTGGGGTGCATCACATAAGTTGCTCCAAACAGCAATTTCGTGGGCTGAGAATAAAAAGCTGAAAGATATTTACTTAGGAACGACAGTGAAGTTTTTAGCCGCGCATCGCTTTTATGAAAAGAATGGTTTTGAAAGTGTTGATATAGAAGATTTGCCAAAAAGTTTTCCAGTGTTACAGGTGGATAAGAAATTTTATAGATATATTGTTTAAGAAGGTCATTCCGAAATGGCCTTTTTTTATGAACTAAAATGGAAAAAGTGGTGTAATTTAGGTTAGGGGTGCGTGTATGAACATTCCGATTCAAAGAAGTAAATCGGTAGTCATTTTCGTTTGTCTCACGTTAGCTTTTATGTTTGTATATCCGCTCGTCATGATTATCGCAAATAAAGAACAGTGGATGTCAGCGTTAATTGGAATGGGTTTATGCTTCCTTGTAAATGTACCACTCGTTTGGGAAGTATTTATTAAACAGCATAAAGTAGAAAATGGTGTATTAAAGTATGGTATTTTAAATGACGATATCGTATTGAAAGAGATAAGAATCATTCGCCAAGTTGGGAAAAATCTTGAAATTACGACGAATGCGTATAAAGTACATATGGTTGCGATGCCGCAAGATATGAATGAATTTTTGGGGCTTATTGAGAAAGAGAATCCAAATGTAAAAATAGAAATGGCAGGTAAGAAATGAAATATGTAAAACCTTTGTTTTGTTTGGAAATATTGCTGGTGATTGTTATTTGCACTAGGGGATATATGAAATGGGATCTGCCCTTATATGTACCGATATTAATAGGTACTATTGCAGTGGCGCTTTTATATTATTTTCATTTTTAGCAAACAAAAGGTGAGAAAAGTAGCTCTATGTAGTACAGGAGGATTAAAAATGAAAAATAAGAAAATGAGTTTTAAAGTGCCAGAAGGTGTGGCGAAAGATTTATTACAGTATTAATAGAAAAACGCTCGGAGAACATCCCGAGCGTTTTTATTATTATTTTAAGTTCTCTGGATTTAAAGCTTCTAATTCAGGCACAACGAAGCGTCCGTCTTTACGGATTAGTACGTCGTCGAAGTAAATTTCGCCGCCGCCGTATTCAGGGCGCTGGATGCATACTAAATCCCAGTGAATGTTCGAGTTGTTGCCGTTCCATGCATCGTCGTAAGCTTGTCCAGGAGTGAAGTGGAAGCTGCCATCGATTTTTTCATCGAATAGGATGTCTCCCATTGGATGTAAGATGTATGGGTTTACGCCGATTGCGAACTCACCAACGTAGCGTGCACCTTCGTCTGTATCGAAAATTTTGTTAATGCGTTCTGTATCGTTTGCAGTTGCTTCAACGATTTGACCGTTCTCAAACTTAAGTTGTACATTTTCAAATGTATAACCGTTGTAAGGAGATGGTGTGTTGTAAGAAACTGTACCGTTAACAGAATCGCGAACTGGTGCAGAATATACTTCACCGTCTGGAATGTTTAAATGACCAGAGCATTTAATAGCTGGAATGTCTTTAATAGAGAATGTTAAATCAGTTCCAGGACCAGTTAGGCGAACTTTGTCTGTTTTATTCATTAATGTAACAAGGCTATCCATCGCCTTATCCATTTTGCCATAGTCTAAGTTACAAACTTCGAAGTAGAAGTCTTCGAAAGCTTCAGTGCTCATTTTAGCAAGCTGCGCCATAGAAGCATTTGGGTAGCGAAGCACAACCCAGCGTGTTTTCGGAACACGGATGTCTCTATGAACTTTTTTACCAACTGTTTGACCGTGAATTTGCATTCTTTCACTTGGTACGTCAGCTTGTTCGTTAATGTTATCGCCAGAGCGAAGACCGATATAAGCGTCCATATCTTTCATTACGCTTGCTTCATATGCAGCGATTTGTTCAAAATGTTCTTCAGTAGCACCCATTAATAAAGAGCGATCTACTTGATGATCTTTTAAAGAAACGAATGGGAAACCACCAGCTGCATATGCTTCTTTTACAAGTGCAGTTACAAGTTCTTTTTGTAAGCCAAAGTTTTCAATTAATACTTTTTCGCCTTTTTGTAAGCGGATAGAGTAGTTAATTAAATTGTATGCTAACTTTTCAATGCGTGGATCTTTCATATGTAAAGCCTCCCTACTAATTATGTATCCTCCTCTATTGTAACCTACTTAGTGGAATTTGTTGAATCATTTATGTTAAAGTTAACGAATAAGTATGAAAATTCTAATGAAAAGATAGGGATTAGAACGAAACGGAAAATGATTGTATAATAGGAGAAAGTAAGAAAAAGATAAAGGAAGTGATGAAATGCAAGTTCTTTTATATGTAAGTGCGGCTATTATCGCGGTTGCTTTCGCTGTATTAGTAGTGTATGTATGCAGAACGTTGTTATCGGTTCAGAAGACGTTAGAAAACGTTGCAAGCACGTTAGAAGGTTTAGAAAAGCAAATGCAAGGGATTAGCGTAGAGACGGAGCAATTATTACATAAAACAAATGCGTTAGCTGATGACATTCAACAGAAGTCACAATCGTTAAATAAAGTAGTATCTGGTGTAGATGGAATTGGAACGACAATCCATTCTTTAAATACGAAACTTCGTAATGTATCAGAGTCTGTTACGGACGAAATTGAAAATAATGCGGATAAAGTAGCGCAAGTTGTACAGTGGAGTAGCGCAGCAATTGAAGTATACAACCATTATCGTGCGTCAAGACAAGAGAAAAAGGTTGAAAAAGAAGAGCGTAAATTAGAAAGACTTGAGAAAAAAGCTGAAAAGAAAGAGAAGCGCTCTAAACTTCGTATGAGAGGTGAATCGTGATGAATATGACAAAAGTTGAAACAATTGAAGAGCTTGAAGTATTAGTAGAAAAAAACGAACCTTATGTTCTTTTTAAACATAGTACGACATGCCCGATTAGTCATGGTGCCTATACAGAATTTCAAGCGTATTGTAGTGAAGAAAGAGCGGTACCAGCGTATTACTTATACGTACAGGATGCGAGAGATGTTTCGAATCGTGTTGCGGAGCAGTACAGCATTAAACATGAATCACCGCAAGTGTTATACATAAAAGATGGGATGGTAGTATGGAATACGTCTCATTGGAACATTAAAAAAGCCGCTTTAGAAGAGAATATTAAGTAAAAAGAAGCAAGCTAAAGGTGCTTGCTTCTTTTTTTTGTTTTTGTTGAAATATATTTAATGGTACACTGTTATTAGTTCAAATTAAATAACTAGATTGTTGAAAGTAGGTTTTAAGTAATGAAGAAAATGGCATTATCCTTCGCGGTCGTAAGTTTATTACTAGGAGCTTGTAGTAATGATACGATTAGTAAGAAGGATGAAGTTATACAGAAAGATACGAAAGAAAAAAGTATGATTCCGAGAACTGCTGTTTCTAAAGATTATTATAGAACTGTAATTCCTTTAAAAGAACAAAAGGTTATCAATACAGCTAATATAAAAACAAATTCTAAATTAGATTTAGCAGAGTATGAAAATGGTTTAATGAATATTGCAAAAGAGAAATTTGATACAGAAAATCACGTACTACAATTAAATCAGTATATCCCTGAGAAGTTAGTTGATGAGCTAGTCGCGAAAGTGGAAGCGCCAGTTTTGACAAATATTATAGAGCAAGACTATTTCGGGAAACAGAATTCAAATGAATTAAGTTTATCTGGTGTTGTGATTGGGTTAGCAATGTCGTCAACTGTATCAAATGAAGAAGCAATGTCTAAGGGTACTGAAGTTGCTGGACAACTTATAGAAGCTATCAATAAAAATGACAAGTATAACAAATCTCCAATTACGTTTGCGATCTTTAAGCAAGAAAGTACGAGTTCTTTAAAAAATGGTACATATATTGCTAGTGCTACCGTTCAAAAGAACGATACGAATCTTGGAAATTGGAGTACAATCGATGAGCAAGCATATTCATATCCTTCTGATGAATTTACAAAAACACATGGAGAAGATAATACAAAAATAACTGAATTCGCTGAGGCAATAAAAAAGTTTTCTTCTGGAGATTACATTCCAGTCAATGCTAAAGTGTCTTATAAGAAAAATCAAATGGATACATTAAATATGAATATTGTTATTAAATATAATGGTAAAACAGAATTAATGGCTCTTACCCAATTGGCTGCTCAAAGTATGTTAGAAAAATTACCTAAAGATGCGAAAGTACAATTGCAGATAAAGTCCGAGAATAAAATTGAGGCAATTATTATAAAAGAGAAAAACAGCGATAAACCGTTCGTTTCCTTCTTGTAAAAAAAGACAGTGCTTAAACTGTCTTTTTTTATTGGAAATGCTTTTATGAAGGGTAAGCCAAATAAAATTCCAAAAAGTAAGAGGGAAATCATATGAACTTAAAAGATTTAAAAAATAAACATATTAAGTATGATTGGAAAACTATTTTTGTAGGCATCCAAGGAAATTATTTTAGTAAAGACGTTATTTCTGATTATGCGGTAGAATTGATGGGAATTGGTGATGAAAGCGGGTTTGTTAGTGAACTTACATGGGGAGTCTCTAATGAAGATTTAAGTAAGGTGTTGTTAGAAATAAAAACTAATTATTTTCCTCAATTAGATGAAGAAAGCACAATATTAATAGAGGAGAAAAGAAAACTAATATTTGTTTGTTTATCTGAAATAAAAGAAAGATGTAAAGAAGATAATGAATTATTAAATGAAATTGCAGAGTTTTATGGAAAGCATCACTACCCAGAAGATATGGTGAGTTTTGTTAATTATATGCCTCAAGAAGTTCCAACTACGAAAGAAGATATAGTAAATAGGTTTGAAAAATTTTTAAAATTAGAGGAATCGAGATTTAAATGCTAATATATACAAAATATCAATAAATAGATCGTGACTTACAATTAGTTTCTGAAACGGGAAGGTAAGTTATGCTATATGTAGTCGCAGAGAATAATAATGGACCATTTGAAGCCTAGATGTTATAACATACTTTCCAAGCTCGTTTAGAGTCACAAGAAGATACGATTGTTGAAATTAATGGTGATGGAAACCTGCTTTTTATTATGGGACCATGCACAGTAGAAAGTTATGAACAAGTACATCAATTTTCTGAAGCAATGAAAAATCGATGTGTAATACGCTTCATGTTTCCGCTGTGCCGATTTTAAAGAAAGACACATATTTACATCTGTCTTTGTCGATATAACGCATTCTACAGGGCGATGTGACTTTCTATTGCCAGCTCAAATCCAGAGCACATCAAATGACTATCATTGTCGTTTTCTGTCGGTAAGTCGATATAATTGGAAAATCGCTCATATATTTTGAGTTGCGGTCGATATATTTGAAACATCTCTAATATAAATTTCATTTACTAATGTACCGCTTAAAATAAGGTTTCTACATATGAGATATCTATATTTTTACAAAAAATGCCCTTTTTTTCATAAAAAATACGAAAATACGAGAAAAGAAGCGAATTTTTTCGAAACTTTTGCGGGAAAATATTGTATGAGCCTGCGTTTTTATCGTATCATTAGTAAAAGGAAGAACTCGGGACGATTGGTGGCATCTGCAAATAGAGTTGATGTCTTTTTTTCATTCAAGTAACCGATACATAAAAATAGATAACAAAAATAGAAGGAGTGTGCGATGAGATGAACGTAACAATATATGATGTAGCGCGTGAAGCGAACGTTTCAATGGCTACCGTATCACGCGTTGTGAACGGTAACCCAAATGTAAAGCCTACAACAAGAAAGAAAGTATTAGAAGCAATTGATCGTTTAGGATACCGCCCAAATGCGGTAGCACGTGGACTAGCAAGTAAGAAGACAACTACAGTAGGTGTTATTATTCCTGATATCTCAAATACGTTTTATGCAGAACTTGCTCGTGGAATTGAAGATATCGCAACAATGTATAAATATAACATCATTTTAAGTAACTCTGACCAAAACAAAGAGAAAGAGTTCCATTTATTAAATACGATGCTTGGAAAGCAAGTGGACGGAATTGTTTTCATGGGTGAAGATATTACAGACATTCACATTGAAGAATTCAAAAAGTCTCCAGTACCAATCGTATTAGCAGCGTCATTTGATGAGCAAAATGAAACGCCATCAGTAAATATTGATTATACACAAGCAGCTTACGACGCAATGAAGCACTTTATTGAGCAAGGACATAAGCGTATCGGTTTCGTCTCTGGTCCTTTCATTGATAAAGCGGGAAGCGCGAAGAAGTTACAAGGTTATAAAAAAGCTTTAGAAGAAGCAGGTATTTCATATGATGAAAATCTTGTAATCGATGGAGATTACACATATGATTCAGGTATCGAAGCATTTGAAAAGCTTTGGAGCCTTGATGAGAAGCCAACAGCGATCTTCGTATCTTCTGACGAAATGGCACTAGGTGTAATCCATGCAGCACAAGACGCTGGATTAAACGTACCAACTGATGTAGAAGTACTTGGTTTCGATAATACACGCCTTGCATTAATGGTTCGTCCACAGCTTTCAACAGTTGTACAACCAATGTATGATATCGGTGCAGTAGCAATGCGTCTATTAACAAAGTATATGAATAAAGAAAAAGTGGAAGATCACACTGTTATCTTACCTCACCGTATCCAATTTAGAGATTCAACGAAGTAAGTATAAAAAAGCTCACAGCGATTGCTGTGAGCTTTTATTCGTATTCAGGATAGTATTTTTGTACGACTGTATCTACTGTTTCGTTTTTCTTAACGTGTAAAAATCTTCCGTATAACTCTTTTCCAGTTTCAAATGGTGTATCGTCTAATTCAAACACATGCAACACTTTTCGAAACGTCCATGTGACTTGCTCACCGTACACATTGTCGTACGGTTCTTCAGATTGCATAGCTATTTTTTCACCTAGTTCATAAGCTTCTTCTAAACTGTTTGCTGTAACAAGAATAATACTTTCTTCAAAAAGTGTATTTTGATTTTCTTCATAATGCTCATCAATTTTCGTGGGATCAGGCTCACCAGAATGAACAGATTCAAACAATAACTTTACAGCGTACATATTATGCTGCATGTTTCACTCTATAAATAATACTTGCGACAAGTGAAGCAGGTATTGTAAATACGTTACTTTGATAATGATAGTGTATTTGAGATTCTTCATAAGACATATTGTCGTATAGTTCGTTTTGTGACATGTTCATTTTTTTCTGCTTTGTCTTGAGCATTTTAATATAGTTATACTGTATTGGGACGAGAATGATGAAATAGGCTAATACGATTAGTGAAATCCAAATCATTATGAACACTCCTTTATAAAGAATATTTATATATGGTAATTATATTAATTAACTCTAGAAATATCTATTTATTTCTAACGTTCAAATTCCTTTCCAAAATGCAAAAAGTTCTTCAGGACTTCGTAAGTTATGTTCAAGGCATGTTTGTGCAGTACGTTTAAAACTTTGTATTAGTTGTTCTAATCTAGAAGGATCGTATTGTTTCACATTGCCCGCAATAATAGTTTCATCCTTGTCTAAGTTAAGTGATATTTTTAGCAAAGTTATATTTGTTTCTAATTGCACAACTTCAATATAAAAAAACTTTTTGTCTAAGTCGATTGTAATATAATCGAATCGCTCTACTTGTTTAAAGTATCCTACAATATCATCTTCCAATTGAAATCCTCCCGAGTATATAGCTTATCTGGAAGACTTCTCTATAGATTGTATGATTCCTTGTTATATGTCACATAAGTGCAAATTTAACTATTGTAGGGCAATGTCATGTATAATAGAAAGAAAAGGCTTGTGAGGGGGGAGAAGAGATGATCGTTCTTTGGATAATTACGCTTTGTATGACTGCTATTTTTGCATATATGACGTTAAAACAAAATGGCTTAAAGCGATTAGTTCCAGGAAGTATTCTTGCAGGAATTGCCCTTATCACGTATGTAATTTCTATTTTTATTGAAAGTGTATCAGTGGACATGAGCACGAGTTTAATGTTCATCGGTATTACACTGTTTGCAGGTAGTATTATGGTACTTATGGTTGCAGGTATCATTTTATTTATTCATATGAATTCGGAAACGTTATAGCATATAGAAAAGGCATGTCCCCTTGGGACATGCCTTTTTATCCGTTCAATTATGCTCTATCTTTAGAAGAATTTTGTTGTTTTAATAAGTCTCGAATTTCGCCAAGAAGTTCTTCTTCTTTTGTTGGTTCTGGAAGTTCTTCCTCTTTTTCTTCTTCTTCTCTTTTAGAAGTTAGTTTGTTGAATACTTTAACGAACATAAAGATAGCCGCTGCAATAATTAAGAAATCAAAAATAGTTTGGATGAAGTTACCATACATAATAGATGATTTACCGAATGTAATTTTTAAATCTGTAAAGTCAACGCCACCTAATACCATACCAAGTAATGGTGTGATGATATCTTTTACTAAAGAACTAACGATTTTACCGAATGCAGCACCGATTACAACCCCGACAGCTAAATCGATTACATTCCCTTTGAAGGCGAATTTTTTAAACTCGTTCCACATGTGTTAATCCCATCCTTTCCACGATTCAATATGAAATTTATAATTCCTATCAACATATTCTATAGAAATTTGCGACAGAAATAAAGGGGAAATGGGAATGAAAGTAAATTCTGAAAAATGTATCCGTTTTAATTTTTATTTACATCATCTAGTAGAGATTGCAGCAGTTGCTGTGTTTTTAATCCTTCTAATCCATCTACAACAGGCTTTGTATCTCCTTGTACACATTCAATAAAATGATGAACAGCATCTTCAAAACCGCGTTGTTTTAACGTTGTATCCCATGATGGTGAACCAATTTGAGAAACTGCATTTTCCTGCTCAACTTCAAATGTGTTCATATTTTTTACGCGAATGATTTTCCCTGTCGTTACAAGTTCAATTTGCTCTAAATTTGTACCAGCATGGCGATGCATCGCAGTAGAAAGCAACAGTCCACTTGGCGTTGTATATGTATGATGTCCGTAAAGAAGTTCATTCTTTTCATTCATTTGCATCATATTATGAACGACGTTAAGATCATCGTTAGCTAACCAGCGAGCAGTATCTACAATATGTAAGTAATCATCTAACATAGTAAAGTCGTACGTATATGGCCCGACTTTATTTGTGCGGTGCTTTTCAATTCGAACCCATGAAATATTATGAGTTTGCTCTTTTGCCGCAACGTACATAGGAACGAATCGGCGATTAAATCCGACCATTAATTTTCGGTTATGTTTTTCGCTCAACTCGACTAGTTTCTCAGATTGTTCTACTGTAGCTGCTAGCGGCTTATCAACATAAACGTCGATTCCTTTTTTCAGAAGTTCAGAAACGATTTCATAATGTGTAGCAGTTGAACTATGAACGAAGATTGCATCGCATTCTGAAGCTAACGTTTCAATAGAATGAAAGTCTTGAATGCGGTATTGCTGGCAAACTTGTTTTCTTTTCTCAGCGTTAGGTGTAAACGCCCCTACAAAATTCCAATCTGTTTCTTTTGTAAGTGTTGGAAGATAGGCCTTTTGCGCAATACTTCCAAGTCCAATCATCCCAATTTTAGGTTTGTTCATGTGTATTCCCACCCTAGTAATAGTAATGTAACGGGTTAAATGTAGCATAGGGTGGGGGAGGAAGGCAAAAAATAGCCTTTTACTTATTCCCTTCTAACAAAATCTTCTCTATCTCTTCAAAATTATGAGCGCGAGCATGCTCTAGCGGGGTAACGCCATCGTTGTCGGGAATATTTACATCCGCACCGTGCTCAATAAGAAGGCGAATGACTTGTTGTTGTGTTTCGTTTCCGTTACTTAGTACGATCGCTTCCATTAAAGCGGTCCATCCGAGATTATTTACATGGTTAACATCAACAGATGTCCGGGTGAGGAGTTCGTTAATAACATCGATATAGCCATGTTCTGAGGCAGGGATAAGAGCTGTTCCGCCGTAACGATTCGTAAGTGATGGATCTGCGCCAGCATCAATCGTTAGTTTTAAAATATGTAAGTAACCTTCTGCACCGGCGTATAGAAAGGGATTGTTTTTCATATCGTCTTGGATATTTACGTCAGCACCTGCTTCAATAAGCGCTTTTGCAGTTTTTACATCATTTTTGTATGTAGCAATCATAAGAGGAGTACGTCCTTTACTGTCCGTTATATTTATGTCAGCCCCTTTTTTGAGTAACGATATAACAGTATTCGTTTCTTGTTTCTCAGTAGCTGCTAGTAGCGATGTCTCCATGTTTGTCATCTCCTTTTTAACTTCTTGTTCTTGTGAGCAACCTTGCAAAAAAATTACGCAACAGATCATACTTACTGTTTTTTTGAACATGGAATTTCAACCTCCTCATTTCAACTGTAAAAGAAGAACATTAAATTTTTATAAACTGACGCTAAAATTACTATAAAATCGCTTGAGTATTTGAACATATATTTTTATGCTTAGGAATAACAAGGTTTGTTAAAGTGAGGATGTAACATATGTCTATTAAAACAAGATTTTTATTCTCTTATATCGCTGTTATTCTCGTTTCCATCACGCTCATATTAGTCGCAGGATTTTTAATTGTTTTTTCCATAACAGGAGACTTGGAATCAGTGAAAAATTTCTATAAAAGTTCCTATATTCAAAAGCCGCTTACGCCAGAAGAAGAGAATACGTATATTGAATTGAAATTAGCGGCAAAGAAAAATCAATCACAACTATTAGATGAATCGTTCGTTTCATCACTTGAAAAAGAAGGTGTGAAAATAGTTGTAAGAAAGGGAGAAACCATTTCTTATGCTACAAAAACATTTGAAAGTGTATCTTTAAAAGAAGCCCTTCCGAAATTTGAATCAGCAAATATTAATAGTCGTGGTACAACGGAACTAGGCGATACATTTTATCGATATGTAAAATTTGATTTTTATTTTCCCGGAGATGAAGAAGGGAGTATATTTGTACTAAAAAGACAAAGTTCATTTGTAGATCTTACACAAAAGTTATTTCCGATTTTGTTCGTAGCGCTTTTACTGTTAGCTATTTTGCTTATTGGATTATTAAGTTATCTCGTCTCAAGAAGTGTAATAAAACCAATCTTTGTATTGAAAGATGCGACTGAGAAAATAAAAGAAGGTGATTTAAATTTTCAAATTCCAGTTACATCGCATGATGAAATCGGGCAATTAAATCAAGGATTTGAAGAAATGAGGAAGAAGTTAAAAGAATCGATTGAAGTGCAAACACAGTATGAAGAAAATCGAAAAGAGCTCATTTCAAACATATCTCATGATTTAAAAACACCAATTACTTCTATTATCGGATATGTGGAAGGTATAAAAGATGGGGTAGCAAATACGCCAGAAAAAATGGATAAGTATTTAACGACCATTCATACGAAGGCAAAACATATGGATACACTCATTGATGAGCTCTTTTTGTTTTCGAAGCTAGATTTGAATCGAGTTCCCTTTCAGTTTGAAACGATAGAATTAAACGTGTTTATGCAGGAATTATTAGAAGAGATGCAGATGGATTTAAGTGAGGAAGGTATAGAAGTACATTTACAATTACATTCATCACCACTATATGTAACGGCCGACTGCGAAAAGATAAATAGAGTGATATCCAATTTAATTCATAATAGTGTGAAATACATGGATAAAGAAGAGAAGAAAATTACTGTAACAGTATTGAGTGATAACGATACTGTTATTGTGAAAGTAATGGACAATGGATCAGGTATAGAAGCTGATACATTGCCGTATATATTTGAGCGGTTTTATCGCGCAGAGCAATCGCGAAATTCTAACACAGGTGGAAGTGGACTTGGCTTAGCGATAGCGAAGCAAATTATTGAAGAACATGGCGGGGAAATTTGGGCGGAAAGTAAGCTTGGGGAAGGTACAAGTATTTTCTTCTCATTGAAAAAAGTACAGGAATGTGGTGAATAGAATGAAGAGAATTTTACTAGTAGAAGATGAAATAAGTATTGCAGAATTACAGCGAGATTATTTAGAAATTAGTGATTTTCAAGTCGATGTAGAGCATTCCGGAGAGACAGGTTTACAAATGGCTTTGCAGGAAGATTATGATTTAATTATTTTAGACATTATGCTTCCGAAGATGAACGGTTTTGAAATTTGTAAACAAATACGTGCTATAAAAGACATTCCGATTTTACTTGTTTCAGCAAAGAAGGAAGATATAGATAAAATTCGCGGACTCGGTTTAGGGGCGGATGATTATATAACGAAACCGTTTAGCCCGAGTGAATTAGTCGCAAGGGTAAAAGCGCATATTTCTCGTTATGAAAGATTATCAGGAAATGTGAGTAAGCAACGCGATACGCTATACATTCACGGGATTTCTATTGATCAGCGAGCGAGAAAAGTTTTTATAAACAATGAAGAAATCGCGTTTACAACGAAGGAATTTGATTTATTGACATTCTTTGTAACGCATCCAAACCAAGTATTAAATAAAGAACAGTTATTTGAACGTATTTGGGGACTAGACTCAGCTGGCGATTTAGCCACTGTCGTTGTTCACATTAGAAAGCTACGTGAAAAAATTGAAAGAGATCCTGCTCACCCGCAATATATTGAAACGGTGTGGGGAGCTGGTTATCGTTTTAATGTGTAATATACCTGCCGAGTAATTGGCAGGTTTTTTATGTTATTTGAACGAAAGGAAATAATAGGTAATTCGTGTTAAAATATAAAGAAAGATAAAACATAGTTGAGCATGAGAGGGCGTGCTACATTTTGGGAGATACATTAAAAGATAATAAATCACACAAGGCTTTAAAAATCGGGACTAATATTATACTTATCTTATTAATTATTGGTGCAATACAAATGTTTTATGATGAAGATTATACAAATGATCATTTTGGTTGGTTATTTATGATGGTCTTTTTTGCAATTAAAATAGTTTCTAGTTTTCTAATAAGTTTAAAAGAAGGAGATAAAAAGGCAGTATTTATTGATTTAGGTTTGGTGATTTTGTGTGTTCTTCTTTTAATTGTTACTAGTTGAAATATTTCTTTTGAAAAAAGCTCATAGTCTTATAGAGACTGTGAGCTTTCCTTAATAATAATGGTACTAATGTAACGATTTATAAAATGTTCGAGTAGTAGAAGTAAACTGAGCAGTTTCTTCCAAAAAGGGATAATGGTTACTCTCCTCAAATGTCACAAAGATAGAATTACGTATACCCTTATGTATCTCGATAGAATATTGAATCGGGCACTGTACATCATGTCTTCCGCATATAATAAGAGTCTTTGTTTGGATGGAAGGTAAATGATCTCTTAAATCAAATGATGGATATTCATTGACGAAAACGTTCATCCGGCTAGCGGACATAGTTTTTTCGATTGGTTTACAAAAATAAGAGTTGTAGTTTTCGGGTTTATGCAGTGATAATTTTGTTCTCTCAGTAGATAGTTCTTTTCGCTCTTCACTTGTAAGGTGAGGGCGTTTCAAGTTTTCTATGAGTTGTTGCATATAATGAAACTTTGGATGTGCTGGGTGATAAATGCAAAATGGTGTTTCGGTATAGTTACTTGCTGCGGCTCCAACGATGACTAATGATTGTAAAGAATTTGGATACGTAATTGCGTATAGAAGTCCAAGCATACCACCTGTTGAGTGGCCAGCGAAATGCCATGTTGGAAGTTGTAAAGCTTCTCGTATAGCTTCTAAATCGTGAATCGTTTCAATCATACGTAATTCTTTTTCTGGATTAGCTTTTACAGAGTTACCAGCGTCTCGTAAATTAATGAGGAATACACGATGCGTAGAAGTGAAAACATCCGCAAAGTAATCACCCGTTTCATTAAATTGTGAATAGTGATGTGTAATACAAAGTGGTTCGCCATTTCCTTTTGTAAAAAGCTCGAATGTGCCACGTTTCGTGTGAATCATTTTTTGCTTCCACATAATATCACGACCTTTTCTCATAAAAGTTGTACCACTTAATTATGAAATAAAATATATCAGCGATTATCAAAATATATCGACTTACCGATAGAAACCGACAATAAGTAAAAGGAGGCTATTCAAAAACGAGCCTCCTTTTCGTTTAGTACAGAGATTTTTTCATATTATTCCGAATAATTTCAAGGGATTTCGCTACAGTTAATGCATTCTTTTCTTCAATTTCTGGTTTGCGAGGGATAGGTTTATACATGTTGTCTGGATCTTCCCATGTGAGGGGAAGTTCTGTTTCGGCTTGTCCTTTCCAAGCGTCAATCCATTCTGGAGGGAGATAACCTGAGATGTTTTGGATGTTGTTCATTTCGAGCCAAATGAGTGCCCAAGCTCTTGGGACGACGCGCCAGTGGTCATAGCCACCGCCGCCGACAGCAATCCAGCGACCTTCGCAATATTCGTTAGCGATTTCGCGAGCGAGCTTCGGTATTTCACGGTAAATATTCATCGTTGCGCAAAGGTGTGTAAGTGGGTCGTAATAATGTGCGTCAGCACCGTTTTGCGTTAAAATAATATCCGGCTTAAAGTAGGCGGCAACTTCTTTTACGACAGTTCGATAGGAATCTAAGAAAGATTCGTCTTCTGTAAAAGCATCGAGTGGAACGTTAAAAGAATAACTATAGCCATTGCCTTGTCCGCGTTCATTTACAGCGCCAGTTCCAGGGAATAAATAGCGCCCAGTTTCATGTAGTGAAATGGTGCATACGTTAGGATCGTCGTAAAAAGACCACTGTACACCATCACCGTGATGAGCATCTGTATCAATATATAAAACACGTAAACCGTATTTCTTCTGAATATATTTCATAGCGATGGAACTATCGTTATAAATGCAAAAACCGGATGCCTTGCCGCGGAAGCCGTGATGTAAGCCGCCTCCTAAGTTAAGCGCGTGTTTTACTTTCCCGGAAAGAACAGCATCGACAGCAGTTAATGTACCGCCAACGAGTAATGCACTTGCTTCATGCATATTTGGAAACATCGGTGTATCTTCTGTTCCGAGTCCATATGTCATCGCAATTGATTTTTCTAATTTACCTTCTCCAGCACGTTTTACCACATTTATGTACTCCTCTGTATGAACGTAGGCAATCTCTTCATCTGTAGCCATCCGTGGTGAGATGATTTGAGAAGGAGAGATAAAGCCACCCTTTTGTAATAAATCATACGTAAGTGTGACGCGCAGTTGGTTAAAAGGATGATCAGGGCTAAACGAATAGCCCCGAAAGTCATCCGAATAAATAAACGCGCTACTCATGCTTGCATCCCCATAATGTTCGGCCATAATACGCGGTAGCCTTCTGCTTCAAGTGCATCGATCACTTTTAACGGATTCATCGTTTGAATGCGGAAAACGAGTACTTTATCATTCTCATCTTTTGCTGGATAGACGAGAACGCTCACGATATTAATTTGTAACTCACTAAAAATGGCAACGACTTTCCCGAGAATACCAGGTTCGTTTTTTACTTGAATTTCAATTTGTGAACTCGGTTGATGTGCTCCTGTTAATTTCACTAACGTGTGTAGCACAGTAGATTCAGAAATGATTCCAACTAACTTTCCAGCCTTTGTAACAGGAAGACAGCCAATTTTATTTTCAAAAAATAAAGTAGCAATTTCCTCAACGAAATCGAGAGGATGGCAAGTCATAACAGGATGTTTCATAATAAGTTCAAGTGGTTGCTTCAGCATATCGAGTGAAACTTGTTCATCTAAAATAGACGGACTTGCATCTCTTACATCCCGATCAGAAATAATGCCTACGACATGATTATTTTGATCGACAATTGGAATGTGCCGAATGCCTTTCGTACGTATCGTTCGGATTGCTGTTTCGATTGTATCGTTTGGATGTAATGTCACCACATCTTGATTCATAATTTCTTCTACAATCATTCCAGTTGCCCCCTTTATTAATACATAAAACGATTGTGAAAACGTAGACGATCAAATGCTTGAATAGATTCCGTATCAACGCGTTTACCGATGCGGACCATTAAACAGTTAGCAGGATGCGAACAAATTTCAGGATCATCTGTAGCCATCCATTGTAATCCACCAGCATTCATCATTTTTTCCATTACTTTTCGGTACTCCCAAACATTTAAGCCTGTTTGTTTTAAATCCCAGTGCCAATAATATTCAGTCGTCAATATAATGTAATCTTCCATATAATCGTCCATCATTGAAACTTCTAATAAGTTCTTTCCAACAGCGCAACCGCGGAAGGCAGGGACAACTTCAATCGCCCCAAGTTCAATTAAGTTTTCCATTTTTCCTTCTGACCATCGTTCAAGTGGATCAGGATACAAGTATGTAACATATCCAACAATCGTTTGGTCATGTCTAGCAATAATGAGACGAGCTTCTGGCAATTTAGAAATTTCGACAATTGCTTTATATTGCTGCTCGGCAGGACGAAACGCAACTAAATCTGGATGGAATTCATACATTTCTAAGTTATGTGTAGAGACAGGACCTTCAATAATTAAAGTGCCCTTCGCTGTTTTTAAATTTCTAGCATTATATATTTTTTTATGAATCAATGTATTGCTCACCACCTTGAGGGTTTGTGAATCTATTAATATCGTACTTTATAATATATGCGATGTGAATCGAAATTTGTCATTAAAAATTTGTCTAAAAATCAACAAATATACTGAAAATTTTAAATAATGTTATTATAATAGATAATAGAATACATAGGAGGGGGATGTAAAGTATGAAAGTAGAAACGCTTCCTGTCATTAAAGGAGAAAATAATTTGCCGAATTATGATGAGGCATACGCGAATTTTAACTGGGAAGAGGTTAATAAAAACTTTACTTGGAATGAGACAGGCCGAGTAAATATGGCGTATGAGGCAATTGATAAGCATGCGAAATCCGATCGAAAGAATAAAGTAGCCCTTTATTATCAAGATGGATCGCGAAAAGAGAAGTATACATTTAAGGAAATGAAGGATTTTTCTAATAAAGCAGGAAACGTCCTGAAAAATTATGGCGATGTAGAAAAGGGCGATCGCGTTTTTATTTTTATGCCGCGTTCTCCAGAATTATATTTCGCACTTCTTGGTGCAGTGAAATTAGGGGCAATCGTTGGTCCGCTATTTGAAGCATTTATGGAAGGCGCAGTTCGCGATCGTTTAGAAGATAGCGAAGCAAAGGTGTTAATTACAACGCCCGAATTGCTAGAGCGCGTACCATTAAATGATTTACCAGCTTTAAAAACAGTCTTCCTTGTTGGAGATAATATAGAAGAAGGCGGTAAAACGGTAGCGTTCAATCCTTTATTTGAACAAGCTTCAAAAGAATTACATATTGAATGGTTAGGCCGTGAAGACGGTTTAATTTTGCATTATACGTCTGGTTCTACCGGTAAACCAAAAGGTGTTCTACATGCGCAGAACGCAATGGTTCAGCACCATCAAACGGCGAAATGGGTATTAGATTTAAAAGAAGACGATGTATATTGGTGCACAGCTGATCCAGGCTGGGTAACTGGAACGGCTTACGGTATTTTCGCACCGTGGTTAGTTGGGGCATCAAATGTTGTTTTAGGTGGCCGCTTTAGTCCAGAAGCGTGGTATGAAGCGCTGCAAGATTACGGTGTAACAGTTTGGTATAGTGCACCGACAGCGTTCCGTATGTTAATGGGAGCTGGACAAGACGCAATTAAAAAATATGATTTATCACAAGTTCGTCACGTATTAAGCGTGGGTGAACCGTTAAATCCAGAAGTAATTCGCTGGGGTATGAACGCATTTGGACTTCGTATTCATGATACGTGGTGGATGACAGAAACAGGTGGACAAGTTATTTGTAACTACCCTTGTATGGAAATCCGTCCAGGTTCAATGGGGAAACCAATTCCAGGTGTGAAAGCAGCGATTGTTGATAATGAAGGAAATGAAGTGCCTCCATACACAATGGGTAACTTAGCAATTGGTAAGGGTTGGCCAGCGATGATGCGTGGAATCTGGAATAACAAGCAAAAGTATGAATCTTACTTTATGCCGGGAGATTGGTACGTATCGGGTGACTCTGCTTATATGGATGAAGATGGATACTTCTGGTTCCAAGGACGCATTGATGATGTAATTATGACGTCAGGTGAGCGCGTTGGTCCATTTGAAGTAGAAAGCAAATTAATCGAGCATGCTGCTGTTGCAGAAGCTGGTGTAATTGGTATTCCTGATCCAGTGCGCGGCGAAATCATTAAAGCATTTATCGCGCTTCGAGCAGGATACGAACCATCTGATGAATTAAAAGAAGAGATTCGTCAATTTGTAAAGAAAGGCCTAGCGGCTCATGCAGCGCCAAGACAAATTGAATTTAGAGATAAATTACCGAAAACGAGAAGTGGTAAAATTATGCGCCGCGTATTAAAAGCGTGGGAATTAAACTTACCAACAGGTGACTTATCAACGATGGAAGATTAAGAGAGGAAGGTCTGAACGAAACAACGTTCAGACCTTTTTTTATGTTATTATAAACTTATATATATAAGTTGTAGGGGGATAGTATGATGAAAACAGAAAAAGAAAAGATGATACTTGGGGAAATGTACATACCAGCTAATCCTGTTTTGATTCAAGAGAGGGAGCAAGCTCGTATATTAACGAGAAAATTAAATGATACGCCAGAAGTACAATTAAAAGAGCGTAGCGAAATCGTAAAAGAATTATTCGGAACGACTGGAGATAACATTCATCTTGAATCTTCTTTCAGATGTGATTACGGCTATAACATTCACGTGGGTGAAAATTTTTACGCGAACTTTGACTGTATCATTTTAGATGTATGTCCAGTAACAATCGGAGTGAACTGTATGTTAGCGCCAGGTGTTCATATTTATACAGCAACACACCCGCTTGATCCAGTAGAGCGCATAAGTGGATCAGAATACGGAAAACCAGTTACAATTGGTGATAACGTATGGATTGGTGGGAGAGCGATTATTAATCCGGGTGTAACAATTGGAGATAATGCGGTCATCGCATCTGGTGCTGTCGTAACGAAAGATGTGCCGGATAATGTAGTAGTTGGTGGGAATCCTGCGAAGATTATTAAAAAAATTAAATAATATTTGAACGAAGCGCCTTCCTCGTCTGTATATATTTATGAAAGAATAGATGAGGGAGGCTTTTATATGTCTAATAAATTACTTCTTGCTTTTGCTTTACTTGGAATTATAGTCGTATTTTCTTGTGGTCTTTTCTTACCGATGCCAATCGGATTTAAAGTATCAATGATTACAGCTGGGGTCATGATGATTGTTATGTTTTCAATCATCATTCCGTTTGATAGAAAACATATAGTACGGAAACATGGATATAAAATTGATTTTACAAAAACAAAAGTGTATTTTCGCTGGAATGTATTTGATACGATTTCGGCTTGTCTTGCGGTGTATGCATGTATATGTGTGCAGGTATTAAATATTTTAGTTTCAACAGGCCATACAATACAAAACCCGTATGTTCAATTTTTTACGAATCAATCGCAAGTATGGATTATTGTCGCAAGTGCATATTTAATTTCCCGTATTTCATTAACGTTAAAAGGAATAAAGGAGATCAAAAATTATGGCGCAGATTGGGATTGAGGAGGAACTCATGCTTGCGTATCAAAGTGGAGATAAACAGGCGGGAGAAAAACTATATGTTTTAATCAAACCAGCGCTATACACATTTTTGTATCGATTTAACCGAGATGAACAATTAAGTATCGACCTTGTGCAAGATACGTTTTTGACGTTAGAGCGTAAGAAACATATGTATGAACCTGAAAAAGGCAAAATAAAAACGTATTTATTTCAAATTGGTTATCGTCTTATGATTAATAAATTAAATAGAAGAAAAAAGTGGCGTACGCTTTTACCATTTTTAGTGCCGATTCAGGAAAAAGAATTTTCTCACGAAGATCGGCTCACCGTAAGAGAAGCAATTTTGAAAGTTCCGGAAGAGCAACGAGCTGTCCTTATTCTTTCTTATTATCATGATATGCAGCAAAAAGAGATTGCGGAGATACTAAATATTCCGATTGGAACAGTGAAATCGAGACTCCATAACGGGATAAAGAAATTGAAACAATTGCTGGAGGTGGATGAAATTGAGCGAAAATCCCTTTAAGAGTGAATATAAATTAAAGCAGCATTTAGATAGTGATCATGTAGAAATACCAGATTTTCCAAAAACGGTCAATCGCTTCGATCGATTAATTGGCTTTCTTGGTTCTCCAGCGAAAGACCCTGTGGAGGCGACGATTGGGAATGATTTATCGGTTGTGTTTCACGTATCGTTATTAGTTGGGGTTCCAATTCTTTCTCTTGTTACGATACTCTTTGTGACGTTGTAAAGGGTTGGTAAGAAGAGAAATCCGACCCTTATTTGACACGCCTATATAAATGATGGTATAAAGAAAAGTATATGAATAATTGAGCGTGGAAAGGGAGAAGTAGTGATCATTTCCCTGTTTTAGAGAGCTGATGGTCGGTGAAAATCAGCACATAGATGATCGCGAATTACGCCCCTAGAGCATCTTTTTTCGATTGAATTGTATTCAAAAGGGAAAAGACGGTGCTAAGCCGTTATGTAAATAAGGTGGTAGGCTTTTTTGGCCTGCAACTAGGGTGGTAACGCGATAATCAAAATCGTCCCTTATTTCAAGGGGCGATTTTTTTATGTTTTCAACCTTCACGCCAGTAATGAACTTAAAGGAGAGTATGTAGGATATGGGTATTTTACAAGATCTTGAATTTCGCGGTCTAATTAATCAGCAAACAGATGCTGAGGGACTTGAGCAATTATTAGAAAAAGAAAGCGTTAAATTATACTGTGGTTTCGACCCGACAGCGGATAGCTTACACATCGGTCATATGTTACCAGTATTAATGTTACGTCGTTTCCAATTAGCTGGTCACCAACCAATCGCACTTGTTGGCGGTGGTACTGGTATGATCGGTGACCCAAGTGGTAAAAAAGCAGAACGTACATTAAATACGAAAGATACAGTTGCTTACTACACAGAAAGCATTAAAAACCAACTTTCAAACTTCTTAGAGTTTGAAAACGTGGACAACCCAGCAACAATGGCTAACAACTATGACTGGCTTGGTAACTTAGATGTCATTTCATTCTTACGCGATATCGGTAAAAACTTCGGTTTAAACTATATGTTAGCAAAAGATACAGTAGCATCTCGTTTAGATACTGGTATTTCATTCACTGAGTTTAGTTATATGATTTTACAATCATACGACTTCTTAAACTTATACCAAAACCATAATTGCCGCTTGCAAATCGGTGGTAGTGACCAATGGGGTAACATTACAGCTGGTCTTGAATTAATCCGTAAATCAGAAGAAGATGCGAAAGCATTCGGTTTAACAATTCCACTAGTTACAAAATCTGACGGTACGAAGTTTGGTAAAACAGAAGGCGGAGCAATTTGGTTAGACCCAGAGAAAACAACTCCTTACGAGTTCTACCAATTCTGGATTAACACAGATGACCGCGACGTTGTTAAATACTTAAAATACTTCACATTCTTATCTCATGAAGAAATTCTTGAGCTTGAGAAGCAAGTAGCTGAAGCACCAGAAAAACGTGCAGCACAAAAAGCATTAGGTTCTGAAATGACTAAACTTGTTCACGGCGAAGAAGCATTAGAGCAAGCGATTAAAATTTCAGCTGCATTATTCAGCGGTTCTGTAGCAGAACTGACTGCAAGCGAAATCGAACAAGGATTCAAAGACGTACCATCTGTAGAACGTACTGCAGAAGATACAGTATTAATCGACTTACTTGTAGAAAGCAAAATTTCTCCATCAAAACGTCAAGCACGTGAAGATGTAACGAATGGTGCAATCTACGTAAACGGTGAGCGTACACAAGCATTAGACTATGTTGTAACAGAAAACGACCGCATCGAAGGTAAATTCACAATCATTCGCCGCGGTAAAAAGAAATATTTCTTAATTCGTTACTAATCAGAAGCGAATATAAAACAAATAGTACCCCGAATTGCAGGCTGAAAAGTTTATGATTCGGGGTTTTTATGTATGAATTTAGATTACCTTACGAGTTCTTGTAAATAGAATATGAAGAATTAATACGAGCATATAAAGTAGACTAATAAGCATAACAATAAATGCTGTTGGATAAAATTTTGCTGCATATATAAAGAAATCGATTTGATAAATATCTTGGTAATTTGAAACGGTACCTTTAAAGTAATTCGTAAACTTAGCGCTATATTTCCATTCATCAGGATAATCTATTAAATTACTCCCCTGATACCAACTCATAAGTGCTGAAGTAATAAACAACATAAATGAACTTCCGAGTTGAACCATTTGGTTTATTGTCAAAAAGAATCCACCTCCTATTTTATGGTTATTATAGCGTGCATTCATATTTCTGTAACCTTTTTGTTGTAATCTCCTTTTCGAGTTCATACGGAAATCACATGTAAGCGGTATGATAAATGTATAACAACTAGAAAGGAGTGGTAAAACAAAATGTCACTAGAAGCGCTTATTATTTTTTCTTTGCTAAACGCGGGTCAGCTTGCAGAGAATTCGAAGGTGGATGTACATAAAGAGCAGAAAGATGCTTATGTATATGTTCAGAAAGAGGAAAATAAATAATTTTATTTTATATATAACGAAAAAAGCCAATCCACAGGATTGGCTTTTTGTCATTAACGAGAGTAGAACTCTACGATTAATGCTTCGTTGATTTCAGCTGCTAACTCAGAACGCTCAGCGTGACGAGTGTAAGTAGCTTCTAATTTATCAGCATCGAAAGTTAAGTATTCTGGTACGAAGTTGTTAACTTCGATCGCTTCTTTAACAACAACAAGGTTGTTAGATTTTTCGCGAACGCTGATTGTTTGACCAGGTTTTACACGGTAAGATGGGATATCTACGCGAGCGCCATCAACCATGATGTGACCGTGGTTTACTAATTGGCGAGCTGCGCGACGAGTGCGAGCTAAGCCCATACGGTAAACTAAGTTGTCAAGACGAGCTTCAAGAAGGATCATGAAGTTTTCGCCGTGCTTACCAGGCATTTTACCTGCTTGGTCAAATGTGCGACGGAATTGACGCTCAGTCATGCCGTACATGTGACGAAGTTTTTGTTTCTCTTGTAATTGTAAACCGTATTCTGAAAGTTTCTTACGTTGGTTAGGACCGTGAGGACCTGGTGCGTAAGGGCGTTTTTCTAATTCTTTTCCTGTGCCGCTTAGAGAGATTCCAAGACGACGAGACAGTTTCCAAGCTGGACCTGTATAACGAGCCATAGTTGACTCCTCCTTTAAAAATGTTTTTATTTACGTAAAATAAAAACAGACGTAATCGATATTTACGGGCATTTTGTTTTCATGTACCTTCGCTCCAGCAGCAGGGAGTTACGAGATACACCTCCGTAGAGGAACAAAATACAAACGATAAACTCACATTACAAGGCTGCCTTTTTATTTTACACAAACGCTATTATATCTTTTACCTAGAGTTTCGTCAAGTAAGTACGTTTTTGTTTTATGCATATAAATTTTGGAAATGAACAAGAAGGAATTTAAAACGATATAAAAGAAGTGATAGAAACACAAATAAAACGCTTACATAAAATGTAGTAAAAAATGTTCATTAATTTTTTGTTGATGAATATGCGGCAGTAAAAACATAAAAGGGGATGTTTTTATGAAAAAGAAGCATATGGAGACAGCGTTAATTCATCATGGGTATACATCTGAGGAACATAAAGGAAGTTTAACACCACCTTTATTTCAAACGTCTACATTTACATTTGAGACTGCGCAGCAAGGAGAGGCGAGTTTTGCGGGAGTGGATCCATCTTATATTTACTCAAGACTTGGAAATCCAACTGTAAAATTATTTGAAGAACGTATGGCTGTGTTAGAAGAAGGAGAAGAAGCACTTGCTTTCGGATCCGGTATGGCAGCTATTTCTGCAACGTTAATTGGCTTTTTAAAAGCTGGAGATCATATTATTTGTTCAAATGGATTATATGGGTGCACGTACGGATTTTTAGAAGTGTTAGAAGAGAAATTTATGATTACGCATTCGTTTTGTGATATGGAGACAGAGGCTGATATTGAAAATAAGATTCGTCCAAATACAAAGCTTGTTTTCGTTGAAACACCGATTAATCCAACGATGAAATTAATCGATTTAAAACAAGTAATTCGGGTTGCGAAGCGAAATGATTTACTTGTTATTGTTGATAATACGTTTTGTTCACCTTATTTACAAAGACCGCTTGAACTTGGTTGTGACGCGGTCGTTCATAGTGCGACAAAATATATTGGCGGTCACGGTGATGTTGTAGCGGGTGTAACGATTTGTAAAACGAAAGCGTTAGCTGAAAAAATTCGCCCGATGCGAAAAGATATTGGCGGTATTATGGCTCCGTTTGATGCGTGGTTATTGTTACGTGGATTAAAGACGCTAGCGGTAAGAATGGATCGTCATTGTGATAATGCAGAAAAAATTGTATCGTTCCTAAAAAATCATGATGCGGTAGAAGGTGTTTGGTATCCAGAAGGGGAGTTAGCATCTCGCCAAATGAAACGGGGCGGCGGTGTGATTTCTTTTTCAATTAAAGGCGGAAAAGAAGAGACGCAAACGTTTATCAATGACCTTCACTTTATTACGATTGCGGTAAGTTTAGGGGATACAGAAACGTTAATTCAGCATCCGGCAACGATGACGCACGCTGCGATTCCAGCTGAGTTAAGACAGGAAATGGGTATTTATGATAATTTAATACGTTTATCTGTCGGTTTAGAATCGTGGGAGGATATCGTTTCTGATTTAGAGCAAGCGTTAAAGAAAATATCTACTGTTAGTAATCAATAAAAAAAGAGCTAGCTATCGGTTTCGTACGTGATGTACGCAATTGATAACTAGCTCTTTTCCTTTTACATATGTTTTAGGAGTGTTTCCACAAACTTTTCTAAATAGCGCTGATCTACTTCGTCGAATCGATTTTTTTCAGGACTATCAATATCAAGTACACCAATGACAATTCCTTCTTTCACGATTGGTACGACGATTTCTGAATTTGAAGCACTGTCGCAAGCGATATGTCCAGGGAATTGGTGAACGTCTGCTACAAGCTGCGTTGTTTTCGTTTCAGCTGCAACGCCGCAAACGCCTCGTCCAAATGGAATGCGCACGCAAGCAGGCATTCCTTGGAATGGTCCAAGAACAAGCTGATTTCCTTCTGTTACATAAAAGCCAACCCAATTTACACGGTCTAAAAATTGGTTTAATAATGCGGACGCATTTGATAAATTTGCGACTACGTTTAATTCGCCAGTTAATAACGCATCCAGTTGTTTAATTACCGTCTCATATTGTTCTTCACGAGATCCTGCATAACTTTCTTTAGTAAACATGGAAACAGCTCCTTTTTTATCGAGATGTGTAAAATATTAGCAAAATACGATGTATTTCACATGACTTTGTCGATAGAAAATTAAAGGAATTTGTCTTAAAAGTCAAGAAATTTAAACTATAGCTGTTCAGTGAGAGGAAGTGAGCGCATGAAACAGACGAAACAAAAAGTAATTGATGCGGCAATATCGTTGTTTAACACAAAAGGTTATGATGGAACGTCGGTGCGAGACATTGCAAAGCGAGCGGATGTGAATGTAGCGAATATTTCATATTATTTTGCTGGAAAGCAAGGCCTATTAGAGCAGCTTATTACTGATTTTTTAGAAGGGTATATTCATGTGATTGAAACGTCCTTTGAACAGAGGGAATATTTGTCGGCTAAAGATGTGATGGTGCAAATGGTGCGTGGGATTTTACGATATCAATTTGAAAATAGGGAACTGACACGTTTCTTCTACCGAGAGCTTTCACTGGATACGACATTAATTCGCGAAGTGATGACCGTTTATTTTTCTAAAGAAAGATATTATATAGAGCAAATCATAAAGCAAGGACAAATGAAACGAGAGTTTAAGAAGGTATCTTTTACAATGTTTATGACGCAATTAAAAGGCATGATGAATATGCCGTTCTTATATCCGCAATATATATCAGAAGTGCTGCATTCTTTTCCATCTGAGACATTTTTCTTAGAAATGTACACGAAAGAAATTGAGCAATGGATGGAACAAACATTATGTATAACGAATATGTATCAAGAATGGCCAAGAGCTGTTCATATGTGAAAAATCCCCACCTAACGAACTGAGGTGGGGATTTTTGTGCTTTCTTTTCTTTGCCATACATTGTTGCATAATAGCGCGATAATTGTTAATGAAGCTCCAGTAATTTCGATTTTGTCGACTGTATAACCTCGAAAGATGGAACCGATAAGTGCAAGTACAGGAACTAAATTCATAAATAATATGCCGTTAATAGATGAAATATAGCGATTTCCTGTGTTCCAGCAAAATACAGCGATAACACCTGCAATGATCGACATATAAAGGAGTTCAAAACGAACGTTCATAATTGTACGAAGTGACGGCACAGTAACGATGTTTGTATAAGTGAAGAAAGTGACAATAACGATGAGTGAAATGGAGCCGAATAAACAAGTTAACGTCGTATATCGAAGTGGTGACCAAGATTGAAAACGGGCACCGCCGTTCGTGTAAATCACCCAGCAAGTAACGCCGCATAGCATAAGTATATTTGTTGAGAGGTGACTTGCAGCTCCAAATAATAAGTGTATATTTCCCTTTGAAATGACAAGCATAACACCGAGCAATGCAACGAACATACAAAGGAAGGTGTAGTTTTGTGGGCGTTTGTTTTTTGTTACCCACTGCAATAATAAAGCGATGAGCGGCATAAGAGATTGAATCATTGCGGCATGGATGGCTCCAGCAGGTCCGGCAAGTTGTTGACCGTAAAAAATGAGAAAACCATATCCAGCGAAACCAACAGTTCCGTAAAAAAATAAAGAAAGTGTTCTTTTTTCTAAGCGGAGTGAAGTTTTCCCTTCAGTAATGAGTAGCAAAATAAGAAAAATAATAGCTGCTGATCCGTACCGGATAGTTGTGAAGAAGAACGGATCGATAAACTGCAGGGCATTTGCCATGACAGGAAACATAAACCCCCAAGCAGTGACGGCAAGTAAGCATAGGAGGGATCCAAGTAGTATTTGTTTTTTATCCAAGAGTATCTTTCCCCTTTACATTTCGTTATAGTAAGTTGATGAAATAAGTATAAAGAGCAATTGTTTATAGAAGGAAATATCGATTTTTTATGACAGTTATAACTTTTTGTTAGAGGTGTGTACGATGGATTTGGAGGCAGTACGATCGTTTATTGAAGTAAAGAATACGCGAAGTTTATCAAAGGCGAGTAAGATTTTACATATTTCTCAGCCGGCGCTTAGTAAACAAATTCAAAGGTTAGAAGCGGATTTAGAGGTTATTTTACTGAAGCGTTCCGCGCAAGGAGTGGAATTAACAGAGGCTGGAGAGTTATTTATAACAAGAATGTTACCGATTTTGGAACGCATACATGAAGTGAAAGTCGAAATGAAGAATTTTCAAGAGAAGCGGAAAATTTCTATAGGCATATTGCCCAGTTTAGCAGCACATTATATATCAAAATGTAATGATGTATTAGGTGACGGGTTCGAAGTGGAATGGAAAATTGAGCATACGAGAGTATTAATGGGACTCTTTAAAGAACGGAAGATTGAAGCGATGTTCATCGATTCAGTAGTAGAAGACACTACGTGTATAAAAGAAATACGAGAAGAAAAAATTGTTTGTGTCGTTTCAAATGATCATCTTTATAAGGAGAAGACAGTAATCCGAATGGATGATTTGCAAAATGAAAAGTTAATCGTATATCCAGAAATTTGTGATGTAAGAAAAATGATTACGAATACGTTTCATGGGATAGGTGCGAAACCGATCATTGCATTTGAAACGTCTTATACAGAACCGATGCTTGCGATGGTCGGTGCTGGACTTGGTATCACGTTACTTCCAGAAATGTCAGTAGGGCAAGCGGTAAGGCAAGGAAATGTGCATGCGATTTCTATTGAACCACCACTTGTACGCAAAATTTATTTCGCATCTCATATGGAAGAAGGCCCTTTATTACATTCATTTCATGATGAGAGGTAATCCAAACGGAATATTGAGAAAGATTACAATTGCATTGAAAGAAACATGAAATTTTAAAAAAAACTAGGTCAAAAACAAGCCATTACATGGTATGATTAGTACATTGTTAGTTGTTAAATATGGGGGAATTCCCTTTTTATACATAATGCCTTCCATTTCATAAACGGAACGGACAAAAAAAGAGATATAACTAGGAGGCTTTTTTGCATGGATTCTATCCTGACGATCGTTATCATTGTAGTAAGCTCTATTCTAGTGCTGCTCATGATAGAGCTTGTGATAAGAAATCGTTCATATAAAGATATTGAAGCACTTGAGCAGTGGAAACAAGAGATAAAAGATAAACCCGTAGCAGATGAACTAAAACGGGTAAAAGATTTAAATATGACGGGTCAAACAGAAGAACTGTTTGGTAAATGGCGTGAAGAATGGGATGAGATTGTATCAACAACCCTTCCGAAAGCCGACAAAGATTTAGCGCAAGCGCGAAAATTCGCCTCGCAATTCTCCTTCCGAAAAGCAAAGCATGCGATGAATGAATCCATAAGTGGTTTAGATGACGCTGATAATCGTATTACAGACATTTTAAATGAATTACAGCAATTGTTAGAAAGCCATGAAAAAAATAGCTCGGAAATTGAAGAGTTACGTGATACATATCGTAGTATGAAGAAGAGTGTTCTTGCTCATAGACATATGTATGGAGCAGCAGAGCAGAAAATTGAAGAGATGCTAGACGCTGAATCTGAGAAGTTCAAAAGCTTTGAAGAAGCGACAAATAATGGTGACTATTTAAAAGCGAGAGAAATTGTTATTAGTTTAGAAGAAGGTTTGGCAGATTTAGAAATCATTATTCACCAAATTCCAGATTTATTGGTAGAGTGTCAAGCGACGTTACCAGTTCAGCTGGAAGATTTATTACACGGACATAATGATATGGTAAGACAAGGTTATGTATTAGAGTATTTAGAAATCCCTAAAGAAGTTCGCGATATGAAGAAACAACTACAAACATGTTTAATGGATATACAGGAGCTTCACATAACGGAAGCGGCTGAAAAAGTAGAAAACTTAAAAACGAGTTTAGATGGCTTCTATGATCAACTAGAACAAGAAGTACATGCGAGACATTATGTGGAGCAAAAAACACTTTCTGTTTATGAAGACTTAGAAGAAATTCGTACTGAAACGATTGAAACAAAAGCAGAAACACAGCTCGTGAAACAAAGTTATCAGTTACAAGATAAGGACATCGAGTCTCAAAAAGTAATTGAAAAGCAAATGCACATTTTAATGAAACGTTTTGAAATGCTACAATTACGCGTTGCTGAACAAGATATTGCCTTCTCTATCATTCGTGAGGAACTAGAAGAGGTTTATGAGCAATGTGAAACATTAAAAGTACTTCATGCGGAATATAAAGAAATGCTGCAAACGATGCGCAAAGAAGAATTTGAAGCACGCGAGAAGTTGCAAGAAATGCGAAATACTATTTTCGAAACGAAACGCTTTATGCAAAAGTCGAATTTGCCAGGTCTTCCGGAAAGTATTATGGAAGATTTAAAAAGAGGGCAAATGGCAATGCAAGCTGTATATGAGCAATTAGAAGTGAAGCCGTTAAACATGAATGCTGTAAATAGCAGTTTAGAAGAAGCATACACAACTGTTAATGGTGTAGCTGAAATGACAGAAGAGTTAATTGGACAAGCGTATTTAGTTGAAAAATTAATTCAATACGGTAATCGTTACCGCAGTCATGATGAGAACCTTGCAGAGAGCTTAAATTATGCGGAGAAATTATTCCGTGAATATCAGTACGATGCAGCTTTAGAACAAGCGGCTTCTGTACTAGAGCAACTTGAGCCTGGCGTTGTTCAAAAAATAGCTGAATATGTAGACAATGAACAAACCCTTTCATAAGGGTTTGTTTTTTTGTGTAATTTTGCAGGCGATGTTGCTATAATGAATAGCGGAATACAGTAAGGTTATTCGTTTTAAAATATAACGGAACCTTTTAGTAGTCTTAGCGTAATGACACGTATTTGTGATATGATTATATGATGTGACAGCGCTGAAAGGGGAAGAACGATGATCTATTTTGATAATAGTGCGACGACAAAGCCATATCCAGAAGCTCTTCAATCGTACGTAACGGTTGCAGGGAAATATTTTGGAAATCCTTCTTCTATTCATTCGCTTGGAGGAGAGGCAGAGCGTCTATTAACACAATCAAGAACAATTGCAGCGCAGCTTCTTCACGTTAAACCTTCTGAGATTATTTTCACATCAGGTGGAACGGAAGGGAATAACCTTGCGATTAAAGGGATAGCGATGAGGAATCGTTCGCGCGGTAAACATATCATTACAACAAATATTGAACACGCGTCTGTGTTTGAAGCATATAAACAATTAGAAGATCTCGGTTTTGATGTAACATATTTACCGGTTAATGAGCATGGTGTTGTATCGGTAGAGGATGTAAAACGAGCACTTCGTGAAGATACGATTCTTGTGTCAATTATTCACGTGAACAACGAGACTGGAGCAATTCAGCCTGTTGCTGAAATTGGAACGTTATTATCGAATTATCCGAAAATAAGATTCCATGTGGACCATGTACAAGGGATAGGAAAAGTACCGCTTAATTTATATGCTTCTCATATTGATCTTTGCTCAATATCTGGACATAAATTCCACAGTGTAAAAGGGACGGGTCTTCTTTATGTACGTGATGGCGTAAGGTTAGATCCAATTTTATCAGGTGGTCAACAAGAGCTGAAGTACCGCTCTGGTACAGAAAACTTACCTGGCATTGTAGCGATGGTGAAAGCACTTCGCATGACAATGGAACAAGTGAAAGAAAAGGTAGCTCATTTGCAAAGCTTACAAGCAGAGCTTGTTCGTTTCTTTAAAGAGATGGAAGACGTAACGATCAATACGTCGCTTGCACACGCAGCACCGCACATTTTAAATGTATCATTTGTAGGTTTAAAACCAGAAGTGGTCGTTCATGCTTTAGAAGAACACGGTGTATATGTATCAACGAAATCTGCTTGCTCTTCAAAAGCAAATGAAGTGAGCAGAGTGTTAGTGTCAATGGGAGTACCGCATGCGGCTGCTGCAAGTGCTATTCGCATTAGTTTGTCCCCAGAAAACACGATGGAAGAAGTAAAGCAATTTGAAGGTATTGTGAAAGAAACAATGCCAAAATTATATGAAGTGATGAGGTAAAGGAATATGATGACATATGAATATATTTTAGTTCGTTATGGAGAAATGACGACTAAAGGAAAGAACCGTTCTAAATTTGTAAGCACATTAAAAGATAACGTGAAGTTCAAACTGAAAAAATTCCCAAATATTAAAATCGATGCAACGCATGATCGTATGTACATCCAATTAAATGGTGAAGATCATGAAGCGATTTCTGAAAGATTGAAAGATGTATTCGGTATTCATAAGTTTAACTTAGCGATGAAAGTACCATCAGAATTAGAAGATATTAAAAAAGGTGCATTAGCAGCTTTCTTACAAGTAAAAGGCGATGTGAAAACATTTAAAATTACTGTACACCGTTCTTATAAGCATTTCCCGATGAGAACGATGGAATTATTACCTGAGATTGGTGGACACATTCTAGAAAATACTGAAGATATTACGGTAGATGTTCATAATCCAGATGTAAATGTACGTGTAGAAATTCGCAGTGGTTACAGCTACATCATGTGCGACGAGCGTATGGGAGCTGGTGGTTTACCAGTTGGCGTTGGCGGAAAAGTAATGGTACTTCTTTCTGGTGGTATTGATAGCCCAGTAGCAGCGTACTTAACGATGAAACGCGGCGTATCAGTGGAAGCAGTTCACTTCCATAGCCCACCTTTCACAAGCGATCGCGCGAAACAAAAAGTAATCGATTTAGCACAAGAGCTAACGAAATACTGTAAACGTGTAACACTTCACCTTGTTCCATTTACAGAAGTGCAAAAAACGATTAATAAAGAAATTCCATCTAGCTATTCAATGACAGTTATGCGCCGTATGATGATGCGTATTACAGAGCGTATCGCTGAGGAGCGTAATGCACTTGCAATTACGACTGGTGAAAGTCTTGGACAAGTAGCAAGCCAAACGTTAGATAGTATGCATACGATTAACGAAGTAACAAACTATCCAGTTATTCGTCCACTTATTACGATGGATAAATTAGAGATTATTAAAATCGCTGAAGAAATCGGCACATATGATATTTCAATTCGTCCATACGAAGATTGCTGTACAGTATTCACACCAGCAAGCCCAGCAACGAAACCGAAGCGCGAAAAAGCGAATCGTTTTGAAGCGAAATACGATTTCACACCATTAATCGATGAAGCTGTAGCAAACAAAGAAACAATTGTATTACAAACGGTAGAAGTAGTGGCGGAAGAAGAAAAATTCGAAGAACTTTTCTAAAACCATAAATTACCATATATAAAGCGTGTATGAAGTCATGTTATTTATCACACTCTATACTCACAAGGAGGTGATATAACATGTCACGTAGCACAAATAAATTAGCGGTTCCTGGTGCTGAATCAGCATTAGACCAAATGAAATACGAAATCGCTCAAGAGTTTGGTGTACAACTTGGAGCAGATGCAACAGCTCGCGCTAACGGTTCTGTTGGTGGTGAAATCACTAAACGTCTAGTTTCACTAGCTGAGCAACAATTAGGCGGTTACCAAAAATAATCCCATATAAGATGGCTTAGAAAGAGCGGGTTCTCCCGCTCTTTCTTTTTGTTGTTTGCATTGTTATACATTCATTTCGACATAGATATAAAAAATTTGTCAAAAGAAGAGGGTTCAAAATAGACAGAAAATTCTTTATTATATAAGGGAGGCATAAAGAAAAGAGGAGGATGTTTATGAAGAGAGAAGAATTGTTGGCACCGCCGTCTTATAATTTAGTTTCTGAAATAGAGAAATATACAGGTGATAAAGAGAAGCTTGCTTTAATTTGGCAAGATGATAAAGGGAATAGACGAGAAGTTACATACGCTGAGCTTATGCAAGGTGCGAACAAAATTGGAAACGCTTTTATAAAGAGTGGTCTGCAAAAAGGGGACAAACTTCTCATTATGATGCCGCGTTTAATTGAAGCGTACATGACGTATATCGCTGCGATTAAAGCAGGATTCGTCGTAATTCCTAGTTCGGAAATGTTACGCAAAAAGGATATCGAATATCGCATTGGCCACGGGGAAGTAAAAGCAATTGTAAGTTATGAGCCGTATATTGGACAGTTTGATGACATAGAAGCGATGGAATCTCTTCAAAAATTCGTTCTGAGCGAGCAGTCAGTAGATGGATGGATTAATTTAAAAACAGCGTTAGAAACAGAAAGTGACCTGTTAGAAATGGCGAAGACAGATAAAGAAGATATGGTCTTTTTATCTTACACGTCAGGAACGACAGGAAATCCAAAAGGTGTTGTTCATACACATGCGTGGGCATACGCTCATTTACGTACGAGCGCTCCAAATTGGCTCGGAATTGAAGAGAATGATGTGGTGTGGGCAACGGCTAGTCCAGGCTGGCAAAAGTGGATTTGGAGCCCGTTTTTAGCAACACTAGGATCAGGGGCAACAGGATTTGTATATCACGGTAAGTTTGAACCGAAAACGTACCTGAAATTATTAGACGATAATAAGGTGAATGTGCTCTGTTGTACACCGACTGAGTATAGATTAATGGCAAAGGTAGAAGATTTAAGACAGTACAATTTAGAGGCGTTACATAGCGCTGTATCCGCAGGTGAGCCGTTAAATAGAGAAGTCATTGAAACGTTCCAAAAGCACTTTCATATTACAGTAAGAGACGGCTATGGGCAAACGGAAAATACATTGCTTGTTGGTGTAATGAAAGGGATGGATATTAGACCAGGATCAATGGGGAAACCAACGCCAGGTAACCACGTTGATATTGTAAATGAGGAAGGTATTCCAGTGAAAGTAGGCGAAGTTGGTGATATTGCAGTTCACATTGAAACGCCGGCCCTCTTTAAACAATATTACAAAGACGATGAGCGTACAGCGATGCAATTCCGCGGTGATTATTATATTACAGGTGATAAAGCGAAAAAAGATGAAGACGGCTATTTCTGGTTTGAAGGGCGGGGTGATGATATCATTATTAGCTCTGGTTATACAATCGGGCCGTTTGAAGTAGAGGATGCACTTGTAAAACATCCTTACGTAAGAGAATGTGCGGTTGTCGCAAGTCCTGATGAAATTCGCGGGAGTGTCGTGAAGGCATTTATCGTATTAAGAGAGAATATAGAAAAGAACGAAGAAACATTAATTCCAACACTCCAACAACACGTCAAAGAACTTACTGCACCATATAAATACCCTCGCAAAATTGAATTTGTAGATGAACTACCAAAAACGATTTCTGGAAAAATTCGCCGTATTGAGCTTAGAAAACAAGAGATGGAGATTCCTTCAAAATAATTCCGAAAATAGTTGAATGAACTGTAAAGCATATGATAACATAAAAACGAACGCAAGTTCGATTTTATAAACTAAAAAAAGAGGTGTCCGTATGATTTTAGGTATTAATCCGTACTTAGTTTTAGATGGTAGTGGGCAAGAAGCTGTACAGTTTTATAAAGAGGCGTTAGATGCAAAAGTAGAAGTCATGCAAACTTTTGGTGACATGCCTGAAAATCCAGAATATCCGATTCCAGCTGAAGCGAAAGAGCGCGTTTTACATGCTACTTTAAAAGTTGGTAATACGGACCTTATGATTTCTGATACATTCCCAGGTCAAGGGCATGCAATCGGATCTCAAGTAACAATTGCAATTCAAATTAGTAATGCAGAAAAAGCAAAAGAAGTATTCGAAAAGTTACAAGAAGGTGGCGAAGTTATTATGCCACTTCAAGAAACGTTCTGGAGCCCAGCATACGGACAACTAAAAGATAAATTTAGCATTGAATGGCAAATTACAACGTCTACTACTGAACAAAAATAATTTTTGGAAAAGTACCATTTTTAATCGAAATGGTGCTTTTTATATATGAACGAATTTCGTAGACTAAAGAGAAAAGGGGGATAAGCATATGGGAGAAATTTGGTATGGCGGCACCATTTACACAATGCGAGAAGAGAATGAAAAAGTAGAAGCTATTTATGTTGAAAACGGTATGATTGTTGATGCTGGGAGTAAGGAAGAGCTAGAAAATCGATATTCAGACGTAAAGTTGTTTGACTTAGAAGGGAAAACAATGATTCCAGGTCTCGTTGATAGTCATATGCATCTTATTGGGCATGGAGAGAGGTTACTTCGTCTAGATTTATCAAATTGTACATCTTACAGTGAAGTGCTGACTCTTGTTCGGAAACGAGTAGAAGAAGCCCCAAAAGGTTCTTGGATTATTGGAGAAGGCTGGAATGAAAATAATTTTACAGATACAAAGCAAGTTCATGTACGCGATCTAGATGAAATCTCTAAAGAACATCCAATTTTATTAAAGCGAGTTTGTCGTCACGTTACATGGGTGAATTCATACATACTGCAAGAAGCGAACATAACAGAAATGACGCAAGATCCGAAAGGCGGGAAAATCGGCCGGGATTCATCAAATATGTTAACAGGGCTTTTATATGAACAAGGGCAAGAGTCAATTAAACATGTGCAGCCAGCAATTGATGAAGCTTATTTACAAAGAGCTTTGCAAACAGCGATTAAAGACTGCTGGCAATATGGTCTCGTTGGTGGGCATACGGAAGATTTAAATTATTACGGTGGTTTTAGAAAAACGCACAATGCGTTTTCTCATGTTATAAAGGAACTGCCATTTAAAGCACATTTACTCGTTCACCATGAAGTAGCACATGAACGAAAAGAATATGAAAATGAGCATTATATTGAATTTGGGGCGATGAAAATTTTTTCTGATGGTTCTTTTGGCGGAAGAACAGCTTTATTAAGTGAACCGTATGAAGATGCGCAGGAAACAAATGGAGTTGCAATCTTTTCACGCAAAGAGCTTGCGGAGTTAGTGAAAAAGGCACGAGACTTACATATGCCAGTTGCGATTCATACAATCGGTGATTTATCGCTTGAATATGTCATTGATGCACTTGAGTTATATCCACCAGCAGAAGGATTACGCGACCGCATTATTCATTGTCAGCTCGCTCGTGAAGAGTTGATTGAGAGAATGAAAAACTTGCAAGCCATTATTGATATACAACCAGTTTTTGTTTCATCAGATTTTCCATCAGTCATTGAAAAACTAGGTGAGCATCGTCTTCGTTATGCGTACGCGTGGAAGACGTTACTGGAAGCGGGATTACACTGCAACGGTGGATCTGACGCACCAATTGAACAAGTGAATCCGTTTTTAGGTATATATAGTGCTGTTACACGCAGAAGTTTTATTGACGGTGTATGTTATATGCCGGAAGAGAGATTAACGGTATATGAGGCTGTCTCGTTATTTACAACAGGAAGTGCCTATGCAATCGGAAAAGAAGCGAAGCGAGGACAAATTACAAAAGGATATGAGGCAGACTTTACGATAGTAGATCGCAATATTTTTGAAATAGAAGCGGAAGAAATAAGAGAAGTACAAGCAGCGATGACTGTAATTGATGGGAAGATTGTGTATAGGAAAGACGCGTGAAAATATATCGACTTACCAACAAAAGCTAACAATAGTGGCCGATAGCGAGAAAAATAAAAAACCGCCAAATTATGGGGTTTCATAATTTGGCGGTTTTTTCATGCTATAAAAACGTTCTCTGTACTTTTTCCCAGAAGGAATTGTTTTTTAATTTAACTGTTTTAATTTGTTTATCGCTTAAGCGTACAACAGCTTTTTCTACTTGTTTAATGCTAAGCGCTTCATTATCCAAACCGATAACAGGATAATCATTACCGTCTGGTCTTAGTTTTAAAGTTAGTGTACGTTCGTGATTTAAAATGAACGGTGAACCGAGCGTACGGTATGTGTTGTTATTTAATGATGCTAGTTCGCTTACTTGGAAGCATGGGATAAGTGGGTCAACAACCGCACCATGTAATGATTTATTGTAAGCTGTACTTCCTGTTGGGGTAGAAACGACTAAACCGTCCCCTCTAAATGTTTCGAAATGTAGATTATCAACGTGAACATCGACAACGAATGTTTTAATGATGCTAGAACGTAATGAGAACTCATTTAAACAATGGAAAGATGTACCGTGATCTACATCTACTTGAATTGTTGGGTATTTTCGCACTTCAATTTCATTTTTTGTAATTTCTTGAAGGGCTGTATCAACGTGATCAATATGGAAATCGCAGTAGAAAGAAGTTTCATCTTTCGTAGAAATCCCTGCGTATAAGCAATCTTCTCTAAAACCAGTTTTACGAACGGCTTGTAAGAAAGTTGCATCATCTCCAACACTGACGATAGCGTTTGCATTTTTTGGATGATCTAATATGGTAAATCCATTCTCTTCTAAAATACGATAGATTGGTTTCATTTTTTCAACGAGTGTTGCTTTGTCATCACCATAAAAGAAAAATAAATTGCGACGATCTGCCATTATGTATCCCTCCACTGCAGTTAAATTTTCTGTTCTTCGTGCTACATACCTTCTTGAAGATATGTTCAAATAATATATTTCGATATAAATTGTCAAAATACCTTTTTATTTTTAGAAAAATTTTTATATTCAATCTTATGGAATTCTGTTTAATGATGAATAAACTTGTCGATAATGGGTACGGAGTGAAAGGATGATACGTATGAAGTGGTTCGTAATTGGAATAATAATTCTTCTCGTTTTTATTTTGCTTATACTATTGTCGAAAATAAAGCTTAAAGTGACATTTTTATATTCAGAAATGGAAAAGCAATGTTTGTTTCAAGTGAAAATATGGATGATTCGATATACATTCGATGTGTTGGAAAGAATTGAAAAGCAACAGAAAAAGACGGGACAAAAGATCAAGAAAGCTGAAGAGGATGGCGGATTAGATAATAAAATTATAGCGCAACTGGATAGTATGGGAGAGCTGATAAAAAAGCTGCAAGAAGTTCATACTATTGTTAAAGATTTTCTCAAACGAGTGAAAATCAATGGTTGGAAGTGGCACACGCAAATTGGTGCAGGTGATGCGGCTAGTACTGGAATTGTCACTGGATATGCATGGGGGACAAAAGGTATGGCTGCTGGAGTTGTAGGACAATATATGCATATTGTAGATGTACCAGAATTTGAAATTACTCCTGTTTTTCAAGGAAAAGGATTCGCGTCAAGATGTGAGTTAACCGCATCTTTTCGCATGTTTCGTGCTATAAAAACAGGAATCAAATTAATCGTATTTATGAGAAGACAAAGATCTGGTACGACTGAAAAATCTGTTCAAGCATAGGGGGGATATAGAATGGACCATCCAATTCAAGGTTTAATGACAACCGCAATGCAGCATTTAAAACAAATGACTGATGTAAATACAATTGTCGGTGATCCGATTAAAGCGGCAGATGGAAGTGTAATTCTTACAGTTTCAAAAGTTAGCTTTGGGTTCGCCGCTGGTGGAAGTGAATTTGGTAAAATAGAACATTCAGGCCGTCATCCATTTGGCGGGGGAAGTGGTGGAGGAGTTTCTATTAATCCTGTTGCTTTTCTTGTTATAAATGGAGAAGGTGTAAAAGTGTTGCATTTAGATAAGCAAACACACGTCATCGATAAAATAATTGAATTAGCGCCACAAGCTGTTGATAAAGTGAAAGAAATGATGGATAAACGAAAAGAAGACGATCCTGAATTTCAAATTTAACGAATAAAGAAGCTAATCAATGGGTTAGCTTCTTTAATTTTTTTGTAAATAAAGCGATTTTATTTGCATTATCGATAGGGACAAACTATCATTTACATTGTACATATTTTGTTTAAATAAGGGAGGATTTTCAAGTGGCAAACGTAACTTTTAAAGGTAACCCAATGACTTTAGTTGGAACAGAAGTTAAAGTTGGCGATCAAGCGCCAAACTTCCAAGTGTTAGCAAATGACTTATCTCCAGTAAGTTTAGAAACATACAAAGGCGAAGTAAAATTAATTAGTGTTGTACCTTCAATCGACACAGGTGTGTGTGATGCACAAACACGTCGTTTTAACCAAGATGCAGCAGGTATTGAAAACGCGAAAGTATTAACAATTAGCGCTGACTTACCATTCGCTCAAAAACGCTGGTGTGCAGCAAACGGTTTAGAAAATGTTGTAACACTTTCTGACCACCGTGACCTTTCATTCGGTGAAGCTTACGGCTTAGTAATGAAAGAGCTTCGTTTACTTGCTCGTGCAGTATTCGTAGTAGATAGCAACGACAAAGTAGTTTACGCAGAGTACGTAAGCGAAGGTACAAGCCATCCAAACTATGAAGCAGCATTAGAAGCAGCTAAATCGGCAAAATAATGTGAAGGAAGATGACCTCTTTGTAAGAGGTCGTCTTCTCTCGTATATTGCTATATGGAATCGATATACGAGAGAAGACGTTACATCATACATCACTAAAAAGGGAGCTCTTAAAAAGAGGTCGCTTTTTCTTTTGGGAAAAAATCAGATTATGGTATGATATAAGTTATGTGTAAAAGAGAGAAGGAGGAATGTACGTGAGTCAGACAGTAGAAACATTATTTTCTATTTTTGATTCTTCTGCGGTAGTTTTACGTAAAGAATTAGATGTAACATATTTAGAGGCGCTTGTAGAAACAGGTGATAACTTGTTTGAAGGAGCGATTTTACAAGAGGAATTATCTGAATCAGCAATTGAAAGGCTGAATCGTGAATATAGTACGTTTAATGAAGAAACATATAAAGGTGAAGAAATTCGTAAAGCATTTCAATTAGCCATCTTAAAAGGAATGAAAGAAGGCGTACAAGCGAATCACGAAATGACGCCTGATGCAGTTGGAATGTTCATGAGCTACTTATTCCATAAATTTATGCAAGGTCAAAACGAAATTACTGTGTTAGATCCTGCAATTGGAACAGGTAACTTAATGACTACAGTGTTCAATAGCGCCAAAGAAGGACTAACAATGAGTGGATTTGGTGTAGAAGTGGATGAAGTGCTAATTAAACTTGCTTTAGTAAATGCGAATTTACAAAAGCATGCAATCGAATTCTTCCATCAAGATGGACTAGCACCACTTTATATCGATCCGGTTGATGCAGTCGTTTCAGATTTACCGATTGGTTACTATCCAAATGAAATCGGTGCAAGTGAATATAAGTTAAAAGCAAATGAAGGAATGTCGTATGCACATCACCTATTTATTGAACAAAGTGTGAAACATACGAAAGAAGGCGGGTACTTATTCTTCTTAGTACCGAACTTCATTTTTGAAAGTGATCAAGCACCAAAACTACATGCATTTATTAAAGAAACATGCTTTATTCAGGGGTTATTACAGCTACCTGTTTCCATGTTTAAAAACGAGAAAAATGCAAAAAGTATATTTGTTCTCCAAAAGAAAGGCCCTAGTGTAACAATGCCAAAACAGGCGTTATTAGTGGAGTTACCTAAATTCTCCAACATGAAGGCGATGGAGGACATTATGGACCAATTAAATACTTGGTTTGCAACGCATAAATAAGGCTAGGTATATGTAACAGGGTTAGTAATTCATGTAGTACAGTTTTATATGATATGTCATATTTTTAAATATATACTAGATTAAACTGAATTTTTTTGAAATCTGTAATATATATTTTTTCTTGGTGTTACAATTTTTTCACTTGAAATATATGTCGGACGATGTTTAAATTAAAATCGTGAGTATAAAATTTGCTAATGATGAAACGTTTTCATATGTAGTAAATTTGATCAGATAAAATCGAGCGGTTTGTGGACAGATCCACACAACTACCAAGAGAAAAAGGGGCGAAAGACTAGATGTCAAAAATCATCGCGATTAACGCAGGAAGCTCTTCCTTAAAATTCCAATTATTTGAAATGCCAAGTGAAACAGTATTAACAAAAGGTTTAGTAGAACGTATCGGTTTAGAAGATAGTATCTTCACTATTACTGTAGATGGCGAAAAACAAAAAGAAGTTACAAATATTCCAGATCACGCAGTAGCAGTTAATATGCTTCTTAACAAATTAACTGAAAACGGAATCGTTAAGTCTCTAGATGAGATTGGCGGTATCGGTCACCGTGTTGTTCACGGCGGCGAAAAATTTGCTGACTCTGTTTTAATTACTGATGAAGTATTAGCTGATATCGAAGAATTAAGCGATTTAGCACCACTTCATAACCCAGCAAACATTGTTGGTATTAAAGCATTCCAAGAAGTATTACCAAACGTACCAGCAGTAGCAGTATTCGATACAGCATTCCACCAAACAATGCCGGAATCTGCATTCCTATACAGCTTACCATATGAGTACTACGAAAAGTTCGGCATCCGTAAATACGGTTTCCACGGAACTTCTCATAAATACGTAACTGAGCGTGCGGCTGAATTATTAGGTCGTCCACTTGAAAGCTTAAGCTTACTTTCTTGTCACTTAGGTAACGGTGCAAGTATCGCAGCAGTAGAAGGCGGTAAATCTATCGATACTTCTATGGGCTTCACTCCACTTGCTGGTGTAACAATGGGTACACGTTCTGGTAACATTGACCCTGCGTTAATTCCATACATCATGGAAAAAACAGGCCAAACAGTAGAAGAAGTAGTTAGCGTATTAAACAAGAAGAGTGGTATGTTAGGTCTTACTGGTTACTCTAGTGACCTACGTGACATCATTGCGAAAGAAGAAGAAGGCGACCACCGTGCGAAAGTAGCACTTGATGTATTCGTAAGCCGTATCCACAAATACATCGGTTCTTACACTGCTCGTATGAAAGGTGTAGACGCAATCATCTTCACAGCTGGTGTAGGTGAAAACAGTGCAATTATTCGTGAGCGCGTATTAGAAGGCCTTGAGTACATGGGCGTATACTTCGACGTAAAACGTAATAACGTATTTGGTGAAGAAGCATTCATCAGCTTCCCGCACTCTCCAGTAAAAATTATCGTAATTCCAACTGACGAAGAAGTTATGATCGCTCGTGACGTACTACGTCTTGGAAACATTGGTTAATATATGAAAAGAAAGACGAGATCCTATAGGATTTCGTCTTTTTTCTTTTGGATATAGTTTAAAATTCCATCTGGATATAGTACTTTTTCCTTCTGAATAAATGCTGTAATGGGGATCCATTTCGCATACGATACGGTTTGTTCATCTTGTATATTCAGTGTTTCCGTTTCATATAGTGACACGTCTAATAAACGTAAAGAATATAGCTGAATGATTTCATGACCAATTTCTTCATTAAGATGAAAAATGTTTTCTAGGCATCCTACATAATTGGTGATTTCCACTTCTGTATGAAGCTCTTCTCTAAATTCACGAATAACGGTATGTGCTGATTTTTCACCAAGTTCAATTGAACCGCCAAGAGGCCGGTAATATGTTTCATCGGCTGAATGATATTCTTGTACGAGAACACGCCCGTGATGTATAGCAAGACCAAAAGCTTTTGCACGTGGATACATATACAATCACTCCTTATTTCTTTTGTATAAGGATGATTATAATGTATTGCGTAATAAAACGTGTCGTGTATTTAAGAATGTGGTCGAATTACGATGCCATTAAATAAGTCATTCCAAAATGCTTCATTGTACTGAAATACATCCATAATAGGGCATTTTATAACGCAAATATGCTGTAGTCCCCAATCTTCTTCTACAACAGTAGGTACATCCGCAGGAATCAGTAACAGGACGGAGAAGGTATGTTTTACTATTTGAGATAAAATTTGTTCCAAAGAACGTGCTTCTTCGTAGGTTCCTCCAGTTCGAATGAACAATGTAGATTGTGCCGTTTCAATTGCTGTTAGAAAACGATGAATTCGATGCTCATAGTTTAACTTAATTTCTGTATAAGAAGGCCAAGAAGTTGGTGTGTTTACATCTGTTTTAAAGTCGTGGCAAGAGTCGATTTCATATAGATTATCACGGAGTCTTAGTTTTGCACCATCATCCCAAAATGAGATGAAGGATAAGTTTTCGAACTTTAAAAAACGGTCAAATCGATTTTGTAATAATACATTCACTTTTTCTAATGAAGGGCTTAGCATAAAATCGATAACACCAAAAAATGGTGATAATTCGAATTGATATAAAGCCCAAGCAGGCCAGCAGTTTTGTCCTAAGCTGAATACTGCATTATAGTTTTGTTTTAGATTGGATAGATTCATGTGAAGTATCTCATCCTTTTTGCTATTATTTTATGTCACTCATAAAGGGTACGTGAAAAGAGATATACAAGCATATTTGCAAAGAATAAGCAGAAATATGTTACAATAGAAAAAAATCGAACGAGGTGGTTGTTACGATGCGATCGAAGCGAGAACAAGCCATTTTAGACAATATAAAAGAATGGGAATTGCAATTGGTTGAGCAAGAAGCGACAGATTTTCAAAAAATGTTTGATAAATGGGTACATACTACAATTGCGAAATTACCTGAGAAAAAACGAAAAGATTTCTTTACAAAAGCAGATGGATGGCTCTTTCATTTGCATGCATTGATTCAAAGTTCACAATCACAATTAGATGCGCGTAATCGTATTTTAGGAACGTCGAGATTATTTGATGAATCGATTGAGCAACTAGAGGACTTAAAAGAATTATCTATTGATCAATTAACATACATAGCAGAGCAGCAAACAGCACGACATCGCTTATATTCATTCGTACAAGGCGGAGCAACGGGTGCTGGAGGGTTATTATTACTAACAGCTGATTTCCCGGTTATGATTGCGTTAAATGTGAAGGCTGTCCAACTTATTGCCACATCATTTGGGCATGATGTGAACAAGCCTTATGAAATGATGCTTGCATTAAAGGTCTTTCATGCGTCTTTACTACCAGGAAGACTTCAGCAATACGCATGGTACAATTTACTGCAAGAACTAGAGCAAGAGGATTCGTTCTTCTATGAAGGAGACGAAGCGGTGTTACAACCAGCTTCTACTGAAGTTGTGTTAAAACAAATTTTAAAAACATTTTCGATCTATGCTCTTCGTCGCAAATTGTTCCAAGGAATTCCGGTTATTGGAATGGCAATCGGGTCTACTGTAAATTATCGTTTAACAAGAAACGTTACTGAATTTGCAAATAGATTTTATCAAGTGCGCCACATAGTCGAGAAGGAAAAAAGAGCATAAAAAAAAGCGAGAGGCTGAAGCCTTTCGCTTTTTTAATTTGTTGCATGCTTTTTGGACATTGGAATAGATACTGGTTGCTTTTCTTCTGCTTTTTCTGTTTTTGGATAATAAATTAAATCCAATGTTTTTGCCTGTACGGCAATCGAAAGAATAGTAAAAGCAATTTCTGTCCAATTTAAATAATATAATGAAAGCGCAAGAACAATCGCGTCAAAGACGAAGAAAATTTGACCAATTGTAAAACGAGTTCGTTTACTTAATACAATTGTTAAAATGTCGTCTCCGCCGGTTGCACCGCCAAATCGCAATATAAAACCGAGTCCAATACCAGCTAATGCACCGCCAACTACTGCAGCTATAAATAAATTATTTGATAAATCGACCGTAAATGGAGAATAATTTTCCATAAGAGAATAAAATACTCCGAATGAAATCGAACCTAGAAATGAATAGCCAACCATTTTTCTACCTAAAAATGAAGCACATAGTAAAATAATTGGGATATCCATCATTACAGTTGAAATAGATGGTGAAATATCATAAAAATTTTGGATGAATAGTGCGATACCTACAAAGCCACCTTCTGTTAAGTGGTTTTGAAAGTGAATGTGATATAGCGCTGCTGCTAAAATAAATGAACCGATTAAAACCATAAAAATTTCTTTAATAATTTGTCGACTTTGGATGTTCCTCATCGTTATTCCTTCTTTCCGTAGTTAGTAGTCCTTTTTGTGTTGTAAACTAACTACGAGCTCACATGTAGCTTCAGTTAGTTTACGAAAAAAACTAACTACGCTATATGTCGCTGAAGAAATAACGAATAATCCTCTCGTCCATCAATTCTCCCTACCTTCGTTTTAGTTTAAGTCTTAAAACGACTAAACAAAACGTGGAGTAGGATTCTTCATTTAGCAATCCTGCTCTTCTTTGTTTTGTTTAGCTAGTAACAATTAAGTCCTAAACAAAACGCTATGTGTAAGAAGAGTCTTTTTTTTGCCAAATTATCCTTCGGGCAATCATAATTTCCCCACTCTCGTATTTTTTTCGCTAGACCAAAGTATCTGAGCTGAAAAATACGCTACGTGTATGATTCGTCAATACGATGCCACATGCTCCTTCGAGCGATCATGATATCAAAATCCCTTCCTTCAAGATTTATATTATTATATCATACTTTCAAAAAATGTATGCGGATGGAAACCGACAATAAACGGAGGAAATCTACAAAAATTGTTATGTTTAAATATTTTTGTAGAAAAGCCTAAGTTATTTCGGAGAATTGGACAGTTTTTTTTAAGTTTGTCCAATAAGTAAAAAAGAAGAGTTTTTATTCAGTTGTATTTTTATCATCACTTTTATCTTTAAAAAACGCATCCCAGCTAATTACACTTAAAAAAGTTAAAGCGATAATAACGAAAGCGCGCATAAGTTTGAACCTCCTTTTGTACATAGTATATGAATCATTCGCTTTGGAATGTGTCATTTTTTTACAAGTCTTAACTATTATGAGATTATATTAATATAGATAGATGAAGGGGAGAGTGGAGGCATGCTAAAAGAAATGTTTAAAAGAAAAGAATTAATATGCGTTTCATGTCAGAAAAAGATTCAATATGAAGAAGAGCTCGTTGCTTTTGTAAAGTTGCCGAAAGAAAGAAGTATATTAGTTGGTCCATTTGATGTATGTTTGGCAAAAACAGCACAAGAAATATATTGTAAATCGTGTTACGACAAAAAAGCATGACCCAAAGTAATTGAGGGGCATGCTTTTTTCATTGGTGTGCTTTCCCCTCAGATACATTTTGAGTGAGTCGATACCAAAGCCAAAGGTCATTAATGATGGAAGCGAGATCGGCAATTTCTGAATTCAGTTTGCAAGAAATTTCAAAGTCTTCTTCGTTATTTAAATGATGCTGTTTTGTATTAATAGAGTGCTCGAGTTCTTTTATGCGATCAGGAATCTTTCCACGAACTTGTTCCCATTTTAATAAAATAGCATGCTGCATTTTTTCGGGGATACTTTCCCAGTCTGCTTGTAAATGTGGAATTTCAATTCCTAGATGATCATCGTATAAGAAATACTTTTCCATAAGTTCACCCCCGTTTTCCTGCTTATATTGTACATGAAAACAGAAAGAAGCTCGACGAAATTGTTTGAAAAAATTTGAAAATGACTCTTGATACATTTTGTAAAAGGTGTTAAAGTGTGAATTATTATAAAAGAAAATGAATATTTATTCTTTAGGGGGATGCAAAATGGAGAAGAAAAAAGTGGTATTAGCATATTCCGGAGGTCTTGATACTTCCGTTGCAATTAAATGGTTACAAGAGAAAAATTATGATATTATCGCGCTTTGTTTAGACTTAGGGGAAGGTAAAGACTTAGCATTTGTAAAAGAAAAGGCACTTTCAGTAGGTGCAATTAAATCATATATGATTGATGTTCAAGAAGAATTTGCAAATGAATATGCATTGATGGCGATGCAAGCACACACGTTATACGAAGGGAAATACCCTCTCGTTTCAGCGTTATCACGCCCACTTATCGCGAAGAAATTAGTAGAAATTGCAGAACAAGAAGGGGCGACTGCAGTTGCACATGGATGTACAGGGAAAGGGAATGATCAAGTTCGTTTTGAAGTTTCTATTCAAGCGTTAAATCCTTACTTAGAGGTGATTGCTCCTGTACGTGAATGGAAATGGTCACGTGAAGAAGAAATTGCCTATGCAAAAGAAAACAATGTACCAATTCCGATTAATTTAGATAGCCCATTTTCAATCGATCAAAACTTATGGGGACGCAGTAATGAATGTGGCATTTTAGAAGATCCATGGGCAGCGCCACCAGAAGATGCATATGAGATGACATTGGCATTAGAAGATACACCGAATAAACCAGAGTTTGTAGAAATCGGTTTTGAAGCAGGTGTACCAACTACTTTAAATGGCACTGCATATCCACTTTCAGAATTAATTAAAACGTTAAATGCACTTGCTGGAAAACATGGCGTTGGACGTATCGATCACGTAGAAAATCGTCTTGTTGGTATTAAATCGCGTGAAGTATATGAATGCCCAGCAGCGATGACATTAATTACGGCGCATAAGGAACTTGAAGATTTAACACTCGTAAAAGAAGTAGCGCATTTTAAACCGATGATTGAGCAGAAAATAACAGAACTTATTTATAACGGTTTATGGTTCTCACCTTTAAAACAAGCGCTTAACGCTTTCTTACAAGAAACACAAAAGAATGTAACAGGTACAGTGCGTGTGAAATTATTTAAAGGCCATGCGATTGTAGAAGGACGTAAATCTGAGTACTCTTTATACGATGAAAAATTAGCAACATATACTGCCCAGGATGAATTCAATCATGATGCAGCAGTTGGATTCATTTCATTATTCGGTTTACCGACGAAAGTATACAGCCAAGTAAATCAAAAGAAGGTGGAAGCGTGAGCAAACTTTGGGGCGGACGTTTTACAGAAGAAGCGGAAGCATGGGTTGAAGAGTTCGGAGCATCCATCTCCTTCGATCAACAATTAGTAAATCAAGATATAAACGGAAGTATTGCACACGTAACGATGCTAGCAAAGCAAGGCATCGTTACGAAAGAAGAAGCTGAGAAAATAAAGATAGGTCTTCAATATTTATTAGAAGAAGCGAAACAAAATAAATTGTATTTTTCAGTTGAAGCGGAAGACATTCATTTAAATATCGAAAAGATGTTAATTGAAAAAATCGGTGAAGTAGGCGGGAAACTTCATACTGGGCGAAGCCGTAATGATCAAGTGGCGACTGATATGCACTTATATTTAAAAGAAAAAGTAGAACATATTATAAAAGCTACAAAACAATTGCAAACTGTTCTTGTTCATCAAGCAGAAAATAATATTGAAACCATTATGCCTGGTTATACGCATTTGCAGCGTGCGCAGCCAATTTCATTTGCGCATCATATTCTCGCTTACTTCTGGATGTTAGAGCGTGATGTGAATCGTTATGAAGATTCGTTAAAGCGTATTAACATGTCGCCATTAGGAGCAGGAGCGTTAGCAGGGACAACATTCCCGATTGACAGAGAATATAGTGCGGAGCTTCTTGGGTTTAATGGAATCTATGAAAATAGTTTAGATGCAGTAAGTGATCGTGATTTCATACTGGAGTTCCTAAGTAACTCCTCTATGCTCATGATGCACTTATCACGCTTTTGCGAAGAACTTATTTTATGGAGTAGCCAAGAGTTTCAGTTTATTGAAATGAGCGATCAATACGCAACGGGAAGCAGCATTATGCCGCAAAAGAAAAATCCAGATATGGCGGAACTTATTCGTGGTAAAACAGGCAGAGTATACGGTAATTTATTTAGTTTACTTACAGTCATGAAAGGATTACCGCTCGCTTACAATAAAGACTTGCAAGAAGACAAAGAAGGAATGTTTGATACTGTAAAAACAGTAGAAGGGTGCCTTCATATTATGGCAGGCATGTTAGAGACGATGACTGTCAACAAAGAAAAGATGGGGCAAGCTGTAACCCAAGATTTCTCTAACGCAACAGAAATTGCTGACTACTTAGCAAGTAAAGGACTACCATTCCGTCAAGCTCATGAAATTGTTGGGAAGTTAGTGCTATACTGCACACAAAAAGGAATTTATTTATTAGATGTACCACTTGAAACGTATAAAGAAATGAGCTTGTTATTTGAAGAAGATTTGTATGAAGTTCTTTCACCGTATGCCGCTGTAAAGCGCCGTAATAGTGCTGGCGGGACTGGGTTTGAACAGATTGAAAAAGCTTTGGAGAAGGCGAAGGGATTAGTTGGAGAGTTTGTAGGAATTAAATGATGTATATAGAAGGTAAGGTGCTTTTTATAGAAAGCACCTTACCTTTTTGTATTTAGATTTTTACAGGAGTATTTATCATTTCATAATTATTTTTCATAATCATAAAATGATGTTTCTCATGTATCGCTAATAGCTGAATAGATTGAATCAAATTAGGGTAGTGAGCAATTGGATCTAAAAATACGATATGCCCTGCAATATTTTCTTCTATATTTTGAACGAGCTTTTTTATTTCATCTGTTTCACGTGCAAGTAATTCTTCTAATTCAGTTACATTCATAGAGTGATAAACTTTTTTTGAGGGAATTAAAATCAAAGGTGCTTTCATTCCTTTACCATGCTTTTCTTTATATTCGGCATAAATGTCATGTATGTCAGTTGCAAATGGGGCATTTTTTCTTAGCTTTGCATAAGGGATAAGAGTGAGAGAGAATTTAATTGCTACTTTGAGCATCTTTGCAATTAAATATAAGTGATAAAAATGTTCACCAATAGACCATTTTTTGTCCTCTTTCCTATGCCATAGTTGTTCTTGTGAGAGTGAATGGAGATGAGGAAGGAACTCGTTTCTTTGTACATGTAATGTATGAAAATGTTTTGAGATATTTTCAGATTTCATATTTTCGCATCCTCCACACTTTTTCCTAATTATAACATTTTTATATGGATGTAAGTAAGCCTAGAGCAATCTGCTCTAGGCTTACAATGTATCGATTAATCGTACTTATGTCGATCTTCCGTAATTCGAATATACTCAATATCCATCAAATCTCGCAGCAATGCACCATTACTTAGTTCCACGCCATGTTTCTCTTTAAAATGAGTACGGATCATATCTAGCATTTCGAGTTCTTTCCCATTCACATCTAAAATAATACGTTCAGAATCATCCATGTAGCATCCTCCTTTTTTAAACATATATATTTTGTCCGTCTATTTCTAAAAAATGTATGTTAACCTAAAGTTAGGAAATAAGAAAGGGATGGAAAATGAGACGTATTTATTCTATAGGGTTAATTTTGTATACGTTAATTGTATTACACGCTGCATTCCCAAATATCTTTTCATTTGAGGATGTAGAAATAGTACACATGGGGATATTTATCTTTATTCTATTTGTAGTAGATTGCTGTATTTCGATATGGCTTTCGAAAAGAAAACATGTACAAGATAAAAAAGAAATGGAACGAAAAAAGAGAAAACGTTCATTTTGGATAACAACGTATTGTTTTTCTTTAGTGATCGCTGCCGCTTTTTTTAGTGAGCATGTTCCATTAGAGAGATTAAATATTGGATTTGGAGCGTTCGTATTTGCATACTATTTTTTCATGCACTTTCTTCCTTATATGAAAGAAAAGCGAGGAGAAGAGGAAGATCCACTTGTAGGAGAAGCGAGAGAAAAAGAGCATAAAAGAATAGAAGAAGATATACAGAAACTTGGAGAACAAAAATGGTATTTGAAATCTAAAATCATATATGTTCTTTGCTTTATTACGCCGCCAATTGGTTATTTGTATGTATTCTGCCTTCGTAAAAAAATGACAGAAGATGCAAGGCAATCTTATTTAACGGTAGCTACGATTATGATGGCATTGTGGTCTTTGAAGTTTCTTCCGCCTTATGTATTGGCAATTACTGTTGTTATTGTGGCTTGTCTTGTATTTATAGTGAAATATGTGAAATGAAAAACACCAAGCCCATGTGGACTTGGTGTTTTATTTATAAATTAAAGCTCACCTTGCTCCTCATCACCACGAACAACAAGGACATCGCATTTCGCATAGCGAATAATATGTTCAGAGACGCTACCAATTAGGAAACGCTCAACAGCATTTAAACCAGTTGCACCACACATAATTAAATCTACTTTATGGTTTGGAGCGATTTCTTTTGAAATTTTTGATTTAGGATTACCAAATTCTAATACAGTTTCAATTTTTTCAAGGCCAGCTTCAAGAGCAGTTTTTTTGTAGTCTTCTAATAAGTCTTCTGCAAATAGATTGGCACGTTCAGCAATTGCACGGCTATAAGCTTCTACTGCTGAGTATGCTTTTACATCAACGATATGAGCAATAGTTAATGTTGCATTGTTGCGTTTTGCGACTTGAATTGCTTTTTTAAAGGCTTTTTCTGCTTCTTTAGAACCATCCACCGCGATTAAAATATTTGTATATGTATTATTCATAGTAAATTCCTCCCAATCATTTTTATTACCGTTTACAACTTTATTATAAAACAAATTTTGGTAATGTGCTTATCGGAAACGTTACAGAATTTTGAAAACTTTATTTCAATTCATTTTAGTTGTAATTGGTGCGAGAACTTGTTACATATGAAGTATAGCAATTTAAAAGGAGGCATGTTTGTGAGACACGCGCTCATTACAGCCGGTACGAAAGGTTTAGGAAAGCAAGTAACAGAAAAGTTATTGGCTAAAGGTTATTCAGTAACAGTAACATATCATAGCGATATAGCTGCTATGGAAACGATGAAAGAAACATATAAAAATATGGAAGAGCGTCTACAATTCGTGCAAGCGGATGTCACGAAAAAGGAAGATTTACATAAAATAGTAGAAGAAGCGATAAGCCGTTTTGGCAAAATTGACTTTTTAATTAATAATGCTGGTCCATATGTATTTGAACGAAAAAAGTTAGTCGATTATGAAGAAGACGAATGGAATGAAATGATTCAGGGTAATTTAACAGCGGTATTTCATTTGTTGAAACTTGTCGTTCCAGTTATGAGAAAACAGAACTTTGGCCGTATTATTAATTACGGATTCCAAGGGGCAGATAGTGCACCGGGATGGATTTATCGTTCAGCTTTTGCTGCAGCGAAAGTAGGACTTGTTTCATTAACGAAAACAGTTGCTTATGAAGAAGCTGAATATGGTATTACTGCAAACATGGTATGTCCTGGTGATATTATTGGTGAAATGAAAGAAGCGACAATTCAAGAAGCACGTCAGTTGAAAGAACGTAACACACCAATTGGTAGATCTGGAACAGGTGAAGATATCGCAAGAACGATTTCGTTTTTATGTGAGGACGATTCCGATATGATTACCGGTACAATTATTGAAGTAACTGGTGCGGTAGATGTTATTCATAGACATCGATAGAGCAAAATAAAGTGAAGTTTCGAATAATTGGACAGTTTATCCTGCACGCTGAGAGGTGCGGATAATACTGTCCTTTAATGTAATATTAAATCTATCGGAAAACTTGTATTATTTTTTGTCAAATATTGAGATATTATGTTAAAATATAAGAGCGTAGAAAGCGCTTTAAAAAATGATTCAGGGGTCATTTCATAACTCAAGGGGGAACTTATAATGCGTATCGGTATTCCAACAGAAATTAAAAACAATGAAAACCGCGTGGCAATGACGCCAGCGGGAGCTGTACATTTAGTGCAAAATGGTCATGAAGTTTTTGTTCAAAAAGGAGCAGGTATAGGATCAGGCTTTACAGATGAAGAATACGTACAAGCTGGTGCGAAACTTGTTGAAACTGCTGAAGAAGCATGGAATCAAGATATGGTTATGAAGGTAAAAGAGCCAGTTGCAAGTGAATACGGTTATTTCCACGAAGGTTTAATTTTATTCACATACTTACACTTAGCTCCAGAACCAGAATTAACGAAAGCATTAATTGATAACAAAGTTGTATCAATTGCATACGAAACAGTACAATTAGAAAACCGTTCACTACCATTACTTGCACCTATGAGTGAAGTAGCTGGTCGTATGTCTGCACAAATCGGTGCACAATTCCTTGAGAAAAACAAAGGCGGTAAAGGTATTTTACTTGCAGGCGTTCCAGGGGTAAAACGCGGCAAAGTAACAATTATCGGCGGTGGTCAAGCTGGTACAAACGCAGCGAAGATTGCAGTAGGTTTAGGTGCAGATGTAACAATCATCGACTTAAGTGCAGAACGTCTTCGTCAACTAGATGACATTTTCGGTAACCAAGTAAAAACGTTAATGTCTAATCCATACAACATTGCAGAAGCTGTAAAAGAATCTGACCTTGTGATTGGTGCGGTATTAATTCCAGGTGCAAAAGCGCCAAAACTTGTAACAGAAGAAATGATTCAATCAATGGAACCAGGTTCTGTCGTTGTAGATATCGCGATTGACCAAGGTGGTATTTTCGAAACAACTGACCGTATTACAACTCATGACAACCCAACTTACGAAAAACATGGCGTTGTTCATTATGCAGTTGCTAATATGCCAGGTGCGGTTCCACGTACATCAACTCTTGCATTAACAAACGTAACAGTACCATATGCAGTACAAATTGCGAACAAAGGCTACAAAGATGCTTGCCTAGGCAACACTGCATTATTAAAAGGTATTAACACATTAGATGGCTATGTAACATTCGAAGCAGTTGCAGAAGCTCACGGCTTACAATACGCTGATGCGAAAGAGCTTCTTGAAAAAGCTCCTGCTTTATCATAATAGAGATATATGTAAACCCCTCCTTTTGTAAGGAGGGGTTTTTTACTTGGGTTAATTGTCTAGTTTCTTTACGATTCTCAATCCGAACATCATTGTAAAGAAAAGAATGCCGAATAAATAATACAAGGCATACTCAACTCGTATCATCGAATTTTTGTCAGTGATATATAAAATAAATAGTATCGCAGAACCGATTAAATGAGAGAGGCCGAAAATTTGCGCCATAAGTTTTAAACTCATCTTCTCGATTCTTTCATCCATTTCAGGTAATGGATATTTTTCGGGATCGTTCTTTTTTTTCTTAAAGAATATCCGTTTCACTACGAATAGTATCAAGGCTAAGAGTATGTATACACCAGCGAATAGAAGGACAGAACTAATTTTTTCTTCATCATTACTATTGAAATAAAGAAAAGTTGAACCTAACAATAAAATGGTAAGATGCGAAATGAATTCTTGATTAAAAGTGTTTTTCATTTTTTTTCCTCCCCAGTTTTATCTAATTGAAATAAATCTTCTACTTTACAGTTGAAAAACTCACATAATTTCAATGCTAATTCTAAACTCGGGTTGTATTTATTCTTCTCGATAGCGATGAGGGATTGTCTAGTAATTTGAACAGAGGAAGCTAATTGTTCTTGGGTGATGTCTCTAACGACGCGGAATTGTTTCACCTTATTTTTAATCAAATATACAAAGTCTCCTTTTTGTAAATTTGTTACATTTATTATATCCATTTTTAGGTAATAAGTAAATGAAACTTTACAAAAAGTAAATAAAACTTTACGTGAAATATAGCTTGTTAAAATGTTATTTTTTGTGATAATTTGGAATTAAATGAAAAAAGAAGTCGGAAGAGGAGAGTCAATGGGGAGCAAAAAGAGGAAGAAAAAGCAAGCTAAAAGACAAAAGTATATAAAGAAAAAACAGGAACAGAACATACCTCTTTCAAAAAAAGTAGTCATTATGATAGAGAAAACATTTCGGTATATTTGTATGGCTCTGTATGTGATTTTGTGTATGTATTCATTTGGAGTGTTTTACAGTTTTGAGATAACCCCCAATATTATTGAGAGCATTCTAGAATTTACACTTGTCGTAATAGAATTAGTCTTATTCGGTATATTCTTTCATAAAGTATGGCCTAGTCATGAAAGTAAGAAAGATAAGCAAAGAAAAATGAGAAAAAAATTTTCATATGCTTCAAGCTCATCAAGTGGATTTGGTGACTACAGTAGCAACGATTGTAGCAGCTCAAGTGCTAGTGGAGGAGATTGTGGAGGTGGTGGAGACTAAGCTAGTTTTTCAGAAGAACGACTAATGAAAGGGTGAGACGGAATATGGGGACTGTGAATTTATTAGAATTAACAAAGGACATTCAAGATCAACATAAAAACTTCGTCGTTTCAAATGTGAATAGTCATTGCTTACGAATCGCTGTATTTAATGGTGAATACGATTGGCACTATCATTCTAATTCGGATGAATTATTCATTGTACTAGAGGGAGAATTACTTATTGATTTTGAAGATGGAGAAACAGCGGTTTTAAAGCCGAATGATTCTATTTTAATTCCAGCGTGTACGATTCATAGAACGAGAGCATTAAAGAGAACGGTAAATCTTTGTTTTGAAAATATAGAGGCGGATACGATTAAAGTGGAGCAATTATGAAAAAATTATCTGTAGCCGAGTATAGAAAAATCCTTCCGATTTTAGAAAGTAATACAACAACGACGACGTTTGCTTATGCGGTATGTGACCAAATGATAGATGGTGAGATTTTTGCCAACGAGAAGTTAACAGCAGGATTAATTCGTACAGCTAATGGTATCTATTATTTATTTGGTGATACGGATGATCAAAATTATAACGAAGATCTATTTGCGTATTTAAAAGTGGCTATTGAAAAAACAGAGAAGAGATTTACACTCTTCACTTCAATTGAAGAGTGGGAAATAATGATTGAAGGGCGTTTTAGTAATGTACTTCGGAATATGCCGCGAATGAAATTCCAAAGAGAAATTTCTGAAGAGAGAAAACGAGATGCAAGCAAAAATACATATGAAGTGAAGCGTATTGATAAAAGTGATATAGAACGAAGCAATGAATTTACAGAGGAGTATTATAAAGAATATTGGGGATCAAAAGAGCTGTTTTTAAACGGTGGTTTCGGATTTTGTATAGAACAAGATGGGATGATTGTAGCTGAATGTGTTTCGATATTTAGCGGGAATGGATTTGCTGAAATTGATATTGTGACGCATGAAGCGTATCAAGGAAAAGGATTAGCACAAGCTGTTGCAACACGATTTATTGAACATTGCATGCAAAATGATATTACACCGTGCTGGGATTGTTATGTAGAAAATATTCCTTCGCAAAAACTAGCTAGTAAATTAAGTTTTTATAATCCAATAGGATACAGATTGTTTGTACGGAAGAAAACGGGGGAATAAAAATGAATGTGGAGTTAACGAGATTCAAAGTGAAACAAGGTAAAAGTCATCGTGTAGATGAATGGATGCAGCTTCTTAATGACAATATGAAAGAAGTGCTTTTGACATTAAACGACGAAAAGATGTATGTAGAGACAATTTTCCGGGAAATAAGAGGTGGAGAAGAGTACTTATATTGGTATTCTGTGCAAGGAGAAGGCGGGGCTCTTGTCGAAAATTCTCATCATGAAATTGATAAAAAGCACTTAGCGTTTTGGTATGAATGTATTGATGAAGAAGTACAATCTGTTGATATGAAAACAGAAGTTGTTATGATTCAAGATGTTGTGAAGGACGCGATGAAATAGTAGAATAGTATTTTTGAGAGAAGCACATCAAAATAGATGTGCTTTTTTATTTTGAAAAATTTAAGAAAAGCTGTATTTAGATATCTTTAAGTAAAAATAAGGGGGAATATCAAAAGTATTTTAGGGAAAACTATAATGAGATGAAAAACTTTGTAGTAAAAGACTTACAAATATACGGTGTAGTCGTAACAGGAAAAACAGAAGATTTACAAAGTTTACAAGGAGCACCATATATTAAGGCTGCTGTTAGAGGTGTAACAGTTGAGAAATATTGATTACAAGAGATTAATGTGAATAATCAGAAAATTTATGTTATAATATGGGAAAAGGAGGTTCATATGAGGCAAATACATGGAGCAATTTATATTTACATAACAATATTTTTCGTGGCGATATCCTATGGATTAGGGCACGTGTATTCGCATCCTATACTAACTTTTTTAAGCGGAGCATGTATGGCGTTTGCGCTTCTTGTCCATCTTTTCTCAGTTTGGATCGTGAAATTTCAATTAAATATTAGTGAAATAGAAGAAGGCACTTTTTAAGTGGCCTTCTTTTTTAATAATATTTTGGAAGCTCTTGGAGCAATTTTTCAATTTCGCATTCGGTTTCTTCACATATAGACAGTGTACGTAGTCTGAAGAATAAGCTGCGCAAGAAAGATTTAATATTTCCGTATAGGTACTCGTATGATTGAATATGTAATGTTTGTTTTTGGACTTGTAATTGAGCTACTAAATCATGAAGGGCTAATATGAGTACCTCTTCTTTTAGACCGTTTTGGAGCATTGCAACAATCGGATAAACGATACGTTCATCTTCTTCATATTTGTAATAGATGGAATGAACACAAACTTTGTTTAATAAAGTTTGTAGTATTTCTTCGTAATATAAAGTTTCCAGTTTAGGACTACGGACAAGCGCCTCAAATGTATCAGAAGCATGAGCGATACTATGTGCCCAGCCGTGGTCTTGCACATATCCGCGGAAATCATGCTCGTGGTTCATATATAGAATTAATTGATCTTTTACAGTTAAAATATCATTCTGCGATAAGAAATTATATTTTGTATCAGTATCAATAATGAGCGCGATTAATAATGTTGAAAATGCGCGGGTAAATACAGTATCTTCATCATCTGAATGAATTTTATACAATAAATATTTTTCACTAATGCTTTCTAATAATAATCTCTGTAAGTGTGTATGTGAAATGTAGTCTTTGTTGATGAGATGATAAAAAGTAGAGTAAATAAGTTTGTCTCTTAAATAGCTATCCGTAACACCGATATGTTTAAGCATATTGGAACTTAAAGAATCGATGTTAATTGTGTTATCCATTATGTAATTATTATTACGAATTTCTTCTAACTGTTGTTGTAACATATAAACCTCCTGTTTTAGAAAATTCTGTATTTTTATAATATAATAAGAGGAATAAATAGACAATAAATAAGTGCTTTTGAATGGAGGGGCATGATGAAGAGAGCATTATTCTTTTTCATTAGTATTTTCTTTTTAGGAAGTTGTTCGCTTTGGTATGTTACTTTTTCTAGCGAGAGCAAAAGTTGGACGGGACAATATAAGGGCCATATTAAGGACGACAGTGAAGATGGAATGTTTACGTTTCAGTATAATGGCGGAGATGGAAATACCGAATTTAAAAACTTAGAGATTACTATTAATGAAACCTTTCGTACGATGACACAAACGTCAGAAGTTCATAAAGGAGCAAGGATTGAAATGAAGTCGTCTTGTGTAAGTTGTGCGCCCCTATCCAAAGATGAACCGATAGAGGTTGTGATTAAATGGGATGATAAGTATGAGGAGAAGATGGTGTTAAATTTGAAATAGCCTAGAGTGAGGAGTTAAAAATGAATAGGCATATGAAAAAATTAATGTTTTTAAGTGTATTTCTAATCATATTATCAGCGTGCACTACAAAACAAGTAGAGGTAAAAAAAGTACCTGAAGAAGGGTATATTATAGTAAGAAATGATACGGTATTTTTCGTCAGTGATAAAACGTTTGAAACGAAAGTAGAGTTACAAAATTATATAGAACAACAAATGAATAAAGAGTATCCATCACATATAGTTTTGAGCTTTAAAGATAAAGGTGCATATAAACTGTTAAAAACAGGGGATAAAATAAAAGTATGGGCCTCTCAAACGCTTGAAAGTTATCCAGTGAAAATGATTGTAGAGAAATTTAAAATAGTAGAGAAATAGAAAAAAGGCAGCAATCACGCTGCCTTTTTTCTTATTTCACAAATTGTAATTCTTTCGGGAATTTCGTTAAAATTTCTGATCCGTCTTTTGTGATGTAAATATCATCTTCAATACGAACGCCACCTACGTTTGGTACGTAAATACCTGGCTCGATTGTGAAGACCATACCTTCTTTTAATGGAGACTCGTTACCAGCTTTTACATCTGGATATTCGTGTACGCTAATTCCAAGTCCGTGACCAAGGCGGTGTGGGAAGAAGTCGCCGTAACCTGCATCTGCGATAACAGAGCGAGCAGCGTTGTCGATTGCGCCAAGTGTAACACCAGGTTTACATGCTTCAACCGCTTGTAGTTGTCCAGCAAGTACAGTGTTATAAATACGAGTTTGCTCTTCAGAGATGTCACCAAATGCTACTGTACGTGTAATGTCAGAGCAATAACCATCAATGATTACGCCTAAATCAAATAGTACGAAATCGCCGCGTTTCATTTTGTTTGCACCTGGAATACCGTGTGGAAGAGCAGAGTTTGCACCTGCTAATACCATCGTATCGAATGACATTTTATGTATGCCTTTTGTTTTTAATTCGTGTTCGATAATTGCTAATACTTCTAGCTCGCTACGATCTTCTTTAATTGCATTTACACCAACCTCAACAGCATAGTCCGCCATTTTAGCTGCTTTGCGTAAAATAGAAAGTTCTTTTTCATCTTTAATTAAACGAAGTTCACGAACTTTTTCCTCAGCTGATTTGAACGCTGCATTTGGGAATAGTTTTGTTAATTCTTCGTAACGTTCTACGTTTAAATGTTCTTTTTCAATTGCAACTGCGTTTGCATTGATGCCGCGGTCTTTAATTGCTTTTGCAATCATATCCCATGGTCTGTCAGTATCAGTAAATCCGATAATCTCATGTGCCCAGCCAGCGTTACGTGCTTGGCCTTCTTCCATTTTAGGGCAAATTAAAATAGGCTCTTTTTCTTGGAATACAAACATACCAAGAAGTCTTTCGTGTGGTTCACAGTGGAAGTTTGTCATGTAGAAGACGTTCGGTGTAGAAGTTAAGAACGCGGCTTCTACGTTTTTTTCTTTTAGCCATTGCATTAAATTTTCTAATCTAGCATTCATCGATTGGCACCCCCGAGATATTTAATTACAAATATAACTTTACATCGTAGGAAAGTGTTATGACAAGTAAATCGATGTTAGAAAAGACAGGGAATTGAAAAATCATGTAGAATAAAAAGTGAGAATGTGAATAGGGGGGAATGTAATAATGAAAGTATCTTATCATGGGCATTCAGTTGTAAAGATCGAAACGAATGGAAAAGTGATTTTAATTGATCCATTTTTAACGGGCAATCCGAAAACAGATTTAAAGGCTGAAGATGTAAAAGTAGATGCGATTCTTTTATCGCACGGGCATGGTGATCATGTTGGAGATACAGTAGAGCTTGCAAAGAAAAATAACGCAGTTGTTGTGGCACCATTTGAACTAGCGACATTTTTAAGTTGGCAAGGTGTAAATACACATCCGATGCATATTGGTGGTTCGCATGAATTCGACTTCGGAAAAGTGAAGTTTACACAAGCATTCCACGGTTCTAGTTATATTGATGAAGAAAATAAGAAGATTACATATACAGGTATGCCAGCAGGTATTTTATTTACAGCAGAAGAGAAAACTGTGTACCATGCAGGAGATACTGCTCTATTCTCTGACATGAAATTAATTGGGGAATTAAATAACATTGATGTAGCATTCTTACCAATTGGTGATAACTTCACAATGGGACCAGAAGATGCTGTTTTAGCAGCGACATGGATTCAGGCAAAAACTGTTGTGCCGATGCATTACAATACGTTCCCAGTAATTGAACAAGATCCATATCAATTTGTAGAAAAGCTACAAAAATGTACAGGGAAAGTATTAGAAGCTGGAGAAAGTATTACACTATAGAAAAGAAACCCTTCATTTGAAAAGACAAGTGAAGGGTTTTTTATGTGTGTAGGACAGCTTTTAAAGGTTGTACTTGTTTTGATGATTCTTTTCTTTTGAGAAGTGGCTGTTCAGGTGTTTCATTCAATTCCATTGCAACTTTTTTCCCGTCTACGAAAGCTAAAAATACAGCACCTACAACTTCTAATAATTTTTTCATCATGTATTCGCTCCTTTGTTTCATTTCTTGTCTTCATTGTATCTTGGAGCGGCTGGACAAACTATCGAACGAGATGACAATACCATTACATTGTTGTAATAGACGAAGTAGTATAATGTAAGGCGTATTTTGTTATAAAAAAAATAGTACAGACATACAAAGAGAGAGTGTAACAGTTTTGAAAATATAGTATACTGAAAATACAACACATGAAGAATTTAGGGAAAAGAAAGTATGGTGAAACCATTTGGCTACCAAGCATAACCAAATTTTAGAACATATTAATGGCCTGCCAGTAGGGCATAAAATTTCTGTAAGGCAAATTGCAAAAGATTTGAGTGTAAGTGAAGGTACAGCTTACCGTGCAATTAAAGATGCAGAAAATAAAGGATATGTTAGTACGATTGAACGTGTCGGAACAATTCGAATTGAACAAAAGAAGAAAGAGAATATTGAAAAGCTGACATATGCAGAAGTCGTTAACATTGTCGATGGTCAAGTACTTGGGGGCAGAGAAGGACTACATAAGACGTTAAATAAATTCGTAATTGGGGCAATGAAATTAGAAGCGATGATGCGCTATACAGAAGCTGGGAACTTACTTATTATCGGTAACCGTACGAACGCACATCAATTAGCGTTAGAAGCCGGAGCTGCGGTATTGATTACGGGTGGATTTGATACGGAAGATCATGTGAAGAAATTAGCAGATGAATTAAAACTGCCGATAATTTCAAGTAGTTACGATACATTTACAGTTGCAACGTTAATTAACCGTGCGATTTACGATCAGCTTATTAAGAAAGAAATTGTACTCGTTGAAGATATTTTAACGCCAATTGAAGAGACATTATATTTAAAACCAAATGATACAGTACAGCAATGGCATGCGTATAATGAAGAGACGATGCACGGAAGATATCCAATTGTTGATGAAAATAAAAAGGTATTAGGTATTGTAACTTCAAAAGATATGATTGGTGTTGCGAAAGAAACACCAATTGATAAAGTGATGACAAAACATCCAATTACGGTAAATGGAAAAATGTCTGTCGCAGCTGCGGCACGTATGATGGTATGGGAAGGTATTGAGTTACTTCCTGTTGTTGATGAAGGAAATAAACTGCAAGGTATTATTAGCCGTCAAGATGTACTTCAGGCATTGCAAATGATTCAGCGTCAACCACAAGTCGGTGAAACAATCGATGATATTGTAACGAATCAATTCATGACGCCGAAAGAAGCAAAAAATGAACATCTATATCAATTTTCAGTGACGCCGCAAATGACGAATTCAATCGGAACGTTATCTTACGGTGTATTCGCAACAATTGTGACGGAAGCAACGAATCGCGTTATTCGTGCGCAAAAGAAGAGTGATTTAATTGTTGAGAACTTAACAATTTATTTCGTAAAACCAGTTCAAATTGACAATGTTGTATCGGTTCATCCGAAAGTATTAGAAATTGGACGTAAATTTGGTAAGGTTGATGTAGAAGTGCATCATGAAGGTAATGTTGTCGGGAAAGCGTTACTTATGGTGCAGTTGATCGATAAATAAAAAGATGGAGCAAGCCGCTTTGGTTTGTTCCATTTTTTTATTTAAAAGGATAGAAACAAAAAATAAATAGCGTATCATTTCATAGTTATAATAAAAGACTAAAAAATTTGAAGATGTGGAAATGGAATAGCGATAAGGAGGAAGGGAATGGACGGAATCATTTTCTTTTTAGTGGTCGTATGTTTCATCATTATGCATGTGTTAACGCATAGAAGGATGAATGCTATTAAAAAGAGGCTGTATTTTGTAAGTGTAACTCTTGCTAGTGTGGGCGCCTTTATTCCTATATCAGGAGAAAATGAGCCGGATTTTCTTTACTTTGGTATACCAGCTGAAACGTTTGTTTATTATGGCGGATGGGAATGCTGGTTTAATCCATTAGGTTTTTTCGTTAACTTTATTTTGTTTTATTGGGTTTTGAAGTTAATAATTAAGCTATGTAAGAGTTCGGGTAGAGAAGTGAAAAAATAGAAGGATATGTATCAATGTGGATAGAAAATTAGTTGTTAATCGATTACGCTACTAATCGTTAAGAGATAACAATCGTGTAATTGGATAGGGAAACGATGCTTCACTATATGAACTAGGGGGAGAAGAATGGATTTTTACATTACAGAGCAGTTATGTAAGCAATATAATTTAAATAGCCTTACGAAAGTTTCATTGTTGCATGGGGGAGAAAATCAAACATATATATTCGAATCGGACAAAAATAAATTTGTAGTGAGGCAGTATAGAGAAGGACGTTATACAGCCGAGCAAATAGAGGCTGAAATACATTGGTTAATAGCGATGCAAAAACAAATGTTAGTACCAGAAGTAGTTGTAAATACAAATGGTGATTGGATTACATCTGTTATGAAAGATGAGAGAAGTATTCAGTATTTTGTTGTCTTTAAGTTTATAAACGGAAATGAAATTTTAGAACCAAGGGATAGGGACTATGAAAAACTTGGGTCACTAATGCGAATATTTCATGAAAAAACAAATGAAGTGCTCAAAAGAGTGCCGCAAACTTGGAGAGGTTACGAAAGGCCTATATATAGTGAGCAAAAGATAATCCACGAGCCTTTACAGCGATTACTAAATGCTTCATTTCTATCGCATGCGGATAAGCATAAATGCATGAAAATTGCAGAAAGAATACAAGAACTCACAAATTCAACTCAACTAGGAGAAAAACAATTTGTTCATGGGGATATGCATTTTGGTAATGTTCTTGTAGACAAAGAGGATTGGTATTTACTTGATTTTGATGAATGTGGATTTGGGTATAAAGAGTTTGATATTGGTGTTCCGAGATTACATTTAATTGCTTCGGGACAGTTAGAAGATGTATGGGGGAATTTCATAATGGGGTATGGAGAAAATATTTCAGAACCAGCCATTCGACTTGGGACTGCTTCAAGAATCTTTTATATGGCTGGAAAAATACCATTAAGGCTTGATATTGAACCTATTAGAAAAGATCCTGGCACTTTTATTCGCCGATATATTCATTATGCGGAAGAGGAATTATGCGGGGAGACAATTGCTTGATAAAAAAACAGAATATTAATTCATTTAGATTCTAGACTGTATTATAATTTGATTGTAAGAAAATGGATTTCTGGAAGGTGGTATGCATTATGTCATCAACAGTACTCTTTTTTGGTAGTATCGCACTATTTTACTTCCTTGTGATGATACCGTTTCAATATTTATACTTACAAGGTTTACATGAAAAAAAGAAAAAAACAGGATTACCTCAGCGAGAGCTACATGAAAAAATGTCTTTTGAGGAAGAACAATTACATTTCCACGTACAAGGGAATCTCTTTAATATACCGTCTGCGTTTGTTGCATATATGATTTTAAAAGGTAGAGGACGTAAAAAAGCATCACAATGTTGATGCTTTTTTATGTTACTTCAGACAGATTCAGCTTCTTCCACTGCTAATGGTAAGAAATGTTTATATTGGCGAAATCCATTAAATATACTCGCGCTACCAAATAGAATAAATAAGACACCAACGATAATACGAGCGGTTGAAAGGTCTAAAAAGAATTGGTTTATCCCGAAAAATAAGACGAATGAACCGAGAGCCATTGCAGATTTTCCTGAGAGCCAACCTTTCTCCATTGGGCGGTTTGTACGAAAGTATTTTGTTTTGTAGAAGAGGTACAACATAAATGAGACGATAATACAGAAGACTAATACTGGCATAATGCACACTCCCATCGCAAAAATAATAGTGGAGAAAAAAGAAATATCTAAACTTTCTAATTTTTATTATAAAGCAATTGTTCGCATGTATGAAATACTTTCCGTTATAATGAAAGATAAAGTGAAGAAGTTGAGTAAAAAGGAGATTATACATATGCATGAGCAAATTTTAGGAGCAATTAAAGAGTTTGATACAATTATTATTCACCGTCATGTGCGTCCAGATCCAGATGCGTTAGGTTCACAAGGCGGTCTTAGTACAATTCTACAAGAATCGTTTCCAGAGAAAAATATTTATACGGTTGGGTACAATGAACCGTCACTAGCATACTTACGAGTAATGGATGATATTGAAGATAGTGTATATGAAAATGCACTTGTTATCGTATGTGATACTGCGAACCAAGAACGTGTTGACGATCAACGCTATGCAAAAGGGAAGATGTTAATTAAAATTGACCATCATCCGAATGAAGATCCGTACGGAGATATTGCGTGGGTAGATACGACAGCAAGTTCTACAAGTGAAATGATTTATGAGTTTTACAGTTATGGAAAAGATAAAGGATTACAGATAACGAAAGAAGCAGCACGTCTTATTTTAGCAGGGATTGTTGGAGATACAGGTCGTTTCCTATTCCCAAATACAACAGCGAAAACACTTCGTTACGTGAGTGAGCTTGTTGATATGGATGTGAAATTCACAGATTTATACAATGAAATGTATAAGACGAAAGAAAAGATTGCTCGTTTAAACGGCTATATTTTACAAAACTTTACGATGGTAGCAGAAGGAGCAGCTTACATTAAATTAACGAAAGAAGTATTAGAAAAGTTTGATGTACTTCCTTCTGAGGCTTCTGGCGTTGTTGGAGCACTTGGCAATATTGATGGATTAAAGGCGTGGGTTCTATTTTTAGAGGAAGATGACGTGATTCGTGTTCGTCTTCGCTCAAAAGGACCAGTGATAAATAAATTAGCAATGCAATATAATGGCGGAGGGCATCCGATGGCTTCTGGTGCAAAAGCATCTTCTTGGGAAGAAGCGGATCGTCTTTTTTCTGATTTACGTGAGCTGTGTAAATCAGAAATTATATAATAAACCAAAAAGAAGGAGCGGCGCTAAAGCCTTCCTTCTTTATTTTTCTTTCTCTATAGCAATGCTAATTTCGAGCACGGTATCAAAAGATATTGTATCGACTTTAAAACGGTATAGTCGATCGTAATGTTTGTACGTCTTGTTTTCAATTACCTTTTTGAGTAGGTCTTTATTTTTGGCGATACTTTGTATGTTTTTCGTTAAAAGATGCTGGAGGTCATTATGGATAGAAGTAGTCATATTTTCGAGTGTAAGATTGTCTAAATCGTATTTTTCTCGATTGATTATTTTTATTTTAATCTCTTGAATAGTTAAGAGCCGTTTATTTTCAGTGTTCAATTTTTCTTGATCTTCGAGAAGGACGTGGAGCTTTGCTTCTTGTTTTTCTATAATTTCTTTTTGTTCTGCTATTTGAATAGCTTGTTCTTCTTGAAAAACACCGTATATGTACAAAAAAATAAACCAGCTCAATACACCTCCAACAGCAGCACCAGCTAAAACTAAATACCATCTTTTTGCTGTATTGGCACTTGGTACTCTCATGCATGTTCCTGCGTTAGCCATTTAATAATAATAAGACCAGTTTGCATACCACCCGTTGCGAAAAAAATAAGGAGAATTTGTTTTACGATATCTTTCATATCCCCGCCAAAGAAACTTCTTTCAAAGCTATAAAAAGTATCAAATGTTCCGCCAATCGCTGCGACGAGTGCCCAAATCCTTAAATTTTGGGCGAATTGATTAATGTAAGTTAGAGTTGGTTTTCCGATAAGAAATGCACCAAAGCCACCAATTAATGAACCACCGAGTATAACCCCAAAGGCAATAAAATAACTAATAATAAGCAGAGAGAAAAAAGTGTGTTCTCTTACATCCATCGTCATTCCCCTTTCTTCTTCATATATATGGACAAAGTATAAGAAGTATGTTTTGATTTCCGCTTTCCTCATCACCTATAATAAAAGTAGTCAAATTGGTAAAGAGAGGGTACAACAGTGAAGTTTGTGCATTTACAATGTCAAACCGTTTTTAGTTTATTAAAAAGTGCTTGTAAAATTGATGAGCTTGTAGTCAGGGCGAAAGAACTTGGTTTTTCATCACTCGCCATTACGGATGAAAATGTTATGTATGGCGTTATTCCGTTTTATAAAGCATGTAAGAAACATGGTATACAGCCTATTATCGGCTTAACAGCTTCTATTTTTAGTGAAGAAGACGAAAAATCTTATCCGCTTGTTTTACTTGCTGAAAATGAAATAGGTTATCAAAATTTATTAAAGATTTCTAGTAGCATTATGACGAAGTCAAAAGAAGGTATTCCGAAAAAGTGGCTTGCCCATTATGCGAAAGGATTAATTGCTATTTCACCAGGTAAAGATGGGGAAATTGAACAATTATTATTAGAAGACAAAGAGAGTGAAGCTGAAGAAGTAGCTCGCATGTATCAAAGTATGTTCGGCAATTTTTATATGAGTTTGCAGCATCATGCGATTCAAGATGAACTGCTTTTACAAGAAAAGCTGCCTGAATTTATTAATAAGGTAAATGTTCCAGTCGTTGCAACGAACGATGTACGCTACATCAACCAAAGTGACGCACTTGTTCATGAATGCTTATTATCTGTTGAAAGTGGAACGAAAATGACTGATCCAGATAGGCCGAGGCTGAAAACAGATCAATATTATTTAAAGTCAACGGATGAAATGGAAGCACTATTTTCGCATACTGAGGAAGCGATTCAAAATACAATAAAAATCGCAGAAAGTTGCCAAGTAGAAATTCCTTTCCATGTAAATCAATTACCGAAATTTCCTGTTCCAGCTAACGAGACGAGTGATATGTATTTACGCCGCGTTTGTGAAGAAGGGTTGCAGAAACGTTATGGTACGCCAAAAGAAGTACATATAAAGCGTTTGAATCATGAATTAAATGTGATTTCTAGTATGGGATTTAGCGATTATTTCCTCATCGTATGGGATTTCATGAAGTATGCGCATGAAAATCATATTTTAACAGGACCAGGGCGTGGATCGGCGGCTGGCTCACTCGTTTCTTATGTATTAGAAATTACAGACATTGATCCGATTGAATACGATCTATTATTTGAACGATTTTTAAACCCCGAACGTGTGACACTTCCAGATATTGATATCGATTTTCCAGATATAAGACGTGATGAGATGATTCGATATGTGAAAGATAAATATGGTCAGCTTCGTGTAGCTCAAATTGTAACGTTCGGGACGTTGGCAGCAAAAGCGGCAATTAGAGATATTGCGCGTGTAATGGGGCTTCCGCCGCGAGATATTGACATATTCTCAAAACTTATCCCATCAAAGCTTGGTATAACGCTAAAAGATGCATATGAGGAATCCCAATCACTCCGTGAGTTTATACAAGGAAACCTTCTGCATGAGCGTGTGTTTGAAATTGCAAAACGTGTAGAAGGCTTACCACGTCATACGTCTATTCATGCAGCTGGCGTTATTATGAGCCAAGAGCCATTAACCGGAAGTGTTGCGATTCAAGAAGGGCATAACGATGTGTATGTTACGCAATACCCAGCTGATGCATTAGAAGAACTTGGGTTGCTCAAGATGGACTTTTTAGGATTACGTAATTTAACGTTACTTGAAAATATTATAAAGTTTATCGTGGAAAAAACGGGGACAGAAATTGATATAAGAAGTTTACCACTTCAAGATGAAAAGACGTTCCAATTGTTAGGTAGAGGGGATACAACAGGTGTATTCCAGCTTGAATCAGGTGGTATGCGAAATGTACTTCGCGGGTTAAAACCGAATGAATTTGAAGATATTGTTGCTGTTAACTCGTTATATAGACCAGGACCGATGGAACAAATTCCGACCTTTATTGAATCAAAGCACGGAAAAAGAAAAATTGAATATTTACATCCGGACTTAAAGCCAATTCTAGAAAGAACATACGGTGTCATTGTATACCAAGAACAAATTATGCAAATTGCATCGAAGTTAGCGGGATTCTCGCTTGGAGAAGCAGATTTATTACGCCGTGCAGTCAGTAAAAAAAATCGTGATATTTTAGATCAGGAACGTAAGCATTTTGTGCAAGGTTGTTTACAAAATGGTTATGACGAGACGTCTGCAGAGAAAATTTACGATTTAATTGTAAGATTTGCAAATTATGGTTTCAACCGAAGTCACGCGGTAGCTTACAGTATGATTGGGTATCAACTTGCCTACTTAAAAGCGAATTATCCGCTGGAATTTATGACCGCACTATTGTCGAGTGCAATTGGAAATGAAGATAAGATTGTGCAGTATATACGAGAAACGAAGCGAAAAGGTTTCCATGTTTTGCCTCCATCTCTTCAGAGAAGTGGTTACAATTTCCAAATAGAAGGTAATGCGATACGCTACAGTCTACTTTCCATTCGAAACATCGGAATGGCTACAGTGACAGCTTTACTCGAAGAACGAGAGAAAAAAACGTTTGAAGATTTATTTGAATTTTGTCTTCGCATGCCATCAAAGTTTGTAACAGAGCGAAATTTAGAAGCGTTCGTCTGGTCTGGATGTTTTGATGATTTTGGTGTTTCGAGAACGAATTTGTGGAAAAGCCTTAAAGGAGCGGTAGAGTACGCAAATCTTGCGCGTGATTTAGGAGATGCTGTTCCAAAATCAAAATACGTACAAGGAGAAGAGCTCTCTTTTATTGAACAGTTAAATAAAGAAAAGGAAGCACTAGGTTTTTATTTATCAAGCTATCCGACAGCGCAGTATGTGAAGTTAGCGAAAGAATTAGAAATTCCATCTCTCGCTCAGGCGATGCGGTATAAGAAAAAGGTACAAAGAGCGATCGTGTATATAACAAGCGTAAGAGTGATTCGTACGAAAAAGTTGCAGAAGATGGCGTTTATTACATTTTGTGATCAAAATGATGAAATGGAAGCAGTTCTTTTCCCTGAAACTTATATACATTTCTCAGACAGGTTACAAGAAGGAGCAATTGTTTTAGTTGACGGTATGATTGAGCTTAGAAATCATAAGTTGCAATGGATTGTAAATGGACTATATCCGTTAGAAGAAATGGATGTGTATGAAGAAAAGAAAGATGCATCTGTTTACGTGAAATTGCCGTCTCAGTACGAGAAAAAGCAGTTAAATCAAGTTACTAAAATATTGTTTGACTATTCGGGTTTTGCGAAAGTACTAATTTATTATGAAAAGGAACATAAAATGGTACAATTATCACGAAGTTTATCGATTCATCCAAGTGAAGAATGTTTAGGAGCACTTCGTGAAATTGTCGGGGAAGAAAATGTGGTTGTGAAAATATAATGGACAATTTCCCTACACTTCGATTATTATAGTAGTAGTGTTCGTGGTCAGACCACTTGGAGAAATTGATATCAGCTAGAATAATTTGAGGAGAGTGGATAGTTTGTCAACACTTCGTGAAGAAGCACTTCACATGCATAAAGTGCATCAAGGAAAATTAGAAACTGTATCAAAAGTAAAAGTAGAAAATGCAAAAGATTTAAGTCTTGCATATTCTCCAGGGGTTGCAGAGCCTTGTAAAGAAATTTATGACGATAAAAGTAAGGTATATGAATATACGATGAAGGGAAATATGGTAGCAGTTGTGACTGATGGAACGGCTGTACTTGGTCTTGGTAACATTGGACCTGAAGCATCTCTTCCAGTAATGGAAGGTAAAGCTGTACTATTCAAGAGCTTTGCTGGTGTAGATGCATTCCCAATTGCCTTAAATACAAACGATGTAGATAAAATCGTTGAAACTGTAAAATTAATGGAGCCAACTTTTGGCGGCGTTAACTTAGAGGATATCGCAGCACCAAACTGCTTCATTATTGAAGAACGTTTGAAAAAAGAAACAAATATTCCTATCTTCCATGATGATCAACACGGAACAGCTATCGTAACAGTAGCGGGTCTTGTGAACGCGCTAAAACTAGTTGGAAAGAAAATGTCTGACATTAAAGTTGTCGCAAATGGCGCAGGTGCAGCAGGTATTGCAATTATTAAACTTTTATATCGCTATGGTGTACGCGACATTATTATGTGTGACCGTAAAGGCGCGATCTATGAGGGGCGTCCTACAGGTATGAATCCGGTGAAGGATGAAGTTGCAAAATATACAAATAAGAACCGTATTGAAGGTTCTTTAGCTGATGTTGTACAAGGTGCGGACGTATTCATTGGTGTATCTGCAGAAGGTGCATTAACAGAAGAGATGGTTCGTACAATGAATGACAATGCAATTATTTTTGCAATGGCGAATCCAGTTCCAGAAATTATGCCAGAATTGGCAAAAGCAGCGGGCGCAGCTGTTGTTGGAACAGGTCGCTCTGACTTCGCAAACCAAGTAAATAATGTACTAGCGTTCCCTGGTATTTTCCGCGGTGCACTTGACGTACATGCGACACAAATTAACGAAGAAATGAAGATGGCAGCTGTACAGGCTATTGCAGAGCTTGTAGCAGAAGATGAGTTAAATGCAGACTATATCATTCCAGCACCGTTTGACGCGCGTGTAGCGCCTCAAGTGGCAGCTTACGTTGCGAAAGCTGCAATGGAGACAGGAGTAGCTCGCCGTCAAGTAGATCCAAATGAAGTTGCTGAGAAAACAAAACAATTAGCGCTGATTGGTAAAGAATAAGCGAGGAATTTCCATTGACATCATCAAATACAAAAGTATATCTCGAAATTGTAAAGAAAATCCGTTCCATTATGGAAGAGGATGGATTGGTAGCAGGGGATCGTTTACCGTCTGAGCGTGAGTTAAGTTCACGTTTAAATGTAGGGCGTTCCTCTGTAAGAGAAGCGTTGCGTGCTTTAGAACTGGTAGGATTAATTGAAACGAGACGTGGTGAAGGGACGTTTATTCGAAACTTTTACGATAACGGTCTTGTACAATTGATTGCGCCGTTCTTGCTGCAAGATGAGAAAACAATTCGTGATTTATTACAAACAAAACGATTGCTTGAGAAAGATATGATTCGAATTGTATGTAATTTACCGAAAGAAACGTCTTCTAAAGTGCTAAGTAAATTACATCAAGTACTTGAAGGAAATGAAAATTCGATTCCGACGCTTCATCAAACGTTCTTTAAAACACTTATTGAACAAGTCGATAATTATTTACTATATCGCATTTGGATGATCGTAAATGATTACGTATCAACTCTTTCTTGTAAAGTTTCAGGAGATTCTATCGATATGTATAGAAAGCTTTACGCTACTTTGGAAGGAAAACAAGAAAATGATGCACTAAAAATTTACGATGAATTAGTAGAGAATATACAGTTTCACTCGTAATGTATAAAATTTGTCGAAATGACCATGACACGTTATGACAAACATTCTATCGCGTAGCGGTTAAAGTTAAACGTAAAGAGTGAGGTTATTAGACAGATTGAGAAGATAAGGCTAACATCAAACTTTGGTGTTAGCCCAATTTTCTTCTTACGCTAACCTTAGCTCTCAACGAAGGGGGTCAAATTGTGCTAAGAGATTTATTCGTGAAAAAGAAAAAGTACGCTGCAATACCTTCAGAACAAGTACGAAAAGATGTACCAGATGGCGTTATGACAAAATGTCCGAAATGTAAAAAAATCATGTATACGAAAGAGCTTCTAAAAAATTTAAAAGTATGTGTGAATTGTGGATATCATCACCCTATGAATGCAGGGGAACGTCTTGATAGTATATTGGACGAAGGGTCATTCCGTGAGTATGACAAAGAAATGGTTTCATTAAATCCACTCGAGTTTCCAGGATATGAAGAGAAACTAGAGAGCGATCGTAAGAAGACTGAATTGAACGAAGCGGTTGTAACTGGTGAAGGAACAATTGATGACATGCTTGTTGTTGTTGCAGTAATGGATTCTCGTTTTCGAATGGGGAGTATGGGCTCTGTTGTAGGAGAAAAAATTGCCCGTGCGGTTGAAAAGGCATACGACTTACAAGTTCCATTTATTATCTTTACTGCTTCGGGTGGTGCCCGTATGCAAGAAGGGATATTAAGTTTAATGCAAATGGCAAAAACAAGCGTAGCTTTGAAAAAGCATAGTAATGCAGGAGGATTATTTATTTCTGTTATGACTCACCCAACGACGGGCGGGGTTTCAGCGAGTTTCGCTTCACTTGGTGATTATAATCTTGCAGAACCAGGGGCACTGATCGGATTTGCTGGTAGACGTGTAATTGAACAAACTGTGCGTGAGAAACTACCGGAAGATTTCCAAACGGCAGAATTCTTACTAGAACATGGTCAATTAGATGCTGTGGTGCATCGTGATGATATGAGAGAATCGCTTCGCAAGATTTTAGAAGTTCATCAAGGAGGGGAAATGGCTGTATGGCAGAGCTAGAATTTGAGAAACCAGTTGTTGAGCTAAGAAATAAGATTCGTGAACTGAAAGACTATACGAAAAACAGCCAGATGGATTTCAGTGAGGAGATTCGTATTTTGGAAGACAAGCTAGAAAATTTAGAGGAAGATATATACGGCAATATGAAAGTATGGGACCGTGTTCAAATTGCTCGTCATGCAGAACGACCGACAACGCTCGATTATATTGAGCACTTATTTACTGATTTTTTTGAATGTCATGGAGATCGTCTATTTGGCGATGATGCAGCGATTGTCGGCGGCATTGCGAAGTATAAAGGGATGCCTGTAACTGTAATTGGGCATCAACGCGGAAAAGATACGAAAGAAAATATTCGCCGTAATTTTGGGATGCCTCATCCAGAAGGATATCGAAAAGCACTGCGTCTCATGAAACAAGCGGAAAAGTTTAATCGTCCTATTATTTGTTTCATCGATACGAAGGGAGCTTATCCTGGTAAAGCTGCTGAAGAACGTGGTCAAAGTGAAGCTATCGCTCGCAATTTATTTGAAATGGCAGGCTTAACAGTACCTGTTATTTGTATCGTTATCGGCGAAGGTGGTAGTGGTGGCGCGCTAGGTCTTGGAGTAGGGGATTACATTCATATGCTAGAAAATTCCACTTATTCTGTTATTACACCAGAGGGTGCAGCGGCAATTCTTTGGAAAGATGCAGGAAAAGCAAAGGAAGCTGCAGAGGCGATGAGAATTACAGCAGCAGATTTGAAAGAATTAGGTGTAATTGACGAAATTATTCCAGAGACAAAAGGTGGAGCGCATCGTAATATTTTAAAACAGTCAGAAAATATAGACTTAATGATTCGAAAAACTTTTGAACAATTAAACGGAATTTCGAAAGATGAATTAATCGAAAAACGTTATGAAAAATATATGAAAATTGGGCAAGTTTCGTTTTCAAACGCTTCCATTTGGATAAAATAAGAAAAGCGTGCGTTCCACTTCGCGAATGCACGTTTTTATTATGAAAAGACACATCTTCTCCATTGTATTTTTATATTTTTTCGTGTTATTTTATTATAAGGCAAATAATCTTTATGAGGTGAGTACAAATGAAACGTATTGGTGTATTAACAAGTGGTGGAGATTCACCTGGTATGAATGCTGCCATTCGTGCAGTTGTTCGTAAAGCGATTTTCCATGATATTGAAGTATATGGTATTTACCATGGATACGCTGGATTAATTTCTGGTCATATTGAAAAATTAGAACTTGGTTCTGTTGGCGATATTATCCACCGCGGTGGTACAAAATTATATACAGCAAGATGTCCTGAGTTTAAAGATCCAGAAGTACGACTAAAAGGTATCGAGCAATTAAAGAAACACGGTATCGAGGGACTTGTTGTTATTGGTGGAGATGGTTCTTACCAAGGCGCTAAAAAATTAACTGAACAAGGATTCCCATGTGTTGGTGTACCAGGTACAATCGACAATGATATCCCTGGAACAGACTTCACAATTGGTTTCGATACAGCTTTAAACACTGTTATTGATGCAATTGATAAAATTCGTGACACAGCTACATCTCATGAACGTACATATGTTATCGAAGTAATGGGACGTCACGCTGGTGATATCGCATTATGGGCTGGTTTAGCTGATGGTGCGGAAACAATCTTAATTCCAGAAGAAGAGTATGACATGGAAGATGTTATCGCTCGTCTGAAGCGTGGTAGTGAACGTGGTAAAAAACACAGTATTATCGTTGTAGCTGAAGGTGTTGGAAGTGCAATTGACATCGGTAAGCACATTGAAGAAGCAACAAACTTTGATACTCGCGTAACTGTATTAGGTCACGTACAACGTGGCGGATCACCAAGTGCACAAGACCGTGTATTAGCAAGCCGTCTTGGTGCAAGAGCAGTTGAATTGTTAATTGCTGGTCAAGGTGGACGTTGTGTAGGTATTCAAGATAACAAACTTGTTGATCATGATATTATCGAAGCGTTAGCTCAAAAGCATACAATCGATAAAGATATGTATCAATTATCTAAAGAATTATCCATCTAATCGGCGTAATGTCGGATATTTGGGAACGGTTTCATAATTTTCGGAGGTGCAATATGCGTAAAACTAAAATTGTATGTACTATAGGTCCTGCTAGTGAAAGTATTGAAAAATTAGAGCAATTAATCGAAGCAGGTATGAACGTTGCTCGTTTAAACTTCTCTCATGGTAGCCATGAAGAGCACGGTGCTCGTATTAAAAACATTCGTGAAGCTTCAAAGAAAACTGGTAAAACAGTTGGTATCTTACTTGATACAAAAGGTCCAGAAATCCGTACTCACGACTTCGTAGACGGACAAGCTGAGCTTGTAACCGGTGCAGAAGTAGTTCTTTCTACTGAGCAAGTATTAGGTACTGCTGAGAAGTTCTCTGTATCTTATGCTGGTCTTTATGACGATGTAGACCCAGGTTCTCGCATTCTAATCGATGATGGTCTTATCGAACTAGAAGTAATCGAAAAAGCTGACGGAAACATCCGTACAAAAGTTCTTAACAGCGGAACTGTAAAAAATAAAAAAGGTGTTAACGTACCAAATGTAAGCATTAAGCTTCCTGGTATCACTGAAAAAGACGTAAAAGATATCATCTTCGGTATCGAGCAAAAAGTTGATTTCATCGCAGCTTCATTCGTACGTAAAGCGTCTGACGTATTAGAAATTCGCGAATTATTAGAAGAGCATAACGCTCAGTACATCCAAATCGTACCAAAAATCGAAAACCAAGAGGGTATCGATAATATCGATTCAATCTTAGAAGTTTCTGACGGTTTAATGGTAGCTCGTGGTGATATGGGTGTAGAAATTCCACCAGAAGAAGTACCTTTAGTACAAAAACGCCTAATCAAAAAATGTAACGTGTTAGGTAAACCAGTTATTACTGCGACACAAATGTTAGATTCTATGCAACGTAACCCACGTCCAACTCGTGCGGAAGCAAGTGACGTAGCTAACGCAATCTTCGATGGTACAGATGCAATCATGCTTTCAGGTGAAACAGCTGCTGGTCAATACCCAGTAGAAGCAGTAACAATGATGGCTAACATTGCAGTACGCGTTGAAAAATCATTACAATACGAAGATATGTTCAAAAAACGTATTAAAGAGTTCACTCCAACAATTACAGATGCAATTAGTCAATCTGTTGCGCATACAGCACTTGCTCTTGATGTAGCTGCAATCGTAGCTCCAACAGAAAGTGGATATACTGCGAAAATGATCTCTAAATATCGTCCAAAATCTCCAATCGTAGCTGTAACATCTGACGAGCAAGTAGGACGTCGTCTTGCACTTGTTTGGGGTGTACAAGCATTTATGGCTGGAAAACGTGCAGCGTCTACTGACGAAATGTTAGATACTGCAATTCAAACAGGTATGGATGCAGGTCTAATCGGACTTGGAGATACTGTAGTAATCACTGCTGGTGTACCAGTTGCTGAAACTGGTACAACAAACTTAATGAAAATCCACGTTGTTGGTGAAGAAGTTGCTAAAGGACAAGGAATCGGTCGTAAAGCTGCAAAAGGTAAAGTAGTTGTAGCAAAAACAGCTGCTGAAGCTGTAGCGAACGTAAACGAAGGTGATATCCTTGTTACAACAAGCACTGATAAAGATATGATTCCTGCAATCGAAAAAGCTGCTGCTCTAGTTGTAGAAGAAGGCGGTTTAACAAGCCATGCGGCTGTTGTAGGTGTATCAATCGGTATTCCTGTTATCGTTGGTGTAAACGGCGTAACAGCAACTTTAAAAAATGGCCAAGAAGTAACAGTTGATGCAGCACGCGGAATTGTTTATAATGGACATGCGGAAGTGCTATAAGTAATACGGAGAGAAGGATCGGAGTCCTTCTCTTTTTTTTACACAAAAATGAGATATAACTAGCTTGAGGCGTCTGAAATTGCTTTTAAAAGCTGTTTATTAGGAAGTTTAATAAGAAAGTGTATTCGATTTTAATGTGGTGTATATGGGCGTTGTGAGGGCGTTTAAAGTGATTGTATATGGAAGGAGTGTAGAACTATGAAGTGGTTACTATTGTTGTTTATTTTAATACCGGCGATTGAGATTACGGTCTTAATTGGATCGAGTCATGTAATAGGTTTATGGTCTACGTTCGCTATGATTGTATTTACGGGTGTTGTAGGTGTGTATGTAGCGAAAAGACAAGGGTTTAAAGTGCTTGGAGAGATTCAATCTAAGTTGAATCGAGGGGAAATGCCAGGAGGGGCAGTGCTGGATGGTATTTTTATCTTTGTAGGAGGGATTCTTTTAGTACTTCCTGGATATGTAACGGATATAATGGGCTTTATCTTCGTTATCCCTGTGACGAGGGCTTTGTTGAAGCCATTTGTTATGAAGTGGATGGAATGGAAGTTTAGGAAGAACTCTACTATTATTGTGCAGAAATAGTGCTTAGATTATCGCAATCTAAGCACTATTTTTTTTGTCTGCAAAAAGATGAAGGGATGGTTAAAGGGCTGAATCGAACTATCGATAAAAGCCTGATTGGTGAAGATTAATAATGAGTGGGGGGCAAAATCCTTAAGTTAAAGTTTTATTTGTTCGGTTGGATATGTGATAGGAGGAGTTATTAGCTCTTAATGGATGTATTGTGAGAGAAAAATTCTGAACTTAAGCTTATTTGTGTGCATGAAAAGAATTAATTAGTGTGGAAAAGTTAAATGAGAGTAGTAAACAGCTTAGTTTAAGTCTAATTCATGTTATTTTGTATATTTATTCATTTACATAAAAAGTAATAAATGTAAGTAATAATTATAAAAATAATAGAATAAATATGTAAAAAATACCTCGAAATATACATTTTCTATGCAAAAAACAAGAGAACTATCCTTTTTGGGGGTGCCATTCTCTTGTTGTATGTGATGAGTATGAAAAATAAGTACAAGGAATAATCAGTGGGAAATTCCCACTGATTATGTGTAAGTTTTTGTTGTATATGAATTAGAAACTATTATTTTGAAGGTGAGCCTTTAATATATTTCCACAAATCATGGAATACACGAGCTTTGTGCAATGTATTAAGTAATACTAAGGTGACTGGGCCGATGATTAATCCTAAAAAGCCAAAGAGTTTAAAGCCGACAAATAGAGCGATCAGTGTTGCTAATGGATCGAGGCCAATATTAGAAGAAAGTACTTTAGGCTCCATAATTTGTCTTTGGACAATCACGACGATGTATAAAATGAGAAGACCAATGGCGAAAGCAGTGTCGCCAGTGAAAAATACGTATATAACCCAAGGAACGAAAACAGCTCCTGTTCCTAAATATGGGAGTAAATCTACAACCCCTGTAATAATCGCGATAGTAATGGCGTATGGTACGCGTAATATTAACAGTCCGATTAGTACAATAACAGTTGTCATAGATACGAGTGTAAGTTGTGCTTTAACAAAACCGAATAAAGCTTTTCTTAAATCGACAAAAATTGTTTTTCCATAGCCATGAACACGGTTGGGTAAAAATTTTCTTACTTTCTGAGCGAGACGATGCCAATCGTAACTAATGAAGAAAGTGGCTAATAAAACGAATACAAGCACAGTTAAAGTTGTTGGTAATGCACTAATGAAATTTGTTAATCCGCTTATAATAGCGGTTAAAAGTTCTTTCATTTGCGTCGTTGCTTCTGTTCCTAAGTTTTGAATGTTTTGTGTAATCGTATAGCGCTGTGGTTCCCCAAGATGATTAAATTTAGAAATTAAATCATCATAGAGAGGCATAATATGATTAAGTGCAAATTGCTGAGCGAATGCAACGATATCCGGAAATTTTACTGTAACAAGTTGTAGTAAGTATGTTGTAGCAGATATGGCTTCTGTTACAAGGTATGTAACGAGTCCGACGATAGCTCCGAATACGAGAATTAAGCTAACGAGTACTGCGAGTGCGCGAGGAAATTGTAGTTTTTGATTAAGGAAATTGACGACAGGATTAATCAAATAAGCAAATGCGAAAGCGATAATAAAAGGGTAGATAAGTCCTGACATATACAGTAATGCATAGAACCCGGCTACCGTCGCTACAATGACGAATATGAGTCGCAATATCATATATAGTAAGTTTCGATTCAAAGATGTATACCTCCCATTCCAATTTGGATTATCCTAATTCGTTCAACTTATAACGAGTGTGCCCCACTGATTAAAGTTTCGCTTTATGTTATAGTGGAATGATGGATTTTTCCTGCTTTTTCAGTACGTGAGTGACTGGGAAAGCTTGGTGTTGATGCTTCTACTATATGGTAAAAACTTCATTTTCTCTTCTTTTTATTTTACCTGTTTCTTATTAGAAAAGAAAGGAGAGACGACCGTTTTTAAAAATGTATACGTGCTTACATTTTTGTGGTGAAAGTCTCAGTTTGTCGTTTTAAAATACATAAAAAATGAAGTGGTTTATGTTGAATAGGCATCGATATAGCATGTATAACGATAGGTTTAAAGGTATTTTTGTTTGGAAATGAGTTCATTATTTTCAGAAAGGAAGTGTAAACATGATTAGTCAGTCAACGTTATTTTTATTCATACTACTTATTATAGGACTTATTGCGAAAAACCAATCGTTAACTGTAGCTATTGGTGTGTTATTTTTATTGAAATTTACGTTTCTAGGAGATAAAGTCTTTCCGTATTTACAAACGAAAGGAATTAACCTTGGTGTTACGGTTATTACAATAGCAGTACTCGTACCGATTGCGACGGGGGAAATAGGTTTTAAACAACTTGGAGAAGCAGCGAAATCGTATTATGCATGGATTGCTTTAGCTTCAGGGGTAGCGGTTGCTTTGTTAGCGAAAGGCGGCGTACAATTATTGACGACGGATCCTCATATTACAACTGCGCTCGTTTTCGGGACAATTATAGCGGTTGCTTTATTTAATGGAGTTGCTGTAGGCCCGTTAATTGGGGCTGGAATTGCCTATGCAGTGATGAGTATTATACAGATGTTTAAATAAGGAATTTTATAGTAATATAAAAATTTTGAATTCTTTCTGTTCACAAAAGTCAGATAATTGTTTATAATAGGATTAGAAACTTTGAAAAGTTACATAACAGCCGAGACTTTACACCAGATAAAATAAAAACAACATAAAACAATTTTATAATGATATTGTTTTATGTTGTTTTTATCATAAAACTCTTCGGAATTCATTTTCCTCACTAACTTGTTGTTTTGAGCGTGAGGATTCGGGGAGACATTCACGCTCATGCTTTCCATGTAGACAATGGACATAAGAGGGGAACATCGCAACAAATTTGCATGAACGTGCATTTTGCTTGCCTAAAGAGTGAACGGGCGTTCATAATTCAAAAGGGAAGCAAATAGATATAAGGAGCAAGGTTGGGAGAATTTTCAGGAAAAGGAGAGAATGTCATGACTGTTATTCGAGGTTTAGAAGGGGTAGTAGCAACAACATCATCTGTGAGCTCTATTATTGATGATACATTAACTTATGTTGGGTATAATATTGATGATTTAGCGGAGAATGCTACATTTGAAGAAGTAGTGTACTTATTATGGCATCGCAAGCTTCCTAACGAACAAGAACTAGCGAAATTTAAAGAGATTGTATCGGAATACTATAAAGTACCAGGTGAAATTTTAACATATTTGAAACAAGTAGATTTAAAAATCGCACATCCGATGTCTGTTTTACGAACTGCAATTTCCATGCTATCATTATACGATGAGAGCGCTGAAATTATGGATGAAAAGTCCAATTATTTGAAAGCGGTTAAATTACAGGCTCAAGTGGGAACTTTAGTTGCTGCTTATGCAAGAATTCGTAAAGGTTTAGATGTTGTTGAGCCTAGAAATGATTTATCATTAGCTGCAAACTTCTTGTACATGTTAAATGATCGCGAGCCAAATGAAGTTGAAATTGAAGCTTTTGATAAGGCGCTTGTACTTCACGCAGATCATGAGTTAAACGCTTCTACATTTACTGCGCGCGTTTGTGTAGCTACACTTTCAGATGTATATTCTGGTATTACAGCAGCAATCGGTGCGTTAAAAGGTCCTCTTCACGGCGGGGCAAATGAAAATGTAATGAAGATGTTAACTGAAATTGGCGAAGAAGAAAATGTAGAATCATATATTCATAATGCTCTTCAAAATAAAGTGAAAATCATGGGCTTTGGCCACCGTGTATATGAGCAGGGTGATCCACGTGCAAAACATTTACGTGAAATGTCCAAGAGATTATGCGTGCTTTTAGGAGAAGACAAATGGTATAATATGTCTATCAAAATTGAAGACATTGTAACAAAAGAAAAAGGTCTTCCACCAAATGTTGATTTCTATTCAGCTTCTGTATACCATTGTTTAGGAATTGACCATGACTTATTTACACCTATCTTTGCAATTAGCCGTATGTCAGGCTGGTTAGCTCATATTCTAGAACAATATGAAAACAACCGTTTAATCCGTCCACGTGCTGATTATAATGGACCAACACATCAAGTGTACGTTCCAATTGCACAACGATAAGCGAAAAACACTATTTTGATAGTGAAAATACGCTTTTAAAAGTCTGATTTTTTCGGAAAGATGTAATGATTAGAATATTTTAATTTGACTAACGGTTTGAACTGAGGGGTGATTCCCTCAGTTTCATACATATGAAATTTCAAACATGGGGGTTATCACATTGACGACAGGTGAAAAAATTACTGTAACTAATGGTGTTATGAATGTACCAAACAATCCGATTATTCCATTTATTGAAGGAGATGGAATTGGTCCTGACATTTGGGCAGCTGCATCACGCGTACTAGAAGCGGCAGTTGAAAAAGCTTATGATGGTGAGAAGAAAATCGTTTGGAAAGAAGTGCTTGCAGGGGAAAAAGCATTCAACCAAACAGGCGAGTGGTTACCAGAAGAAACTTTAAATTTAATTCGTGAGTATTTAATCGCGATTAAAGGTCCACTTACAACTCCAGTTGGCGGTGGTATTCGTTCTCTAAACGTAGCACTTCGTCAAGAATTAGATTTATATGTATGTCTACGTCCAGTTCGTTATTTTGAAGGTGTTCCTTCACCTGTAAAACGTCCGGAAGATACTAATATGGTTATTTTCCGTGAAAATACAGAAGACATTTACGCTGGAATTGAATATGCACAAGGATCTCCAGAAGCAGAAAAAGTTCTTGCTTTCTTAAAAGAAGCAATGGGTGTTAATAAAATCCGCTTCCCAGAAACATCTGGTATTGGTATTAAACCAATCTCAGAAGAAGGGACAAAGCGTCTTGTTCGTGCTGCGATTCAATATGCAATTAACGAAAAACGCTCTTCTGTTACATTAGTTCATAAAGGAAACATTATGAAATTTACAGAAGGTGCTTTCAAAAACTGGGGTTACGAAGTAGCGGAACAAGAATTCGGCGACAAAGTATTTACTTGGGCTGAATATGATCGTATCGTTGAGAAAGATGGTAAAGATGCAGCGAATAAAGCGATGGCAGACGCTGAAGTGGCTGGAAAAATCATCGTAAAAGATTCTATTGCAGACATCTTCTTACAACAAATTTTAACTCGTCCACGTGAGTTCGATGTTGTTGCAACAATGAACTTAAACGGAGACTACATCTCTGATGCACTTGCTGCACAAGTAGGTGGAATTGGTATTGCACCTGGTGCAAACATTAACTATGTAACTGGACATGCTATCTTTGAAGCTACGCACGGTACAGCTCCAAAATATGCAGGTTTAGATAAAGTAAACCCATCTTCAGTTCTTCTTTCTGGTGTATTATTATTAGAACACTTAGGATGGAACGAAGCTGCGAAATTAGTAACTGCTTCTGTTGAGAAAACAATTGCTTCAAAAGTAGTAACTTATGATTTCGCACGCTTAATGGAAGGTGCAACAGAAGTGAAATGTTCTGAGTTCGCTAATGAACTTATTAAAAACATGGATGTAGCGATAATCAAAAACGCATAATTAAAGCGGGGGGGTAAATTATGACAATCAAACGCAAGAAAGTTTCAGTCATCGGTGCAGGATTTACAGGAGCAACAACAGCATTCTTATTAGCACAAAAAGAACTTGCAGATGTTGTATTAGTGGACATTCCACAACTGGAAAATCCAACAAAAGGGAAAGCGTTAGATATGTTAGAAGCGAGCCCAGTACAAGGTTTTGATGCTAACATTATTGGAACATCTGATTACGCAGATACTGCTGATTCTGACGTTGTTGTGATTACAGCGGGTATTGCGCGTAAGCCTGGTATGAGCCGTGATGATTTAGTAGCAACAAATTCTAAAATTATGAAAAGTATTACGCGCGACATTGCAAAACATTCACCAAATGCGATTATTGTTGTATTAACAAATCCAGTTGATGCAATGACATATTCTGTATTTAAAGAAGCAGGATTCCCGAAAGAGCGTGTTATCGGTCAATCGGGCGTATTAGATACAGCTCGTTTCCGTACATTCATCGCACAAGAATTAAATCTTTCTGTGAAAGACATTACAGGATTTGTTCTTGGTGGACACGGTGACGATATGGTACCTCTTGTACGTTATTCTTATGCAGGTGGCATTCCGTTAGAAACGTTAATTCCGAAAGAGCGTTTAGAAGCAATCGTAGAGCGTACCCGTAAAGGTGGCGGCGAGATTGTAGGCTTATTAGGCAACGGTAGTGCATATTACGCACCAGCTGCTTCTTTAGTTGAAATGACAGAAGCAATCTTAAAAGATCAACGCCGTGTATTACCGGCTATTGCGTACCTTGAAGGAGAATATGGTTATAGCGACCTTTACTTAGGGGTACCAGTAATTCTAGGTGGTAACGGAATTGAAAAAATTATTGAATTAGAACTTCTTGCAGATGAAAAAGAAGCGTTAGATCGCTCTGTAGAATCTGTACGTAATGTTATGAAGGTTCTTGTTTAATAATTAAATATAAGTAGAAAAAGATTCGGGGCCCCGAATCTTTTTCTACTATATATGTAAATGTTTTTTTGAAATAATATGAAAACGCTATCATTTTTTGTATCCTATAATGAAACTATAGATTTATACTATACATTGCCCTCATCATAGTAAATTTCGGATCAGGTATCGCTTTTAGTAGGATAATAAGGTGAAAAAATCGGAGGGGGTTGTAACATGTTAAAGAAAAAAGTTCAAATTGGTCGTAAAATGGATGAAATTACAGTAGGAGAGAAATTATCTATCACTGAAAAAATTGAGGATAAAGATTTGTTATTGTACTTAGGGTTAACGAATGATGCCAATCCATTATATATTCAGCATGATTACGCATCCCAAACTCCGTATGAAAAGCCGATTGTACCAAGCATTATGCTAACTGGAATGATTACAACGGCAGTTACGAAATATTTACCAGGTCCAGGTAGTCATATTACGAGAAAGGACCTTACGTTCGTGAAGCATGTTCACCATTATGAAACGTTACAAATCCATTTTGAAGTTGTGGCTGTTTCTGAGGAGGAACATACAATTGATATGCTTGTATCTGCTCATGATGAAAAAGGGGATACTGTTGTGAAAGGCTCATTAACAGTAACGCCACCTTATAAATCAGTCTCTATTATGGAAAAAGCATTAGATAATTTTTAAAACATGAAAATATGAATAGCGCTAGCATACCTTTCATAAAGGAGCTAGCGCTATTTTTAGTTAAAGAATCCCTCTTTGAACCCTTCAGCAAAATCTGAACACCCCGTTTTAATCGTATCCCAGCTCGGTACGTTAAAAGTAAGGAAACATGTTACTAATAAAGTTAAAATAGGTAGTAATATTCGCATAATAGCTCCTTCATCAAATTTATTTATATATTAAAATTAATAATATATAGATTGGTAATTAAAGTCAATTAAAGGGGTGTTTTTTTAAGGTGAAGTGGAAGAGAGAAGACGTTATCTTTGAAACGATGAGAGAAGCTGAAGTGTGGGCAGACGGGGTTGCGAATGAAATGTATGGAAGACTATTTGATGGATATGAAACGCTAGATTATAAAATAGCGTATGCTCTTTCTTTTTTTCTAGCGCAAAATCGAGAATTCAATATTCATACGGAAGTAGAATGGAATGAAAATATAGATGTGTATAAAGTATGGATAACAACACGTTAATGGAAGTGAATGAGTAATAACAATGGCACAATCTGAATCCATGAATAGACAATTATATTGAGAGGGACCTTGTTTTCTAGTATGATGAGAATAACGGGGAAAATACTAGGATGAAGAAGGTTTCAAGTCTATAACTTGGAGGAAAAGAATGAACAATCGTATTTTAGTAGTTGATGATGAGGAATTTATCTTAACTTTAATTGAATTTAATTTACAACAAGCTGGGTTTGAAGTGATAACAGCGATGGATGGAGAAATGGCGCTTCAAAAAGCGACAACAGAACGCCCAGATTTAATTATATTAGATTTAATGCTTCCAAAAATGGATGGTATGGAAGTGTGTAAAGAATTACGATTGCAGCGCGTTATGACGCCAATTTTAATGTTAACAGCAAAAGATGATGAATTTGATAAGGTGTTAGGTCTTGAACTTGGAGCAGATGATTATATGACGAAGCCATTTAGCCCAAGGGAAGTTGTTGCACGTGTGAAGGCAATCTTACGCCGTACGAAATTACAACAAGAAGAGCAAGTTACAGAAACGTCAGATGAAGAGAGCATCACGATTGCTGAACTCAAAATTTTACCAGAGTTTTATGAGGCTTATTTCCAAGGAAGAAAGCTTGAATTAACACCAAAAGAATTTGAATTACTTGTTTATCTTGCGAAAAATAAAAGTCGCGTATTAACGCGTGATCAATTATTAAGTGCTGTATGGAATTATGATTTTGCTGGTGATACACGAATTGTTGACGTTCATATTAGCCATTTGCGCGATAAAATTGAAAAAAATACGAAAAAACCGACGTACATTAAAACGATACGTGGTTTAGGATATAAATTAGAGGAGCCAAAAGGGGATGAATAAATTTCGTTCCAGGCTTCTTTTTACATTTGTTTCTCTTATTGTTTTTATTTTAGTAGGACTAGGTTTACTGCTGGAAACTGTATTTGAAAACTACTATATAGATCACGCAAAAGAGAGAATGGTAAAAGAGACAGAGTATGTTGCTGTATTAGCAGAAGAACAAGGTTTTGATGATGTTTTAAAAAATCCGTACGTATTTGAAAAGTTAGAAGAAAAAATATCAGCTTCTATTATATTTTTGGATGAAAAAAAGAATGTTCAATATAGCGGAGGAGAACAGTCTGCGTTTAGTCAAGGGGTAATGAAAGAGCTTTCTTCTGAAACAACGAAACAAAGAAATAAAGTCATTACGAAAGAAACAGATCAAAATAATGAATTTTATCATGCGGTGTTCGTTCAAGATGTAGCAGGGAAACAAGGGTACATTTTGGTGAAAAGTACAATTGAGCCTTTGAAAGCTGTTCATCAAAAAACGTGGGGATTATTAATTATCGGATTTGTTATTGCGTGTCTTGTAGTCGTATTTTTAGGTATGAAAATTACAGGGCAATATATTAGGCCGATTGAATCTGTTACGAAAGTTGCTATCGAATTAGCGAAGGGTAATTATAAAGCACGCGCTTATGAAAGTCATTCGGATGAAACAGGAATGCTAAGTAAGGCAATTAATATTTTAGCTCGTAATTTGCAAGAGATGACACTTGAGCAAGAAATGCAACAAGATCGTCTGCATACGCTAATTGAAAATATGGGAAGTGGAATGATTTTAATTGATAGCCGCGGTTATATAAACCTTGTGAATCGTTCGTATAAGGAGACTTTCCACGTAACAGATGAAGAATATTTAGATCGTTTATATTATGAATCGTTTCATCATCCAGAAATTATAGAGCTTGTGGAAGAAATCTTTATGACAGAAGTGAAAGTGCGTAAACAAATGTTATTGCCGCTTGGAATTGAGCGGAAGCATTTTGAAGTATATGGAGCACCGATTATCGGGACGAACCATGAGTGGAAAGGGATTGTCCTTGTATTCCATGACATTACTGAGTTAAAGAAATTAGAACAAATGAGAAAAGACTTTTTAGCGAATGTTTCTCATGAACTAAAGACACCGATTACTTCTATTAAAGGTTTTTCAGAAACGCTCTTGGACGGTGCTATGGATAATAAGAAGTTCTGCGAACATTTCTTACACATTATTTTAAAAGAAAGTGAACGCATGCAAGGGTTAATTGAAGATTTATTAGATTTATCAAAGATTGAGCAACAAGGATTTAAATTGAGTATGGGGACCGTTGATATGAAGGGACTTCTTGAAGACATTCATATGGTGCTTGATAACAAAGCGGGAGAAAAAGAAATCTCTTTACAAGTAAATACGCTAAAACGAGTCTCTGTCATTGGAGATCCAAGTCGTTTGAAGCAAATCTTTATTAATTTAATTAATAATGCAATCGTATATACGCCGGCTGGAGGCGTTGTTTCTGTAGAATTAGCAGAAGATAAATATAATGCTTATATAAAAGTTTCGGATACTGGAATTGGTATTAGTAAAGATGAAATTCCGCGTATTTTTGAACGCTTTTACCGAGTGGATAAGGCGAGAAGTAGAAATACTGGTGGTACAGGCCTTGGATTATCGATTGTAAAGCATTTAGTCGAGGCGCATCACGGTACGATTACAGTGGATAGTGAAGTTGGGGAAGGGACAACATTTACAGTTGTTTTACCAAAATCAGCAACTGAAAAATAGGATGAAGGATGTTTACAATATATTAACAATGGCTTAATTAAATATTAATAAAGCTCTGTTAATATAATACATGAAAACCCCTTCATCCAAGGAGTAATTTTGGACGAGAATAGTTATGCTGTTCTCGTCACTTCCCTTTTATATTAGTAAACGTTTTTATATATGATAGAAAATAGCCGTTATTTCTCTTCTCTCTATTAGTCATGTTAATATAGAGAGAGGAAAGGAACGGTTTTTTTCTGTGAAAAAAATCATTTCAAATTTGCATGGGGAGGTTTCTGATTTGGAAAAAAAGGTCGTATTAGTAGATGGTAATAATATCGCGTATCGTGCTTTCTTTGCACTACCGCTTTTAAATAACGACAAAGGTATACATACGAACGCAATTTACGGTTTTACAATGATGTTAATGAGAATATTAGAGGAAGAAAAACCGACGCATATGTTAGTAGCGTTTGATGCGGGGAAAACGACATTCCGTCATAAAACATATAGTGATTATAAAGGAGGACGTCAAAAGACTCCACCTGAATTATCAGAGCAATTCCCGTTTATTCGTGAGATGCTAGATGCATTCAATGTACCGCGTTATGAGCTTGAAAATTATGAAGCGGATGACATTATGGGAACGTTAGCGAAAGAAGCGAGTGAACAAGGAGCAAATGTAAAAGTTATTTCAGGAGATAAAGATTTACTTCAACTTGTTTCTGATAACACACTTGTATGTATTCCTCGAAAAGGGATTACAGAAGTAGATGAATATACGAAAGAAGCTTTATTTGAGAAATACAGCTTATCACCAAAGCAAATTATCGATATGAAAGGTTTAATGGGAGACCAATCAGATAATATTCCAGGTGTACCAGGAGTTGGTGAAAAAACTGCGATTAAATTGTTAACACAGTTTGGAACGGTTGAAGAAGTGTATGAAAATATAGATCAAGTAAGCGGGAAGAAATTAAAAGAAAAACTGGAAGCAAATAAAGACCAAGCCCTTATGAGTAAAGATCTGGCAACGATTATTACAGATGCGCCGATTACTGTGCATGTGGATGATATGGAGTATAAAGGGTATGAAGCAAGTGATGTCATTCCGATGTTTGAGAATTTAGGGTTTACATCTCTTTTAAATAAATTAGGTGTTACGCCAGAAGAAACGGCCCCAGCTGAATTAGATGATATTACATTTGATATTGTGGAAGAAGTTACAGATGAGATGCTTCAGCAAGATAGTGCGCTTATTGTTGAAGTGCAAGAAGATAACTATCATAAAGCAGACATTCAAGGTTTCGGTATTCAAAATGAAAATGGCTGTTATTTTATTCAAACAGACATCGCTCTTAAGTCAGACGCTTTTAAAGAGTGGCTTGCAGATGGAGAAATGAAAAAGCATACATTTGATGCGAAGCGTGCGATCGTTGCACTGAAATGGAACGATATAGATATGCAAGGAATTGATTTTGATCTATTAATCGCTGCTTATTTACTTGATCCAGCTGATACGGATAAAGATTTCCGTACTGTAGCGAAAATGAAAGAAACGCATGCTGTGAAATCTGATGAAGAAGTTTACGGAAAAGGTGCGAAGCGTGCTGTTCCAGAGCTAGAGATAGTAGCGGAGCATGTAGCTCGTAAAGTGCATGTGTTATACGATGTAAAGCAAACATTCGTTGAAGAGTTAGAAAAGAATGAGCAATATGAACTGTTTACCGAGTTAGAATTACCACTTGCACGTGTATTAGCTGATATGGAAGTGAAAGGTGTAAAAGTTGATACAGAGCGTCTTCGTAATATGGGGGAAGAGCTTGCAGGTAGATTAAAGGAAATGGAACAGGAAATTTATAAGCTTGCGGGAACAGAATTTAATATTAATTCACCGAAGCAACTTGGTGTTATTCTGTTTGAGAACTTAAACTTACCAGTTATTAAAAAGACGAAAACAGGTTATTCTACGTCAGCTGATGTACTAGATAAGCTGATGGATCACCATGAAATTATTCCAAATATTTTACATTACCGTCAATTAGGGAAACTAAACTCAACGTATATTGAAGGTTTATTAAAAGTTGTACATGAAGACACATCTAAAATCCATACTCGTTTCAATCAAGTATTAACGCAAACGGGCCGATTAAGTTCAACGGATCCAAACTTGCAAAATATCCCGATTCGATTAGAAGAGGGAAGAAAGATTCGTCAGGCATTCGTTCCATCAGAAGAAGGATGGATTATGTACGCAGCGGATTATTCACAAATTGAACTTCGTGTATTAGCTCATATTGCAAATGATAAAGGGCTAGTTGACGCGTTCCAACATGATATGGATATTCATACGAAAACAGCGATGGATGTATTTGGCGTTGAAAAAGATGAAGTGACTTCAAATATGAGAAGACAAGCGAAAGCTGTTAACTTCGGAATTGTATATGGTATTAGTGATTATGGTCTTTCACAAAACTTAGGAATTACAAGAAAAGCAGCAGCGGAATTTATTGAAAAGTATTTAGAAAGTTTCCCTGGTGTACAAGAATACATGGATGACATCGTAAAAGATGCGAAACAAAAAGGATATGTGGCTACATTATTAAATCGCCGCCGTTACATTCCGGAAATTACGAGTCGTAATTTCAATTTACGTAGCTTTGCTGAGCGTACAGCTATGAATACGCCAATTCAAGGTACTGCAGCAGATATTATTAAAAAAGCGATGATTATTATGGCAGATCGTTTAGAAGAAGAAGGATTACAAGCGCGTCTTCTTCTGCAAGTACACGATGAATTGATATTTGAAGCACCAAAAGAAGAAATTGAAAAATTAGAGAAGCTTGTACCAGAAGTAATGGAGCATGCAATTGAACTCGCAGTTCCGCTAAAAGTTGATTATTCTTACGGTCCAACTTGGTACGACGCAAAATAAGGAAGTGATGAGATGCCTGAATTACCAGAGGTTGAAAACGTCAGACGGACACTTGAAAATCTTGTAACAGGAAAAACAATTGAGGATGTCATTGTTACATATCCAAAAATAGTAAAACGACCGGATGATGTAGAAATCTTTAAAGAAATGCTTAAAGGCGAGAAGATTGAAAATATAAAGCGAAGAGGAAAGTTTTTGCTTTTATATGTAACGAATTATGTTATTGTTTCACATTTGCGTATGGAAGGTAAGTTTTTATTGCATCAAGAGGATGAGCCAATTGATAAGCATACGCACGTCCGTTTCTTATTTACAGATGGAACGGAATTACATTATAAAGATGTGAGAAAGTTTGGGACGATGCATCTCTTTAAAAAAGGTGAAGAGTTGCAGCAAATGCCTCTTGCTGACTTAGGTCCGGAGCCATTTGATGCTGAATTGACACCACAGTATTTACAAGAGAGATTGCAAAAAACAAATCGCAAAATAAAAGTTGTATTATTAGATCAACGTCTTTTAGTGGGGCTTGGAAATATATATGTAGATGAAGTTTTATTCCGTTCTCAAATTCACCCAGAGCGAGAAGCATCGTCTTTAACAGCAGAAGAAATTGAGCGGATTTATGAGGCGACTGTTACAACGCTAGGCGAAGCAGTAAAGCGTGGCGGTAGTACAATTCGAACGTATATTAACTCGCAAGGGCAAATTGGTTCGTTCCAGGAACTTCTAAATGTATACGGAAAAAAAGGAGAACCGTGTGTAACTTGCGGTACGATATTAGAAAAAACAGTTGTTGGCGGAAGAGGAACGCATTACTGCCCGATTTGCCAGCCAAGAATATAGAAAAGAGATAACATCGGATAGGCATTTGTCATATACATACAGCAGAGCTATGTATAAGGGAGGAGCTTACCGATGTACCTTTATTTATCTCTTATTTTATTAGCTTTTACATTAAGCTTAGATAGCTGTAGTGTAGGGCTAACATATGGTTTAAGAAGTGTAAGAATTCCACTAAGATCAATTATAATTATCGGGATGTGTTCAGCGGCTGTTATGCTTGTTTCAATGGGAATTGGACATATGATCGCGAAAGTATTTTCACCTGTTATCGCAACGCGTATCGGTGGGCTTGTTCTTATTGGAATCGGAATTTGGGTATTATACCAATTTTTTCGAAGTGAGAAAAAAGAAGAACAGAAGCAAGAGGAGAAAGTTTGGAAATTAGAAATTGCTTCACTCGGGCTAGTGATTCAAATTTTACGGAAACCGACTGTGGCAGATTTTGATAAATCAGGGACTATTTCTGCAGGAGAAGCATTGCTTCTTGGTATCGCTCTTTCTATAGATTCGTTCGGTGCCGGAATTGGTGCATCTTTATTAGGGTATGCCCCTGCTATGATGGCGGTATTAGTTGCGGTTATGAGTTCTTTGTTTTTATTTATTGGAATGAAACTTGGAACGGTTTTATCAAATATGAAGTGGTTACAAAAATTTACATTCCTGCCTGGGGTATTACTCATTATTATTGGAATTTGGAAAATGTAAGTATGGGCGTGGAACATTAGTTTCGCGCCTTTTATATTGTGAGGAGGACTATTATGACAGTAGTAATTGGATTAACAGGAGGCATTGCAAGTGGAAAAAGTACAGTGTCTCAAATGTTTCGTGAACTGAGTATACCAGTTATTGATGCGGATATTATTGCAAGAGAAGTTGTAGAGCAAGGGAAACCAGCATATAACAAAATAGTAGAAGTGTTTGGAGCGGAAGTATTACAAGGAGATGGAGAGCTGGATCGTCCAAAATTAGGAAGTGTTGTTTTCTATAATGAAGAAAAACGATTGCAGTTAAACAAAATTGTTCACCCTGCAGTGCGTGAGGAAATGAATAGACAAAAGGAAATGTACATAAAAGAAGGTGCGCAAGCGGTTGTGTTAGATATTCCTCTCTTATTTGAAAGCAACTTAACAAGTCTCGTTGACCGCGTATTAGTTGTAGCAGTTAAGCCGCATACGCAATTAGAGCGTTTAATGAAACGAAATAATTTTTCAGAAGAAGAAGCAACAGCACGTATTCAATCTCAAATGCCGTTAGAAGAAAAAGTGAAACATGCAGATGAAGTGATAAATAATGATGGCACAATTATGGGAACGAAAACACAATTACAGGTGATTTTAAAGGATTGGAACATTATTGACTAAAAAATTGTGAAATTAATGAAAATGCTTAGTGACATATCCCCTTTTTGTGTTATACTATTATTGGGATTGGAGATAAATAGTATAACGCATTCAAGGGGGATAACATATTATGACTCGTGTGGCAATTAATGGATTTGGACGTATTGGGAGAATGGTATTTCGTCAGGCAATAAAAGAAAGCGCATTCGAAATTGTAGCAATCAATGCAAGCTATCCATCTGAAACGTTAGCACATTTAATTAAATATGATACAGTTCACGGCAAGTTTGACGGAACAGTAGAAGCATTTGAAGATCATTTATTAGTTGATGGGAAAATGATTCGCCTTTTAAACAACCGCGATCCAAAGGAATTGCCTTGGACAGATCTAGGTGTTGAAGTTGTAATTGAAGCAACTGGTAAATTTAATTCAAAAGAAAAAGCAATTCTTCATGTTGAAGCTGGAGCGAAAAAAGTTATTTTAACAGCGCCTGGTAAAAATGAAGATGTAACAATTGTAGTTGGTGTGAACGAAGACCAATTAGATATTACAAAACATACTGTTATTTCAAATGCATCTTGCACAACAAACTGTTTAGCGCCTGTTGTTAAGGTGTTAGATGAGCAGTTTGGAATTGAAAACGGTTTAATGACGACAGTTCACGCTTATACAAATGACCAAAAAAATATTGATAACCCACATAAAGATTTAAGAAGAGCACGTGCTTGCGGACAATCAATCATTCCGACAACGACAGGTGCTGCGAAAGCGCTTGCAAAAGTTCTTCCGCACTTAAACGGAAAACTTCATGGTATGGCACTTCGTGTACCAACACCAAACGTGTCTCTTGTTGACTTAGTAGTAGATGTAAAACGTGATGTGACAGTTGAAGCTATTAATGAAGCATTCAAAACTGTTGCAAACGGTGCATTAAAAGGTATTGTAGAATTCAGCGAAGAGCCTTTAGTATCTATTGACTTTAATACAAATACACATTCAGCTATTATTGATGGTTTATCTACAATGGTAATGGGTGATCGCAAAGTAAAAGTACTTGCTTGGTATGATAACGAGTGGGGCTACTCTCGTCGTGTTGTAGATCTTGTAACGTTAGTTGTTGAAGAATTAGCGAAACAAGAAAATGTGCAACATATTTAAGTGAATAAGGGAGAGGGCAAGTGAATATTTGCCCTCTTTTTTTTATTTTTTTCTGAAAAGGAAAAAAATTATATGGGTATATTTTTGGAAGTGGACATACCACGAAACGTTGTGATTACTGTATTTGTGAATCATTTATTTTTTTTAGGGAAAAGTAAAGAGGAAAATATGACAGAAAATCGAAAAAACTGTTGTTGCAAAATGAAAATAAACAAAGTATACTAACACTCGTAAACTTAAGAGCTGAGGTACGTAGTCACTACTTAAAGGGTTAGGACCTCTCTGGACTAACTTTCCCCCGTGGTAGTGGAGCAAGCCAAATTGCAAATTAGTTTTCAATTCGAACAGTTAGAATAAATTTACAAGGGGGAACTGTAGAATGGATACTATGGATACGATGGGTCGTCACGTGATCGCTGAACTTTGGGATTGCGATTTCGACAAGCTTAATGACATGCCGTATATTGAACAATTATTTGTGGATGCAGCACTAAGAGCTGGTGCTGAAGTGCGTGAGGTAGCTTTCCATAAATTTGCACCACAAGGTGTAAGTGGAGTAGTAATTATCTCGGAATCACATTTAACAATTCATAGCTTTCCGGAGCACGGTTACGCGAGTATTGATGTTTATACTTGTGGGGATCGTATTGATCCAAATGTTGCTGCAGAATATATTGCAGAAGGTTTAAACGCGAAAACGCGTGAGAGCATCGAGCTTCCTCGAGGCACTGGTAGCTTCGAAATTAAGCAGAGAGAAACAAAAGCTCTTTAAAAAAGAACATAATTGATTTAAAATGTAAAGAGGTGTATAATGCACCTCTTTTTTAGTTTATAAAAAAGGGAAAATATAACGTACTCGTTAGTTGAATAAATGGAGCTCTTACGAATAAGGTAGCATTCCATCTACCATCTTATTTTCGAAAATGAGGTGGTAAAATAATGCGCTTCAACTTAAAGTGGTAAGAGAGTTAGAATGAGTTATATAATAATGTATATATATTGTCAGATGAAGTAAGTAGAGAAAAATAAAGAGTATAGTGTAAAGGAGTGAATATATTGCGTTGTCCATCCTGTTCTCATAATGGTACAAGAGTGTTAGATTCGCGTCCGGTAGACGAGGGGCGCTCTATTCGAAGAAGGAGAGAGTGTGAAAGCTGTTTAAGCCGCTTTACGACATTTGAAAGAGTAGAAGAGTCACCTCTTATCGTTGTAAAAAAAGAAGGTACACGAGAAGAGTTTAATAAAGAAAAGATTTTACGCGGGTTAATTAAAGCGTGTGAAAAAAGACCAGTATCTTTAAGACAATTAGAAGAAGTAACTCAAAGTGTGGAACGTGAACTTCGTAATTTAGGTATATCAGAAGTGAAAAGTGATATGATTGGTGAAATTGTTATGGAAGAACTGCGTGATATCGACGATGTTGCCTACGTACGTTTTGCTTCTGTATATCGCCAATTTAAAGATTTAAATGTATTTATTGAAGAATTAAAAGATATACTGCAAAAAGAAAGAGAGTAGAATTTGTATTGTATTCTCTTTACATACCGTAAGTAATGAGATAAGAGAGCTAGAAGCGAAAGCTAATAGCTCTTTTTCGCTAAGAAATTATATAATGAAGATTGAATGAAGTAGAGGATAGATTGGATGAGAGAAAGGAAAAGCAAGAATGGAAAAACAGTCATGGATGGAGCTATTGCCGATTGATCGTTATAAAGTAAGTGCGAAAGGGTTATTGCATAATTACGACCGAAAAGTGTTAACGATGTTGTATCAGCCGTTAATAGGTAGTAGAGCTTTTAGCTTGTACATGACGCTATGGGGAGAGTTAGAGCAAGACCGTGTGTTTGGAAAAGAGAATACGCATCATTCCCTTATGGTGACCATGCAAATGCAACTTCCCGAAATATATGAGGAACGAGTAAAGTTAGAGGCAATTGGGCTTTTGAAAGTATATATTAAGAAAGAAAAAGATATTCGAATGTTTATATATGAGCTGCAACCACCTTTATCTCCGAAGCAGTTCTTTGATGATATTGTTTTAAGTATCTTTTTATACAATCGATTGAGTCGGACAAAATATAATCAAGTAAAGCAATATTTCTTAGAAGAAGAATTTGATTTTGTATCTTATGAAAATGTTACGCGTTCTTTTAATGATGTGTTTGGTTCGTTTAATCCAGGACAGCTTGAGCATGCGCAGGAAGACCTTCGTATTCCAAAAGCGACAGCAATGCCAAGTAATGAAAAGGGAGACACTCCGAAAGTTTGGAATGATTTCTTTGATTTCTCCTTATTTGTAGATGGCTTGTCCGCTCTTGTTCCTAAAAAGGCGATTACAGATCAAGTGCGAGAATGTGTCATTACACTTGCTTACGTGTATGATGTAGATGTGTTATCAATGCAAAACATCGTTCTTGGTGCGGTGACAGAGATGCAGACAATTGATATCGAAAGGCTTAGAAAAGGAGCACGTGATTGGTATCAGTTCGAAAACGGTCAAGCGTTACCTGTATTAAGTGAAAGAGTACAGCCTCACGCTGCACGTATGATGAAAGAGAAAGAGCCTTCTACGCAAGAAGAGATGTTAATCAAACAGTTAGAGGAAATCTCACCAAAGCAGTTATTGAAAGAAATCTCTGGCGGTGCAGAGGCAACGAAAGCTGACTTGCAAATCGTTGAAGATGTAATGATCAATCAAAAATTAACACCAGGTGTTGTGAATGTACTTATTTATTACGTTATGCTACGCTCGGATATGAAACTTGCGAAAACGTATGTGGAGAAGATTGCGGGGCATTGGGCACGTAAAAAGGTCGGTACAGTAGCTGAAGCAATGGCATTAGCGAAAGAAGAGAATCGTCAATATCAAGATTGGGCTGAGACTAAGAAAAAAGGTCGTACGTCGAAGAAAACGGTACGACAAGAAATGGTACCAGATTGGCTGAAAGAAGAGCCGAAAGAACAACCGAAAGAAACAGTGAAGAAAGATGTAAGTAAGAAGAAAGATGCAAGTACGTTAGATGATGAACGAAAACGACTAGAAGAAGTGTTAAAAAAATATAAGCGTGATTAATAGAAGAGAATGAACGCTCTTTGAGGTGAGAAAATGGAGCATATTCAAAATTCATTTGCAAAGTTAATGGAAAATGAAAATTTTAAAAATAGATATGAAGTATTAAAGGCGGAAGTAATGGCACATCCGCGTGTGAAAGAATTTATAGACGAACATCAAGGTGAAGTGACAACTTCTATGATTGAGCGCAGTCTTGTGAAATTATACGAATATATTGGACAAAGTGTAGGTTGCGCGGATTGTCCGGATTTAGGTTCGTGTAAAAACATGCTGCAAGGATATGAGCCAAAGCTCGTTATCCAAGGGAAGATGATCGATATTCAATACGATCGTTGCGTTAGAAAAGTAGCATATGATGAGAGAAAGAAATATGAAAAGCTCGTTCAAAGTGTATATATGCCAACTGACATTTTACAGGCAACGATGGAAAACTTAGATCCATCAGATTTAGATGCACGTATTGATGCAATTGGTGCAGCTAATGAATTCCTAAGTACATATGAACCTGGTAAAAAAGTACAAGGTTTATATTTGTACGGTAAATTTGGTGTAGGGAAAACGTATTTGTTAGGAGCAATTGCGAATGAGCTTGCTCGAAAGAAAATAAGTTCGATGCTCGTATACTTCCCTGAATTTTTACGTGAAATTAAAAGTTCGATTCAAGATAATTCAATTGGGGAAAAGATTGATGCGGTGAAACGCGTACAAGTTTTAATGTTAGATGACATTGGAGCGGAAGCGATGTCAAGCTTTGTGCGTGATGATGTGCTTGGTGCGATTTTGCAATTCCGTATGTTAGAAAACTTACCGACGTTCTTTACGTCTAACTTTGATTTCAAGGAATTGGAACATCATTTAACGTATACACAACGCGGTGAAGCAGAACAAATGAAAGCAGCGCGTATTATGGAACGAATTAAATATTTAGCGAAGCCAATTCCAATTGGCGGGAAAAACCGACGTCATAAGTAAAGAGCAAGCTGAGAAGCTTGCTCTTTTTTGTATTAAATGCTTTTCGAAGTAGTTGAATTGTAAAATGTTATTGAAAATTCCTAGTAGCTTGTATCATTTTTTTCTCCCTCCCTTAATATATATAAAATTAGCAAGCCATATCGAGAGGATTTTCTAACGATAAGAAATGTAATTCTACTAAGAGTGAACTTCACGCGGAACAGACTCTTATAGGATTTGTAACGTATAGATACAGTCCTTTAGAGCAGGGATAAAAGGGGGGACAAAAGTGATTGAAATTTGCTTCGAAGAAAAAAATGATGCTATGCATGTATATAGACAACTACTGAAAAGAGCGGAACTGTTATATAAGGAAACGAGTGTGTATTTACAGGAACAAAAAGTGGTGATTCATATACCAGTATGTGAATCGAATTATATTGAAAAGATTTTATTGCCAGTAATGGTATATTTCATTGTGAATGTGAAACAAAATGAGTGGATATATACAATATTAAAAGAGAAGTTCTTTTATGAAGAAGAGGAAGAGTGTCATCAAATATTGCATATGGCACATGAGATTTTAAAGGGAAGAAGAAAAGGGATTGCTCGTGAATTAACGCGTCACACATTTGAATCATATATTAAAACTTCTTTAAATAACTGGCTTTGTGATCCGCTTTCGTTCTCGTTTTCATCATATGTTCGTTTTCGCCTTCGTACATATAGGGAAATGGTAGCTAAGCTTGCTGAAGTGTCAATTGATGAGTATAAGTTGGAACAAGAATATCAAATGTTTATTGAGACACTAAGACAACAAGTGCGTAGCCGGAAATCACGTTTGTCCTGCGTGCATCTTATTTTTGATGAAAGCTTTATTTTCTATGATGATAAAGGTAGACGTTTAAAACAGGAGAAATTGGTTCAATATATAGATGAGGAATTATTGAAGCAAAAGGATGTATATATTGATACGAAAGTAATTGCGCCACTTCTCTCTATTTCGCCGAAAAAAATTTATTTATACACGAAAGAACAAGACCATAATATGATTATTACTTTGCGAAATGTATTTCAAGAACGGGTACAATTACATGGATTACATGAGTTTGAGCGCAATGTGAAAAATTTAAAAAATAAAGGTAACGCCCTTGATTTTCTAAGTTTTTGAGCATATAATTACCTACATAAATGAAATATATTGAAATGTCATGATGAGGACATGAGTAGTTTTCTACGATTTTCAGAGAGGGAAGCCTTAGGGTGTGAGCTTCCTAGTACGGGATTATTACTTACCACCTCTAAACTTTAGCAGTGAACGTTTTTTCTAGTAATTGCTAACGGACAACACCGTTATGTTGAACTTGAGCAATTAACAATAAGGTTAATTGGAACAAGGGTGGAACCACGAATTCAACACTCGTCCCTTTTTACGGGATGAGTGTTTTTTATTTTGACAAAAAGAGGAGTGACCAGTGATGGCAGATGTAGTTAAAATTACTTTCCCTGATGGAGCTGTGAAGGAGTTTCCAAAAGGCGTAACAACTGAAGAAATCGCAGCTTCTATTAGCCCAGGCTTAAAGAAAAAAGCTGTGGCTGGAAAATTAAACGATGAGATGATCGATCTTGTTACACCAATCGAAGAAGATGGTGCAGTTTCTATTATTACATTAGATTCTGAAGATGGCTTATACATTTTACGCCACTCAACAGCCCACCTTTTAGCGCAAGCGTTAAAACGTTTATATAAAGATGTTAAGGTTGAGCTTGGCATTGGTCCAGTAATTGAAAATGGCTTCTACTACGATATTGATATGGAAGAAGCAATTACAGTTGAAGACTTCAAAAAAATCGAAAAAGAAATGCAAAAAATTGTGAACGAGAACTTAGAAATCGTTCGTCATGAAGTACCACGTGCAGAAGCAATTCGTCGCTTTGAAGAAATCGGCGATGAGTTAAAATTAGATTTAATTAACGACCTTCCAGAAGATGCGGTTATTTCAATCTATGAGCAAGGCGAATTCTTCGACCTTTGCCGTGGTGTTCACCTTCCATCTACAGGGAAAATTAAAGTATTTAAATTATTAAGCGTTGCTGGTGCTTACTGGCGCGGCGATAGCAATAATAAAATGCTACAACGTATTTACGGTACTGCATTCGTTAAGAAAGCAGAATTAGATGAGCACTTACGTATGCTTGAAGAAGCGAAAGAGCGCGATCACCGTAAATTAGGTAAAGAATTAAAACTATTTACTAATAGCCAAAAAGTAGGACAAGGTTTACCACTTTGGTTACCAAAGGGTGCAACTATCCGCCGCATTATCGAGCGTTACATCGTTGATAAAGAAGCAAGCTTAGGCTATGATCACGTATACACTCCAGTACTAGGAAGCAGAGAGCTTTATGAAACTTCTGGTCACTGGAACCACTACCGTGATGGTATGTTCCCATCAATGGAAATGGATAATGAAGAGTTAGTTCTTCGTCCAATGAACTGCCCTCACCATATGATGGTTTATAAAAACGATATTCACAGCTATCGTGAATTACCAATCCGTATTGCGGAACTTGGAACAATGCACCGTTATGAAATGTCAGGTGCGTTATCTGGATTACAACGTGTACGCGGAATGACTTTAAACGATGCGCACATTTTCGTTCGCCCAGATCAAATTAAAGAAGAGTTAAAACGTGTTGTAAACTTAACTCTAGAAGTGTACAAAGATTTCGGTTTAGAGAACTATTCATTCCGTCTATCTTATCGTGACCCAGCTGATACTAAAAAGTACTATGCTGATGATGAGATGTGGGAAAAAGCACAAGGTATGTTAAAAGAAGCTATGGATGAAATGGGTCTTGATTACTATGAAGCTGAAGGTGAAGCAGCATTCTACGGTCCAAAACTTGACGTTCAAGTTCGTACTGCTCTTGGAAAAGACGAAACACTTTCAACTGTACAATTAGACTTCTTACTTCCAGAACGCTTTGAATTAGCTTACGTTGGTGAAGACGGTAAACAACATCGTCCAGTTGTAATTCACCGTGGTGTTGTATCAACTATGGAACGTTTCGTAGCCTTCTTAATTGAAGAATACAAAGGTGCATTCCCAACTTGGCTAGCTCCAGTTCAAGCACAAGTAATTCCAGTTTCTCCGCAAGTACATTTAGACTATGCGAAGAAAGTACAAGATGAGTTACGCCGTGCTGGTATCCGTGTTGAATTAGACACTCGTGAAGAGAAAATTGGTTACAAAATCCGTGAAGCGCAAATGCAAAAAATTCCGTACATGCTTGTAGTAGGTGACAATGAAGTAACTGAAAACGGCGTAAACGTACGTAAATATGGTGAACAAAAATCAGAAACAATCGCATTAGATGCTTTTGTTGATATGATTAAAGTAGAAGGAAAACGATAAGAAAAAGCCGCGGTATACCGCGGCTTTCTTATGTATTATAAAAGAGAAAAATTAGAAAAAATAACCAAACAATACTTATCGTAAAAAAGTATTGCAAGTATGTTAGTTGTTTGTTACAATATTTCTTGTTGTTAGTAAAACACATAGCGTCTTCTTGACAGACGTCATGTCCTATGATAAACTCATCAAGGATAATAGAATATTGTTTTGTGGAACAAGTAGAAGCACCCGCTTCTCACCTGATGGACGCATTCGCAGTTTACAGGTAAATGTATTTCTTACTTAAGATTTTACAAGTGTGGGTGTCGTATGCCCGCACTTTTTTTGTCGGGTTCTATGACTACAAACTATGTTCTGAGAAAACCTTGGAGGTGGCTTACTATTAGCAAGGATATGATGATTAACGAGCAAATTCGTGCACGTGAAGTACGTTTAGTTGGTGCAAATGGCGATCAACTTGGAATCAAGTCTCGTAATGACGCTTTAGACTTAGCTGCAAATCTTAATCTTGATTTAGTATTAGTTGCTCCAAATGCGAAACCGCCAGTATGCCGCATTATGGACTACGGTAAATTCCGCTTTGAGCAACAGAAGAAAGAAAAAGAACAGCGCAAAAATCAAAAAGTAATTAGCATGAAAGAAGTTCGTTTAAGTCCAACAATTGATGAACACGACTTTAACACAAAACTTCGTAATGCTATCAAGTTTTTAGAGAAAGGCGACAAGGTTAAAGCGTCAATTCGCTTTAAAGGACGTGCCATTACTCATAAAGAAATCGGTCAACGTGTTTTAGATCGCTTCTCAGAAGCTTGTGCTGAAGTTAGTACAATCGAATCTAAGCCTAAAATGGAAGGACGCAGTATGTTCTTAGTTTTAGCACCGAAAAACGATAAGTAATAGATAGAGGAGGAAATACCTATGCCTAAACAAAAAACTCATCGCGGCGCTGCAAAGCGTTTCAAAAAGACTGGATCAGGTAAACTGAAACGTTCTCACGCTTACACAAGCCATTTATTCGCTAACAAATCTACAAAAGCTAAACGTAAACTACGTAAAGCTGGTGTAGTAAGCGCTGGTGACTTCAAACGCATTCGTCAAATGCTTGACAACTTAAAATAAGTTCGGCTGATATATAGAACAATTAGGAGGTAATATTATGCCAAGAGTAAAAGGTGGTACAGTTACTCGTCAACGTCGTAAAAAAGTAATTAAATTAGCAAAAGGTTACTACGGTTCAAAAAATACATTATTCAAGGTTGCTAACCAACAGGTTATGAAATCTCTAATGTATGCATTCCGTGACCGCCGTCAAAAGAAACGTGACTTCCGTAAATTATGGATTACACGTATCAACGCAGCAGCTCGTATGAATGGTCTTTCTTACAGCCGCTTAATGCACGGTCTTAAAAATGCTGGCATCGAAGTTAACCGCAAGATGCTTGCTGACTTAGCTGTTCATGACGAAAAAGCTTTCGCTGAATTAGCAACAGTTGCAAAAAACAACATTAACTAATTAATTAGTTGAAACCTTAGAAGATTTTTCTTCTAAGGTTTTTTGTTTGTATACAAAGAGAGATATGACAAAATCAATATAAAAGCTATAGCAATATAGAAGAATATACATATGAAGCCAGGAGAATCCTCCTGGCTTTTTTTAATTCTATCTCTTTGGAAAGAAGAGTATCTTTCCTACCTGAAACGACACTGCTATAATGGAAAGATGATATGGAACTTTCATCAGATAAAATAAAATTTTTTATTAGTGGACAATCCACGTATAATGATTAACTGCCACCAATCGGAGTGGACAATCTAATATTGATGACTGAAACGTATTTGTAAATTAAGGACAAGCTATTTTGTAAAGAGGTAAATGGCTGACTTATTAATAAGAGACGAAAAATAATAATGAACTTTGAGATGAAACAACATTGTTGCGTATAATGCGATGTTGGAGGAGGACAATAGAATGGACTTACTACAACTATTTAAATTACAAAAAGAATTAGATGACCGTATTGTGAAGGAGCATGACTTACAACCGAAAAAGTTGTTAAAAGAAAAAATGTTAGCTCTTCTTGTAGAAATTGGAGAACTTGCAAATGAAACACGTTGTTTTAAATATTGGAGCAACAAACCAGCATCAGAACGTGAAGTGATACTAGAAGAATACGTAGATGGTTTACATTTTATTTTATCAATCGGAATTGATTTAGGTATTGATAAAAATTTCCTATTCTATAAGTGTGCACAGACGAATAAAACACAAGTAGAAATTTTCTTAGACACATATGCGAAGGTAATTCGTTTTACAGATCAACCATCTATTACGAACTATATTGAATTATTTACAAGCTACCTTCGACTTGGACAAGCGCTTGAGTTTGAACAAGAAGAGATCGAAAAGGCATACTTAGATAAAAACGAAGTAAATCATCAGCGTCAAACACAAGGATACTAAGTTAATTTTTGAATATTTCAATTTCCTTTTGTATAATGAAGTGACTGAAGAAAAAGGAGGGTGTTGGCAATGACAAAATTAGACGAGACATTGACAATGCTAAAAGAATTAACAGATGCACGTGGTATTGCGGGTAACGAGCGTGAACCACGCGAAGTAATGAAGAAATATATTGAGCCGTTCGCGGACGAACTTTCTACTGATAATTTAGGAAGTTTAGTTGCGAAAAAAGTAGGGGAAGAAAACGGCCCGAAAATTATGGTTGCAGGTCACTTAGATGAGGTTGGCTTTATGATCACGCAAATTGATGACAAAGGTTTCCTTCGTTTCCAAACAGTTGGTGGCTGGTGGTCACAAGTTATGCTTGCACAGCGCGTGACAATTGTAACACGTAAAGGAGATGTAACAGGTGTAATTGGTTCAAAACCACCGCACATCTTACCTCCAGAAGCGCGTAAAAAGCCAGTTGAAATTAAAGATATGTTCATTGATATTGGTGCTTCTAGCCAAGAAGAAGCAATGGAGTGGGGCGTACGACCAGGAGATCAAGTTGTACCTTACTTTGAATTCCAAGTGATGAAGAATGAAAAAATGTTACTTGCAAAAGCATGGGATAACCGAATTGGTTGTGCAATTGCAATTGACGTATTAAAACAATTAAAAGATGAAAAGCATCCAAACGTTGTATACGGCGTAGGGACTGTACAAGAAGAAGTTGGTCTTCGTGGTGCGAAAACATCTGCAAACTATATTAAACCAGATATCGCGTTCGCAGTAGATGTTGGTATCGCTGGTGACACACCTGGTGTAACGTCAAAAGAAGCGCAAAGTAAAATGGGTGATGGACCACAGATCATTTTATATGATGCTTCTGTTATTGGTCATACAGGTTTACGTGACTTTGTAGTTGATGTTGCTGATGAATTGGAAATTCCATACCAATATGATTCAGTAGCAGGCGGCGGAACGGATGCAGGTGCAATCCATATTGCTGTAAATGGTATTCCGTCTATGGCCATTACGATTGCAACGCGCTACATCCATTCTCATGCAGCAATGTTACATCGTGATGACTATGAAAATGCAGTGAAGTTAATTGTAGAAGTTATTAAACGTCTTGATAAAGAGGCTGTACATAACATTACATTTAATTAATAGAAAAAGCGAAGGAGGTGCTCCTTCGCTTTTTTACGTTTTAAAAAGGTCTCTCTAACCCTGCCGCAGTATGAGCTCCTAAAATAATTAAACGAGTTAATTGCATAGCCATAAAATGCGGGGTATATATCATTCCTCTTTTTAACCATGACATAATCATCCCGATATGAGCTCCTGTTACATAACTAATCAAAATATCACGAGGAACCATCAGATCTTTATCATCTGGTTGTGAAATAGATAAACTTAATGTTAAATGTGTTTGTATCGTTTTCATCATTTTATAAGAGTAGTTTCCAGCAGCTTTGTCACCAAGCATAACGTTATAGAAGTTCACATTTTCTGCGATATGCTCGAACAAAGCTAAAAACGTCGGATGTGGTGAATCAAATGTAAGTTGAAACTCTTCTTTATTTCTATTTTTGGGTTTAATAACTTCAGTTAATTTTTCTAACATTTCTTCGATGCTTTTGTCTAGTAAGTCATATTTATCGTGGTAATGGCTATAAAACGTAGCACGATTTACAGGAGCACGTTCTGCAATATGTTGAACAGTTACATCGTCAAATCCTTTTTCGCCTACTAAAGCGACAAAAGCATCCTGTATGAGTTGTCTCGTCCGTTTTACACGTGGATCATTTGTATTTTTAATAGACATTTTTACTTCCCCTCGTTTAATTTTCTATACTTAAACAACATATTGGTATTATATTGTTGTTTAAGCGACATTTCATACGTAAATTGTCGGTTGTAGATTCGAAATAATTATTTATAATTATAAACGATAGTCCTTCAGAAATCAGCACCGCTCGCAGGTAGATAAATTTCGATTTACACCGCAGATGGTGTGATTTTTTTGTTTAAAAGTTAATATAATTAACAATTAAACAGTCTAAACAATAAGGACGTAAATAGTTTAGAAAAAAATTATATGCGATATAAGGAGAGGAATGCAATGAATCAGTTTCGAAGAATGGTGATTATTAACGTTATCACATTAATTGTACTAGTTGGCGGCGGTATTGGCGGTTACTACTATTACAATCAAGCAGAAAATTACTTAAAAACAGACAATGCAAAAATTGATGGAAAGGTAATTCCGATTGCATCACCAGTAGCAGGTAAATTAACTGACTGGAAAGCTGAAGTAGGTAAGAACTACAATGAGAACGATAAATTAGGCGCTGTTACTGTAGCGGCAGCAAATGGAGAACAAACAGTAGATGTAACAATTCCACAAAATGCAACAGTTGTACAATCAAACGCGACGACAAATGCTTTCGTTGGAGCAGGTAGCCCAATTGCTTATGCATTTGATATGAACAATTTATGGGTAACAGCAAACATTGAAGAAACAGATGTTGACGATGTACAAAAAGGTCAAGATGTAGATGTGTATGTAGATGCATACCCAGATACAACGTTATCAGGAAAAGTAGAGCAAGTTGGATTAACAACAGCGAACACATTCTCTATGTTACCATCAAGCAACGCAACAGCGAACTATACGAAAGTAACACAAGTAGTACCAGTTAAAATTTCTTTAGATCATAGTAAATCAGTAAATATTGTTCCTGGAATGAATGTGTCAGTTCGTATTCATAAGTAAGGGGGAGATGAGATGTCCTCAATTGCAATTGCAGGATATGCACTATTTTGTATAATCGTCTTCTTCCTTGTAAATCGTCTTTTACGAAAGAAAAAAACGAACGTGGGAGAAGAACAAGTCCCAGCCGTAAATAAAATAGAAGTAAGTAAGGTAGAAACAGAAGAGAAAGAAATTGAACGAGAGCAAGAATCGAAAATTTCTAATGTAGTTGAGTTAGAAACAGGAAAGCAAGAAGAAGTAAAAGAAGTGCCGAAAAAACAAATGTCTACACCTGTAGAGAATGTGAACGTAAAAGCAGTTGTAGCTGTATTAATTCTCGGCATGTTCGTTTCTATTTTAAACCAAACAATCATTAATGTTGCATTGCCTCCGTTAATGAATGAATTTAACGTATCAACTTCAACAGCACAATGGTTAATTACAGGTTTCATGCTTGTAAATGGTATTTTAGTACCGATTAGTGCCTTTTTAGTTTCACGATTTACGTATCGTAAATTATTCGTAGCAGCAATGTTATTCTTCACGGTAGGATCTATCATTTGTGCTACTTCCGGAAACTTTACGATGATGATGACGGGCCGTGTTATTCAAGCGGTTGGTGCGGGTATTTTAATGCCGGTTGGTATGAATATCTTCATGACGTTATTCCCGCCTCATAAGCGCGGAGCGGCGATGGGGTTACTAGGTGTAGCGATGATTTTAGCTCCAGCTATTGGACCGACTGTAACAGGTTGGGTAATTGAAAATTACAGCTGGAACTTAATGTTCTATGCGATGTTTATTATCGGTTTAATTATTACGTTCCTATCTTTAAAATTCTTTACACTAGCTCAGCCAGTGTCTAAAACGAAATTAGATATATTTGGTGTTGTTAGTTCAAGTATTGGACTAGGAAGCTTATTGTACGGATTTAGTGAAGCTGGAAATAATAGTTGGACTAGCGCAGAAGTTATTATTTCACTTGTTATCGGTGTAATTGGTTTAGCGCTATTTATTTGGAGAGAGTTAACAACGGACAATAAAATGCTTGATTTACAAGTATTTAAATACCCAGTATTTACTTTTACTTTAGTAATTAATGCAATCGTTACGATGGCATTATTCGGAGGTATGTTATTGCTTCCAGTATATCTGCAAAACATTCGTGGCTTTACGCCAATTGAATCTGGTTTACTACTTCTTCCAGGATCATTAATTATGGGGATCATGGGACCAGTAGCGGGTAAATTATTCGATAAATATGGCATTCGTCCATTAGCGATAATTGGATTGGCGATTACGACGTATGCGACATATGAATTTACAAAATTATCGATGGATACACCGTATAGCGTTATTATGACGGATTATATTATACGTTCAATTGGTATGTCATTCATTATGATGCCAATTATGACGGCTGGTATGAACGCGCTGCCGATGAAATTAATTTCTCACGGTACAGCAACGCAAAATACGTCAAGACAAGTAGCTGGTTCAATTGGAACGGCGATATTAATTACCCTTATGACGCAACAAACGACTGCTCACGTAGCAGATTACGGCAACATGTTAACAACTTCAAATCCAATTTTAGTTGATAAAGTACACGGCATGGGGCAAAGCTTAGCGGCCTTAGCTGGATCAGCGCAAGCAGGAGATGCTATGAGCACGCAACTATTATATGGACAAATTTCAAAGCTATCTGCAATTAACGGTATTAACGATGCCTTCTTAATTGCAACGATACTGGCAGGGATTGCTTGGGTGTTATCGTTCTTCTTACCATCAGGTAATAAACCAAATAGAAAAGCAGGGAATTAATTTCCCTGCTTTTTATTTTGGATATTATTAATAAATAAATGAGAAATAACGATCCGAATTATTGAAAAATGTTGAAGAAAGAGGAATTTGAAGTTGTTATAAAAGAGTAAAGAGAGAAATCGTGATGATATCTCTCTTTAACTTAAAAGTGCTACTATATTATTTATAATATGAAATAGTATGGTTGGAATGATGGAATTTGTTTTTCTGTATAAAAAAGCCATCATTAGCCCTGCGAAGAACGCACTCACCATTATCCCGAGTGAGTATGTATGGGCGGCTCCGAAAAATAAACTTGTCAAAATTGCAGCAATCCAGAATGGGAACCGTTCTGAGAAGAAGCGAAGCATAAAACCTCTGAAAATGAGTTCTTCAAAAATGGGTGTAAGTATTGCGGACCCGGTAAATAACAATATTTGATATTGGCTTAAAATATGTAAGTTTAACGCAGACGATTGTTCTTCTGATGCATCTGGAAATATGTGTTGTAATACGAATAAATTGAAAAGGATACTTAATGAAAAGATAATGAACAAGTATGCGTATGTACGACATTTTTTTAATACACTAAAGTCAAATGATGGTAATAATAATCTTTTGGCAGGCTCGTATTTAAATATGAAAAACAATAGAATAATCAGTTGTAGTGCAGTACCTGTCGTATCTATAATAGATTCGTATAAGGCGATTTGTGTTTTATCTGCAAATATACTTTTATACATTATTAGTGGGAGTATAAGGAATGCAGTTATAAAACCAGTGCCCCAAAATGCAAATAGAGTAGAGGGGATAAATTGTCCCCATGACATGGATTGTTTTTGTTCGTGCGGAAGTTGTGTAGTAGGTTGCATATGTTTAAACCACCCCTTTATATTTATATATTTAATTATAGAGGGTTTTGTTATTGAGTGTAACATTTAAATATTACATATAAAGGTGTATTTTCCATAAAATAATAAAAGAGGTATCACCCTATAGTGATGCCTCTTTCTCATTGATAACTATGTTCTGTCTTGTTATTCAATTTTGCTTGCTCTATTTGCAATTCGCGCTCTACCAATCGATCTAATTGCTGAATCGCTTTTAATGCTTTTTCATAAGAAATTGTTCTATAATGGTGCGCTCCGCCCGGTTCTTCATCTGCTTCGTCTGCCCATTTAATAATGTTTTGAAGAGATGTTCTTTCAATTTCTTGTTGTACTAAGAAAGAATCTGTATGAAGAAGAATCGCAATAGAAATTTCTTTTGCTAGTTTTGGATGTTCTCCTAATCTAATAAGCAATTTATGAGCTCTTTCTGCTCCTTTAATTGCGTGTATATCATTCTTTTTGTATAAATCATAGTCCCATTCGCCGCCTGTGTACCATGTATGATGTCCGATATCATGAAGGAAACCAGCTTTTGTCGCAGCATCGACTGAGGCGTGATGCTTTTTAGCTAAGTGAAACGCATGGTAAGCGACAGCAATCGCGTGGACCATCCCAGAACGATTTACGTATTTTTGTGTAATATGGTGTTTGAAAATTTGTTCAAGCGTAATACGGTGCATAAAACATTCACTCCTTTTATCTTATGGTGTCTATAAAGAAAATCGATCGGTTTAAATGTATTTTGAACATTGTACTCCATCCGGGTAGCGTTAGTAAAGTAGAAATGTTTAGGATAAGAAAAAAATCACCTTAGCTTATGCAAAGGTGATTTTTAAATTGCTTATTTTTTTAATCCTTGCTCTAGTGTTTCTAACATTTCGTGCTTTTCATTTTCATCAGCATTTTTCCAAATGACTTCAAATAAAACACCCAGACCTGGAAGCATCTTTTCTTCACCACTTTGAATTGCATCGACGATTGTTTCTTGTAATTGATCTTGTGTATTACCAGATACATTTGCTAATACAGCACCGCGTAAATTAAAACTCATTGTTTTCACCTCTTCTTCAGAATTGAAACTGACGTTAGTTTTTGTTCTTTTTTATGTAAATATGTATGAAAAATAGGCTATAATGATAAGACAAGAAGAGAGGGAAATACATATTATGAAAAACATTGATTCAGTACAAAATCCGCGTGTGAAGCAGTGGAAAAAGCTGCAGACGAAGAAAGAGCGCGATAAAAAAGGTTTATTTTTTGTAGAAGGATTCCATTTAGTAGAGGAAGCTTTAAAAGCAGGAGTTGTAACAGAACTTATCGTTTCAGATCAGACAGACCTTCCGAAAGATTGGACAGTTAATGATGTAGAAATGTATATCGTACCGGAAGCAATCGTAAAAGTACTTCGTGAAACAGAAACGACACAAGGTGTATTTGCTGTTTGTGAAAAGCATGAGAAGGAAGTAGCTCTTGCTGATGGGAAGTTTCTTTTATTAGATGGCCTGCAAGACCCAGGTAACTTAGGGACAATTATTCGTACAGCTGATGCAGCTGGTATTCATGCCGTTGTGCTTGGAGAAGGTTGTGTTGATGCATATAATAGTAAAGTACTCCGCTCTACACAAGGTTCTATTTTCCACTTACCAGTTGTAAAAGGGAACTTAGAAGAATGGGTAGACAAACTAAAAGAACATAACGTTCCTGTATATGGAACAGCACTTGAAAATGGAGTTCCGTATGGTGAAGTAACACCAGCCGGTAGTTTTGCATTAATTGTAGGAAATGAAGGAAACGGCGTAAGCCAAGAAATTCTTGCAAAAACGGATCAAAACTTGTATATTCCGATTTACGGCGGGGCAGAATCATTAAATGTTGCAGTTGCAGCAGGGATTTTAACGTATTATTTGCAAAGCCCAGTTGCGAACAAATAAAAAACTTCTTATAATAAGTTGAAGTATATTATATTAAAAGTTAAATAACGAAAAACGTTGATAGAGAAGAGTAACTTACAAAATCGCCATATAGGGAGAGAATGCCTTAGACTGAAAGCATTCTTATGGTAGACGGAAGTGAATTCACCTCTGGAGTTGACGCCAGGACCATGTATATGTAAAGGCGTTCCGGTCAGAATTGATCGTTATAACTAATGAGTGGGCAGACATGTTCTGTCAATTTAGGGTGGTACCGCGAATTTACCTCGTCCCTTTTTGGGAGCGAGGTTTTTTTATTTTTAAAATTAGGAGGGTTCCAAATGGAAGCACGTTTAAAAGAGCTAAAGCAAAAAGCGTTAGAGCTTATTGAAGAAGCGAAAGAGCTAAAAGGCTTAAACGACGTACGCGTAGCGTATTTAGGAAAAAAAGGCCCAATTACAGAAGTATTACGCGGCATGGGAAAATTATCAGCCGAAGAGCGTCCACGTATGGGAGCATTAGTAAATGAAGTACGTGAAGCGATTCAAACGCGTCTAGACGACAAAATTGGTAACTTAGAAAAAGCAGTGATTGAAGCGAAATTAGCTACTGAAACAATTGATGTTACATTACCAGGTCGCCCTGTTGAAACAGGTTGTCACCATCCGTTAACAGCTGTTGTTGAGCAAATTGAAGATGTATTCATCGGTATGGGTTATGAAGTAGCTGAAGGAACAGAAGTAGAAAAAGACTACTACAACTTCGAAGCATTAAACTTACCGAAAGATCACCCAGCGCGTGATATGCAAGATACATTCTACATTACAGAAGAAACGTTACTACGTACACATACATCTTCTGTGCAAGCACGTACAATGGAAAACAATAAAGAAAAAGGCCCAATTAAAATTATTTGTCCTGGTAAAGTGTATCGCCGCGATGACGATGATGCGACTCATTCACACCAGTTCATGCAAATTGAAGGTCTTGTAATCGATAAAAACATTCGCATGAGTGACTTAAAAGGTACACTGCAAGTATTCGTGAAAAAGATGTTCGGTGAAGATCGTGAAATCCGTCTTCGTCCAAGTTTCTTCCCATTCACAGAGCCGTCTGTAGAGATGGATATTTCTTGTATGATGTGTCACGGCAAAGGTTGCGGCACTTGTAAAGGAACTGGCTGGATCGAAATTTTAGGCGCAGGTATGGTTCACCCGAACGTACTTGAAATGGCTGGTTATGATTCAAAAGAATATCAAGGTTTCGCATTCGGTATGGGCGCAGAGCGTATCGCAATGTTGAAATACGGCGTAGATGACATTCGTCATTTCTATACAAATGATGTACGTTTCTTACAACAATTCAAACGAGCGTAAGGGAAGGAGAGGATAAGTATGTTCGTATCATATCGTTGGTTACAAGAGTATGTAGATATTAAAGATGTAACAGCACAAGAACTAGCAGACAAAATCACGAAAAGTGGTATTGAAGTAGAAGGTGTTGAAGTATTAAATAAAGGTGTAAAAGGTGTTGTAGTTGGTCACGTATTAGAATGTGAAAAACACCCAGAAGCTGATAAGTTAAGCAAATGCTTAATCGATATCGGTGAAGAAGAGCCAGTTCAAATTATTTGTGGAGCTGCTAACATTGCAAAAGGTTTAAAAGTACCAGTTGCAAAAGTTGGTGCTGTACTTCCTGGCAACTTCAAAATTAAAAAAGCAAAACTACGTGGTGAAGCTTCTCACGGTATGGTTTGTGCTCTTCAAGAGCTTGGCATTGATGGAAAGTTAGTTTCAAAAGAATATGCAGATGGTATCTTCATCTTCCCAAGTGACGCTGAAGTTGGTGCAGATGCACTTGAAATTTTAAACTTACATGATGAAGTACTTGAGCTTGGTTTAACACCAAACCGTGCAGATTGCTTAAACATGTTAGGTGTTGCATATGAAGTAGCTGCTATTTACGGCCGTGAAGTAAAACTTCCAGCTATCGACTTACAAGAAACAGCAGAAAAAACTGCCGATTACATTTCTGTAAGTGTAGAAGCGAAAGAAGAAAATCCATTATACATTGCAAAAATGGTGAAGAACGTAAAAATTGGTCCATCACCAATGTGGATGCAAACTCGCCTTATGGCAGCTGGCATTCGTCCAATTAGCAATGTAGTTGATATTACAAACTACATTCTAATGGAATACGGTCAACCGTTACATGCATTTGATTACGATAAATTAGGTTCAAAAGAAATCGTTGTTCGTCTTGCAAAAGAAGGCGAAAAAATTGAAACATTAGATGATCAAGAGCGTACGTTACAAGACCATCATCTTGTAATTACAAACGGAACAAAAGCTTTAGCTGTCGCTGGTGTAATGGGCGGAGCGGATTCTGAAGTTACAAATGAGACAGTGAACGTTTTAATCGAGTCTGCATACTTTGCAGGTCAAACAGTGCGCCGTACATCAAAAGACTTAGGTCTTCGTAGTGAATCAAGTGCACGTTTCGAAAAAGGAATCGATCCAACACGTACGTTTGAAGCAGTTCAACACGCAGCTGCTTTAATGGCGAAATACGCTGGCGGAGAAGCACTTGAAGGTGTAGTAGAAGCTGATAACTTACAAGTACAAGAGCGTACAGTATCTGTTACTGCTGAAAAAGTAAACCGTGTATTAGGTACAAATATTTCTGCAAGTGAAATGGGTACAATGTTCACAAACTTAAAATTCCCATTCACAGAAGTAGAAGGAACATTCCATGTGAATGTACCAGCACGTCGTCCTGATATTACAATTTCAGAAGACTTAGTAGAAGAAGTGGGCCGTCTATACGGTTATGACCACATTCCAGTTACATTACCTTCTGGAACAATGACTCGTGGAAAATTAACATCAGCACAAACGAAACGACGTAAAGTACGTCGCTTCTTAGAAGGTGCTGGTTTATATGAAGCGATCACATATTCATTAACAAGCGCTGACAAAGCGAAACAATATATGGTTGAGCCAAACGAAAAAGCGCCTGTAGCTCTTGCACTTCCAATGAGTGAAGAACGCAGCCAACTTCGTTTAAGCTTAGTGCCACAATTGTTAGAAGCAGTTTCATACAATGTCGCTCGTAAAAACGATAGCGTTGCTTTATACGAAGTAGGTTCTATCTTCTTACCGACAGAAGAAGGAGAACTTCCGAAAGAAGAACAACATCTTGCAGGTGTTATGACAGGTCTTGCTCTTCACCATGCATGGCAAGGTGAGAAAAAAGTAGTAGACTTCTTCGTTGTGAAAGGTGTACTAGAAGGTCTATTTGACGTACTTGGCGTTTCAAACCAAATCACATATGCACCAGCAAAACGTGAAGGTATGCACCCAGGTCGTACAGCTGACATCGTATTAGATGGCGAAGTAATTGGTTTCATCGGTCAATTGCACCCAGAAGCAGAAAAACAATTAGATGTGAAAAATACATTCGTATTCGAACTATCTCTTGTAAAAGTATTCGGTGCAGACGCTGAAGAAACTTACTACTCAGCAATTCCACGTTTCCCATCTATGACACGTGACATGGCTGTTGTCGTAACGAAAGAAACAAAAGCTGGCGAAATGAAGCAAGTTATTGCTGAAGCTGGTGGAGAACTTCTGAAAGACGTAACACTATTTGACTTATACGAAGGTGAAAAAATGGAAGAAGGCAAGAAATCACTTGCATTCTCTATGACTTACTTCGATGCAGAACGTACGTTAACAGATGAAGAAGTAACAGAAGCACATAACCGTGTATTAACAACGGTAGAAGAGAAATTTGGTGCGGAGTTACGTAAGTAATAAGAAATTGCCGGATTTATTCCGGCAATTTTTTTATGGAGCGATTGTAAAAATCGTCGATATATTTTTAGGCGTCTTGCATCTTTCTCTCGAATGTAGTACATTAATTTTAGTTTAACAAAATGAAAGACGATGATAAGGAAAAGTAGTATATACTATAATCCAAAGCGAGTCAGGGATGGTGAGAGCCTGATGAGGAGGTATATGTGAAGAACACCTTGGAGTTGCTAACCGAAATTGAATTTTGTATTCAAGAGTAGACTTAGACGGGAATCCGGCCTGTTACAAACCGGGAAGTATGTATTACATACGAGTTAAAGTTGGTCTTTATGACAAATTGGGTGGTACCGCGAAGTTTAACCTTTCGTCCCTTTATGGATGAAAGGTTTTTTTGTATTTAAATATATCAGCAAAGGAGAATTTCACTATGGAAAACACATTAGTAAAAAGTCTGTATAGAGATACAGATAAATACGCAGGTCAAACAGTACAAGTATCAGGGTGGATTCGTAACTTACGTGATTCAAAAGCATTTGGTTTCATCGAATTAAACGACGGTAGCTTCTTCAAAAGCGTTCAAATCGTTTTCGATACAGAATTAGAGAACTTCAAAGAAATTGCAAAACTTCCACTTAGCTCTTCAGTTAAAGTAGAAGGTAAAGTAATTGCAACGCCTGGAGCGAAGCAACCATTTGAAATTAAAGCAGAAAAAATTGATATCGAGGGCTTATCAGATTCTGATTATCCACTTCAAAAGAAGCGTCATACGTTTGAATACTTACGTACAATCGCTCACTTACGTCCAAGAACAAATGCATTCTCTGCAACGTTCCGCGTACGTTCTATCGCAGCATTTGCAATTCACCAATTCTTCCAAGAGCGTGGATTCGTACATGTTCATACACCTATCATCACTGGTAGTGATACAGAAGGTGCGGGCGAAATGTTCCGCGTAACAACGCAAGATTTAAACAACGTACCAAAAGGCGAAGATGGACAAGTTGATGAATCAAAAGACTTCTTCGGCAAAGAAACAAACTTAACAGTAAGTGGACAGCTGAACGCTGAAGCTTATGCATTAGCATTCCGTGATGTATACACATTCGGACCTACATTCCGTGCAGAAAACTCAAACACAACTCGCCACGCTGCTGAGTTCTGGATGGTTGAGCCTGAGATTGCATTCGCTGAACTAGGTGACGTAATGAACCTTACAGAAGATATGCTGAAATATGCAATGAAATACGTATTAGAGCATGCACCAGAAGAAATGGAATTCTTCAACAGCTTCGTTGATAAAACAGTTCTAGAGCGCATGAACAACGTAATTAACTCTGACTTCGGTCGTATCACTTATACAGAAGCAATTAAAGTACTTCAAGAATCAGGTGCTGACTTCAAATACCCAGTAGAATGGGGAATTGACTTACAAACAGAGCACGAAAGATACTTATCAGAAGAAATCTTCAAACGCCCTGTATTCGTAACTGACTATCCGAAAGACATTAAAGCATTCTACATGCGCTTAAATGACGACGGTAAAACAGTAGCTGCTACTGACCTTCTAGTTCCTGGCATCGGCGAATTAATCGGCGGAAGTCAACGTGAAGAAAGAATGGACGTTTTAGTAGACAGAATTAAAGAATTAGGCATGAACGAAGAGGACTACTGGTGGTACTTAGAACTTAGAAAATACGGCGGTACAAAACACGCTGGATTCGGTCTAGGTTTCGAGCGCTTCCTAATGTACATCACTGGCATGGCTAACATCCGTGACGTAATTCCATTCCCAAGAACTCCAGGTTCTTCTGAATTCTAAAATATGAAAAAAGCGAGAGGATTTCCTCTCGCTTTTTATTTTGTATAGTTTACTGCCTCGTAGCAAAAAGTAACGCGAAGGGGTGAATATAAATGAGTAAAAAAGTGAAAAAAGATCATTCAAGATTGGGCCTCGGTTCTCCAGAAGTAGAAGGACAAGGAACGACGACACATGAAACAGGTTCACATAAAGTACCTTCATCAAATAAGAAGCAGAAACGAAGCTAACATAAAAAAGGAGAGTCTTGGCGACTCTCCTTTTTTCATGTGTTACATCTTCTTATCGTTAATCTCTTTTGTAATGTTATCGACATCTTTGTCTAATCGATTGAAATAGAAAAACCACAGTAAACTTATGAACACGTAATAGATTGCTATCACGCCAAGATTATCAGATATATTTTCAAATGTAGATTTAGTAGTGAAAAAAGCTCCTCAAATGGTAGAAATAGTGAGGTAAGAAAGAGGACCTACGATGTGTACGAAAGCATATAATACCTTTTTTACTTTTACAGCGTTCATATGAAAAATCTCCTTTTTCTAATCATACATTCAAGTTCCTCACAGAAGTGTTGTAGTTTTGCTGGATTATGTATTAACGAGCGGGCATCGTGTTTCCCGATAAACCTGCGGATCCGAAAGTTTAATAAGAAAGATCGACCATAGCGCTCTATTAAATCGTTGAACGCTCGTTGTTCGCTTAGTAGATGAATGTTTTCCCTAATTTCGAACTGTCTTTCGTGTGGATTACCTAGTAAAATATTTAGAATCATTTGTAGAAGTAGCAATAGGGATTTCCCCCTATGTTAGAATAATCTGTATATTATAATTATAACAAAACTATAAGGATAATAGTAGGATGAAACAAAAAACAGGAGTTTGTAGGCTCCTGTTTTTGTCGATACTATTGTAGTAAGCGAAACGCCTTTTCTGTATTAGCAAAATGTAGTTTCACAAACTCAGGTAATCGTTCTTTACCAAGCTTTTGAATTAATTTAGCAGCGGCGATATCAACTTGTTTACCAGCACCCTTTGGAAGGGGCATACCAGCTTTTTTACTTAGTTCGTCAAATTGTTTCACGAATGAGTAACGAGCTAAAATAGAGGCAGCGGCTACTGCTAAATGGACACTTTCGCCTTTCGTCGCGAAGTAAACATTTTCACGTTGTACCTGTTTTTGTATTGCTAAATATTTGTAGTATGTATCAGGTTGTGTGAATTGGTCGATTAAGACGCCTTCAGGTTTTGTAGGTGCCATTTTAGCTAATAAGTTTGTAATAGCTTTATTGTGTAGTAAAGCTTTTAACTTACCTTGGTTGTTTCCTTTATCAAATAGCTCGTTATATTTTTCGTTATGAAGGACAAGAGAGCTATAAGGAACAACGTGTAGAAGTTGTTTCGCAATGGCAGTAATTTGATCGTCATTTAAGTTTTTAGAGTCTTTTACACCAAGTTCTTTTAGTAGTGGAATTTGCTTCGCATCCACATATACAGCAACGACTGTCATCGGTCCGAAGAAATCACCAGTACCAACCTCATCTGATCCTACGATAGACATTGTACCGATGGAAGCAGGCGGTGCATAACGGTGTGAATCAACAGATCTTTTTACAGCTGTTTTCGGTGTTTGAGAGACAGTTTGCCAACGAGAAGCTTCTGCTTCAGCACGTCCACCTTGGAACATTACTTTTCCAGATTTATACGCTGTGATTGTGCAAGATGGCACCTTTGCCATGAAGATTCCGCCTTGTGGAATCTTCGGGCTAAGCGAATGTTTATATTGTTGTTTCATGTCTTCAATTACTGTAGAATTTGTTTGAATTACGATAGAATTTGACATAAGAGTCACCCCTTTTTTTATATTGTTATTTTTATCATATCGGATTGTTCTTTCTGTTTCCATATTATGAAGGTTCATGGTATGATAAACTTTAGGATTCTGTACGTGATTGGAGGCCGGTGAGTTGTCACAACAAAAGGGAAAGAAAAGTCGAATTAATGTAGAAATCTATGGTCAGCAATATTCAGTTGTTGGCGATGAAAGTACAAGTCATATCCGCATGGTAGCAGCGATTGTGGATGATAAAATGCGCGAACTCAATGCCAAGAATCCTTCGCTTGACACGAGTAGACTAGCGGTATTGACGGCGGTAAACGTCATACACGATTACATAAAATTAAAAGAAGAACATGAGAAATTGAAAGAAAGTATGACAAAAAAAGGAATGGAATAACATGATTGATATTATTATCATTTTACTGCTTGTTATGGGATTTTTCCTCGGCTTACGCAGAGGGTTTATCTTGCAACTTGTAAAGTTAACAAGCTTTATTATCGCATACCTTGTTGCATACTGGTACTGTAAAGATTTAGCGCCAGCACTTGCGAAATTTATTCCGTATCCATTTGATAAAAACGTATCTGTTCCAGAATGGATTGATGCAAATAATATTGAAACAGTATTTTATCAAGCACTTGCGTTTATCGTATTATTTATTATTACAAAAATCGCACTTTCATTACTTGGTAATTTGCTAAATATGTTTGCAGAAATACCGGTTTTAAAGCAAGTAAATGCGTTTGCGGGGGCAATCCTCGGATTTTTAGAAGTGTATATTATTTTGTTTGTTTTAATTATCGTTGGAAACATTCTTCCGATTGAACAACTACAAACACCATTACAAAAATCATCAATTAGCAAAATAATTGTAGACGATACACCGATTCTCTCTGAAAAGGTGAAGGAACTATGGCAGACAGGTAGCAGAGTATAACTTCTCTTTTTTCGGAAAGAGAAGTTTTTTTCTATGAAAGAAAGGCGGGGTAATGATGAAAGTAAATAAAAAACAAGTTATCAAATTATTAGAGACAATCGGGCTTTTTATGGAACTAAAGGGCGCGAATCCATTTAAAATATCTGCATTTCGTAAAGCGGCAGCAGCATTAGAAAGTGATGATCGTAGTCTTTCTGAGATTGAAGATTTCACGAAGATTCCGGGCATTGGAAAAGGAACAGCGGCAGTTATTCAAGAATATATAGAATCGGGAACATCTGAAGTGTTACAAGAGCTTGAACAAGAAGTGCCAAGTAGCTTATTGCCATTATTAAAATTGCCAGGCCTTGGTGGTAAAAAGGTAGCTAAGTTATATAAAGAACTTGGTGTTGTTGATATGGAATCGCTAAAAGCGGTTTGTGAGGAAAATAAAGTACAAGCTTTAGCAGGTTTTGGTAAGAAGACAGAAGAGAAAATATTGGAAGCAATCGATCAAGTAGGATCTCGTCCAGAGCGTTTGCCAATCGCAATGGTATTGCCTATTGCCGGGGAAATAGAGGAGAAATTGTCGAATATTGCTGAAGTAATTCGTTTCTCTCGCGCTGGTAGTTTACGTCGTGTTCGTGAAACAGTGAAAGATTTAGACTTTATTATTGCGACGACAGAACCAGCGGCAGTACGTGAGCATTTACTGCAATTTGATAATATGATTGAAGTAATCGCGAGCGGGGATACGAAGGTTTCTGTTCGTCTTCAATATGAATATGATATTTCAATTGATTTCCGTTTAGTAAAACCAGAAGAGTTTATTACAACTCTTCATCATTTCACAGGATCAAAAGACCATAACGTAAAAATGCGTCAAATCGCAAAAGATAAAGGCGAGAAAATTAGTGAGTACGGTGTAGAAATCTTGGAAACAGGCGAAGTGAAAACATTCGAGACGGAAGAAGAATTCTTTGCTCATTTCGGTCTTCCATTTATCCCGCCAGAAGTGCGTGAAGATGGAAAAGAAATTGAATTAATTAAAGAGTATCCAAACTTAATTCAGTTCTCTGATATACAAGGTGATTTACATATGCATACAACATGGAGTGACGGTGCCTTTTCAATTGAGGAAATGGTACAGGCATGTCGTGCTCGTGGGTATAAATTTATGGCAATTACCGACCATTCACAATACTTAAAAGTAGCGAACGGTTTAACGAAAGAGCGCCTTCGTGAACAAGCGAAAGAAATTGAACGCATGAATGAAAAGTATCCAGACATTACAATTTTACGCGGAATTGAAATGGATATTTTACCAGACGCAACACTTGATTTTGATGATGAAGTATTAGCAGAATTAGATTACGTCATTGGAGCGATTCACTCTAGTTTCTCACAAGACCGTGAGACGATTATGAAACGTCTTCGCACTGCGCTAGAGAATAAGCATGTCACAATGATTGCCCATCCGACAGGACGTCTTCTTGGACGCCGTGAAGGATACGATGTAGATACAGATTTATTAATCGAACTCGCAAAAGAAACAAATACAGTTTTAGAATTAAATGCGAATCCAAATCGTTTAGATTTAAGCGCGAAATTATTAAAACAAGCACAAGATGCTGGTGTAAAAGTAGCGATTAATACGGATGCTCATACGCTTGAAATGCTAGAAGATATGGAAACAGGTGTAGCGGCAGCACGTAAAGGTTGGATTCAAAAAGATAACGTGATTAACACGTGGGATATTGAACGTTTATTAGCCTATATTAAACGTAATAAGTAACACAAGGGGGACCTGCAACATGTTAGAAAGAACGTTGCGTGTATTAGAATACAATAAAGTAAAAGAACAATTACTTGAACATACAGCTTCTTCACTTGGTCGTGACAAAGTGAAGCATTTAGTGCCGAGCACTGATTTTGAAGAAATTGTAGAAATGCAAGATACAACGGATGAAGCAGCGAAGGTCATTCGTTTAAAAGGTAGTGCACCATTAGGTGGTATTACGGATATTCGCTCAAATGTGAAGCGTGCAAAGATTGGAAGTATGTTAAGCCCAAATGAACTACTTGATATTGCCAATACGATGTATGGTAGTCGCAATATGAAACGTTTCATTGAAGATATGGTTGATAATGGTGTCGAGCTTCCAATTTTAGAAACGCATGTCGCTCAAATTGTATCTTTATATGATTTAGAAAAGAAAATTACAAATTGCATCGGTGATGGCGGTGAAGTAGTCGATAGCGCAAGTGATAAACTGCGTGGTATTCGTACTCAAATTCGTACTGCGGAAAGCCGTATTCGTGAGAAGTTAGAAAACATGACGCGTTCTTCAAACGCGCAAAAGATGCTGTCTGACTCGATTGTAACAATTCGTAACGAACGTTACGTAATCCCAGTAAAACAAGAATACCGCGGCGTATATGGCGGTATTGTTCACGATCAATCAGCATCTGGGCAAACGTTATTTATTGAACCGCAAGTCATTGTAGAATTAAATAACGCGCTTCAAGAAGCACGTGTGAAAGAAAAACAAGAAATCGAACGCATCTTATTGATGTTAACAGAAGAAGTAGCAGTAGAAGCAGATATCGTTTTATCTAACGTAGAAGTAGTGGCGAATCTTGACTTCATCTTTGCGAAAGCTTTTTATGCGAAGCGTATTAAAGCAACGAAGCCAATCGTAAATAACGAGCGTTACATGGACTTAAGACAAGCGCGTCATCCGCTTATTGATCCAGAAATTATCGTGCCAAATAACATTATGTTAGGGAAAGATTTCACGACAATTGTTATTACAGGACCGAATACAGGTGGTAAAACAGTTACGCTGAAAACAGTTGGTATTTGTGTATTAATGGCGCAATCTGGTCTTCATATTCCCGTAATGGACGAGTCAGAGATTTGTGTATTTAAAAATATCTTTGCTGATATCGGTGATGAGCAATCGATTGAACAAAGTTTAAGTACGTTCTCTTCACATATGGTGAACATTGTTGATATTTTAGAAAAAGCTGATTTCGAAAGCTTAGTTTTATTCGATGAATTAGGTGCTGGAACGGACCCGCAAGAAGGGGCTGCACTAGCAATTTCAATTTTAGATGAAGTATGTAATCGTGGTGCTCGCGTTGTTGCTACGACGCATTACCCAGAATTAAAAGCATACGGATATAACCGTGAACAAGTTATTAATGCGAGCGTTGAGTTCGATGTGAACACGTTAAGCCCAACATATAAATTATTAATCGGTGTACCAGGACGTAGTAATGCCTTCGAAATTTCGAAACGCCTTGGGCTATCTGATCGCGTGATTGATCAAGCTCGTAATCACATTAGTACAGATACAAACAAAATTGAAAATATGATTGCGAAGTTAGAAGAAAGTCAAAAGAACGCAGAGCGTGATTGGAACGAAGCAGAAGCACTTCGCAAGCAATCTGAAAAACTTCATCGCGATTTACAACGTCAAATCATTGAATTTAACGAAGATCGTGATGAACGATTATTAAAAGCGCAAAAAGAAGGGGAAGAAAAAGTCGAAGCTGCAAAGAAAGAAGCAGAAGGCATTATTCAAGAACTTCGTCAATTGCGTAAAGCACAGCTTGCAAACGTGAAAGATCACGAGCTAATTGAAGCGAAGAGCCGTTTAGAAGGCGCAGCGCCAGAGCTTGTGAAGAAACAAAAAGTAAACGTGAAAAACACTGCGCCGAAACAACAGTTACGCGCAGGTGATGAAGTAAAAGTATTAACATTCGGTCAAAAAGGTCAACTACTTGAAAAAGTAAGTGATACAGAGTGGAGTGTACAAATCGGTATTCTGAAGATGAAAGTAAAAGAGTCTAACATGGAATACATTAACACACCGAAGCAAACAGAGAAAAAAGCAGTTGCAACAGTAAAAGGTAGAGACTACCACGTTTCATTAGAACTTGACCTTCGTGGTGAAAGATTTGAAAATGCAATGGTGCGCGTCGAGAAATATTTAGACGATGCCCAGCTTGCAAGCTATCCTCGCGTATCAATCATTCACGGTAAAGGAACAGGAGCACTTCGCCAAGGTGTACAAGATTACTTGAAGAAGCACCGCGGTGTGAAAAACTTCCGTTACGGTGACATGGGCGAGGGAGGCCTAGGCGTAACAGTTGTCGAATTAAAATAGAAAACAACGAAACAAAGGGGAAACCATTATATGTTTATGGACAAACTTGCAAAAGTATTGTTAGCTTGTTGCGGAATATTTTTGGTGATTGGGGTTATTTATTTAGTTGTTTTTGCGAAGTAAACGAGCGTCAATCGTGGCATAATGATATTGCCATAGATTGACGCTTTTAATATATGTGAAAAGGAACAAAACATGAAAATCAACCAATACATAAGTGAAGCAAAATCTTGCTCCAGACGTGAAACAGATCGCCTCATTAAAGCTGGACGCGTGGCTATTAACGGGGAAATATGTACGCACGGCGCAATCGTGAACGATGGTGATGTTGTAACAATTGATGGACAGGTTCTTGCAAAGGAAGAGAAAGAAAAGGTGTATATCGCCTTTCATAAACCAGTTGGTATTACTTGTACAGCAGCCGATCATATTGAAGATAATATTATTGATTATATTAATTATCCAGAGCGAATTTTTCCTGTTGGACGATTAGATAAAGCTTCAGAAGGCCTTATTTTATTAACGAATGACGGCGGGATTGCAAATCAAATTTTACACGGAGATCATGAGCACGAGAAAGAATATATCGTTACGGTAGATAAGCCGTTTACAGATTGGTTTATTGATGAGATGTCCAGCGGTGTAAAGATTAAAGGTGGAATGACGAAGCCATGTAAAGTGACAAGAGTGGATCAGTCTACATTTCGCATCATTTTAACGCAAGGAATGAACAGACAAATTCGTAGAATGAGCCGTGCTTTCGGGTTTACTGTAACGAAGCTAAAGCGAGTTCGTATTATGAATATAGAGCTAAATGGACTGGAATCTGGAAAGTGGCGGGATATTACAGCTGAAGAATTAGAAATATTAATAGGACAGTTATAGGGAGGGAAAATTTTCTCCCTATATTTTTTTTGTCAGAAAAAATAAAACTATTGATTTTTTTAAAAGTAGCCCATATAATAAAAAACAACAAGTTTCGACAAGATATTTTATAAAAGTAATGATGAGGACATGAGTTGTTTTTTACGATTCTCAGAGAGGGAAGCCTAGGCTGTGAGCTTCCTAATACGGACAGACAAACTTACCACCTCTAAACTTCAAGAGTGAACTGCATGATGCATTGTAATTCTTGGCGGATAAAACCGTTATCAATTTACACGAGCTATAAAATGAGCTTATTTTGTTATAAATTCATTTTATTAGAATAAGGGTGGAACCACGATTTCAACACTCGTCCCTTTGTTAGGGACGGGTGTTTTTTGCGTTCTTTTACGGGGAAGTATGCTTGAAAGAGGATATGTGACGGATTTTAATTCAGAATATTTTGTTAAATAAAAAATATGTAGGAGGTTAATAGAAATGAAATCATCTTTAAAGTTTTCTGAGATGTTTGCAATAAGTTTAATGTTATTTGCACTATTTTTCGGTGCAGGTAATATGATTTTCCCGCCGGCTTTAGGACAAGGTGCTGGAACAGATGTATGGATCGCGTTGTTTGGTTTTATCGTAACAGGTGTTGGATTGCCTTTATTAGGAGTTATCGTTATAGCTCTAAAGGGAGATATTAATGAGCTAGCAGGGCGTGTGCATCCTATATTCGCACTAGTTTTTATCACTGCAATTTATTTATGTTTAGGCGTATTCGTAAGTGTTCCGCGTACAGGAACAGTTGCTTATGAAATGAGTGTTGCACCGTTTTTACCAAGTGAGATAGCTGGTCAATCGTATCCACTTGTTATCTTTACATTCATTTTCTTTGCTGTAACTTTCTATTTAGCTTTAAACCCATCGAAATTAGTGGGCCGCATTGGTAAAGTATTAACTCCAATTTTATTAGCTGTTATTGCAATTATCGTAGTGAAAGCACTTATTACACCAATTGGAGAATTTGGCGCACCGACAGAAGCATATAGTGCTCCGCTCTTTAAAGGTTTTATTGATGGATATTTAACTTTAGATGGACTTGCAGCACTTGTTTTCGGTAATGTTGTCATTCATGCTTTAAAAGAAAAAGGTGTTACAAATAAGAACAGCATTGCAAAAGTAACAATCTTTGCAGGATTTATTGCAGCACTTGGATTACTTCTAGTTTATTTAGCGCTTGCTTACCTTGGAGCTTCTAGTGTGTCTCTTGGAATGGGAGCAAACGGAGGAATTATTTTAACAAACGTTGTAAATCATTTATTTGGTAGTTATGGAACGCTATTACTAGGAATCGCAATTACAGCGGCATGTTTAACAACTTCTGTAGGTATTGTTGCAGCTTGTGGTGATTATTTTTCTTCCTTATTACCAAAGCTTTCTTATCAAAAAGTCGTTTTCATTTTCTGTGTATTAGCATTTATGGTAGCGAATCTTGGGTTAACTCAGTTAAATGCATTAGCATTACCGATTTTAATTGCAATTTACCCAATTGGTATCGTGCTAATTGTATTATCACTTGTTGAAAACTATATTCGTCTTCCTTTAGTAATGTATGTAGGTGGTATTGTAGGAGCGTTCATGATCAGCTTCTTTGATGGATTGCACAATGCGAATCTTCAAATTGTGGCATTAGCACCTATTTTAAATAAAGTTCCGTTATATAGTGTAGGGATTGGGTGGTTAGTTCCTGCTCTAGTAGGTATTGTAATTGGATATGTCATTTCTTTGTTTCAAAAGCAAGAAGTTGCTGTAGAAAAATAGTGAAAAGAGGCTTTCTATGAAAGAAAGCCTCTTTTTTTGTAGAAAAAATTGTATATAGGGAAATTTGGATATTAAAAATTTTATACGTAATATAGTTGACAAAAAAATTAGCATTAGGCTAAGATTGACTTAGTTGTGGAAATATTGGAAGGAAAGTGAGGAGTGAAAGGTATAAGGTTTTCTATAACGATATCATTTTGTAGATAGAGGTGATAGAGTACGAGAATGGTGAGTGTTATTTTTTTTGAGCTTCATTGAGAATGATAATCAACAAAAAAAGATAGGGACTTATGTGAAAAGATGAATCGCTCTTTATAAGGAATAGAGAGGGATATTATTTTTAACACGTAGTGAGAATGATAATCAATAATATCTACGTTACATAAATAAATTACAATTAAATAGTGATAGAGGATTATTATTTTTTTCTTATAAAATGAGAATAATTATCATTTTCGAAAATTACGGATGAAGGATAAACGAGGAGGAAGTAAGCCAAATGAGAAAGATTTCTGTATTACCCGCTTTTATTATAACGTTCGTATGTATGCTAGCTTTTCTTGTCATGCCATATGGGAAAGTTTCAGCGCAACTAGCTGACGGTACGTATGATATTAACTATGTTATTCAAAAAGCGGAAAATGATTCAGCTTCAATGGCAAATGATTATTTTGAAAAACCAGCTAAGTTAGTTGTAAAAAATGGTGAAATGAGAGTACAAATTCCGATGAATCATAGTGCTTGGATTACAGAATTTAAAGCACCTGAGAATGGGAATTTTGTTGATGCAAAAGTTGTTAATAAAGATGAATCAGCAGATAAAAGAACTGTAGAGTTTAAAATAGACGACTTATCTAAACCAGCAGCTGCAAAAATTCATGTTGTTGTACCTAACGTAAATTATGACCATAACTACACAATTCGCTTTGCGTTTGATGCAAATGTAAAAGCGGTAGGTGGAGAAAATAAAGCAACTGCTGTAACAAAGAATAATGATCAAACAAAAACAGATACAAAAGTAAAAGAAGAAGTGAAGAAAGAAGAGAGTAAAGAAGTAAATAAAGAGGCGAACAAAGGAACAAATGAAAGTGGTAAAGCTGAAAAAACAGATAACCCAAAAACAGGAGATGAAGCACGCATTGGATTATTTGCAGCGCTAATTCTTATTTCAGGTGTTTTCTTAATTCGTAGAATACGTCAAAACTAAATAAAGGAGCGTTATTCCATTGAATAGATATCTTAAAATTGTTGTTGCGATGTGTTTAATGATATTTACATTCGTCTCAACATTACAACCTCTTGCAGTTCAAGCAGCAAGTCAACTAGCTGACGGTGAATATTCAATCGGTTTCAAAGTTCTTAAGGATACATCAGATGAAGAATCTATGATGAATCAATACTCTGTAAGTCCAGGAACTTTAAAAGTGAAGGATGGGAAGAAGAAGGTATCCTTTACCTTAGAACATAGTTCATGGATTACAAAGTTTGAAACAGAAAAAAGTGGCCAGTTTGTTGCGACAAATGTAATTAGTGAAGATAAAGAAAAAGATACAAGAGTAGTAGAATTTGAAGTGGACGATGTAGAGAAAGTATTAAATGCGAAAGTAAAAGTAGACATAGATTTTTTAAATTATCATCATGACTATGATGTGCGTATTGCATTTGATCAAAATAGCATTACACCAATTCATGTAGAAAAACCAGATGAAAAAGAGGACCCAGCTAATAAGCCAGATCCTAATGAAACTACGGATCCAAGTCAGAAGCCCGACCAAAAGCCTGACTCAGATCAACAACCAAATTCTAACACAATTAAAGATGGAGAGTACAGTATTCCATTTAAAGTGTTAAAAAATCAAACAGATGAAGAATCTAAGATGAATACTTACATGGTAAATCCAGGAGTATTAAAAGTAGAAAACGGTAAGAAAAAAGCAATTGTAACAATAACAAGTAGTTCATTAATTAAAAATTTCCAAACGGAAAAAGATGGTTCATTTGTTGATGCAAAAGTAGTGAGTGAAGATAAAGAAAAAGATACAAGAGTAGTAGAGTTAGAAGTGGACGATTTATCAAAAAAACTAAATACAAAAGTATTTATCGAAATGGCATCAAGAAACTATAAGCAAACACATGAGGTACAACTTCAATTTAATCAAGAAAAACTTGAGCCAATTAAAAATGAAGAGAAACAACCGGAAGTAGAAAAACCAGAAGTTGAAACAATTAAAGACGGAGAGTACAGCATTCCATTTAAAGTATTAAAAGATAAGACAGATGAAGAATCTAGAATGAAAGACAAGCTAATAAGTCCAGGAGTATTAAAAGTAGAAAACGGTAAGAAAAAGGCAACTGTAACGTTAACAGATAACGCATCAATTAAAAATTTCCAAACAGAAAAAGATGGTTCATTTGTTGATGCGAAAGTAGTAAGTGAAAATAAAGAGAAAAATACAAGAGTAGTAGAATTTGAAGTAGACAGTTTATCTAAAAAGTTGAATGCAAAAGTATTTATTGAAGTGGCATCACAAAATTATAAACAAACGCATGAATTACAACTTCAATTTAATCAAGAAAAACTTGAGCCAATTAAGAGCGAAGAAAAGCAACCAGAGGTAGAGAAACCAGAAGTAGAGAAGCCGAATGTTGAAACAATTAAAGATGGTGAATACAGCATTAGTTTCAAAGCTTTAAAAGATCAAACAGAAGAAATCTCAATGATGAACACGTATACAAAGAGTCCAGGCGTGTTAAAAGTGAAAGATGGTAAAAAATATGTATCATTTACATTAACGAATAGTGCGTGGATTACAAAGTTTGAATTTGAGAAAAATGGTTCGTTTGTTGATGCAAGTGTATTAAGTGAAGATAAAAAAGCTGATACACGTGTAGTGGAAGTAGCGGTAGACGATTTATCTAAAAAGTTAAATGCAAAAGTAAAAGTAGATATCGATTCAATGAATTATCACCATTTCTATGACATTCAATTTGCATTTGATAAAGGTAGCATTACACCGTTAGACAATCAAGGTGAAAACAATAACCAAGGTGGAAACGACAACCAAGGCGGAAACGACAACCAAGGCGGAAACGACAACCAAGGTGGAAACAATAACCAAGGCGGAAACGATAACCAAGGCGGAAACAATAACCAAGGCGGAAACGATAACCAAGGCGGAAACAATAACCAAGGCGGAAACAATAACCAAGGTAATAACACAATCATTGATCCAAAAGCTCTTAAAGATGGTGCATACAGCATCGATTTTAAAGTTTTAAAAGATAAAACAGAAGAAATTTCAATCATGAACACATATACAAAGAGTCCAGCTGTACTAAAAGTGAAAGATGGCAAGAAGTATGTATCGTTTACATTAACGAATAGTGCATGGATTACAAAGTTTGAGTTTGAGAAGAATGGTTCTTTTGTTAATGCAAAAGTGTTAAGTGAGAATAAAGAACAAAATACAAAAGTAGTAGAGTTAGAAGTAGATGATTTATCGAAAAAATTAAATGCAAAAGTAAAAGTAGACATTGATGCAATGAATTATCACCATTTCTACGATGTTCAATTTGTATTTGATCAAAAGAGTATTAAATCATTAGATAACCAAGGTGGAAACGACAACCAAGGCGGAAACGATAACCAAGGTGGAAACGACAACCAAGGCGGAAACGATAACCAAGGCGGAAATGACAACCAAGGCGGAAATAATACGCCAAAAGTAATAGTTGATCCGAAAAATTTAGTAGATGGTGAATATGATATTCCATTTAAAGTGTTAAAAGATAAAACAAATGAGCTTTCAAAGATGCATGATTATACTGTACATCCAGCCAAATTAATCGTTAAAGATGGTAAAAAGTACATTGAGATGACGCTGAAAAATAGTGCGTGGATTACGAAATTCCAAACAGAAAAAGATGGTTTATTTGCTGATACAAAACTAGTAAGTGAAGATAAAAATGCAAATACGAGAGTAGTACAATTTGAAGTAAGTGATTTATTTGCAAAATTAAATGCAAAAGTGAAAGTAGATATTAACGAAATGAACTACCATCATTTCTACGATGTCCAAATTCAATTTGATACAAACAATGTTGGTGCGTTAGGAACGATTAAAGAGGATCCAAAAAAAGATCCGAACAATCCAGTGATTACACCGAAAGTAGATAATGTGAAAAAAGTAGATACGCCTGATTTTAACCGAAATGCAGATGATAAGAAGAAAAAAGAAGGCCAAAAAAATGATCCGAAAAAAGAGAAAAACTCAAAGACGGCAGATACAGCACAACTAGGTTTATACATGGTGCTACTGCTAGGGTCACTTGCTTTACTAGTTCGTAAATATAGAGCAGGTAGATTGTAATTTTTGGAGTCTTGATGCGTGTTCGCGTGCATCAAGACTTGTTTCATATTGTTCGGAAAGGAGTGGTGATTGAGAGTGAAGAAAATTGCAAGTGTATTAATGGCTATCATTTTATTAGTGAGTATAGCTGGATGCTCGGCGCCAAAAAAAGAAGTAGCAAAACAGGTGAAGAGTGAGAGTAAAGAGAGAGTTGTTGCCACGACAGTCGCTGTTACTGAAATTATGGATGCGTTAGAAGTAGAGTTAGTTGGTGTTCCAACGAGTACGAAAGATTTACCAAAGAGATATAAAGGGTTGCCTGAAGTCGGGAATCCGATGAGTCCTGATATGGAAAAGGTAAAATCATTAAAGCCGTCAGAAGTATTATCTGTGACAACACTTGAATATGAATTAAAGCCAGTTTTTGATGGTATAGGTATGAAAGCAAACTTTGTAGACTTAACTAGTTTGAAAAATATGCAAAATTCCATTAGTAATTTAGGTAAGCAATATGGACGTGAAAAGCAGGCTGAAGCAGTTGTAACGAAGTTAGATAAAAAGGTTGCTAGTATTCAAAAAGAAGTAAAAGGAAAGAAAGAACCGACAGTACTTATTTTATTAGGTGTGCCGGGGAGTTATTTAGTAGCGACAGAGCATTCTTACATTGGAGATTTAGTGAAGCAACTAGGTGGTAAAAACATTGTACAAGGTGAGCAAGTAGAGTATTTAGCCTCTAATACAGAGTACTTAAAAAAAGCAGATCCAGACATTATTTTACGAGCAGCACATGGTATGCCAGATGAAGTTGTAAAAATGTTTGATAAAGAATTTAAAACAAATGATATTTGGAAACACTTCGCTGCAGTTAAAAATAATCGTGTTTACGATTTAGAAGAGCGTTTATTTGGAACGACAGGTAATTTAGCAGCAATTGAAGCGTTAGATGAATTGAAAAAAATGATGTATCCGTGATGCATTTTAATATAAAGGAAGAGTGGAATGAACAAAAAAACTTGGAGTTTCCTCATTGTTACTGCATTGCTTATTGTTATGACGTCATTGTCAGCGACGAAAGGAAGTTTAGAAATAGGAATAGTGGACCTTGTACAAGGGATATTTACAGGGGCCAATGAAGATGTTGAAGTAATTAAAGATTTACGTTTCCCGCGTATTATTATTGCGCTGTTCACCGGGGCGGCTCTTGCTGTTTCAGGTGTGCTTTTTCAAGCTGTTATGAAAAACCCACTTGCTGATGCTGGAGTGATCGGTATTTCTTCAGGAGCAAGTTTTATGACACTTGTTATTATTACGTTATTCCCGCAATTCTTTTTCTGGACACCAGTATTCGCCTTTTTAGGTGGTGCGTTTGCATGTTATCTCGTTTATGCATTTTCATGGAAGTCAGGGTTAAGTCCACTTCGCATTATTTTAGTTGGTATAGCTATTAATGCGATGTTCACTGGCTTAAATGAATCATTCATTACAATTTGTGGATATTTCATTAAGAGTATTAAGCAAACGACGACTTCTAACATAACGATGAAGACGTGGGGCGATGTAGAAATCATGGTTACGTATGGAACAATTGGTCTTATTCTTGCTCTGTTTGTAGGAGCTTGGTGTAACTTATTATCGTTACAAGATAAGACTGCGAAAAACTTAGGTTTGCACGTGACGAGAGTTCGTCTTATTATCTCTGCTATTGCAGTACTTTTAGCGGCAGTATCAACAGCGATTGCAGGAGTTATCGCTTTCGTAGGATTACTTGTTCCGCACATTTCAAGGCAACTAGTCGGTTCAGATCATAAAGTATTAATTCCATTTTCTGCTCTTGCAGGAGCGTTATTAATTTTGACGGCGGATACGATTGGAAGGTTAATTGTGCCACCTAATGAAATTCCAGCGGCGACGATTATGGCAGTTATTGGTGGCCCATTCTTAATATTCTTGCTTAGAAAGAGTGATAAAGTTCATGGAAATTAAAAATGTAACCTTTTCGTATGATAATATAACGGATCGATTAAAGTCAGTTAGTAGTGAAATAGAAATTGGTAAAATTACAACAATTATTGGTCCGAACGGTTGCGGGAAATCGACATTACTTGGCGTGATGTCAAGAAATCACGATCCTCGTAGCGGAGAGGTAATACTGGATGGGAAGGCGATTACCCAATATAAACCGAAAGAGTTTGCTAGAAAATTAGCTGTTGTCCATCAACAAAATGAAGCACCGGTAGATATGACGGTAGAGAAATTAACAAGTTTTGGTCGTATGCCTCATAAAAATATTTTTTCCTCGCAAACTGATGAAGATAGAGACGCGATCGAAAGGGCTTTAGAATGTACGAATTTGCTAAGTAAACGTGATAAAGAGATTCACGCTTTATCTGGTGGAGAAAGACAACGTGTCTGGATTGCTATGACGTTAGCTCAGAAAACACCAATGCTCTTTTTAGATGAACCGACAACTTATTTAGATATTTATTATCAACTTGAAATATTAGAGCTAGTAAAAGAGTTAAATGAAGTACATGGATTGACGATTGTTATGGTATTACACGATATTAATCAGGCAATTCGCTATAGTGATCATATCATCGTTATGAAAGATGGCGAGATTGTTACGAAAGGTAAGCCGGATGATGTTGTGACAGAAAGTATGATAAAGACGATATACGGTGTAGATGTTGTTGTAAAGCAAGATGAAGATACAGGGTTGTATATGGTCCCAATGGGTATTTAAATATGCGAACAATCCGTTTTGAGGTGATAATTTGAGTAGTAAAAAAGAACGGAAGAAGAATTCTTTTTTTCAACGAATACTTACAGTTGTTTTTTTAGGTACCTTTTTCTATTCCGTATATGAATTAGGTGATATTTTTATGGATTACTATGAAAATCGTAAAGTAATGGCCGAAGCACAAAACATTTATGAAAAAAGTCCGATGGAAGAGCAATCACAAGATGGGGAAGTGCGTAAACAATTCAAAGCTCTGCAGCAAATTAACGAAGAAATAGTTGGATGGATTACGATGGATGATACACAAATTAATTATCCAATCGTTCAAGCGAAAGACAATGATTACTATTTGTTCCGTAATTATAAAGGTGAAGATATGAGAGCAGGAAGCATCTTTATGGACTATCGTAATGATGTGAAATCTCAAAATCGAAATACGATTTTATATGGTCACCGTATGAAAGATGGTTCTATGTTTGGAAGTTTAAAGAAAATGTTAGATGAGGAATTCTTCATGGCGCATCGTAAATTATATTACGATACATTATTTGAAGGATATGATCTTGAAGTGTTCTCGGTGTATACAACAACAACTGATTTTTATTACATTGAAACGGATTTTAGCAGTGATATGGAATACGTATCATTTTTGGAGGGAATTCAGGAGAAATCGCTGTACAAAACGGATATAAAATTGACAGCAAGTGATCAAATCGTAACACTTTCGACGTGTGACTATGCACTTGATCCGGAAGCAGGAAGGTTAGTCGTACATGCGAAACTAGTAAAAAGACAGTAAAAAAAGTATAGAATATGAGAAGTGGTAACGCTCCTCATATTCTATACTTTAAAAAAGAAATATGTTTACTGTGCTGCAGCCATTGGCATACGTACAACTTTTACATCATAGTAAGAGATTTTATTATCAAGAATATAATCTGGCATTCCGCCTTGATGGGAGTGAGCAGCTTTAAATGCTGGGCTCTTCGTCCAACTTTGGAAATCTTCTTTTGCATTCCAGCGAGTGCTAATTGTTACTTCATCATAATCAACTGTATTTTGCGTTAGAAGCACTTCTAATCCTAAAAAGCCTGGCATTGTTTCGACTTGACCTACTTTATTAAAACGATCAATTAATTTATGTCCATTACCCTTTGTAATTTTAGCTGTATTTGTAACAATAATCATGTTTATTCCTCCTATTAAATGTAGCCTGTATTTTCGAGAATTCATATACATTAAATGATAATGAAAATCATTATCAATGTCAATGGTAAATGTGAAATATATAAGTATTTTTTCTACTATGTTGGACAGTAAGAATTTCAGTTCAAAATGTAGTAAATATGTGGCAGTTAAGCGAGAGAATGAGCGAGTTGTACTAGCAAAGCAATAATATGGTATAGTGAAACGAGGCTGTTTTTTCAGCCTCGCTTTTTAAATGCTTCCTGTAGAGAAAGCATGCAAATGGAAAGGAAGTTATTATATGCGATCAGAAGTAACTGTAAAAATAAAACCGAAATTTATAAAAGAAATTAAAAGTGGATATCCGCTTATTTTAAAAGATGCGATTCAAAATTTAAATGATGTTCAGGAAGAAGGAACAATCATTAAGGTAGTAGATGAGAAGAACCAATTTATCGGAAAAGGCTATTATGGAAAACAAAATAAAGGATACGGCTGGATTTTAACGAGAAAAGAGAGTGAACAAATTAATCAAACTTTCTTTGAAAGTAAAATAAAATCTGCCTTACATAAACGAAAGCAATTTTACAAATCAAGTGATACGACAGCATTCCGCGTCTTAAACGGTGAAGGTGATGGTCTTGGAGGCTTAATCATCGATTATTATGATGGCTATTATGTAGTAAGTTGGTATAGTGAAGGGATTTATACTTTCAGAGATGAGATTATCGCAGCTCTCCAAAAAGTAGCAAACTTTAAAGGGATTTATGAGAAAAAGCGTTTTGATACGAAAGGGAAATACATTGAAGGCGATGATTTCGTAGCAGGAGAGCGTGGTGAGTTCCCGCTTATCGTAAAAGAGAATGGTGTGAACTTTGCTGTTTATTTAAATGACGGAGCGATGGTTGGTGTATTTTTAGATCAGCGTAACGTTCGAAAACAAATTCGTGATAAGTATGCAAGGGGAAGAACCGTGTTAAATATGTTCTCTTATACAGGTGCTTTCTCCGTATTTGCAGCGCTTGGTGGAGCGAGCAAAACGACGAGTGTGGATCTTGCAAATCGTAGTTTAAGTAAAACGATTGAGCAGTTCAGTGTAAATGAAGTTGATTATGAAGCACAAGATATTATTGTAGAAGATGTATTCCTTTACTTCAAATATGCAGCGAAGAAAAAGATGAAATTTGATATGGTCGTACTTGATCCTCCAAGCTTTGCACGTTCAAAGAAATATACATTTAGTGCAGCGAAAGATTATAAAAACTTATTAAAAGAAACAATTGCCATTACAGAAAATAACGGGATTATCGTTGCTTCTACAAATTGTAGCGCATTTGATATGAAAAAGTTTAAAGGCTTTATCGATACGGCATTTAAAGAAATGAATGGCAAATATAAAATATTAGAAGAACATTCTTTACCAGAAGATTTTCGTACCATTGATCAATTTAAAGAAGGAGACTATTTAAAAGTAGTTTTCATCGAGAAAATTAGAGGGTAATAAAGAAAAAGGAGCTCGCGTTTACTTGAGCTCCTTTTCTTATTGAACGATATTTTGTACTCTACCGACTTGCCCGTCTTGCAATCGTACTTTAATGCCATGCGGATGGGAAGGAGAGTTTGTTAAAATATCTTTTACAATTCCACGTGTTAGTTTGCCTGTGCGTTGATCTTGTTTTAATACAATATCAACTTCAAGGCCTGGTGCGATATTAGAACGTTTTTGACCGTTCATTTATACACCTGTACGTCTACGTTGGTTGTTTGTTTTCTTCGTTTGTTGGTTTTGTAATTTTTTTGTTTCTTGGCTTTGGTTTTTAGCATTTTGACCATTACCGTTCCCTTGCTTTTTCTTTGCAAGTTGTTCGCGCATTAAATCAGCTAAGCTTACTTTTTTGTTTTCTGACATGATAAGTCTCCTTTATATAAAGTTAATTATGAACAATCGTAGTGAATTTCATCATATCATTGTTAAGGAAGGAAGGGAAGTTGGTTTGAAAATTCATATAATTGTTTCCAGCATTCATTCGTTGCGATACAATTAAAATGCTAATGTTTGTAAAAAAGGGGATAGACATATGTCACATCATATTTTATTAGTTGAAGATGATATTTCAATTCAAGAGATGGTGGAAAAGTATTTAATAAAGGAAGGTTTTCAAGTTACGATTGCGTCTGATGGAGAAGAAGGGGTGCAAGCCTTTTTTAAATCATCTTTTGATTTAGTGATCCTTGATATAATGATGCCAAAGTTAGACGGATTAGAGGTTGTACGTATTATTCGTGAAAAAAGTGCTGTTCCGATTTTAATGATGTCGGCAAAAGACACAGATGTTGATAAAGCTGTCGGATTAGGACTTGGAGCAGATGATTACATTTGTAAGCCATTTTCTATGATTGAATTAGCTGCACGTGTAAAGGCAGGTATTCGGAGATCTACGAAATACTCGGCTACAGAATCAACAGAAGAAAAGATGATTCAAATTGGTGATTTAACGATTGATCTAACTAATTTTACTGTGGAAAAAAATAGGAATCCTCTCAAACTTACTTTAAAAGAATTTGAGATTCTAAAACTGTTTGTAAAGAATCAAAATCGTGTATTTACAAAAGCACAAATATATACGCTAATTTGGAACGAAGAGTATTATGGTGACGATAACGTTATTAATGTTCATATGAGAAGATTGCGTGAGAAAATCGAAAGTGATCCATCTAATCCAGAATACATTAAAACGTTATGGGGCATCGGCTATAAGTTGGAAGTGATGTAATATGGTCAATTTGTTAATAGGTATTGTTTTTATATTGTTATGTGTCATTTACATACAATATAAAATGAGGAAAAACAGTAGCAAAAATTTAAGATACACATATGAAAAGTTAGAAAGTATTGTAAATGAACAAACAGGCGAGAAGTTACTCGTTATGACAGATGATCTAGAATTGCAAAAATTATTAGTGGCAATTAATCAATTATTAGATGCAAAACAGAAAACGAATGCAGATCATGCGAAAGTAGAAATTTCGATGAGAAAAATGCTTTCAAATATTTCACATGATTTAAAGACGCCACTAACAGTTATTCTTGGATATACAGAAATGTTAAATAAGGATAAAACGATGAGTAAAGAAGAACAGCAAATATTACTTGAAAAGGTACATGTGAAAACGCTAGAAGTCATGGAACTGATTCATAAGTTTTTTGATTTAGCAAAACTAGAATCTGGTGACAAGGCAATCGAAATGACAAAAGTAAATATGAATGAAGTTTGTCGTGAGAAAATTTTATCTTTTTATGATTTAGTGACGACGAAAGGGTTTCAAGTTCATATTAATATACCAGAAAAAAATATATATGCACTTGGAAATGTAGAAGTATTAGGTAGAGTATTGAATAATTTAATATCAAATGCAATTACATATGGAGACGATGGAAAGACACTTGGTGTGATGTTAAGAGATGATGAAACGAGTGTGTATATAGATGTGTGGGATACAGGAAAAGGAATTGATGAATCTCATATTGATAAAGTATTTGAGCGTATGTACACGCTTGAAGATTCAAGAAATAGATTGTACCAAGGAAGTGGTCTAGGATTAACGATTACGAAAAGGCTTGTGGAAGTGATGGATGGAAAAATACATCTTTCTAGTAAGCCATATGAAAAAACAATTTTTACAGTCGTATTAAAAAAGATGCTGTTTTAGCTTGTAGAGAATTAGATTCTACAAGCTTTTTTTCAGCGTAAGGAATTTGTAAGGAATGGGTAAGAAAAAAGAGATTTCCATTGTCTATTATAGAAATATAAAGTATTGCGAAAGGGGAAAATGACATGACATATATATTAAAAACGAATCAGTTAACGAAAGTGTTTAAAGGAAAAGAAGTTATTTCTAGCGTTAACATGCATGTGAAAAAAGGAGAGATATACGGTTTCTTAGGACCAAATGGTGCAGGTAAAACAACGATTATGAAAATGATCACAAATTTAATAAAACCGACGAGCGGTGATATTGAAATTTTCGGAGAGAAGTTAACGGATACATCTTATGAATTGTTAAAGCGTATGGGGACCATTATCGAATATCCAATCTTTTATGATAAATTAACGGCGAAGGAAAACTTAGAATTACATTGTGAATATATGGGATATTACGACAAGAACGCAATTGATCATGCTTTACATTTAGTAAAACTGCACGGTATAGATGATAAAAAAGTAAAAGATTTTTCATTAGGGATGAAGCAACGACTTGGTATTGCAAGGGCGATTATGACAAAGCCAGAACTACTCATTTTAGATGAGCCAATTAACGGTTTAGATCCAATAGGTATTAAAGAATTACGAGAATTATTTAAAATGCTCTGCAAAGAATATGGTATTACGTTATTAGTCTCTAGTCATATTTTAGGCGAGATGGAACTAATGGCAGATACAATTGGTGTAATTCAAAATGGAAAACTAATAAAAGAAGTTTCAATGAAGAGTATTAACGGAAAACAAACAGAGTACATTGAAATTACTGTCCCTGATGTGAAACGTGCAGCTTATATTTTAGAAGATAAACTCGGTATAAAAAATTACAAAATAATGAGTGGAAACATGATTCGTGTGTATGAATTAAAGGCGACGCAGCAAGCTATTTCAAAAGCACTTATTATGAACGATGTAGAAATTGAAAGTATTAATAAGAAACATAGTTCCTTAGAAGAATATTTCTTAAATGTAATGGATGGAGAGGGCATTCATGCTTAATGGATTGTTAGTGAATCTAGTAAGTGGATTGATCGTAATGTTCATAAGTGGGTTTTTATATTATAGAAAACCTGAGAGGAAATGGTTGTTAATTCTAATAGTGATCGGAATGATGAGCGTAGTTACTGCTGGAATTAGAATGTTAGTAGCATAGAGATAGTTATATAAAGAATGGAGAAGTGGTTTGTATGCTTAGATTAATGAAGCTTGAGTGGAAAAAGCATCGATTATCTAGTTACTTTAAAAGTGTAGCAATTTGTATTATAGCAATTTTCGCTGCAGTAAGCCTTATGGCATTAGGAATTAAAGCCGAGGGAGACGTGCTCTTCTCTGACTTCACACAGAACATGGCTTTAGCAAATGTTTTTATTAGGATAACATTCATTATTTTTAGTTCGGTCATTTTATCACGTTTAGTAATTGATGAGTATAAGAACAAAACGATACAACTATCATTTATGTACCCACTGCAAAGAAAAATGTTAATGAGAGCGAAATTAACAATTGTTTTTTGTTTTTGTTTTGTGAGCACGATTATCGCCACTTTTATTATTAGTTTGCTCGTATATTTTGTGAGTCCAATGATGGGACTGATTGAAACGCCAACTACGATAGGTGAAATAATAGCTATCGTTCCAACTACTATTATAAGTGCATTTATGATATCTGGTATAAGTTTAATTCCTTTATTTTTTGGGATGAGAAAGAAATCAACACCGACAACGATTACTTCGGCAGTAATAATTGGGATGCTAATTAGTGGTAACGTTGGGGCTGGAAGCGATCAAGTAAGTATGTTTGATTTTATAGCTATCCCAATAGTGCTCTGTTTATTAGGGATTTTCATTAGTTATCTATCGTATCGTAAAATCGACAAGATTGATGTGGCGTGAAGCAAGCATAAAACAACAATGAACTGGGGTATGAATGTTGAAAAAAATAATAGTAAGTGCAATTTTATTTCTGACAATTGCTAGTGTGATTTTTGGTTTTAAGACATTTCAGGGGAAAGATTTTAAGAAAGAACAGTCTTTTGAGATAAATCATATAAAAGAAATAGAAGTAGACAATGAAAACTGGGATGTTGAATTTAAAGGTACAGAAGCTAACAAAATAGTCATTTCGGCTCAAGGTAAACGATTAGATAAAGAGGTAGATCCTGTCGAAATAGAACAGGTAGGGAATAAAGTTATAGTTAAGCAAAAACAAAAGACGACCAGATTTTTTAATGGTTTTTCGTTTCGGAAGAAAAATAGTATATCTATAGCTGTTCCGAAGAAAGAAATAGATAAAATTATATTAAATAATAAATCGGGTGATGTGAAAATAAGGGATATAGAAGTGAAAAATATCGTGACAAAAAGTGAGTCTGGAGATGAAATGGTTGTAGGACTATCGGTAGATAAGGGTGAGTTCACATCCGAAAGTGGAGATTTAATGTTAAAAGATAGTTCGTTACAAGAAGTAAATATAATTTCTACTACTGGCGATAATTATGTGAAAAATATAAAAAACGAAAATATGAAAATCACTTCAATATCCGGTGAAGTATTACTGAAAGATATGAAAGAAGGAAAATCATTATTTGTAGAAACAAATTCAGGAGATATTGGCGTACGGTATAAAGGTGTCCCGGCATCATTGAAGCTTATGGCTAAAAGTAATTCGGCTGACGTAATAGTGGATTTAAAAGGACTTAAGAAAGATAAAAATACAGAAAAAATAAAAATAGGAACGATTGGCGATGCAAAAAACAAAGTGAAGATTTTAAGTGAAACAGGGGTAATTTATATCGATTAAAATGTAAATGAAAGGAGGACTATCATGCTACGTCTTATGAAGCTAGAACTGAAGAAGTTTAAGATTGGATGGTATGTGAGGGGAGCGATTATTGCAAATATCGCTATACTGGCATTACTGATCTTTACGAGCATCGTTTCTCAAATAGAAGGAGATCCAGAAATGAGAGATCCACAGATGGTTTTGTTAATGGCTAGTACATTAGTAAGAGCAACATTTATTATTTTTGGTAGTGTTTTAATCGCAAGGTTAATAATTGGTGAATATAAAAACAAAACAATACTACTTATGTTTTCTTATCCAATTAACCGAAAGAAAATGATGCTTAGTAAGTTGGTTATTACAGCAACATTAACATTTATAACAGTTATTTTATCTAATATTTTAGTAGTAGGAATGTTCTTTGGGATAGATAGCTATTTTTCAATTCTTCCTAATCCATTTACAGTAGATCAATTGATGCAAGAAGGAATAAAACTGGTTCCTTTAGCTATTGCAACTGCGGGAATGAGTTTAATCCCATTATATTTTGGAATGCGTAAACGTTCAGTGCCAACTACAATTGTTTCATCCCTTATCGTTGTATCAATTGCAATGAATAGCAACCCAACGTTTACTACAGCAACTTTTCTTCCTCTTCAACTAGCACTAGCAGCAATTGGAGGTGTGATTGCATATTACGGAATTAAAAATATAGAGAAGGAAGATGTATTATAAAGTTTCACATGAAACAAGTTACAGAAAAAGACAAGATGTGTAAATACCTTGTCTTTTTTTGTAGTTACATTTTAGGAACTTCCATTCCAGCCGCAGCCCATTCTTCTTTTGCAGGACCGTATATGCCAGGGACTGTTAAGCCAGCTTGTCGCATTAAAACTGTCATTTGTCCACGATGGTGATTTTGATGATTAATAAGTGTCATTAAAAATATAGAATTCGGCATAGGACGACCAAAGAAGTCGTTAATAGTAGCTAAGTCTTTATCAGTCCATTTATTTTGAAGTGTTTCAACGAAAGCCGCGTTCACTTTACGGTATTCATCTGCAATTGTTTTTGCAGAAGTTGGAACAGGATAATCTTTTGTTTCTCCTTCAAACTTTAGCCCTGTGCCAGATAGTATAACAGGAATTGCCGTCACGATATGCCAAGCAACCCTGCCTAACGTCCAGTGCCCAGGTGCGATTTCTTGTGACAAAGATTCATCTGTTAATGCATCGAGCATCTTTTGAGTAGACTCAGCCTCGTATGTCCATGATTGTAAGAAGCCTTTAAGTGTTTGATACATTGTTATCCCCCCTAGTTATGTTCATAGGTTAAATTCGTGAAAAAAAGATAGTTTCCTTTAGGCTTATGAGAATGAATTAAAAAAGAGGCTTCTCACATAAGAAGCCTCTTTTTTAATTAACCTTCTTCCCGCTCTTCCTCATCAACCATAAGAAATAAGGTGCTCCAAGCACAGCAACGACAAGACCAGAAGGGATTTCTTTCGGGTATGCAATTGTTCGTCCGAGTAAATCAGCAATAGAAAGAAGGATTGCTCCAAATAGTGCGGAGCAAACGAATAATCTTTGATGGTTCATACCAACGACGATTCGTGCTAAGTGAGGTGCAACAAGACCTAGAAAGGCAATCGTACCGACAGCTGCGATATTTACAGATGCAAGTAGTGTTGCTAACACAATAAGAGCTAGGCGTGTTTTATTTACTGGTTGCCCGAGCCCCGTTGCTAAATCGTCTCCAAGTACGAGAACATCAAGTTGTTTTATTAAGAAAAAGATAATGAGTACAAGAATTAGCGATGGATATAGAATGATATTTTCTAAGTGATTCCATCCTCTTGCATATGTGCTACCTGATAGCCATGTTAAGGCAGAAGCGACGTTCAAATTTGCTCTAACAATAAAGATTTGAATAATCGCTGAGCCGAGAGCTGAAATACCGATTCCTATTAAGGCAAGGGCTGTTGGGCTAAATCCTGATTTCCATGAGAAAAAGAGGACAATTCCAACGGCAAGTAATCCGCCGATAAATGCACCAATTGGTAGGAAGAAACCAGGAAGTGCGGGAAAGACGTACATAATAGTTAAAGCACCAACACCAGCTCCCGATGAAATACCAATAATAGAAGGATCGGCGAGAGGGTTTCGTAATATACCTTGGAAAACAAGCCCGCTTATTGCAAGGCATGCGCCAGCAATAGCAGCGACGAGCATTCTTGGTAAACGAAGGTTCATCATCATATTTTTATCAAATTGTGTTAATTGACCGGATATAACATTTGTAATGCTTTCGATATAAGCGTTACTACTAATAGTAACACCAAGAGCAATCGTCACAATACAAAGCGTGATAGATATAATGATTACCTTTTTATAAGGGTAATAGCGGGAACTAGCTCCAGCTGCATTCGCACCGTTATCATTCATATATTGTTTCGACTTCATCATTCGATACACTAAGTAAATAAGCCAAGGCGACCCAATCATTGCTGTGACTGCCCCAACAGGAAGTTCTGCACCGGTTGGATCTATTAATCTACCGACAACATCTGCCCCAAGTAATAAAACTGCTCCCCATAAGAAAGAAGAGAGAAGGAGAGTTAAGTGCTGACGGTAGCCAATAAGGCGCATTAAATGTGGTGCAACTAAGCCGACAAATCCAATTGGTCCAACAACAGTTACAATTACAGCTGTTAAAAAGATTGCAGCAATGAAGGCGATAAGACGTGTTACTGCTGTTTTTTCACCAAGAGAAACAGCAACATCATCACCAAGTAAGAGAATGTTGAGTTTACGAGATATAACTAGTAAAACTAGGAAAGAAATAATGATAAATGGAAAAGCGAATTGAACGCCATCCCAGTTATTTTGAATCAGAGATCCAGCTCCCCATAAAAATAAACCTGCTGTTTCATTTTCATAAAAAAGCTGCATTGTTCCAGTAAAGGCGGAAAGCATTAATGTAACGACCATCCCAGCTAGTGCCATTCTAAGTGGGGTTCCCTTTTTTCCACCAGAAATACGGTATACAAATAAAGCAGTAATTGCACCACCGATAAATGTGAAAAGAAGTGAATGAATTTGTAGACCTTTCGGTAAGAAAATTGTAGCCGCTACTAGAAAGAAATATGAGCCAGAGTGAATCCCCATTGTACTGGATTCAGCAAGTGGATTTTTCGTTAACGTTTGTAAAATAACCCCAGACGCAGCAAGGGCACCTCCAGCTAAAATGGCAATTACTGCTCTAGGTAATCGAAGCATAATTAAAGTTTGGTGCTCTAGCGATTGGTTCGGTGAGATAAGAGCATCAATAATCATACTATAGGAAATGTTTGCTTGACCTTGTCCGATGTGAATAAAGAAAAGGAGGAGCAAGAGAGATGCTCCTCCTCCGAATACAAGACTTGCTCGAAGTGTATGTTGTAAGCTATTCATCGTGTAATCACTTCTTCGCTGTCATTACATCTGCTACTTGTGTTGCTAAAGATTTTGCAGACTCAGGACCACCGAAAATCCAAGTGTCGCCTTTTAATTTATACATTTTGTCTTCTTTTTTGAAATTTAATCCTTCCCAAGCAGGATTCCCTTTTAGTTGCGTGTCAAAAATGTTATCATCATCCGCTACAATGTAAATGAAGTTTGAATCTTGTACACCTTGTAATGATTCTACAGTTGTTTGTTTGAAACCATCCGGCTCAGATTTTCCAGCTTCAAATGTATTTGTTAAACCTAATTTTTTTGTAACTTGTAAAGCTGTAGAATTGTCAGTTAAGATACGGAATGTTGGTACATTTTTAGCTGTAAATGCTTGTACCATTGCGATATTTTTATCTTTTAAGTTTGCTTTTTCAATTTTTGCTTTTGCATCAGCGAATGCTTTATCCATATCAGCTAATACTTTTTTACCTTCTTCTTCTTTTCCAACTGCTTTTGCGATTTGTTTAAATGTTTCTGTCATCTCAGCAAAGTGATTGTTATTGCTTGTTGATGGATCAAACATAACTGTTGGTGCAATTTGCTCTAATTCATTTTTAATAGCTTTACTACGGAATGAAGCTGTGATAATTAAATCTGGTTTTAGACGGCTAATTTCTTCTAAGTTTGGTTGTTGACGTGTCCCTACATCTACAACATCTTTACCTGGTTTTGTTGCTGTATTTACCCATTTATTATAATTCTTAATGTCTGCCATCCCTACTGGCTGAACACCAAGCGCTAATAAGTCCTCTGAATATACCCACTCAAGTACAACAACTTTTTTCGCTGGTTTATCTAACTTTGTTTCCCCTTCAGCGTGTTTAATTGTTATAGCTTGTTTCTTATCGTCTGTCTTTGTTTCTTTTTTCTCCTCTTTTTGCTGTCCGCATCCAACAGCGAATAGAAGAACTACTATGAAAATACTGAGAATTTTCTTCATCTTCTGCCCCCAAATAAGTTTTTGTTTACAACTGAAAATCATTATCATTTGCAACACCAAAATCATACTATGAGGGTATTTTTAATGTCAATATTTTTTTAAAATTTTGACGAAAAATAGCATATTATGTGAATTTATATATAATGCAGTTGTTATTTATGGAGGATAGGTCTCTTTACTAAACAGTTTGGCGAATATGTGGAGTTTAAATGGGAACTTGGTTGTGTAAGAAAGCGTAATATGTATGATTAATAATCTGTGGAGATGGGGCGAAAGTACAAGCAAAAGGAGAGTAAATTGCATGTAATAATTATTAGAATGTACAGAGTAAAGTTGTTCTGTGTTATTTGATAGATGTTTTTTAATTTGTTACCTATACTTAAAAGATTGAATCTGAAGGAAGGGATCAACATGTATTCATGGAGCAATAATTTAAATGGATATTGTGGGTGTAATAATCAAAATGGTGTACATGTTGATTCATGTTGTTTTAGCTGCGATGGGACAGTTCCTAAGCTTGGTCCAACAGGTCCAACAGGGGCGACGGGAGCAACAGGTGACACAGGTCCAACAGGGGCGACGGGAGCAACAGGTGACACAGGTCCAACAGGGGCGACGGGAGCAACAGGTGACACAGGTCCAACAGG